>NZ_JFCH01000063.1 GCF_000738175.1 Corynebacterium jeikeium | reverse complement strand
CAGTCTTGGGAGTAGTTTCTTAGGCGTGCCTAGGAGCCGGCCAGCGTGTGCTGGTCGGCTTCGTCTTTGGGGCTTTATGCGGCGACGGGGCGTGGCGGGATTTCGCGGAAGAACTCCTTGTTTTTCAGCATCGCGTAGATGACATTGCATCGGCGTCGTGCCAGGCAGATGACTGCTGCGTTGTGGCGTTTTCCTTCAGCGCGTTTGCGTTCGTAATACCGCCGTGACGGTTCGTGGCTGCGGATAACTGCGAATGCGGAGTAGAACAAGGCGTTTTTCAGTCGTTTATTGCCTGACCGTGCCGGGAACTCACCTCTGATCGACGAACCTGATCGTCTAGTCACGGGTGCTATTCCAGCATAAGCAGCTAAGTGGCCAGCACTAGCGAAGTCGGAGCCATCACCGATCGCAAGAAGGATCTGCGCTGCGGTCTTGATGCCGACTCCGGGCATACTCATCAAGACCTCACAAAAAGGGAAATCAGCGAGCATCTCTTCAACCTGCTCAGCAATGGTGTTTCGTTGCTCTTTGAGGGCCTGGATGTTTGCAGCCAGTTGAGGAATTACTAACTCGGCGGCATCGCTTCCAGGCACGGTGACTGTTTGAGCTTTCAGCGCTGTAAAAATGTCGTCTACCAGCGGGGTGGGGTCTTTACGTGTGCGCTTGATCATCCAGTTCAACACTCGTTGGTATCCGGCTCTTTTTAGCCCCTGCGGTCCCTTGTAATGGATCAATAATTCCAGGATCGGCGTGCGAGTCAGGGTGCTACCAGCAAAAACTCGTTCCAGGCTGGGGTAGATCTGGGTGAGGACACTGCGAAGCCGATTGACAGTGCGAGTGCAATCGCGGGCGATGTCATCATCGAAGCCGGACAGCATCTTTAGGGCGGAGAGTACCTCATCATTGCGGTCGACGGCACGTAGCGTGTGGGGCATTGTGCGGGCGGTGTCGGCGATGATGAATGCGTCGCGTTTGTCTGTTTTTGCACGTCCCGGATAGAGATCTGCAGCTTTGCGCATCGCAAGACCTGGCAGGTATCCGACTTCGCAACCGCAGTCCCGGGCTACAGCAATCGGTAGTGCGCCGATGGTGTTGGGTTGGTCGACGATCACGAGCACGGTGCCAAGCTTCTGAAGCTGGTGAAAAACGCCTGCTAGTTCGGATTCGAGTTGAGGCAACGGTTTGTCGAAGACCTTGTTGCCATCACGGTCTAAGGCGCAGGCGTGGTGTTCAGATTTGCCGACGTCTAACCCAAGGAATATGTCGATGGAATGCTCCGGAGACATGATGAGCTCCTAGAAAACGAGATGGGTATGGCGTTGTTCCAGTCGCTGGTGTCATGACCTTCGTTAGAAGCACCCACGTTACAAAGAGACCTAGTTTAAAACTGGCCGTGTCCCTATCAGCTGTCATCGAAAGTCCTGGCACCCGGCGGCAACACCCCCCGGATTATGGAAACTACAGGGCAGGTAAGCCATACCGGGACCAGCGACTATCCCCATTATCGGGGACACTCACAAGGTAACGGGACAGGGGGCGTGCTTTGCTGGCCTAAGGCCTCGTGCGACGCAAATCCGGAATCCTGGAATTCGATTCTATCCATTGTGCTGCTTGCGGATTGATCCAGTTAGCGACAAGAGACAGGGCGTCTTGTACTCGATCTAACGCAGCATCTTCGAATTTCAAATTAGGTTTAACTATTGGCTCGTGATGTGCACAACGGTTTCGCAAGGTATAGATGACGTCGACTTCGCGTCTGAAATCCTGTAATGACGCCACGCCGATATGAGTTGACCTCTTTGTGGAGTTTGACTGGGGAATCGCATGTAGAGTTTTCTGGACCAATGGCCAGATGGTGGATGAGTAGGTATTGGTAAACAGAAATCTCCAGAAATCAAAACTAAGCTCTGCGATAACTCGACCTGGTGGTGGTGATGTATTCCTGGCGGATCCGGCGCGCCGCTCAGCTTTTCGAATGGATTTCTTAGCCTGAGCATTGAACGGGATGTCCGTATTCGTGTACCACTGATGTCCGTATTTTGAAGACACCGCTGCATCGACACAGTTACGGAGCAGTACCTCGACGTGCTGAATATCCTCAAGGAAGGCTTTGGTGATGCGTGTGTTCCAAAGGTAGAGAGCTTCCGGGTCGGAGTGGAAACTGTAGGTTTTCATCCGTTCTGGTGAAAACCACTTATCCAGGTTGTTTCCTGCGTTGCCGTTGGATTGCATACGTTTCAGTGTTAGGATTGCATTGAAAGCCCCGGAGCGATCCCTGCGTTTTAGACGTACATCACCGGGGTTATTGATTTTCTACAGATTTATTGGGGGTTAGCAGGGGGGGTAAGTAGTGGGGTGAATAGCCAAGGACGCCTTAGCCGCACGGCATGCGGCCTCGGGGAACGAAGGCTCCCCGATCCGCCAGCTGGCTTTGAGCCTGGCTACTTCACCTTACCCAGGCGCAGGAAGACGGTCTCGCCGGTGGCATCCTCCAGAGCGTCGTTATCCGTCACCGCGTACATTTGGCCATCCGCCGCGATGGTGAAGCCCTCCAGCTTCTCCTGGGTCCAGCCGTTCGTCGCGCGCAGCTTCGGCAGCACGTCCACGGCCAGCTCCTTGTTCACCATCGGCAGCGCGCCACCACTGGCGTCACCGTTCGCGCCAGCGGCTGCCCCCTCAGCACTACCCTCGGGCAGCGTCACCTTCATTACGCGCTTGACCTTGGCGTCCGGACCGTTCAGCTTATCGCGCTCGATCACCAGCAGGTGCTTATCGTCCAGCGCGGTGATCTCCGACAGACCCATCCAGTCGCCCTTGCCGGCCGACTTCTCCAGCTCGTAGCCGAACCACTGCCACTGCTTGGTCTTCGTGTCGTACTTGCCGATGCGCGTGGTGTTGTCGCCCTCTAGCGCCTCGCGGTCCTTCGCCTCCGGGTCCTTCCACAGCGGTCGCTGCACGGCGACGAAGAGCTGTTCCACGCCGTTTTCGTCCTTTGTGGAACTGACGCCCTCTAGTCCCCACTTGCCGATGTGCTCAGCCACGTCGGCAGGTAGTTCGACCGCAGAGGTGATGTTGAGGTCTTTATCGGTGTGGAAGAGACGGTTATCCTTGCCCTTCTTGCCCTCGGAAGCGATCCAGAAGCCCCCGTCGGCAGCCACGGAAATTCCTTCGATGTCCAGATCCTCAGCCGGGGCACCGTCACGCTTCACTGCGCGGCGTTCGGTGATCACGGCCGGCTGCTTGGAGGCATCGATCGTGTAAACCCAGCCGTTCGCGTACGCGGAGTCGGAGGCCGCGTACAGGCGGTTGGCGTCCTTCGGATCGGCGGTCAGAGCGCCCAGCGCACCCCAGCCGATCGGCGCATCGCCCTGGTCGGCGGAAACAATGGAGGGCTGGGATTCCTCGCCACCCAGACGATATAGCGTCACCGCGCTACGCACGGCGTTGTCTGCCTCGTCGACCTCGCTGGATACAGCGAGCATGTTCCGCTCCGGGATCGGCAGGATTCCCTCCGGGCCATTGGTGGTGAACAGCATCTGCACGAACTGCGGGTTCGCCGGATCGTTGACGTTGTACACGGCAACGAAGTTGGAGCGCTCGGAGCCGACGAAGGCGTAGTTGGTGCCGTTCATCTTGGCGGTGGCGATCCCCTCGATTTCCACGCCCTTCTTCTTGGCGCGCTTGTTGTTGTGCAGGCCGTGGCGGATGGCCAGGTTCTCCACGGAGTTGCCGGCATCCCAGACGATCTTGCCGCTGGCATCGAAGACGGTCCAGCCGCGGGTGCCACTCTTCCAGTCGCCCTCGTTGGCGGTGGCTACGTGGTTATCGTCGATCCAGGCGATGGCGTCCGGCTCGCGCGGGGTGGCTGGCAGAGTGTCGGTGGGGTTGATGAGCTTGTCGGACTGGGTGTCCACGCCCTTGACTTCGGCGCTGCCTGCGCTGAAGACGTTGGTGATGCGGTTGGTCTGCAGGTCGATGATGGCCACACCGTTGTTCTCCTGCAGGGTGACGGCCAGCTGGTTCTTGCCGTTAATGCTGACGTACTCCGGCTCCAGGTCCTCTGGGGTGTCGAGCCCGGCCTTCTTTACTGCGTCCAGCAGCTTGCCGTTGTCATCCTCGAAGCGGATCGGGGTGGCCTTCCAGTCCTTGGCATCCCCGGACAGGTCGATGGTCTGCACAAAGCCGGTGGGCAGCTGCGGCAGGTTGCCGTCGTTCAGATCTTCGTCGCGCTGGTTCTCCATAGCGATCGCGGCCGTCGGCTTGCCCGGTGCGCCAGCGGGGGAGATGGCGATGGAGTCCGGCTGGCCCTTCAAGTCGATGGAAGAAACGCGGGTGCGGTCGGAGATACGCACGATATCCACACGCCCCTTCGGGTTCGCGAAGTCCCCGGCCGTCTCGTCGATAACCACCAGCAGGTAATCGCCGTACACGGCCACAGAGGTCGGCTCGTCCTTGGCGTGGCCCTGTGCCTTCAGATCCAGGGTGCCCAGGCCCTTCGGAGCGTTCGGGTCGCTGATGTCGATGAATCCGATGCGCTGTGCCAGGGCATCCGTGTGGATTAGCGTCTTGCCGTCCTTGGAGACCGTGGAGATCTCCGCCACGGTCTCCGCAGACTTGTCCTCACCATCGGGACGGTTCTCGTATACCGGGTAGGTGACGGTGCGCTCGAACGTGGACTGTGCGTCCGGGGTGCCTGGGTTACCTGGGTTGCCCGGCTGCAAGGAGCCAGCAGGGCCGCTGGAACCAGGTAGGGATGAGCCGGCAGTAGACCCAGCAGAAGACCCAGCCGAGGAGCCGAAGCCGGAGGATCCCAGGGTAGAGCCGACCACGGCCTGCGAGCCGACCGTCGCGTTAGCCGCGGGGACTGCTGCGAAGGGAATTACCGCCAGAGCCAGAGAAATCCCTGCGACCTTACGCTGTGCACGCTGGGAGACCGAGTTTTTGAAGTTGTTGAGCTGCATGAAGAGCCGCGCCTATCTATGTGCGAATTATGAATAAAACCAGACACATGTTTCCACCTCTTTTTTGCGCCAGGTTTACGGCAACATGGCCGTCAGGTGAACTCAATCACGGTGTTGGTTGACCCTTCGCCGGCGCCGGCGGCACCGCGTCACAGCACCAGGCGGTAGCCGATGCCCGTCTCGGTCGTGAAGTACTGTGGGTTACTCGGATCAACCTCCAGCTTCGACCTCAGCTGAGAGATATAGACCCGCAGGTAGTTCGTCTCCTTCTTGTAGGCCTGCCCCCACACCGCTTGCAGCAGCTCCACCTTTGTCACCAGAGTTCCGCGGTGGCGAATCATGTGCTCGGCAATGCCCCATTCCCGCGGGGTCAGATGCACGTCCTGCCCGTCGACGGTCACCCGCTGGTTCGGCAGATCAAACACTACGCGTCCGTCGGAGGTCTCCACCACGGGCTCCTCCGGGATCGGCGCGCCGGGCGCTCTACGCAGCGCCGCCCGTAGTCTGGCCAGTAGTTCGCCGACGGAAAATGGTTTGATTACGTAGTCGTCCGCGCCCTCATCCAGTGCGTTGATCTTGCCCGATTCGTCGTGGCGTGCGGAAACCACCAGCACGGGAATATCCGTCCAATTCCGTAGCGCGCGCAGCACCTCCAGGCCACTCAGATCCGGCAGTCCCAGGTCTAGCAGCACCGCCTGCGGATGCCACTTCGAGGCCACCTGAATCGCCTTCGTCGCCGTCGTCGCTACCTGTACGTCGTAGCCGCGCGCCCGCAGGGTTACTAGCACCGCGTTAGCTAGCGCTACGTCATCTTCGACCATCAAAATCTGTTCGCCGCTCATGGCGCTTCTCCTTGTACCTTCTTCTGGACGCCACGCTCTTCCCCATCTTCTGATTCCCCCGTTGCCGTTGGCAGGGATAGAACCAGTGTGGCGCCTCCACCTGGGGTGTTACGGGCTTCGAGGGTTCCGTTCATGGCTTCGGCAAAGCCGTGGGCGACAGCCAAGCCCAAACCCAGCCCGTTCTGGTTTGCCGATTGATCGCCGAGGCGTTGGAAGGGGGTGAACACGTCATTAAGGTGCTCCGAGGGGAAGCCTGGGCCGTGGTCGACAATTGCAAGCTCCACGGTGCTAGCTTCTGCGCCTGTCTTATCGTCGGCGCCCGCTGGAACCTGCTGGGCGTGCAGTTCGATCCGGGAATTCGGCGCGTAGGTACGAGCATTAACCACAATGTTCGCAATAATGCGTTGCACTAGACCCGCATCGCCTAAGACGGGCGGAACGGTGGCGTCAATAAAAGAATCGACGTGCTGTGTTGCCTCGGGCAGCTCCGCCAGAACTGCTTCGACCACGGTGTTGTAGTGCACCTTGGCGCGGTGCACGGCGACGGTGTTGGAATTCACGCGGCTCATGTCCAGCAGATTGCCGATGACGGTCTCCAGCCGATCGGTGCTGGATTCGATGGTTTCCATCAGCAGCGATCGGGATTCTTCATCCAACTCCATGTCGTCCATGTTCAGCGCACTGACCGCGGCCTTGATACCGGCCAGGGGAGTGCGCAGGTCGTGGGACACCGCGGTGAGTAGAGCGGTGCCCACACGGTTTCCGGCCTCCAGCGCGGCCGTTGCCCGGCGCATTGCATCGATCTCCTCGCGGTCGTAAATCGCGGTGATGCGGGCGCCGTGGGCTTCGATCATCGCATCCTCGGCAGGGGTCAGATCGCGCCCGTCGAGGACAAAGCGCATGCCATCACCTGCACCGACATGCGACGGTGCCTTTTTACTAGGCCACGGCACACCGATGCCACCCGGATCGGTGGTTGCCATCGTGACCCACTTCTTGCGTTCCTTCGAATACTGCTGTAGATCTACCCGCTCCAGGTTGAAGGTTTCCCGCAAACGAGCAAGCAGACTGCGGATGTCGTCGCCTTCGTCCAGCGCACCGCGTGCTAAGTCGGAGAGCACAACGGCCTGGCCGAGGCGCCGGTTGGCAATAGCGCGGCGCCTCTCTGCAATATCCACGACCACCGCCACCGCTGCAGAAATGACAAAGAACAGGATGATCTGCACCAGGTTTGCCGGCTCGGTCACCGTGAGGGTGTGATAGGGGTGTGTAAAGAACCAGTTGGCCATGACCGAGCCGATGATCACCGCCACGATAGCCGGGCCGAATCCACCGGCCAGGGCTGCGAAAACTGCGATCGTCAAATAGCCCAAAAGGATCGAACCCAAGGCTCCGTTTTCGCGGAAGAATGGCAGCACGAGGAGCGTTAAGAGGATGGGGCCTGGCACGGCCAGCAACCAGCCGATCCAGCGGCGAGTGGGGCTGAGCTGCTTCGAAGTATCCAGTCCCGTCCCGCGATCCCGCGTGAGCCCCATTAACTGGGAAGCTTTCCGAAGCGCTCTCTTAGACATCTTCGTGGCACCATCGTCGGACGAGACACTAGATGTAGAAACGATGTGCACGTCGATACGCCCGGAACCGTCGATGATCTTGTGGGCAGTGGAGCTAAACAGTCGGCTCATGCGCGTGCCCAGTCCGATCACCAACTGCGAGGCGTTGACGGTCCGCGCGAACTCTAACAGGGTGTTGGCAATGTCATCGCCTTCGATCACGCGCCACTGTCCGTCGAGGGATTCGGTGAGTTCCTGTAGGCGCCGCAGCCGCTCGGGGAGATCAACCCCCAAAGCTTCGTCGGCGCCGGAGACGTAGACCACCAGCATCTCGCGCCCGGCCACGCGCTGGGTGATGCGAGCCCCGCGGCGGATCAGCGCCTCGGACACCTCATCGCCGCGCACGGCGACCACTACGCGCTCGCGGGTCGGCCAGTTCTCCTCGATCTTTTTGTCTTCGCGGTATTTCGCCAGCCCCTCGTCGACCTTGTCGGCCAACCACAACAGACTCAGCTCGCGCAGGGCGGTCAGGTTGCCTACGCGAAAGTAGTTATTCAGCGCGGTCTCGGCCTGTTGCTGGCGGTAAACCTCACCGCGGGCCAAGCGGATCCGCAAAGCGTCTGGGGAGAGGTCCACCAGCTCGATCTCGTCGGCGTCCCGAAGCACCTGGTCCGGCACGGTCTCTAGCTGGCGCGTACCGGTGACAGCCGAGACCACGTCGTTGAGGGATTCCAGATGCTGGATGTTCATCGTGGAGATGACGTCGATGCCAGCATCCAGCAGCGCGTACACGTCGTGCCAGCGCTTGATCGCCTCGGCCGGGCGGCTGCTATCCGCGTTGTTCTCGCCCACTACGGTGTGTGCCAACTCGTCAACCAGGACGATCTCCGGGTGCGCTTCGAGCGCTGCCTCGAGGTCCAGCTCCTCGTAGTGGCCGCCGCGGTAGGGAACCGATTTGCGCGGTAGGGTCGGCAGCCCCTCGGTGAGCTTTCGGGTGCGTTCGCGGCCGTGATCTTCCACGATGCCGATCAGCACGTCCCGCCCGCGGTCGTATAGGTCGTGAGCTTCGCTAAGCATGGCATACGTCTTGCCCACGCCAGGGGCGAAGCCGAGGTACACCTTCAAAGTGCCACGCTTAGTCATTGTCGTTACTCCTGTTTTTATCGTGCGCCGAAAATTTTTTGGACGCCACGCGTCCGAGCGCTAGTGCCTGTTTTACACCGCCAGGCTGTCCGCGCCCGGAAAATGCGGGCACGTGTTTGTGCCCGCGCAAAGGGCCTAGCGCGCTATAGCTCGCTGAGCGCCTTATTCAGCTTGACCACGTTCACCGGCGCACCGTCGGCGCTACCTGTGTAGTTGCCCTCGGTGGCCTCCGATACCAGCTGCTCCACTTTCTGCTGGTCCAGATTGCGCTCCTTCGCCACACGCGGAGTCTGCAACTTCGCATAGGCGGTGGAGATGTGCGGATCCAAGCCGGAACCGGAGGAGGTCACCGCGTCCACCGGAACCTCGTCGGGGGAGACACCCTCGCGCTGGGCAACCTCGTCGCGCTTGGAGGCAATGGCCTCCTGGTACTCCTTGCTGTAGGGGGACAGGTTGGTGGCGGAGGACGACATGGCGTCATAACCAGTATCCCCAGCAGCAGAAGGGCGAGGGTAGAAGAAGCCCGGTTTCGTGACTTCCTGGGCGATCAGGGAGGAACCGGCGGCCTGGCCTTCGGCGTTGGTGATCATCGATCCGTCCGCCTTGGCGGGCATGATTCGCCCCACTCCGACCATGAACGCTGGGTAGATGATGCCCAGGATCAACGTCAGCAGGAAGAAGATGCGCACCGTGGTGGAGGCCAGACGCAAGCCGTTGTTAGATGTTGCGCGTGCCATTGTTCTCTGTGTTTCCTTTCAAAGCGGGCCGGCGGTTGCCAGCCCAAGAGGGTTAGAGCCCGAAGACTCCGGAGATAATCAGGTCGATGATCTTGATGCCGATGAACGGTACGATCACGCCACCCAAACCAAAGATGGTCAGGTTGCGCGACAGCAGCGAGGCTGCCGAACCCGCACGGTACTTCACGCCCTTCAGCGCCAGCGGGATCAGCGCGATAATGACCAGCGCGTTGAAGATCACGGCGGACAGGATCGCGGATTCGGGGGAGTGCAGGCGCATGATGTTCAGCGCTGACAGGCCTGGGAAGGCCACCACGAACATCGCGGGAATGATGGCGAAGTATTTCGCAATGTCATTGGCGATGCTGAAGGTGGTCAGGGCACCGCGGGTGATCAGTAGCTGCTTGCCGATGGCCACGACGTCGATGAGCTTGGTCGGGTCGGAATCCAGGTCCACCATGTTGCCGGCCTCTTTGGCTGCGGTGGTGCCGGTGTTCATCGCCACGCCCACGTCGGCCTGGGCCAGGGCGGGAGCGTCGTTGGTGCCGTCGCCGGTCATGGCCACGAGGCGGCCCTTGGCTTGTTCCTTGCGGATCAGCTCCAGTTTCTGCTCCGGGGTTGCCTCTGCGAGGACGTCATCCACGCCCGCCTCGGCAGCGATGGCTTTTGCGGTCAGGGCGTTATCGCCGGTGACCATGACGGTGCGGATGCCCATCTTGCGTAGCTGCTCGAAGCGCTCTGTCATGCCCGGCTTTACTACGTCTTTGAGATGGATGACGCCCAACACTCGGCCGGTGAGGTCCTCGCCCTGGGAGTTTAGGGCGATTTCTGCTACGACCAGTGCGGTGCCACCGCTGTTGGAGATGTCGTTGACCACGTCGGTGATGGACGGCGGGACGTCTCCGCCGAGGTTTGTCACGAGCTTGGCAACCTCGGAGGCTGCGCCCTTGACGATCTTGCGGTTCGCTGCCTGGTGGCTTGCGGACCATTCCGTGTGTTCTCCGGCGCCGGAGGGCAGCTGGATGCCACTCATACGAGTCTGCGCGGTAAAGGGGATGAACTCCGCGTCGCGGAAGCTCTCTTCCGGGATGGTCAGACCGGACTGCTTCTCGGCGAGCTGCACGATGGAACGGCCTTCCGGGGTCTCGTCGGCCAAAGAAGATAGCTGGCAGGCGTAGACGAGCTCTTCCTGGTTGATGCCCTCCATGGCGACGAACTCGCTGGCCTGACGGTCGCCGATGGTGATGGTGCCCGTCTTATCCAGCAGCAGGGTGGCTACGTCGCCCGCGGCCTCGACGGCGCGGCCGGACATGGCCAGCACGTTGTGCTGCACCAAGCGGTCCATGCCCGCGATGCCAATGGCGGACAGAAGCGCGCCGATGGTGGTGGGGATCAGGCAGACAAGCAGGGCGACCAGTACCACGGGGGACTGCTCGGCGCCGTTGAACGCAGCCATCGGGGCCAGAGTCAGTACCACGATCATGAAGATGATCGTCAGCACGATCAGCAGGGTGCCCAAGGCCAACTCGTTCGGGGTCTTCTTACGCTCGGCGCCCTCGACCAGGCCGATCATGCGGTCCATAAAGGACTCGCCCGGCTTGCTGGTTACGCGGATAGCAATTGCATCGGAGAGCACGCGGGTACCACCCGTGACGGCGGAGCGGTCACCGCCAGATTCGCGGATGACGGGCGCGGATTCGCCGGTGACGGCGGATTCGTCCACACTGGCGGCGCCCATGATGACGTCGCCGTCGGCGGGAATCACGTTACCGGCGCTGACCAGCACGATATCGCCCGGAAGAAGGGACTCGCTGGAGACCTCCTCGGTAACCTCCTGCATGCCCGCGCCGGAGTTCTCCAGCGCCGGTGCCAGGTGGGGATCATTCGCATCGGAACCGGTGAACTTTAGAGCATTCGACTGGGTGCGGGTGGAACGCAGGGCGTCCGCCTGTGCCTTACCGCGCCCCTCGGCCACAGATTCGGCCAAGGTGGCAAACAGTACGGTCAGCCACAGCCACACGGTGATTGACCAGGTGAAAAGGGAAGGATGCGCGATCGCCAAAACAAAGGTGAATAGCGCGCCGACCTCCACCAGGAACATCACTGGTGTCTTGTACAGCAGGCGCGGATCCATCTTTTTCAGCGCCAATGGCAGAGCCTTCTTCAACTGGGCGGCGGAAAAAGCGCCCTCGCTTTTGTTCTTGTCGTGCTTGGCCGGGGTCTTCGCACGCTTCGCTTCGGAGCGGGAAGGAGCATTTAGGATTGTCATGACAAAGCCTCCGTCAATGGGCCGAGGACCAGGGTGGGCAGGAAGGTCAGGGCGCCAACGATGATGGCGATACCGACCATCACTCCCACGAATTGCGGGCGGTGGGTGGGTAGAGTGCCGGCGGTTTCGGCAGCCGGCTTTTGCTTAGCGAAGCTTCCGGCTAGTGCCAGCGCGAAGATGATTGGTAGGAAGCGACCCAGCAACATGCACAGACCCAGGGTGATGTTGAACCACGGGGTGTCTGCACCAAAGCCGGCGAACGCGGAACCGTTGTTGTTAGAGGCCGAGGTGTAGGCGTAAACAATGTCGCTGAAGCCGTGCGGACCGTCGGCAGAAACCGAGTCGCGGGTAGAAGACAGCATGGTGGAAATACCCACGCCTGCCAGCACCAACGTCGGCATGACCAGGATGTACAGGCTGACCTTCGTGATTTCGGAAACGCCGATGCGCTTGCCGAGGTACTCCGGGGTGCGGCCGACCATCAGGCCCGCGACGAATACGCTGAGCAGGGCGATCATGAGCATGCCGTACAGGCCAGTGCCCACACCACCAGGGGAGATCTCGCCCAGCATCATGTCCAGAATCAGCATGCCGCCTGCCAACGGATGGTAGCTGGAGTGGAAAGAGTCCACCGCACCCGTCGACGTCATCGTCGTGGTGACGGCGAAGAAAGAGGAAGGAAGCACGCCCAGGCGGTACTCCTTGCCCTCCATGCCACCGCCCTGGAACGCAGCCAGGGAGGTTTCGTTGGACATCACGATTGCCAGGGAGGAGAAGTACAGAACGGCCATGGCCGCCAGAACGGCCCAACCCTGGCGCGTGTCGTTCACCATCTTGCCGAAGGTGCGCGTCAGGCTTACCGGAATCACCAGGATGAGGAAGATCTCCAGCATGTTGGTCCATGCGTTCGGGTTCTCAAACGGGTGGGCGGAGTTTGCGTTGAAATAGCCACCACCGTTGGTGCCCAGCTCCTTGATGACCTCCTGCGAGGCCACCGCGCCACCCGGGATGGTCTGCTGGCCACCCGTGATCGTGTCCACGGTAGTTGGAGCGTGGAAGTTCTGGATCGCGCCCTGGGAGATCAGCAGGATCGCGCCGATGATCGCCATCGGCAGCAGGACGCGGAAGACCGCGCGGGTCAGGTCGACCCAGAAGTTGCCGATCTGGCCATTGCCCATGCGGTTGGCCAGGCCACGAATCAGCGCGATGGCCACGGTGATGCCCACGGCGGCGGACACGAAGTTCTGTACCGCAAGACCCGCCATCTGGGTGAGGATGGTCATGGCCGTCTCACCGGAGTAGGACTGCCAGTTGGTGTTAGTCGTGAAGGATACGGCGGTGTTCCACGCCTGGTCCCAGTGCACGGGCTCCTTGCCGTGGTTCAGGGGCAGCGCCTGCTGCACGCGCTGCAGCAGGTAAACGAACACGACACTGATGGCGGAAAAGGCCAGCAGGCTCGCGCAGTAGCGGGTCCACTTTTGCTGGCCGTCAGGATTCACACCAATCAGCCGGTAGAAGCCACGTTCGAAGGCATTGTGCTTCTTGGATGTGAACGTGGCGGCCATGTAGTTGCCCAGCGGCACGTAGCAGGCCGCCAGGGCAATGATGACCATGATGACAGGGATCCACCCTGTGATGGCCCCGCTCATGAGAACCTCTCCGGGTTCAACAGGGCAACCAAAAGGTAGATGATGGCCAGGATCCCAAGGATCCCACCGACGATCAGTTCCCAGCTCATAGCTTGTCCACCGCCTTCAAGGCGGCTCCCATTGCGCCGAACAGCGCGCAGGTTACTGCAACCATTAAAAAGTCATAAAGCATGTAGATATAACAACACCGGTGGTGCCCGGTGCTAATGACTCTTTACGGTTTCTTAACGCCCCTGTTTTACACCTTCTTTTGACGCCCCAACCTGCGCCGGTACAGGTCGAGCATTATTCGTCAATCGGCGCGGGCTCCAGCTTCCAGACTTCCGTGGCGTAGTCGCGGATCGTGCGGTCGGAGGAGAAGCGCCCGGACTCGCAGATGTTCACCCACGCCTTTTGCGCCCAGCCCTGCGGGTCGGTGGCGTAGTCGGTGGCCATGCGGTCGCGCACCTCGCGGTAGTCCGCGAAGTCACCCAGCACGTAGTAGGTGTCGGAAGCACCTTCGCCGTAGCCGTGGATCAGCGACTGCTTCAGGTCGTAGAACCAGCCCGTGAACTCGTCGTGCAGGGTGCCGTTATCCAGCGCGTCCAGGGCGCGCTTCAGGCCGGGCACGGATTCGTACAGCTCGTAGGGCTTGTAGTCCGCGCGCAGCTCCGGCAGCTCCTCCTCGCGGGCGCCGAAGATGTAGGCGTTCTCTTCGCCAACGGAATCCACGATCTCCACGTTCGCGCCGTCCATGGTGCCCAGCGTCAGCGCGCCGTTCATCATGAACTTCATGTTGGAGGTGCCGGATGCCTCCTTGCCCGCGGTAGAGATCTGCTCCGAAACATCGGAGGCCGGCAGGATGTGCTCGGCAGGGGAGACGTTGTAGTTCTCCACGAACACGACCTTCAGCAGCGGGGAAACCACCGGATCGTTGTTCACCAGATCCGCGATCGCGTTGATTAGCTTGATGATGGCCTTCGCCCGCGTGTAGCCCGGCGCGGCCTTCGCACCGAAGATGACGGTCCGCGGCGGCAGGTCGCGTTCGTGGTCCTCCTTGATGCGGAAGTACAGGTCCAGCACGTACAGGGCGTTCAGTAGCTGGCGCTTGTACTCGTGCAGGCGCTTGATCTGTACGTCGAAGATGGAATCCGGGTCGATGACCACGCCCTGGCGCTCGGCGATCCACTCGGCAAAGTCGCGCTTGTTGGCGGCCTTGATCTCACGGAGCTCCTGCATGACGCTCTCGTCGGAAGCGTAGCTGCGCAGTTCCTTGAGGTTGTCGAGGTCGGTGACCCAGGCGTCACCACCCGAAAGACGAGTCAGCAGCGCAGACAGGCGAGGGTTAATCATCCGCAGCCAGCGGCGTGGCGTAACACCGTTGGTTTTGTTGTTGAACTTCTCCGGCCACAGCGCATACCAATCGCCCAGGGTTTCGCGCTTGATGATCTCCGTGTGCAGCGCGGCCACGCCGTTGACGGAGTACGCGGCGTAGCAGGCGATCCACGCCATGTGCACCACGCCGTGTTGGATCGGGGCCATTCTTTGGATGGTGACGCCATCAATGCCCTCCGCCGAGCGTTCGATGCGGAAGCGACGGTCGATCTCGGCGATGATCTCCCAGACGCGCCAGAACAGCTGCTGGAAGATCTGCTGATCCCACTGCTCCAGGGCCTCGGTGAGGACAGTGTGGTTGGTGTAGGCGAAGGTGTTGGAGACGATCTCCCAGGCTTCCTCCCAGCCCATGCCGTGCTCGTCCATGAGCAGGCGCATGAGCTCCGGGATGGCCAGCACCGGGTGGGTATCGTTCAGCTGCACGGAGTGGTATTCCGCGAAGTTATTCAGGTGCCCGTGGTGGGCCAGATGGCTGCGGATCATCGCCTGCAGGGAGGCGGAGGTGAAGAAGTACTGCTGGCGCACGCGCAGCTTCTTACCCTCGTAGGTTGTGTCGTTCGGGTAGAGCACACGGCAGATGTCGCTGACGCGCTCGCGCTCGATGATGGCCTCGGTGAAGTGCTGGGAGTTGAAAGCGTCGTAGTCGAACTCCTCCCACGGCTCGGATTTCCACAGGCGCAGGGTGCCCACGTTGTGGGTGCCGTAGCCAGTGATGGGCATGTCGTAGGGGATCGCGCGGACCTTCATGTCGTCGAAGTGCACGACCAGCTGGTCGGAGGCCCGGCGGATGGTGAAGGGGTATTCCTCCTCGCGCCACGGGTCCGGACGCTCCACCTGGAAGCCGTTGTCGAAGGACTGGCGGAACAGGCCGAAGCGGTAGAGGATGCCGTAGCCGGTGACGGGGTAGTCCTGGGTGACGGCGGAATCCAGGAAGCAGGCGGCCAGGCGGCCCAGGCCACCGTTGCCCAGGGCGGCATCGTTTTCCACTTCCAGTACGTCGGTGAGCTCGTGGCCGAGCTCGCGGGCAGCGGCCTGAGCCTCCTCCACCAGGCCGAGGTTGGTGAGGTTATTCAGAAGCGCGCGGCCCATCAGGAACTCCGCGGAGAAGTAGTGCTGCTGGCGGGTGGCGTTGTAGGTCTGGCGGGTGCGTTCCCAATCGTCGGCGATCCGCTCTTGGATGTTGCGGGACAGTCCCGTCCAGAACTTACGGGTGGAAGCGTGCTCGGGGCTGGTGCCGGCGGCGGCGCGGACGTGGCCGCCGATGGTGGTGGAGTTCAGTTCGTGGCTCATAGGTACCGATTCTATGGTGCCGGCCGGGAACTCGCTGGTCGGGCAAAGGGCAGGGGCTAGTGCTCTTGGGACTGTTCTTTGGACTGTTCTTTTGACGCCGATTCGTTTCGCAGCTGCGCGGCCTGCTCCTCGATGCGACCGTGGAGTTGGCTGAAGCCTTCCACCGCGGCGGAGGAGCGGGGTGGTACCTGGATGATGCGCTCGGAGTTCATGCCGGCTTGCAGCTCGCGCGTGCGGGCTATCTCTGCATCCAGCTTTACGCCGAGGAGTAGCAAGGAGTTGCTTACCACCAAGCCGGTGAGGCCGACGATGATGCCACCCAGCGCGCCGTAGAGGCCCACGGCACCGAAGTTCTTCAGGTAAACCTGCAGCAGCAGGCCAACGATGGTGATGCTGATTAGTGCAAACACGGAACCGACTGTCAGCCACCGAATTCGCCCGAAGCGCACGTTGGGGGCGCCGTTGTAGAGGATGGCGATGAGGACCACCGCGACGAGGACGATCACCGGCCAGCGGACGTACTGCCAGATCGGCAGGAAGTGCTCCAGGACGAAGGTAGTGAAGCCCTGCCAGTTCAGGGGCTCGGCGATCTTGTCCAGCAGGGGCCGGGCGATGTCTTCGCGCAGGAAGTATGCGCCCGCGATGAAGACCAGTCCGATTACCAAGACTACGGTGATTCCCCACATAGCTGCCCAGGTTCTGACGAGGCTGCGGCCTTCGCGCCGCCCGTACATTTCGTTTGCCATACGGGAAAACGCGCGGACGTATGCGGAAGAAGAGAACAAGGCGAACAGCACGCTGATCACCAGCATGGTGATGGACTGCTCCGTCGAGCCGATGACCGTGTTGACCACGGTCTGTGCATTGCTTTGGAAGTTATCGGGAATGTTCTCCGCGATGAACTCGTCGGTGAGGGTCGTGACTTGGTCGCGGTTCTGATCGAGCACCAGCGTGGTGATTGCGTAGAAGGCCAGCAGGGTTGGCAGCCCGGTGAGCAGGGTGAAGAAGCTCAGCGTGGCGCCCTTGTCGAATAGTGCGTTGAAGAAGATCTCAAAGTAGAGGCGCTTGGCGATCACCTTCCACGTGGAGGGATCCAGCCAGCGGTGCTCCCGCACGACCTCTGTGTGATACGTCCCGGAAGGAAGCTCCGGGGTCACCTGCCCACCGAGGGTGGGAACGATGCGTTCGTCGGCGGGGTGCTCGTCCGGGGAATCTGCAACACTCATCAGCTATTGAAGATACCTGGTGATAGGCGTTTTTGTGGCAGGCCGCGGCGTGGTGGCGTCATAGTTTCTTTAGACGATCGGCAAACAGAGAAAAGACGACGAGAAACACTGCGCCACCTGCGGATTAGGTAGGAAAAGGAACTACTGTGTAGAGTTACCTTTCGTTCGCAACGAACGCAACGAACGAACAATGCCCCGTTCGTCTAGCGGCCTAGGACGCCGGCCTCTCACGCCGGTAACACGGGTTCAAATCCCGTACGGGGTACAAATTTTTCAGCACGGCTTTCGAGTCGTGCTTTTTGTTTACGTCCTATTTGTTAACGGTCTATAGCTCGCAGGTAGCACCAATCTCGATCAGACCTTCGGGTGCCCCCAATCCGCGTAAGTAATCCGGTGTGTAGCATCTACCGCCCATTCCGGAGGTGCGTTCACTGTCGGGCGCAACCTCTTCCCACTCCCTGCCGTTGAAGCGTTCAATCCAGGTGGCATCGGTTTGGTATGTGCCAACGTAGGCCCAGAAACCGTCGCAATACATAGAGACAACGTTGCGCCCGGGCTTAGAGACCGCGTTTTCCACTTTGGTCCAGTGGCATTTGCCCTTCGCTTGCAGCGGCGGCTTCGATGCTGTCGGAGATGTTTCTTCGGAAGGCTGCTTAGGCGCCGAGGAACCGAGAGTGGGATTGGGCTTCTTCTTGGTTCCGCTTGAGTTGCCCGTGGGTTCGGTAGATTCCTGGCTTTCCTGCTCGCTGGATTCCGAGGAAGTCCTCGAAGCGGTGGTATCTTCCGCGACGGTTTCCGGCGCGTTGTCACTGTCGTCTGAGCACGACACTAGAGCAAAGGGGAGCAGCGCAGTAAATATAAGAGCGCCGAACCGGCGGGAGGTGCGTGAGGTGTGTGTAGTGAGGTTCATGAACCTGATTATCCCAAAAGCGTGCCCTGAAAAGCGCCGGTTTGATGATTACGTGCTTCAAATGAGACATCGGAATTAAGCCAAGGGCACGGCGACCAATCTGCAAAACTTATGCCGATGGCTTCGTTAATCCGCGATGGGTGTGATGGAATTAACGAATGACTTCTCAAACAAACCCGGAGGATTCTCCCGCACCAGACGGAGCCTCCACAGCAACCGCGCATTCTTCTAGCGCGCACCAGAACGAACGGACCTTCTTCGGCCACCCCTTTGGCCTAGCCAACCTCTCCGGCGTGGAGATGTGGGAGCGCTTCAGCTTCTACGGCCTCCAGGCGCTGCTGGCGTACTACCTGTACTACACCGTTGCTGACGGTGGTCTGGGGATGGAAAAGTCCACCGCCCTCTCTATCGTCGGTGCCTACGGTGGCCTGGTGTACCTGACCGGCGTGGCGGGCGCCTGGGTGGCCGACCGCATCCTCTCTGCGGAACGCACCCTGTACTACTCCGCGGTGCTGGTCATGCTCGGTCACATCAGCTTGGCGCTATTGCCGGGCTATGTCGGTGTGACCCTCGGTCTGGTGTTCATCGCCGTTGGCTCCGGTGCTCTCAAGACGACTTCCCAGGTGGTCCTCGGTTCTCTGTATTCGCACGACGATCCCCGTCGTGACGGCGGCTTCTCTATCTACTACATGGGTGTGAACATCGGTGGCCTGCTCGGCCCGCTGATCACCAACGCGCTGTGGGGTTGGAAGGGCTTCCACTGGGGCTTCGGTGCTGCTGCCGTGATGATGGCTATCGGCTTGATCCAGTACACCGCTTTGCGTAAGCAGACCATCCGCGATGCGGGCCACGATGTTGTGAATCCGCTGCCGCACAAGAAGTACCTCCCGGTTTTCCTCGGTGTTGTTGTAGCGGTGGCTGCTTTCGTTCTGCTGTTCGTCACGGGCGTGCTGAAGGTAGCGCAGCTGTCCAACATTGCGGCTCTGCTCGCCGCCGTGATCGCCATCGTTTTGTGGATTCAGATGTACCGTTCCCCTCTGACCACGGATATTGAACGTTCCCGCCTTGTTGGTTTTGTGCCTATGTTCGTGGCATCCGTGGCGTTCTGGTCGTTGTTCCAGCAGCAGTTCACCGTGATTGCGCTGTACTCCGACGAACGCCTGAACCGCAACTTGTTCGGCATGGAGATTCCTCCGGGAGTGGTGCAGTCTATCAACCCGCTATTCATCATCCTGTTCGCTGCCGTGTTCGGCGCGCTGTGGACGAAGCTGGGGGACAAGCAGCCTTCCTACGCAGTGAAGTTCTCCATGGCTCTTGGCCTGATCGGCGTGGCGCTGCTGCTGTTCATTCCGTTCGCCGGTGGTGGCGCTAACTCCACGCCGATGTGGGTGATGGTACTGATTCTGTTCCTGTTCACGATGGGTGAGCTGATGCTCAGCCCGGTGGGTAACTCCATGGCCACTCGTTTGGCGCCGAAGGCGTTCCCCACCCGTATGTTCGGCCTGTGGCTGCTATCTATCAGCCTGGGTACTGCTCTTTCGGGCAGCCTGGCGGGCTTCTACAACCCGGACGACGCCTCCGCGGAGCGCACCTACTTCCTGGCGATGTTCGCGGTCATGATTGCCCTCGGCGCGCTCATTTTCCTGGCACGGAAGTGGATCGTTAAGAAGTTCGTGGACGTCCACTAACTTCCAACTAGGTTTCCCCTCTCACCCCACGCGCACTAGCTCGTGGGGTGTTGTGTTGATCGGGTCTACCTTTTCTGACGCCACAATCACAATGTCTTCGATGCGTGCGCCCCACTGACCGGGGATGTAGATGCCGGGTTCAATGGAGAAGGCCATGCCTTCTTCAATCACAAAGTCGTTGCCGGCGATGATGTACGGCTCTTCGTGGCAGGAAAGCCCGATGCCGTGGCCGGTGCGGTGGATGTAGTACTCGCCGTAGCCAGCTTCCTCGATGATGTCGCGGACGACCCTATCCACTTCGCCTGCCGTCACACCGGGCTTGGCGAACTCCAACCCGGCCTCCTGGGCGCGCTGCAGCACGTCGTAAATCTTCTGCTGCTCGTCGGTGGGCTCACCGACGACGTAGGTGCGGGTGCAGTCCGAGTGGTAGCCGCTGGCCAGGGTGCCGCCGATATCGACGACCACCACGTCGCCGGACTCGATGACACGGTCGGAGTGATCGTGGTGCGGGTCCGCGCCGTGCGGGCCGGAGCCGACGATGATGAAGTCCACAACCTCGTGCTCTTCGAGGATGAGGCGCTCCAGTTCCTTGGCCACGTCATTCTCGGTCACGCCTGCGCGCAGCAGGTTCGGGACCTGGCGGTGGACTTCGTCGATGGCGGCACTTGCGCGGCGGAGCTCGGCAAGCTCTTCGTCGTCCTTGCGGATGAACGCCTGGGCGAGCACCTGGGTGGCGTTGACGGTGGAGATGCCGCGGGACTGCAGTTCCAGCAGGTGGTCGGCAGTCATGGCAGCGCTGACGGCATAGGAGCCTTCGGCGATGTAGCCGTAGGGGTCTTCGCCGTCGTTCCACCCGATGATCTCCACTCCGAGTTTGCCCGCCACGGACTTCTTCAGGTCAGCGACATCCACGCCGGGAACGATGATGCGGGTGGCGTCCTTAGTAAGAACCAGAGCCGTGAACCGCTCGTGGGTGCTGATCTTCGACGAGATCAGGTACTCCATGTCCGGACCGGGGGTGGCGATCACGCCGTCCAGGCCCGCCTGTGCGGCGATGTCGCGGACGGTGGAGAGACGCTTGCTAAACGTTTCGGTAGGGAAGAATTCACTCATGGCCACCAGGGTACGCCCCGGGGTGTGGGGGAGCGGTGGGGTGCGAAGGAGGGAGGTAGATCCTAAAGCTCTTACTCGCTGTTTAATAGATTGGTCGAGGGCGGATTGTTCTGACGGTTTATCCAGCACCTTGGCGGTGACCCCTTCGGCCGACCAGTCGAGGAAGCTGGACCCGATAACTTTGTGAATCCCGGCCTGCTGGAACTCGTCACCACTACGCAGGCGCTCGGAATGTTGGAGTAGGTCGTCGAGGGGAAGCTCCATTACAGCGTGACTCATCACAGAGGCTTCAACCCCACGGTGGGGGTTGGCGCGGACTTGGACGTACAAATCCAGCAAATAGCCTCATGTCCTGAGCATAAGCCGGGGCGGAGGATGCCCCGAGCAGGCTTTCGATGGTGGCGTGGGGCGATGTTGCGACGAGTAGCCAGCACGGCTTGGAGCCATTTAATAAGCTCGTCCTCGGTGGCACCGGTGGCGATGTCAGTTAGTCGACCCAGAGCACGAGATTTCGGAAATATGCGTTCTCCGTCTACTTATGACTACGCTAAATTCGTCCATGTGCCGGGGGATCAAAGTTGTTTGTGTGCGACAGCCACCTAGGGCGTAAGTTACGAGGGTGTTAATGAGTGGATAAGAATAAAATATAACTGAAAGGACTATTATGACGCGTTATTTCACCTCCTTGATGACCTTTATGTTTGTATTGGCGATTGCTGGGATTATGTTTGATGGGATTGACTCGAGGCAAGGTATTACTATCACTTGCATCGTTTCTTTAGCTTCTGCTGCCGTAATCTATTGGCTATATCCGTTCTTTACTAGCCGAGAAAAATAGTCGAACAATCCGGCCCTTTAAAGGGGAATATTGAAAGCAGTATGGAGTATTGCAATGAGCGGCCGGTACGGATTGGATGATTTGTGCAGGCGTATGGGTAAAAATTCGCACCCGTCAGTCCAGGCGTATGGCGAGACATATACAAAAGCGTATGTTACGCCATACGCTAAAGCATATGTTCGCCAGCACGTGGTTTTACCTACTTCTTGCACTGAGCCGGACTCCGAAAATGCAAATCCACAGGGCTAGTGGACCGAAGGAAATGAGCAGTGCGGCCAGTTCCCGTGAGAGTCCTGCATGGGCAAAAAGGAAAGAGGGGACAAGGATCATTGCTGCGCTTATGCTGCCCCCAAGCGCAGCGAAGAACGTGCGGTCTTGTGACCGTTCGCGGTGGGTGGTCTGGATGATTAAGGCTAAAAAACAACTGCGAGCGCGGCGCGGGTAATGGTCGTATACATGCCTCTTATTCTTTTGGGGTTGGCGCCCATCCTATCGTAAGGGCAAACAGCCTGTTTGCTGCATTTTCTAAGAATAAGAATGTGAATGCCGTAGGTGATATACAGCCTTCCCAAGCTGGAAAGTGGCTTAACGCGCCCGTACGGCCAGGCGGGCAGCGTGTGAGCTTATATGCTTGATGGTTATGGGCCCTACGACTGTTCTTGACCGCGCTACCATTCGCCACAACCTCACCGAATTCAAACTCCGGTGGCTTGACCGAATTAAGCAGTGGGAGGCGGAAAACCGTCCCGCGACCGAGTCGAGTCACGACCAACAGTTCTGGGGCGACTTGCTCGACTGCTTTGGCGTCAACGCCCGCGACCTGTACTTGTACCAACGAAGTGCTAAACGCGCCTCGACGGGGCGCACCGGCAAGATCGACATGTTCATGCCGGGCAAAGTCATAGGGGAAGCCAAGTCCCTCGGCGTTCCGCTCGATGATGCTTATGCCCAAGTTTTGGATTATTTGCTGGGCGGTACTATCGCGAACTCGCACATGCCGGCCTATGTTGTCTGCTCCAACTTCGAGACCTTGCGGGTTACCCGTCTTAACCGCACCTATGTCGGCGATAGCGCTGACTGGGACATTACTTTCCCTTTAGCTGAGATTGACGAGCACGTCGAACAACTCGCTTTCCTTGCCGACTACGAAACCACCGCTTACCGGGAAGAAGAAAAGGCGTCCCTGGAAGCCTCTCGGCTAATGGTGGAACTCTTCCGCGCCATGAACGGCGACGACGTGGACGAGGCAGTAGGCGATGACGCCCCCACCACGCCGGAGGAAGAAGACGAGCGCGTCATGCGCACCTCTATCTACCTCACCCGAATCCTCTTCCTTCTCTTCGGCGACGACGCAGGGCTCTGGGATACGCCGCATTTGTTTGCGGATTTTGTACGCAATGAAACCACCCCAGAATCCCTAGGCCCGCAGCTCAATGAGCTATTTAGCGTGCTTAATACCGCCCCGGAAAAGCGGCCTAAGCGTTTGCCGTCGACGTTGGCGAAGTTCCCGTATGTCAATGGTGCCCTATTTGCTGAGCCGTTGGCTTCGGAGTACTTCGACTACCAGATGCGTAAAGCCCTGCTTGCTGCTTGTGACTTCGATTGGTCAACCATTGACGTTTCCGTCTTTGGTTCTTTGTTCCAGTTGGTGAAATCGAAGGAAGCTCGCCGCAGTGACGGCGAGCACTACACCTCCAAGGCCAACATTATGAAGACCATCGGTCCGCTTTTCCTAGACGAGCTTCGAGCGGAAGCAGACAAGCTAGTGTCTTCTCCGTCGACGTCGGTCGCCGCGTTGGAGCGCTTCCGCGACTCCCTTTCTGAGCTGGTGTTCTGTGACCCAGCCTGCGGTTCCGGCAACTTCCTGCTGCTGGCGTATCGGGAGTTGCGCCGGATTGAAACAGACGTAATTGTCGCTATCCGCCAGCGCCGTGGTGAAACGGACATGTCGTTAAATATTGAGTGGGAGCAGAAGCTATCTATCGGGCAGTTCTACGGCTTCGAGCTGAACTGGTGGCCTGCCAAGATTGCTGAGACTGCCATGTTCCTTGTAGACCATCAGGCCAACAAGGAGCTTGCCAACGCTGTAGGTAGGCCACCGGAGCGGTTGCCGATTAAGATCACCGCCCATATTCACCACGGCAACGCTCTGCAGCTTGATTGGGCAGACATACTCCCGGCTTCTGCTAGTACAACCTATATCTTCGGCAACCCGCCGTTTAGAGGCGATGCTCGCGAAGAAGAACAACAAGCAGATTTAGAACGTGCCTGGGCTGGAAAGACCGAGAAGATTTCTCGGCTTGATTTCGTCACTGGGTGGCACGCCAAGAGCCTTACTCTGTTTGCTAATCGCCCAGGATCGTTTGCCTTTGTGACCACCAATTCTATTACCCAAGGTGATCAAGTTCCTCGTCTGTTTGGCCCAATCTTTGCAGAAGGGTGGCGGATTAAGTTCGCCCATCGCACGTTTGCTTGGGACTCTGAAGCGCCTGGAAAAGCAGCAGTACATTGCGTCATTGTTGGCTTTGACAGGTCCCACTCTCCGCGTCCACGCTTGTGGGAATATCCGAGCGTTAATGCGGAGCCTAGAGAGATGCCAGTTGAGCGAGGAATCAACGCCTACCTCGTCGATGGGCCAAACGTCCTCGTAGAGAAAGCTTCTAAGCCGCTCTCACTCGTTATTGAAAAGACTTCCTACGGCTCGAAGCCAACAGACGGTGGAAATCTCATCATTGAGGAAGACGACTATGAATCAGTAATGGCAGACCCTCTTGCTGCGAAGTATGTCCTTCCTTTTGTTGGTGCGCGGGAACTCCTTTATAACGGCAAACGCTGGTGTTTATGGCTGGAAAATGCGAATCCTAAAGACATTGAAGAATCTTCAATCCTTAAAAAGCGGACAACAGCGGTCAAAGAATTCCGTTCCGAATCCAAAGCCGCGAGCACCCGAGAGTTTGCAAGGTTCCCCTCTCTGTTTAGGCAACGAGCGAAAATGGACGTGGATTACCTCTGCATTCCTATTCACGTAAGCGAGACTAGGGAGTACTTTCCTGTAGAAAGATTTGAGCCGGAGACGATTTCCAGCAATGCTAACTTTCAACTTCCCGATCCTGAAGGTCTTCAATTCTCTTTGATTTCTTCCTCCATGTTTATTACGTGGCAAAAAACAATTGGAGGACGGTTGGAATCTCGACTTCGTTTCGGGTCAACACTGACGTGGTACACGTTCCCTGTGCCAGAACTCGACGAGAAGACGCGGCAGCGCATTATTAAAGCGGGCAAGAAGGTGCTCGATGCCCGCGCGCTGCACCCAGAACGCTCGCTCGCTGAGCACTACAGCCCGCTGGCGATGGATCCTGCACTCGTGAAAGCCCATGACGCGCTTGACCGTGAGGTGGATAAGGCGTTTGGTGCGCCGCGCAAGCTCACGACCGTCCGTCAGCGCCAGGAGCTGTTGTTTGCCAACTACGAAAAGCTCACCACGCAGCAGCCCTAAAAGCATATGGCCGCGTATCCGTCTCGGCTATGTCAGTGGTTGTGCTGGTAGTAGGCCTAAATATTACGGGGCAGTAGTGGGGCGGCGTGGCTTTTACGCCAGGTGTTGGTGGCGCGGAAGACTTGGCCTTGGCGCAAAATCGTGCGGCCAATTTCGCCGCGTTTGAACCCGAACAGGGTGTGGAGCATATTCACGGTGGCGGTCGCATCGGCTACTGCTGCGTGCGCGTCCGGATTGTCCAGTCCTAGACGGTCAAGGAGTGTCGGTAGGTTGTAGGGGCCACGGCCGAGAATTTGCTTGGCAAGGTCAATGGTGTCAATGAACGGGAAGAACTCGTCCTCATCATTGTCGACGCCGGTCATGCGGTCTACCTCAGCAATGATCATTTTTGAGTCAAACGGTGCGTTGTGGGCAAATAGCTGCATACCGTCGATGTAGCTAGTGAAGTCCCCATACACATCACTAAACGTGGGAGCAGTAGCCACCATGTCGTTGGTAATCCCGTGAATGTGGGAGTTTTTAATGGCCTTGCCGTCAGGATTAAGCAGTGTGTGCCAGGAGTCAACGAGGTTGAAATGGCTGTCTGCGCGCACAGCAGCAAGTTCAATGATGCGGTCATAGCGCTTGTTAAAGCCGGTGGTTTCGGTGTCGATGAAGGCAAAGACCGGCCTGCCCGGTGTGCGCGGGGTGTAGCGGTTAAAAAGGTTTTGTAAAAAGCCCATGGCTCCAAGAGTAGAGGCCCATACCGACATGGAGGCCTAAACGCTATCGAACCCTGCAGCCAGCATGGATTTCTGTGGATAACCACACTAGCGCCGTGCGGCTTGTCCACAGAGTGAGCGTGGTTGCCCTTTCGCAGTAGGCGTGGGTGTGGCTGCCTTAGTGTTATGAGCACTTCGCAGGACTGCCCAAACACCACCCCGACCCCCGCCACTACAACCGCTGAGAGTGGCCAGCGGCGGGGGCCGAGCTTGCGGGATATTTCCCAGCAGCAGTTAAACGCTGCTACCCAGTACATGATTGTGAAGCGTCCTGGGTTTAGTTCCTACCTCTGCTAAGGAAGGATTGGCACTATGCCCAGAAAGTATTCCGCCGAATTCAAGGAGAAGGCGGTCCATCAAGCCCTAGAGATGGTCCGTCTGGAGTCCTGCTCACGGCAACGCGCGTACGAGGAAGTCGGGGAGCTTCTTGGCGTGTCCCACCACACGTTACGCGCCTGGTACCGTGACAGCGTCGCCCATGAGCAGACGGCACCAACAGGTGGCGAAACCATGGAAGAAGAGCTCAAACGGCTACGCCGGGAAAACCGCGAGCTGAAACGAGCCAACAGAATCCTCAAGACTGCCTCGGCTTTTTTCGCGGCGGAACTCGACCGACCCACGACCAGATGATCTCCTACATCGACGAGTACAAGGAGCAATTTGGGGTCGAGGCCATCTGCCGTGTCCTTCGACAAGCAGACCGTGGATTCATCACCTCCCGCGGCTACCGTAAAGCCACCACCCGCGCCCCGAGTGCGAGGGCCTTAAGCGATAGCCTGCTTATCCCAGAGATTCAGCGCGTCCATGCGGAAAACTTTTCGGTCTACGGCATCCGCAAGATGTGGCACGCCATGAACCGTGAGGGCTTTCATATCGGCCGCGACAAGACCGCACGCCTGATGAAACTTGCAGGTGTGTCTGGTCGACGACGTGGACGCACCCCGGTGACCACGATCAGCCCTAAAATGCCGGATCATCGTCCGGATCTTGTGCGCCGAAACTTTCGTGCGCAGGCACCAGGCAGGCTTTGGGTTGCCGACATTACCTATGTTCGCACCCTGTCAGGATTCGCGTACACCGCGTTTGTCATTGACGTCTACAGCCGCAAAATAGTCGGTGTTGCCACCCGATCTACGATGCGCACTGATGCGCTGCCGATGGAGGCACTGGAACATGCATTAACGACTGCTGGTCGAATCCACGGCGACCAGCTGATACACCACAGTGACCGGGGAAGTCAGTACGTGTCACTGAAGTACTCCACTGCTTTGGCCGAAGCCGAGATCCGGCCAAGTGTCGGCACAGTCGGAGATTCCTATGACAACGCGCTGGCCGAGACTGTTAACGGTCTCTACAAGGCTGAACTTATCCATCCTCAAGGCCCGTGGACATCAGTAGGAGAAGTCGAGCTAGCCACCCTGCGGTGGGTGCACTGGTGGAACACCAAACGTCTTCACGAGGCGTTGGACTACGCCACCCCACAAGAAGTAGAAACCG
>NZ_JFCH01000062.1 GCF_000738175.1 Corynebacterium jeikeium | reverse complement strand
CGTGCTGTCAAGGGGTGAATGCGCCACTTCGACCGGGAGGTAGTTGTGACGCGTTGGACTCCGAAGGATGTTAAGGATGCTGCTGTTGAGCGCGTGGTGGCAGGCGAGGCAGTTAGCCTGGTCGCGCGTGATGTGGGTGTAGGCCCCGAATCGGTTTACGGTTGGTTGAGGGTAAGAGGTGTCGAACCTCCAAGCAGGCGTGCGAGTCGTTTGCGTGATCCGTTTGTCCGTGAGGCTGTTGGGTTGGTGCGTGCAGGTATGTCGATCAGTCAAGCAGCACAGTGAAGCGTCCTGGGTTTAGTTCCTACCTCTGCTAAGGAAGGATTGGCACTATGCCCAGAAAGTATTCCGCCGAATTCAAGGAGAAGGCGGTCCATCAAGCCCTAGAGATGGTCCGTCTGGAGTCCTGCTCACGGCAACGCGCGTACGAGGAAGTCGGGGAGCTTCTTGGCGTGTCCCACCACACGTTACGCGCCTGGTACCGTGACAGCGTCGCCCATGAGCAGACGGCACCAACAGGTGGCGAAACCATGGAAGAAGAGCTCAAACGGCTACGCCGGGAAAACCGCGAGCTGAAACGAGCCAACAGAATCCTCAAGACTGCCTCGGCTTTTTTCGCGGCGGAACTCGACCGACCCACGACCAGATGATCTCCTACATCGACGAGTACAAGGAGCAATTTGGGGTCGAGGCCATCTGCCGTGTCCTTCGACAAGCAGACCGTGGATTCATCACCTCCCGCGGCTACCGTAAAGCCACCACCCGCGCCCCGAGTGCGAGGGCCTTAAGCGATAGCCTGCTTATCCCAGAGATTCAGCGCGTCCATGCGGAAAACTTTTCGGTCTACGGCATCCGCAAGATGTGGCACGCCATGAACCGTGAGGGCTTTCATATCGGCCGCGACAAGACCGCACGCCTGATGAAACTTGCAGGTGTGTCTGGTCGACGACGTGGACGCACCCCGGTGACCACGATCAGCCCTAAAATGCCGGATCATCGTCCGGATCTTGTGCGCCGAAACTTTCGTGCGCAGGCACCAGGCAGGCTTTGGGTTGCCGACATTACCTATGTTCGCACCCTGTCAGGATTCGCGTACACCGCGTTTGTCATTGACGTCTACAGCCGCAAAATAGTCGGTGTTGCCACCCGATCTACGATGCGCACTGATGCGCTGCCGATGGAGGCACTGGAACATGCATTAACGACTGCTGGTCGAATCCACGGCGACCAGCTGATACACCACAGTGACCGGGGAAGTCAGTACGTGTCACTGAAGTACTCCACTGCTTTGGCCGAAGCCGAGATCCGGCCAAGTGTCGGCACAGTCGGAGATTCCTATGACAACGCGCTGGCCGAGACTGTTAACGGTCTCTACAAGGCTGAACTTATCCATCCTCAAGGCCCGTGGACATCAGTAGGAGAAGTCGAGCTAGCCACCCTGCGGTGGGTGCACTGGTGGAACACCAAACGTCTTCACGAGGCGTTGGACTACGCCACCCCACAAGAAGTAGAAACCG
>NZ_JFCH01000061.1 GCF_000738175.1 Corynebacterium jeikeium | reverse complement strand
TCGGTGCGGGATCGGCGTGGCGGTTTGCGCGTTGTTGGCGGTTAGTGGCCTGGTCGTGGGGTGGTTTTTGGCTATTTTACGTTGATAAGGATCATGGTGCCCCACCCTACGCCGCGTACCCGAGTGTTGGCAGATGTCCAGCTGGTCCCCCGGCATACCCGGTTCTGCATCCGGAGCTATCTCCGGCCCTAGCCGTTGTCCACGCCGACTTCCTTTTCCGGCCCCTGTGACTCCATCGCCTCGTCCAGCTGCTCACGCAGCTCCTCGGCGCGCTCCGGGTTAAAGTCCCGCCCGCCGACCATCGCCAGCATCCCGTCCAGCACACTATTTCCGTAATTGTGCCCGTGGCCATTTGGCACGTTAGCCGCTACCGGAAGGTCCATGGTGACCTGCCAGAAGGTAACAAACGGGATCCAGGACATCGACGGCGAGCGGTCAAAGCCCGCCGGTTCCTTCAGCCAATCGGGTTCCTTGGCGATCAGCGACGGCGACCACCACACCACCGGATCCGAAGGGTGCTGGATAAACAGGATGCGCGGATTGTGCCACCCCGCGCGGGAAGTCAGATCTTCTTCTCGACGCCACCGCCAGATCTCCTCGGAGTTTTCCGCAAAGCGGACGTTTAGCCCGCCCGCGTATTCGGCAGAGACTTGCGGCGAGCCGGGATCGCGCCGATCCACCAGGTCGTGCCACAGCTTGTTTGAGTTCGGTGGCCCCACCCACAGCAGGCCATCCACGCTAGAGACGATGTCGCGCACACCGGAGAAGGCTCCGCCACCCGCGTTGGTGCCCAGCGATTCACCGTAGACATACAGCTTCGGGCGGTCGTTCTCCGGCAGAGTGTGCCACCAGTCCACGACCGTGGAGACCAGCGCCTCTCCCGCGTCTTCCACGCGCTGCTGGTCGGCGATGAACTGCACGCCACTGGGCAGGTAGGAGTACTGGGCCGAGGCGATCGCGGAATCGCCGTCGAACATCAGCTCGAAGGCCTGGGCGGCCGTGGGATTCACCCACCCGGTGCCGGTCGCGGGCACCACGAGCAACGCCTCGCGGTCCTTCGCGCCCGTCCGCTTCAACTCCTCGACTACGCTTTCCGCCCGGGCTTTATCCGTATCCTCTGCACCGTTTTCCAGGCTGGCGTACACACGGATGGGTTCCTTGCTGGGCCGGCCGGTCAGATCTTCCAGCTCGTCCTTGTACAGCCCCAAGCCGACGAACCTAGTGCCGAAGGCCCCCAGGTCCTCCCACTTGTTGGGCGACTGCGGGCTACCGGAGCGCTCCGGCACCTGGGGTTGCACCAGGTCTTCCCGAATCTCCTGGTCCCGAACCGAAAACACCCGTTCGGTGGCTCTGACAACCGTGCCAGGAACGACGGTATCCACCAGGAAAAGCACGGCCATGCCGACGGCCAGCCAGGCGAACAGCGGGCGGGTAACCCCACCCAAACGGCGCCCCACGGGGCCATCTTCCAAGGCTTCGATCAGCCACAGCAAACCCTTGCCCACCAGCACGATCAGCGTCCACAGTCCGATGCCGATGGGCAGCACAAGCAGGAATTCGGCCGCCGTATAAGCCTCCGCGTCCATCAAATGTGCCAACTCTCGCTGCCAGCGCACGGCGAAGGAAACCCACACAAGTAGTGCCAAGATCACGACGGCCACGAAGCCAATCTCCAGGCCATTCTTCAGCTTCCGCATCCCTCGGTCGCTGAGCTCCAGCTTATGCTGTAGCTTCTCTAGCAGCCCCAGGGCCTTGCGGCGGCCCCGTCCCATGGGCTCGTTGAAGCGCCGTTGCAGGAAGGCTTCCCACAACCAGTGGAGGAACACACCAACGGTATAGCCGGTGCCGCCGGAGATACCTGCGACCACGCCCTGAAACAGCCAGTCGCGCGGCAGCAGCGAAGGCGTGAGCGAAGCCGCGAACAGCAGCGCACCGACGATCACACCACCGGGGTCCACGTGGGCCTCCCACTGATCCCTAGCGGCGCTTAGCTTCCCAGTGATTTCCTCCTCTGCGGCGGAGGCGACATCAGCTATCTTCAAGCTTCTCCCCGATCTCCAGCCACTGCATCTCCAGCTCGCCGTGTTCTTCCTGGTTGGCCTTCAGATCCTTATCCAGCGCGGCTAGCTCGTCAGTCACGGGCTCGCCGGTAGCTGCCTTTTCCGCCACCTCGTTCATTTTCTCGTGGATGGAATTGATCTTCTGCTCGATCTTGGCCATCTTCCTTTCCAGCGCACTCATTTCCTTGGTGAGTGTGTGGACTTCCTTGGCGCCGAGGCTGGGGCGTCCAGAAGAAGTAGCGCCAGAACCGGTGGCGCCGGAGCTACCAGAACCAGAATCCGCAGCGTCGAAGGTCAGAGTGTTCTTGCGCCCCTCATCGCTGGCCTCCTGCTTGCGGCGCTCCAGGTACTGCTCGATGCCGCCGGGCAGGTTCGTCAGCCGCCCATCGCCGAACAGCGCCCAGGTGGAATCGCAGATGCGCTCGATCAGGTAACGGTCGTGGGAAATCACCACGAGCGTGCCGGGCCATTCGTCCAACAGGCTTTCCAGCTCCTGCAGGGTGTCGATGTCCAGGTCGTTCGTCGGCTCATCCAGCAGCAACACGTTTGGCTCGGCCATCAGCACGCGGGTCAGCTGCAGGCGGCGCTTCTCGCCACCCGACAGGTCCCCGATGGGCGTACGCTGGCGCTTCGCGCTGAAGCCCAGCCGCTCGGCCAGCTGGGAGGCGCTGATCTCCTTGTCGCCGAAGGTCACGTAACTGGCGATATCCTCGACAGACTCAATCAGGCGCTTCGTGGGGTCCAGGTCGTCCAGCTCCTGTCGCAGCCAGCCCAAACGCACGGTCTTGCCCTCAATACGGCGGCCCTGTTCCAGCGGTGCCTCGCCCGCCAGGGTGCGCAGCAGGGTCGTCTTGCCGGAACCGTTCACTCCCACCAGGCCAATGCGCTCGCCGGGGCCTAAGCGCCAGGTCAGGTCCTCGACCAGGGCGCGGCCGTCCGGGGTGGCGATGCGTGCGTTCTCCAGCTCGATGACCTTCTTACCCTGGCGGCGCGCGGAGAAGCTCATCAGCTCCACCTTGTTGCGCATCGGCGGCACGTCGGCGATCAGGGATTCCGCGGCCTCGATGCGGTAGCGCGGCTTCGAGGTTCGCGCGGGTGCCCCGCGGCGCAGCCACGCCAGTTCCTTGCGCGCGAGGTTCTGGCGGCGCTGTTCGGCCGCATCTGCCTGCCGGGCGCGCTCGGCGCGGGCGAAGGTCCAGTCGTTGTAGCCACCCTCGTAGACGTCCACCGCGCCGTCGTGCACCTCCCAGGTGTGGTTGGCGACGGTATCCAGGAACCAGCGGTCGTGGGTGACCACAACCAGCGCGGTGTTGCGCCCCAGCAGGTGCTCGGCCAGCCACTGCACGCCTTCGACGTCCAAGTGGTTGGTCGGCTCGTCGAGGATCAGCAGGTCCAGATCCTGCACCAGCGCGGCAGCCAGGCCGGTTCTGCGGCGCTCGCCACCGGACAGCGAGCGCACGGGAGTATCCAGCCCCAGACGGGCAATGTCCAGCCCGTTGAGTACGCTGCGCACCTTCGGGTCGCCGGCCCATTCGTATTCCTGCAGACCTAACGGTTCCAGCACTGCCCCGGCGACTGTCATGTCTTCCGGTGCGTCGCGCAGCACGTCCTGGGTGACCATTGCCATGCGCAGGTCGTTGTTGTGGCTTACGCGCCCGGAGTCCGGCTCGTCCTTCCGGCTCAGGATGTTCAGCAGGGTGGACTTGCCACCGCCGTTGAGCCCGACCACGCCGATGCGGTCGTTGCTATCTACTCCGAGGCTCACGTCGTCGAGCAGGGTCTTGAGCCCATAGCTCTTCGAGACTTTTTCTAGGTTGATGAGGTTACTCAAGTACTTCTTCCCTTTTTATGACGCCCGCAGCCGCAGCTGGGGAACTCGTCGTCATCGTGGAGCTGGCTTTCCCGGCCACGCTAACGGCTGTCGCGACCTCCACCGCGTCGTCAGCGGATGCGCACAGCATGGCGACCGTGGGCCCGGAGCCGGAGACGATTGCGGCGATGGCGCCGGCCTCCTCGGCGGCCTTCAGGGTCTCGCGCAGGCTGGGCAGCAGGCTGATGGCCGGAGCCTGCAGGTCGTTAACCAGCAGCTTTCCCACTTCTTCCGGGTTGCCTGTCCGCAGGGCTGCGATCAGCCCCTCAGGGCTTCCAGCTCGCGCGGCCTTGGGGCTGGCCTCCGAGGCAGCGGCGCGCTGCTGGTCCAGCTGTCTAAACACCTCCGGGGTGGATAGGCCGCGCTTGTCGGTGGCGATGGCCCAGTGATAGGTGCCCGTGGCGATGACGGGCATGAGGTTTTCCCCTTTGCCCGTGCCGCGGGCCGTGCCGCCGAGCAGGCAGAAGGGCACGTCGGCGCCCAGGTCGGCTGCGATGCCGGACAATTGTGCGCCGTCCGGGCGGCGCGGGGAACGCGGGTCCGGGAAGTACAGCTCTGTCGCCGCAACCAGCGCGGCTGCCGCATCCGCCGATCCCCCGGCCATTCCGCCGGCAACGGGAATTCCCTTGTCGATGTAGATGTGCACGGGTTCGTCGGCCCAGGGGACGTGCGCGTCTCGTGCCAGTTTCTGGATTGCGGCAACGGCCTTCCACGCCAGGTTGCTGGAATCCTGTGGCACCAGGTGGCTGTCGAAGCCGGAGACGCTCCAGGTGCACGGCGCCGCGTCAGCGGCCTCCTGCGCAACTTCGGCCTCTCGTACAGCTTCGGCATCATGTGCGTCCTGCGCACCTTGTGCATCCCGCAGCGCGACGGTGACCTCTTCCTTCAGCGAGACGGCCTGAAAGATCGTGTCAAGCTCGTGGTATCCGTCCTCCCGGGCCGGCCCCACGCCGAGATGCAGGTTCACCTTGCCGTGCGCACTAGCTGTGACGGAGCGGTACTGGGGCTCCTGCGGACCGAAGATGTGGGAAACAGTCATTGCGCACCCCTCAGCGAAGCCACGGCCAGCTGCACGAACTGTTCCGTCGAGAGCTTCTCACCGCGAAGGGTCGGGTCGATCCCCGCGCTTCGCAGCGCATCTTCGGCCGCCTGGCCGCTGCCGAAGTGGCCGGAAAGGGCGGCGCGCAGCGTCTTGCGGCGCTGCAGGAAGGCGGCGTCTGCCAGAGCGAAGACCTCGCGGCGCAGCTGCTCGGCATCCAGCTGTCCAACACCCTGGTCTGCGTCAAACTGTTCGGCGCCCGACTGCCCGCCGGCCCACGGCTCCGCCCCTTCGGCGTAGCGGTCGATGCGCACCAGGCCGGAGTCGATCTTCGGCGCTGGCCAAAAGACGTTCTTGCCGATGGTCGCCGCGCGGGTGACGGAGCCATAGAAACCAGCCTTCACGCTGGGCACACCATAGATCTTGGATCCGGGAGCGGCGGCCAGACGGTCGGCGACTTCCAGCTGCACCATGACCAGAACGCGGTCGATACTGGGGAACTCCTCCAGCATATGCAAGAGCACGGGAACGGAGACGTTATAGGGAAGATTCGCCACCAGTGCGGTGGGAAGGGGGCGTCCAGCGTCGGCAAAGTCCTGCGCCGTGACCGCCATCGCGTCCTTGAGGATCACCGCCGCATCGGCCTCGCCTGCGCCCTGTTCTTCCAGGGTGGCGGGCAGCTTCGCGGCCAGGCGCGGATCGATCTCCACGGCGGTAACGCTCGCGCCGGTTTCCAACAGCGCGAGGGTCAAAGAGCCCAGGCCAGGGCCGATCTCCACCACGTTGTCGTCCGCGGTGACATCGGCGGCCTTGACGATCTTGCGCACCGTGTTGGGGTCGTGGACGAAGTTCTGCCCCAGCTTCTTAGTGGGGTTTAGGTCCAGTTCCTCGGCGAGCTGCCGGATCTCATTGGGCCCCAGCAGCCGAATCTTCCGTTCATTCACCATTCACAGGATAGTCGAGCTGGTGCCCGATAAAAACCGAGGTTGCTGCGCTGCTGTGCATAACTATGCACAGCCATGCTCGGCAGTGCTCGGCAATGGCCTAAGGCTTAGCGCAGACCCATCTTGGAGGTGCAGGCAGGCCATGCGCCCCAGCCCTGTCCGGCCTGCACGCGCTCGGCAACTGCGATCTGCTGCTCGCGGGTAGCCATGTGGGCAGCCGGTGCATACTCGGTGCCACCGAAAGCAGCCCAGGTGGACGGGGTGAACTGCAGGCCACCAGAGAAGCCGTTGCCGGTGTTGATGGACCAGTCGCCGCCGGCCTCGCACTGTGCCAGCTGATCCCAGACGGAGCCGTTGGCCACAGCCGGGGCTGCCGCGCCGGTGTTGGAGCCCTTGTCGTCGGCCTTGTCAGCCTTCTTGGTGCCGCGGATGATTACGCGCTCCTTTGGAGCGGCGATCTCCTTGCTGGACTTCTCCTCGCGGCTAACCTCTTCGCCGTTGACGGTGCGGACGGTCGCAACAACGCGAGCCTTGCCCGGCGCGCCCTTCTCTACGACCTTCTCCTCGCCCTCGGGCATGTTCGGGTCTTCCTTCACACGCTCCGGAGCCGGGATCTCCTCGACCTTGGTCTCCTCGCGGTTGGCGATGCGGGTGACCTCGACGTGCATGCCCTCCTTCAGAGGGGTGTTGGCGGCCGGGGTGACCTTGTCATCCTTGCCCAGTGGGGTGCCACGCATCTCGAAGATCTCGCCCACGGTGCGGGCAGGCAGGCTCATGCGGCCGTCCTTGCCACCGTCGTTCAGGGTGAACTTCTTCGGGGTAACGATCTCCAGCTCCATGCCATCGAGCGGGATCTCCTGGTTACGCGCCTGGGACAGCTCGCTCGCAGCGTCGCTGCGGCCGATCTGGTCCAGCAGGGAGCCGACAGTCAGTGCAGTGGTATCGATCTTCTCCTGCTTGCCGTCGATAGTCAGAGCCACGGTGCGGGCGCTGCGGACAGTGATCTTGGAGTTGTCGCCGATAGCCTCGTCCAGCGCCGGGGTGACCATGGCGCGGTTGTCGATCTCCACGCCTGCGGACTTCAGCGCGCCCTCGACGTCGCCGGACATGGTGCTGGCCTGGATGATGTCGCCGTTGACGTCCAGAGTGACCGACTTCTGCCCTGCCACCGCAACGCCACCGCCGACAACCAGGGTCGCGAGCATGCCACCCGTGGCGATGCGCAGCGGGGTGGAGCTGGTGTTGTTAATGCGGTGCAGGTGGGACTTCTTCTTCGGTGACACTAGATCGTTGCCTCTCTTGTTACTGACGCCCTTTAGGTTTCAACTTCGCCACGTTCTGTGCACGTAGCAACGGGGCGCCCGAACGCCGATTTTCTCAACTTTTGTCACAATACGATAACGATCCTTGTTAAACAAAGATCCAGGCCAAATTGTTCCGCAAATCACAAATATGGGGGTACAGCTGCGGTAACAGCAGCCACAACCCCCAACATGCATTAATTTCTATACCTTTTCGTTACCTGGCGTCACACCAGAAACAGGAACCTCACTAGCGGAGACACCTGCAGAGATACCGGTAAAACCACAGTGTGCACTAAGCGCCCAGATCGATCCCGTAGAGCCGTTGAGCGTTCGCGGTGACCAGCTCTCCCAGTTCCTGCGGCGCCATCCCCCGCTGCTCCGCCACGCAGGCGGCGGTGTAGCCAACAAAGGCTGGCTCGTTACGCGCACCCCGGAAAGGCTCAGGGGTCATGTAGGGCGCATCGGTCTCCACCAGAATCTGTTCCGCCGGGGCAATGCGCGCCGCCTCGCGCAGTTCCTCATTGCGCTTGAAGGTCACGTTTCCTGCGAAAGACAGCACGTAGCCGCGATCCAGCGATTCCTTGGCCACGTCCAGCGGGGAGGAAAAGCAGTGCAGGATCACATTCTCCGGCTGCGGCGCGTCGGCGAGCACCCGCAGCAGGTCGGCATCGGCCTCGCGGTTGTGGATCATCAGGGCCTTGCCAGATTCGCAGGCTAGGTCGATGTGGAAGCGCAGTGCCTCTTCCTGTACCTCGATGCTCGGGGTTTCCTCCCCGTCTCCTGGATCCTTGCCGATCCAATAAGCATCCAGGCCGGTCTCGCCGATGGCCACGCAGCGCGGATGGAAGGCCATCTCGCGCAAGCGCTCGCGCACTGCCCCCGTCACCGTCTGAGCCTTAGTCGGGTGCACGGCGCAGGCCGCCCACACGCGGTCGTGGAACTCCGCAGCCTGCAAGGCCTTCTCCGTCTCTTCGATACCGTCGCCGACGGTGCACACGCCGCGTACACCCACGGCATAGGCGCGATCCATAAACTCACCCACCAGTCGGCGGTGATCTTCCTCCCCAAACGTCCTATCCCCTGCGTCCGGCCCCACCACGTCCTGCCGGTGCTGATTCTTCAGCACTGTGGACCACAGGTGGGTATGCGAGTCGAACAGCGGGACGATCGGCTCGGGCGGAACGGGTGTCGGACGCTTCTTTTTTGCCATGCCCACCACCCTAGCGCTCCCTTAGGCGGTGCTCCCTAGGCGGTTCTACGCGCGATCGTCCACGAACACCTTCCGGCTGGCCACCAGGCCCGCCGCCAGCAAAACGAAGTTGAACCCCACAAGAACCAACAGTCCGGCGGTCCAGGACGCAGTGGCGTCATAAAGAGCACCAAAACCAAAAGGCCCAACGCAGGCGACCGTGTACCCGATGCCCTGCGCGCCCGAGGACAAAACGGCGGCGGCCTTCGGTTCGCGGGTGCGGGTGGCGATCAGCATCAGCCCCAGCGGGAAGGTAGAGCAGCCCAGCGAAACCAACGAAATCCACAGCACCGGCAGGCGCATCGGGTCGGTGATCACCATCAGCAGCGCCACGAACATGCAGCTGCACGACAGGATCGTCACCCATGCCGCGCCGCGCTCAAAGCGGGAGGTCATCCACGGAACGATAAACGACGAGGCAGTTCCGACCAGCGCGAACACTCCGCCGATGATGCCGCCGAGCTGCGCCGATCCGCCGGATTCCACGATGATCTTCGGCGCCCACGTGATAAAGCAGTAGGAAATGGAGGACGTCATGGCGAACATCACCACGATCCCCCAGCTCACGGGGTTGCGCCACATGTGCCGATACGCGCCGCGCGACTCGCTGTTCTGATTCTTTATGACGCCAAGTAGCTTCCGCGGGTGCGCCTGTCGCAACATCTCGCTGCCGCGCTGGGCCGCGGTTCCCGGAGTCACCGAGAACACGAGAACTCCCCAGCACAGCAGCGCCAACAGCGGCGGAATCGCCCAGACTCCAATCGCCACGCGCCATCCGCCGAGCTCGGCCAACGGAACGGACACCACCGATGCGGTAGCCATGCTGACCTGCCCGACAGCCATGTAGGCGATAGACATGACCGTGAGCTTGAACGGGAAGTAGTCCTTAATAACAGCAGGCAGCAGGGTGTTGGTGATACCCACCCCGACCAGGCCGATCATCGTCCCGGCCAGGAACAGCAACTCGTTGGGCGCCGCCGTGCGCAGGCCGAACCCGGCGGTGGCCAGCACCATGGCGGTGCTAATAACCGCGCGGAAGGATAGCGCTTTGGCTAAGGGGCTGGAAAGAACGGCCGCGACGGCGAACATGGCCGTTGGCGCCATGCCAACCAGTCCGATGAAAAGGCCGGAGGCGCCGAGGCCGGTGCGCACTTCGTCGGCGATCGGCGGGAAAGCGCTGACGGGGCTGCGCAGGTTGGAGCTGGTCAGCAGCACCGCGAGCGCGGCGATGATCGCCACCGCGGACGGCACACGACGGTTCGCGCTGGCCGCACTGGACATCCTCGTCATTTTGTTCACCCCCGGTTCGTTTTAGCTTCGCGTCAGCGCCACTTTCTAGTCACGCAGGCGCGGCACACTAGCTACAAACCCTACTAGACCAGCAACCTCCCGCTACATTGCGACTGCAAAGGCAGGCACCAACACCATGGAACACTTGATCGTCTTCGACCTGGGCGGCGTACTGGTTCAGCGTCGCCACACTCTGCGCGAGCTCACCACCGTGATGATCCGCCACGCCAACATTCAGTCTCGCTCGAACAACGGCAGCCAGACCAGTGTCCCCACCATCATCACCGACCCGTTTAGCTTCGAGGCAGCCTACGGCCGCTACCGCGAAAGCTACAGCCTGTCGATGGGGCCGAACGACTACTTCACCACCCTCTGCCGCGCCGCCGGCGTGCAGCCCACCGAGGAGCTGATCGCGGAGCTGCTGGAGACCGACACGCGCCTGTGCTCCACCGTGAACACTTCCGTTCTGAACCTGCTGAACCACCTGAACGCCATCGACCAGCCATGGGGCATCTTCAGCAACGCGCCGCGCCCGGTCATGGAGGCCGTGATGGATCAGGATTGGACTAGTGGTGCGGCCGTCACCTGCTTCTCCCCCGACCTGCGCTTCACCAAGCCCCACCAGGGCGCATTCCGCCGCTTTGAGCAGGCTGCGGCGGCCGCCGGCCACGAGTACGCTTCCCTGATCTACTTCGACGACCGGCAGACTAACCTCGATGCCGCCAAGCGTCGCGGCTGGGAGGCCTTCCCCTGGCACGGAGTCGAGTCCGTCCACGAGGTACTCTCGCCCATCACCGGCCTGCGCCGCGCGGACTAGCCCGCTACTTCTGCACCGGCGCCCACTCCGGGCCGGTCTCCGCCAGCTCCGGGTCGAGCTTCGGGAACAGCGGCTTGGGCTTGCTGAGCTTAGTGCCCGGCTGGATCTCCTGGCGCGCCCACGTGGCCTTTTGCTTGGTGTAGTCGCCCATGATGACGGGGTAGGTGCGCCCTTCTTCGGGCAGCCCGACGCCCACCGGCTCCCGCGGAGAGTCATCCGTTACCTCGATAACCTCCGGCTGGGCCGCCCAGATGCCTTCGCCACCGAGGGTCTCGAAGATCTTCTGCGCGGAGAACGGCAGGTACGGGGTGAGCAGGGTATTTACGTCGGAGACGACCTGCAGAGCCGTGTACAGCACAGTGGCCAGGCGCTCGCGCTGGTCTTCGTCCTTCGCCAGCTTCCACGGCTCCATGGCCGCGATGTACTGATTGGCGCGTCCCGCGATGCGCATGGCCTCGGTGATGCCGGCCTTGAAGCGGGAGAGGTTGATGTTGTCGCCAACAACGTCGAAGGCCTTGGCGGACTCGGCGAGCAGCGCCTCGTCCTCCGCGGTCAGCGGCCCCGGGGTGGGGACCTCGCCGAAGTTCTTGTAGGCCATGGAGACGGTGCGGTTCACCAGGTTGCCCCACTCGTTGGCTAGCTCGGAGTTGATGCGGCGAACGAACTCGTCCCAGGTGAAGTCCGTATCGGTGGTCTCCGGCCCAGCGGTGGCGATGAAGTAACGCAGAGCGTCGGGGCCGAACTCCTTCAGGAAGTCGCGCACGTAGATCACCACACCCTTGGAGGAGGAGAACTTGGAGCCCGACATCGTCAGGAACTCGGAGGATACGACCTCCGTTGGCAGGTTCAGCGCCGGGTCGGCGAGCTCGCCGGCCTCGCCGCCCTTGGAACCCTGACCGCCGTAGCCCAGCAGCTCTGCCGGCCAGATCTGGGAGTGGAAAGTGATGTTGTCCTTACCCATGAAGTAGTAGGACAGGGCCTCCGGGTCGTTCCACCACTTCCTCCAGGCATCCGGGTCGCCGATTCGCCAGGCCCATTCGATGGACGCAGAGAGGTACCCCACGACGGCGTCAAACCACACATAGAGCTTCTTGGCGTTGTTGTCCTGCCAGCCCTCGACGGGGATCGGCACGCCCCAGTCGATGTCGCGGGACATGGCGCGCGGGCGGATGTCCTCCAGCAGGTTCAGGGAGAACTTCAAGACATTCGGGCGCCAGTCGGTGCGGCCCTTGAGCCAGGTGGTGAGGGCCTCTGCCAAGGCGGGCAGGTCGAGCATGAAGTGCTCGGTGTCGATGAACTCCGGCGTTTCACCGTTGATCTTGGAACGCGGATCAATCAGGTCCTCGGGATCCAGCTGGTTTCCGCAGTTGTCGCACTGATCGCCGCGGGCGTCATTGGCACCACAGATCGGGCAAGTGCCCTCGATGTAGCGATCCGGGAGGGTACGACCGGTGGAAGAGCTGATGGCACCGCGGGTGGTCTGAGTGACCATGTAGCCGTTGTTGTACAGGCCGGTGAAGAGCTCCTGTACGACCGCGTAGTGGTTGCGGGTGGTGGTGCGGGTGAACAGGTCATAAGAAAGGCCGAGGCCCGCGAGGTCCTCGACGATGATGCGGTTGTAGCGATCCGCCAGTTCCTGGACGGTCGTGCCTTCCTTCTCCGCCTGCACCAGCAACGGGGTGCCGTGCTCGTCGGTGCCCGAAACCATGAGCACCTCGTTGCCAGCCATTCGCTGATAACGTGCGAAAACGTCCGAAGGCACGCCGAATCCGGCGACGTGGCCGATGTGGCGGGGGCCGTTAGCGTAGGGCCATGCAACTGAGGTGAGAACTCGTTTCGACATAACCCTTAGATTAGGTGATCCCCAACCACGACGCGAAAGCAGCCCAACTTAGGAATGCTCTGCGTTGCCGTCTGCGACGGCCTGCGGAACATCGCTCCCGCCGTAACGACGGCTGCGCTTAGCGGGCTTAGCTTCATTCTGCTGGTTGATACGACGCTCGCGAGCCATACGCAGGGCGTATTCCCGCTGTGCCTTTTCGTCCAGGTACAGCTGGTCGTTGGACAGAGCCTTGTAGATGGAGAACATCAAGGCGATAATCACCAGCAAGAACGGGCTGGCGGCGATGATCGTCACGTTCTGCAGGTTGGTCAGCGCCTCGTCACCACCGGTAAGCAGCAGCATCAGGGCGATAATCGCGGTGAGCGCACCCCACAGCACAGTGACGCCACGGTTGGCGACCAGCTGTCCACGCTGCGACATGGAACCCATGACGGTGGAGGCGGAGTCTGCGGAGGTAATGAAGAAGGTCGCCAGCAGAATCATCGCAACGATGCTTGCCACCTGGCCCATCGGCAGGGTCTGCAGCAGGTTGAACAGCTGGCTGGTCGCCTCGCCATCGCCCCAGATGGAATTGCCGGTTTCCTCCGCATTAACGGCAGCGCCGCCAAAGATGGAGAACCAGATGATGGTCACCATGGTCGGCACCATCAGGACCACGCATACGAACTCGCGGATCGTACGGCCGCGGGAAATGCGGGCGAGGAACATGCCGACGAACGGAGACCAGGAGACCCACCATGCCCAGTAGAAGATGGTCCAGGTACCCAGCCACTCATCTGCACCATCGCCGGAGTTAGCGGTGCGGGCGGCCATCTGGAAGAACTGGGACAGGTAGTTACCCAAGGAGGTCGGAATCAGGTTCAGAATCACCACGGTCGGCCCGAGAATCAGGACGAACAGGGCGAGGAGACCGGCCAGAACCATGTTGGTGTTGGACAGGTACTGAATGCCCTTGCCCACGCCGGAAGCAGCGGAAGCCAGGAAGCACAGACCCAGGATCACGATGGTGCCGACAATCACCCAAGTACCGGGGTTAGAAATCAGCCCCGTGGCATCCAGGCCGGACTGGATCTGCACTGCACCCAAGCCCAGGGAAGCTGCGGTACCGAAAACCGTCGCGAAGATGGCGGCAATGTCGATGATCTTGCCCAGCGCGCCCTCGGCGCGCTTCTCCCCGATCAACGGAATAAACGCCGCGGACAGAAGCTGCTTGCGCCCCATACGGAAGGTGCCATATGCAATGGCCAGCGCCACGATGGCGTACAGCGACCACGGGTGCAGGCCCCAGTGGAACAGCGTGGAGGCAAAGGAGCTGGCCACATCGTTCTCCTGTGCCCCCGGAACGCCGTCGCGGTAGTACGTCAACGGCTCGGTCACACCGTAGAACATCAGGCCAATACCCATGCCTGCGGCGAACATCATGGCCACCCAGGAGATGCTGTTGAACTCCGGCGGCTCGTTATCCTTGCCCAGGCGAATGTGCCCGAACTTACTGAACGCAATGAACAGAATGAACCCGACAAACACCGTGCCGGCGAGGACGTACAGCCAGCCCCAGTCACCTACGACATAGCTCAACGCCGTCGAGGCGAAGGCGGCGAAGCTATCGCCACCAAATACGCCCCACAGCACTACAGCCAGGATGAGGGCTGCCGCACAGCCCGTGACTACCCAGTCGATGGACTGTTCCTGATCAGCCTCAGTCGGTGCTACTTCTTCTCTTGATACAGTCATTCCTCAATATTGGGGGGTGTTGTGGGGGCTTTTCAACCGCACCGGTTCCCCAACCACGCCTGGACGGCGCCTTTAGCCCCGGCTTCGATCTCCGCTAAACCCCTATTCACCTGCCCTTATCCCCACACAGGCCACCCGCCTCTCAGCCCAGCTAAAAACTTTTAAAAACCCTAGTTTTCCTCGCGTCCGCGCAGCACAGCTTCATAAAGCTCACGTTTGCTCACACCCTTGGCCTTTGCCACGTCCCCAGCCGCCGCCTTCAGACGCTCCCCCTCCGCCACTTTCTGCTCCACCAACTCGACCAACGATTCCACGTCCGGCTCCGCCTGCTCGTCCGCGGCATCCACCACCACGCAGATCTCCCCCTTCACACCGCTCTCCGCCCACTCGGCCAGCTCGCGTAGTCCGCCGACCTTCACCTCTTCGAAGGTTTTCGTCAGCTCACGGCACACCGCCGCCTGTCGGTGATCCCCCAGCTCTTCGGCTGCCGCTTGCAGAGTCTTGGCCAGCCTGTGCGGGGATTCAAAGAAGCAGACGGCGTAGGGGGCGTCACTAAAGGAACCAAAAAACGAACGCCGAGCGCCGTCCTTGCGTGGTGCGAAGCCCAGGAACGCGAAGTGCCCCACCCCCAGGCCGGACAGTGCCAGAGCGGTCGGCACCGCAGAAGGCCCCGGCAGGCATGTCACCGGCACTCCAGCACGACGGGCAGCGACGACCAGCGGGAACCCGGGATCGGAAACGGAGGGCATGCCGGCGTCTGTCACCACTAGCACGCGTCGGCCCTGCTCTGCCTGCTCGACGAAGAACTCCGCCCGCTCGGCCTCATTGTGGTCGAAGTTGGAGTAGATTCGACCGGAAATCTCCACTCCCAGCGTGTCCGCGAGCGCCCGGGTGCGGCGAGTGTCTTCTGCGGCCACGATGTCTGCGCTGGCCAGAGCGTCGATCAGCCGCACCGAAGCATCCAGCGGATTGCCCAGCGGCGTGGCCGCCAAGATGATTCCCCCCTGCGGCAGAGGTCGATTCTCGGCGGCGCGGGCAAGTAGCGCAGCGACTGCGTCTGCGGGGAGATTCTTGGCTTCTACGGGTTCACTCATACCCGCCAGTATGCCCGCCAGTGCGCCCGATTGTCCGGAGCTTCTACTACAGTTGGCTTTCGTGCCGACCACACCGACTCCCCCGCTAGCGGACAGCCATGAAGTGTCCGCGGACCAGCGCGACACGACCGACGTGACCCGTCGCGTGCCTACCGCTGCGTCCGGCCGGCGCACGTTCGCCTTCACCCGGTGGAAGGGGATCCTGATTGTCCTCGGCCTCTTTGGCACGCTCAGCCGCCTGCTCATGCTGCAGCGCCCCACCGACGCGGGCACCCCGGTGTTCGACGAAAAGCACTATGTGCCGCAGGCCTGGCAGATTCTGCAGAGCTGGTCGAACCCACTAATCGGCGGCATTGAGGACAATCCAGGCTACGGTCTGGTCGTCCACCCGCCCCTGGGCAAGCAACTCGAGGCGCTGGGCATGGCGGTGTTTGGCTATACGCCATGGGGTTGGCGAATCATGTCCGCCCTGCTGGCTGTGGTGACGATCCTGCTTATTGCCACGATTGCGCGCCGAGTGTCAAAGTCCGACCTCATCGGCTTGTTCGCCGGCATTATTGCCCTGTGCGACGGGATCCTATTCGTCACGGGGCGCTCGGCCATGTTGGACCACTTCCAAGTATTCCTGGTGTGCCTGGCGACTTATTTCGCGGTGCGAGATGCCGAGCAGATGGAGGCTCGCTTCCAGCGCGTCTGGGCCACTGGACGCATCCACGATTTCGCCCTCGGCCCGCGCATGGGCTATCGCTGGTGGCGCTTCGCCGCGGGCGTGGCGCTGGGCTTGTCCCTCTCGGTGAAGTGGAATGGCCTGTACTACATGGCCTTTTTCGGGGTGACGATTGTTGCGGTTGATTATTTTCGACGCCGCCGTTTCGGCGTGCGCCGTCCCCTTTTAGGAACCACGTTCTTCGACGCTCTGCCTTCCTTCTTCTCCGTGGTGATTGTCCCCGCGATCCTGTACCTGGTCAGCTGGCGGGCGTGGTTCGCCTCCGAAACTGGCGTGTTCCGCCACGCCGTGGAGTCCGAGCAGTACACCAACACCACCGGGGATTGGTTCTGGTCCTTCCTGCCAGATACTCTTCAGAACTTCATCTACTATCACGTGTCCGTCATGCGCTTTCACACGGAGCTGACGAACTCTAATGGCCACCACCACAACTGGGAGTCCAAGCCGTGGTCCTGGCTGGTCTCCAGCCGTTCGCTGATGTACTACAACCCATCCAGCGACGAGGGCATCCACAAGGTGATCCTGCTGGTTGGTACGCCCGTCATCTGGTGGTTCTGCGTCCCCGCCATGCTGTGGGGGCTATGGTGCCTGATCGTGCACAAAGATCGCCGCTGGGTGGTGCCCGTCATCGGCTTCGCCGCTGGCTTCCTGCCTTGGCTAGTCAACCTGGATCGCCAGATGTATCTGTTCTACGCGGCTAATTTGGCTCCGTTCCTGGCGATTGCGCTGGCCATGGCTCTGGGGCAACTGCTGCGCTGGCAGCGCCCGGACGTTGCCGCCCAGCCGCACTCCTCCCCCAAAGCCTTTGTGAAAGCTCGCCCTGGCCAGCTGCTGGTAGTAATCTACCTGATGCTGGTGGTCTGGAACTTCCTTTATTTCCTGCCGATCTACACGGCGACTCCGCTGTCCGATTTCGCCTTCGACATGCGGATGTGGCTGCCTTCCTGGCGCTAAACTCCCGGCGCTAGTCCCAGTCCCGCGGGCGCGGCTGACCAAGCTCAAAGGTGGAGTTACGTCGGGCATCGCTGGGGCTGAAGTGCACCGGCTGGGCCATCAGCGCGCGGAAAGACTGCTGCAACGGCATGAACACGTTTTGCCTACCGGCCCACACCACGACCAGAGCCACGACCGCTGCAAGATGCACCAGCAGAAGCCATAGGGTAGTCAGGCTGCCTTCTTCCCCGACCATGCTCAGCACGATCTCCCGGGTTGCGAACCCTAATCCGAAACCCCATAGCCCCAGATAGATAGGCAAAACCGCCGAGGCCGCCTTCGGGCGCCAAGCCGCCCACAGAAGGCCACCGGCCAGTGCAAAGCGCATCGTTGCCGCGTCGGAGACCAGGCGGAGTTGGGACGAGTCGGAGTCCTCCCCAAGGGGCGAGCCAAACAACATCGACAGACCCCACACAACATAGACCAGCGCCACGATTACAAGGGCGGAGCGCCCAAAGAGCAAAGGCAGCTGACGGCGGCGCAGACCCCCGCTGAACTGTGGGTTGTGATCGGCCTGCTCAAGAACCTGCGCGAGGAGCGCAGCCTTCTGCTCGTCGCCCGGCTCCGTCGCAGGCTCACCTTCGGTCGGGGTGGCGGAGACGTTCATCCGGCGGCCCAGCGCGGTGACGGTGGAATACCAGCGCTGGCAGTCTTCACAGGCGACCAGGTGCGCATCGACCAGATCGTCGGGCAGCTCTGCAGTTTCGCCGTCGAGCCGGGCGGACATCGAGGTCCTGACCGCTTGACAGTCCATGCTCTTAATCCCGCCTCTTACGTGCTTGACTTAACTTCAGCCGAAGCGCGACAGTGCCCTATCCAGGCTCGCGCGTCCCGCGCCGAAAACAACAATCATCATAAGCGAGACGACCAGGAGCATCACAAACTCCATGCCCCCATCGGCGACGAAGAAACCGTTAGACCAGTGCACGAAGTACAACACCAGTGCGCTGTAAATGGCGAATAGTCCGGCGACTGCCGTGGTCAGCAAACCAACGATGAGCATTGCGCCGCCGAGCATCTCGAAGCTGGCGGCCGCCCAGGCGCTGACTTTCGGCTGCGGAATGTGCAGACGGTCGAAGGTGGCGATGGTGCCGGTTACTCCGCTCATGCCGTCGATAAAGACCTTCTTCCAGCCGTGGGCAATGAAGATCACGCCGGTGACAAGGCGCAGTAGCAGCAAACCCGCGTCACGCGCTGCAGGGTGGTTCAGCATGCGGAAGGTTTACCCCTAGACCGCGCGGATGCCGGAGCGCGGATCGATGTATTCCTCGTCCGAGCCGGAAGCGGATGGTCCGTTTGTGTCTGTACCCCCACCCGGAAGGTCGAAGAAGTCGCTGCCGTCGGCATACTCCAGGTTGCTGAAGGCCGGGTCGTCTTCGTCGGTCTCCAGGATCACGGCGCCCGGGCGGATCAGGCGATCCGGCACGCCCAGCTCGTCATCCTCCGTGTTGCGAACACCCAGGCGGGCGCGGCGCATACGCACCAGCCGGCGGTGGCGCAGCTCGCGCTCCTCGATGGCCTGGCGGCGGAGCATCACCAGGTAGAAAGCAGTGAAGGCAACCATGGCCACGAAGGTCAGCCACACGCCGCTGCCCAGAGCCAGGCTGGCGCCGAAGGTCAGGGCGCACAGTGCCAGCAGCACCAGCAGCACCTTCTTGCGGCGGTTCTGGCGCTCGCGGGCCAGGCGCGCGGAGGCCACTGGGTCGTACACGCCGCGGCCGCGACGGGCGGCCAGGTACTTCAGATCGGCCTCGCTCAGCTCGTCGGACTCCTCGAGGATGTCCAGGCTCTTGTCCGCCGGAGGTGCGTCGATGTGGTCTACCAAATCTGGTGACGCCTTCACATCCCCACCGCGCACGTACTCAGTCGGGACTGCGGCGTATGCGGCTTGGCGGGCGCTTTGCTTTTCGTTCTGCTCTGCGCGCTCCGTGGATTCCTCGGAATCAGAAGACTCAGAAGACTCAGTGGCCTCAGCACTCATCTCCGCCTTCTTGATCGGGGAGAACTCGCCGGTATCCATCTCATCCTGAGCGGTGTAGCGCACTGCACTGCTCGTCGATGCTGCTGCCACGACCTTCTCGGAGCCCTCATCGGCTGCGTCAGCGTCGTCAGTGGTCGCGGCCGCCTGCTCGGTCGCTTCAGTGGACGTTGCCTCAGAGATCTTCGCCTCGGCGTCTGCCGCTTCGGCGTCCACTACCTCGCCGTCTACCACCTCAGCGTCCTCGCTCCGCTCGCTGCCCTTCGTGGTCATCAGCGCCCGCAGTCCACGCGGCTTATCCGACGTCGCGCCGGCTGTGGAATCTTCGTCTTCTAGCAGGACATACTCCGGCTCTGCGTCGACCAGCTCCAGCTCCTCGTCATCGGAGGACATGTAGAGCCCTTCGGCCGGCTTGAGCTTGCGTTTCGCCTTCAGCGTGCTGCCTCCTCGGTGCAACACGCGGGTTTCGCTCAGCGCCTGGGCAGTCCGTCGCACGGGTTTCTGGTTGCGCAGCAGAAGCGGCGCGAGCAGCACCAACCAGACGGCGGCAATGAGCAAAAGGGAGCCGGACACGTGTATCAGTTCTCCTCGAAGTTTGGGAAGTTTATGCGGGCAGCGTGAGTGGTCAAGTGCTTGCCACGCTACCCGCGCAACCCCTATCTATGCGCTCGCCACGCCGAGGCTAGTTTCGGTTCACAGCCAGCCCCAAGATTCCGCGGTTTACCAGCCTGCGCACCACCCCGTCCGGCGCCGTTTCTTCCTGCGTTTGCCCCACCAGTAGATGGTCCCGCCATTCGCCATTGATATGCAGGTTTCGCTGTAGCTGCCCTTCGATACGGAAGCCAGTTTTCTCTAGCACTTTTCTGGACGCCACGTTCTCCGGCATGACCGTAGCCTCTATCCTATGCAGCCCCACTACCTGCATCCCCAAGTCCACACCCAGCGCTACCGCCGCAGTAGCCACGCCGCGGCCTTGGAACCGCGAGTGAACCCAGTACCCGATCCAGGCACTGGAGACTGTTCCGTATTGGATATTGCCTAGCGTCAGTTGGCCCGCGAACTTCCCATCGATGTCGATGACCATCGGCACCAACAGGCGGTCGGCGGACAGGACCTGCAAGTTGTGGAAGGTCTGCCGCCAGGCCTGCGGGCTGTGCGCTGCAGCCCAGTCTCCCGGCACCGTCGGTTCGAAGGGTTGCAGTAGCTTCTGGTCTTCGATCCGCGCGGCGCTCCACTGCGCCCCGTCGGTGGCGCGCACGGGACGCAAACTTACCGGCAAGGCGGCCGCGGAGGCGTCATTAAGTTTTCCGTACATATGCCCACGGCTCAGAACGGTCCGGGTGTGCTCTTCGGGCACCGCAGCAGGGGCGAAGGCGGCGCGCAGTCGGTGAAGCACGAGCGGGCTAATCCTTGTTGTTGAGGAACAACACGTCCACTTCCTGCCCCGGCGCCACGTCCGTCACGTCCGACGGGACCACGATCAGGCAGTTGGCCTGTCCGTGGCTGCCCAGCAGGTGAGTCGGCTCGCCACCATTCACCGCTCCGAGGGGATCCACCAGGAACTCGCGGGTCTCCCGGTCGCGCATCAACTGGCCGCGGATAAAGCCTCGGCGGCCAGGAGCCGAGGCGATGCCGGCGATCGTGCGGGCAGGAACCACACGGCGGGTGGCCTGACGGCGGCCACGGATCAGCTGCACCAGCGGGCGCACCATGACTTCAAAGGACACAAGGGCGGCAGAGGGGTTGGCGGGAAGTAGGAAGGTCGGTACTTTGTCCTGCCCCAGCGTGCCAAAGCCCATGACTGAACCCGGGTGCATGGCGATGCGCTGGATGTCCATCTCCCCCATCTCGGAGAGGATTTCCCGCAGCTCGTCGCTGGCCGCGCCACCCACCGCGCCGGAGATCACCACGACCTCGGAGCGCAACAGCTGGCTTTCCAGCACTTCGCGCATCTTGCGTGGCTCGCCGCTGAGGATGCCCACGCGGTGCACGTCCGCGCCGGCCTCGCGGGCGGCAGCGGCCAGGGCGTAGGAGTTCACGTCGTACACCTGCCCCACCGCCGGATCGCGGTCGATGTCTAGCAATTCGCGGCCGAAAGACAGCACAGACAGGCGCGGGCGCGGATAAACCAGAACCTTGGAACGCCCCACGGCAGCCAGCAGACCCACCTGAGCTGCGCCAATAACGGCGCCTTCTTCCACAACCACGTCGCCGGGCTGCACGTCGGAGCCCTTCCGGTGCACAAACTCGCCGGAGGCGATGGCCTCCAGTGGGCGGATCTTGCGGCCTTCTTTTTCCACCCAGTCCAGCGGGAGTACTGAATCCGCCAAGGTGGGCAGCGGTGCGCCCATTTCCACCCGCACTGCCTGGCGCGGCTGCAAACGAATCGGGCGCAGGGAGCCGGCGGTTACGTCGCCGACGATCGGCAGGGTTTCCTTCACACCGCCGGTGTTCTCCGCGGCCGCGGCATCCTCCGGACCTCGGTCGGGGTCACCGCCCCGGGTGGCCGCCAGAGCTTGGCGGATATCCACGCTGCGTACGGCATAGCCATCGATGGCGGCCTGGTCGAATCCGGGCAACGGTTCGGCGCCCTCGACCCTTTCGGCGCAGCGCAGCCCCAGGGTCTCGGTGATGGCGATGCGCACTGGCTCGGGGGTCACCGCCGCAGAGGTGATGATTGCCAGTTGTTCTTCGACCGATCGCATGTTTGTTGCCCCTAGTTTTCCTGGTTCAGGCGCTCCCGCAGCCAGGTCTTCAGGCTGGGGCCATATGTCTCATTCTGAAGCGCGAAATCGACACAAGCTCGAATGTACCCACCCGGGTTGCCTAGGTCATGGCGCAGGCCGTGGTGGACGATGATGTGCACAGGGTGGCCCTCGGTAATCATCAGCTCAATGGCGTCGGTGATCTGGATTTCCCCGCCCTTGCCCGGCTTCGTGTGGCGCAGAGCATCGAATACCTGTCGATCCAGCAGGTAGCGCCCGGTGGCCACAAAATTGGACGGAGCATCTTCGACGGCCGGCTTTTCCACCATGCCCTTCACGATCTTCACGTCGGCGTGGTCCGCCTCGTCGATCTCGAAGACTCCGTAGTTGCTTGTCTCCTCGCGTGGCACTTCGAAGGCACACAATACGGATCCACCGTACTGCTTGCGCACGGCCAGCATCTTCTCCATCACGCCCATCGGCAACACCAGGTCATCTGGCAGCATGACGGCAAAGCAATCCTCGTCGTCATCCAGCGCATCTTCGGCCAGACCGATGGCGTGCCCCAGTCCGAGTGGCTTTTCTTGCTCGACAGCCACTACGTCGATCAGCCCATCGGTGGCGCGCACCTTGTTCAGCTGGTCGGTCTTGTTGCGCTGCTCTAGCGTGCGCTCCAGTTCTTCGTCGGTATCAAAGTGGCCGAGCACCCCGCCTTTTTTCGGAGCCGTCACGATCGCCATGCGGTTCGCTCCCGCATCGGCGGCTTCCTTTGCAATCAGTTCGATCCCGGGAGTGTCCACGACGGGCAGCAGTTCCTTGGGAACGGTTTTGGTGGCGGGCAGAAAGCGGGTTCCAAGCCCGGCAGCCGGAACCACGACGGTACGCAGTGCGGCTTGCTCGGACGTGGAGATCGTAGGGCTAGAAGTCATGCCGGAATAGTAGCGCTTTAAGCTCCGGGTTTCGTGCTCTACACACCACTTAACGAGAGTTTTCTTCTGCAGTATGCTTTTAGGCGATGACCACCCCCGCTGACTTGAAGAAGCGAGCCCGCTCCCGAGTGCGAGCTGCCCGCGCCGGCCGCGTCGACGAGCGTTCTTTACGCGACCGAAGCATTCAGACTCACCTATTGGACGCTCTCGCAGAACTCCCCAGCACGCCTTCCACCATCGGCGCCTATGTCCCCCTCTCCAATGAGCCGGGTGGTGCTGATCTTCCTGATGTCCTGGCGCGTACCGGAGCGCGGGTGGTGCTCCCTCGCGTTGTTCGTGGTGACGCCCCTAGTCTTGAATGGATCGAATATCAGCCGGACAACCCAAACCTCGTCGCGGGCACGTGGGGAATCCTCGAACCGGTGGGGGAACCATTAATTGAGTCGAATAGTTCGGATAGTAATGCAACTCACACTTTCCCAGCGTGCGCAGATGTAATAGTGACACCTGCACTATCGATTGATTATCATGGGACACGGCTCGGACAGGGCGGTGGCTTCTATGATCGAACTCTTGCCAATCGCCCATCGCATGTGAAGGTATGGGCAGTGGTAGACCACGAAGAATTCACCCGCGAGGTTCCCTGCCAAGACCACGATCTGGTCGTAGACGCTGTGATCAACGATCTCGGATACTTCCCCATTCTTTAGTCGCTTTGCAAAGTCTGCGCTAGGTCGCGGACAAGAAAGGTCTTTTGCACAATGCTTGAAGGTTTTAAGAAGTTCATCATGCGCGGCAACGTCATGGAACTTGCCGTAGCCGTCATCATCGGCGGTGCCTTCACCGCCATCGTCACCGCTTTCACCAGCGGCATCGTCGAGCCCCTCCTGGCCGCAGTGGGTGGCTCCCCCGAGTTCGGCCTGGGCTTCCACCTCCGCGAGGGTAACGACGCTACGTTCGTTGACATCGGAGCTGTCCTGACCGCCGCCGTCAACTTCCTGATCATCGCTGCCGTCATCTACTTCATCATGATCATGCCGATGAACAAGCTGGCTGAGATGAACGCTCGCCGCAAGGGCATCGAGCCAGAAGAGGCCGCAGCTACTGAGACCGAGCTGCTGGCCGAGATCCGCGACCTGCTGATGGAGCAGCGTGGCGGCGAGGCAGAACCGACCGGCAAGCACGCAGAAAACTAACGTGCCCCAGCCCCGCTAGCCCCAGTGCGGCGGGCGCTGTTCCTCTAGGAAGCGGCGCTCCTGCTCTGCGGAAGGGCGATCGTCACCCCACTCATCCCGTGAAGGGCTTGAGTGGGGTTTTGTTTTGTCGGAGACGATGGCGTCAATAAAAGAAGAACCCGAACCCCCAGCCTGGCCGGCTTTGCCTACCTTGCCGTAGAACCGGCGACGGCGGCGGTCCGGCTGGCCCTTACGCGGGTGGCCGGCACTCATGCTAAGCCCGGTTATTCATATCGCCGACAACGTGACGAACCAGAGGTCCAAGAGTGGCCATGCCATCACGGATCGCACCACGGGACCCGGCAATGTTGACCACCACAGTCGAACCGGAGATACCGGCTACGCCGCGAGACAGGCCCGCGTCCAGGGAATTAGCCGCCAAGCCGGAGGCGCGCAGGGCTTCAGCGATGCCCGGGACCTTGCGATCCAGCTCAGCGCGAGTAGCCTCTGGGGTTTTATCGCGCGGGCCGGTGCCAGTGCCACCGATCGTGACTACGAGATCGGCACCACCGACCACAGCGGTCTGGATCACTTTGCGGATTGCGGACTTGCGGGACTCGACGTTGAGCACGGCATCGACGAGGAAGCCTTCCTCTGCCAGCAGCTCTGCAACCAGTTCACCGTTCTTGGCCTTTTCCTCCGGGAAGTCGGTGACCAGCACAACCATGGCGTGCAGTGGCGGCTCGTTGCTGAGCTGTTCGCGGCTACGCTCCTGGGCATCCAGAGAGTGGAACAGTGCGTCGTCCGGCTCCGGGATTTCCTCTGCCAGACGGTCCACCTGCGCGTGATCGACGGAGCTCATGGCCATAACTTCGCTGATGTCCGCGTTGATGTCCGCAGACCCTTCTTTAGCCTTCCGAGCTGGCACGGCGTTCCTCCTGAATCGATAAAAGGATGTATCTAATAAAATATCCCGTTCACCCTCGGCTGTACAGGCGAACGGGATAGGGATTTACTCGGCGGTGGTGAGCGTCAGCTCGACCTCACGTTCCTCGCCTTCGGGGCCATCCTTGACCTTTAGCTTGACCTTGTCGCCTACAGCGTGTGAACGGATGGCTGCGATCAGCCCCACGCCCGAATCGACGCGTCGATCATCCACGTGAGTAACAAGATCGCCTCTCTTCAGCCCTGCCTTGTCCGCGGGGCTGTCCTTGTTCACATCCGCGATAACTGCGCCATTCTCGTTAGAGCGTGTATCGACCTTCGCACCGATGATCGGGTGCTCGGCCTTGCCGTTATCGATCAGCTGCTTGGAAATGCGCTCTGCCTGGTTGATCGGGATGGCAAAGCCCAGGCCGATGGAACCGGCCACTTCCCTACCACCGGTCGAGGCGATGACGGAGGGAATGCCGACGAGCTTGCCCTCCATGTCCACCAAGGCACCACCGGAGTTACCGGGATTAATGGAGGCGTCAGTCTGGATTGCATCGATGAGGGAGGCCTCTCCGCCGTCCTCGCCAGAAGCCTGGACGGGGCGGTTTTTCGCTGAAACAATGCCGGTAGTGACCGTGGCTGACAGCCCCAGGGGGGAACCGATCGCCATCACGTCCTCGCCGACATTCACCATGTCCGAGTCTCCAAACTCGATGGGTTGCAGGTCCGTGACGTTCTTTGCCTTGATAACTGCAATATCCGTGGGCTTATCGGCGGCAACCAGATCTGCCTCGAGGGTACGGCCGTCGTTGAGAGTAACTTCCATCTTCGCGCGACCGTCCTCGGCACCCGCGACGACGTGGTTGTTCGTGAGGATCAAGCCGTCGGAGGAAATAATTGAGCCAGAGCCTTCTTCCCCGCCCCGAGATGTCATAACTCGGATTGAAACCACAGAGGGCAGGACCTTGTTGGCAATGTCGGTCGTGCTGCCCGGCTTTACCGGGTTGGAAGCCTTCCTATCCTGCGAGGCCTTGCCAGAATTGTTGGAGTTGTCGAAGGAAGATGTGGCGTTGTTGCTGGCCTGGTTGCCGTTGATCGAGTCCATGCCCACATATGTGACGGCGGAAGCAACAACAGCGCCCGCCAGTAGCAGCGCCGCAACGGCCGGGGTGGACCAGCGCTTCTTTTCCTGCGGCTGGCTGCTCAGCTGAGGCTGGTACGGGTCCGTGAAAGGCTCCTGTCCCGACCCCGGCGGCGGGGTCAGCCCCTGCGGCGGCTCTGGGTGCTGTGGACTTAGTTGCTGCGGGAATGGCTGTGAGCTCGGAGGTGTCGCCTGCTGTGCCGGCGGTGCAGGTTGCTGAGGCTGCACCGCCGGGCCTACCTGTGTAACCGGCTCCTGCGTCTGCCGCTGCTGAGCGTCCCAGGGCATGTGGTCTCGGCGAACTCCACCCAGCGGCTCGCCGCCCCCTCGCACCGGCTTCTGGCCACGGTTAGAAAAGTCCGGTTCGCCGGGCATCCGCTGACCGTCCCCCGAGTTGTTCTCACCCATATTGTGTTCCCTTTCGTCCATAGCGACCAGTATGTCCGTTATGTATGTAATTCAGCACTACGAATGCTGTAGTTTTTCTGCCAGTTTAAGGAAAATTTTTAGAGAAAAGTTCCCGAGCCCCGCCTGGATCCAGCTAACTCGGCTCCCCCCGGCAGCACCGCGCGCATCAGGGCGCCGCCGTCGTCCGACTCGTCGGCCACGATCACTCCGTGGTGCCTCTCGATGACCTGCTTGACGATCGCCAACCCCAGGCCGGAGCCAGGCATTGAACGCGCCTGGATCGAACGGTAGAAGCGGTCGAAGACATTCTCACGGTCCTCCTTTGGAATGCCAGGGCCGGAATCCGCCACTCGGATCTCCACTTCCTGGTGTGCTGGAACGTCGGTATCGAAGCCTGCGGCGTCACCTTCCTCAACAACAATCGGCTGCATCCACACGCGCACCACACCGCCCTCTGGCGACCACTTTGCGGCGTTGTCCAGCAGATTCAGCAGCGCGCGCGACAGGGCGAAGGCATCTCCCCGCAGGTGCCACTCAATCAGGTGCGTATCGAAGGTCACGTCCGGACGGCGCCGCTGCACGCGCTCGATGCCCAGGGTGATGAGTTCGGAGATCTCGACGGTGCTCAAAACCTCCGGGTTGGAGTCCTCGCGGGCAAGGTCCACCAGGTCGCCGATCAGCCCACTCATCTCGTCGATCTGCGCGATCACGTCGCGCTCTAGGTCCTTGAGGTCTTCCTCACTGATGCCGGGGCCTTCGCCGTCTTTTCTTTGTGACGCCAACATCAGCAGCTCCACGTTTGTGCGTAGCGAAGTCAACGGTGTCTTGAGCTCATGCGAGGCATCCGCTACGAGGTTCTTCTGCTTCGTCTGCGCCTCCTGGAGGGCGTTCATCATGTTGTTGAAAGAGTCCGTGAGGGATCCGAGCTCGTCTTGGGAATAGACGGGGATCTGGCGCAGCTCACCGGTACGGGAAACCTCGTCGGCAGCTCGACGGAGGCGAGTAATCGGCTGAATGCCAGAGTTCGCGACAGCGATGCCCGCGATGATGGAGGCGATGAAGCCGGTCACCGATATCAGAATCAGAACCAACCAGAGGGATTCCAGAGTCTGGTTCGTAAAGGCGATGTCCAGGCGCAACACAATCACGCGCCCGTCGAGGGCGCCGATGGCGAAGCTTCGCTTATCTCCTTCCGATTCAAAGGTGTACGGGTCGTCGCCAACAAGGACGGAGATCTCGTTGGGGCTGAGAATGCCCTCGAACTTGTGCACATCTGCTTGCCGCCCCGCCTGGTCGGCGGGCACGACGAGGACACTCAGGTTGTTATCGGCGTCGAAAAAGCGGGGACGGTAGTCATCGCCCTCTCCGGTCTCGCTGACTGGGAACTCAAAGCCCGAGTCGATATAGGCCTGCGCCTGCGTCTGCAGCGTCTTATCCATCTCCTGCGACAGCACCTGCTTCACTGTGGCGTAGGAGGAGATGGTGATGATAGCGATACAAAGCATCACCACCATGGCGGTGAGGGCGGCCAGTCGGGTGCGCAGAGATAATCCACGCACTGAAAAACGGAGGGACTGGATCAGCCGGTCCCTCCTGCTCTCTCCTCGAGTATCCGCGCCCCTGTTCTCGGCAGAGGCGTGCTCGGGCTCTACCGCGAGGTAACCCTCCGGGAGCCTACGCAGGATCACGGTGCGGTCTCACGCAGCGCGTAGCCCACCCCACGAACAGTGTGAATCAAACGAGTCTCGTTGTTGGCCTCCGTCTTACGGCGCAGGTAGCCGATGTAGACTTCCAGCGCGTTTCCGGAGGTTGGGAAGTCATAACCCCAGACCTCTTCCAGGATGGTATTGCGGGAAAGCACCTTGCGCGGGTTGTTCATCAGCAGCTCCAGCAGGGCGAACTCCGTGCGGGTCAAGCTGATCTGTCGGTCGCCGCGGAAAACGTCCCGCGTCTCCGGGTTCAGGGTCAGATCCTCGAACCTCAGTGGCTCGTGCGCCTCCCCTTCCTGGATCGCGGGGCGCGCCGCGCGGCGGAATAGCGAACGGGTGCGAGCCAGCAGCTCCTCCAGAGCAAAAGGCTTGGGCAGGTAGTCATCTGCACCGGCATCCAGGCCGGCGACTCGCTCCTCTACGGAATCACGGGCGGTCAGCAGCAGGATCGGCAGGTCATCGCCGTGGCTACGCAGCTCGCGGCATACGTCCAGGCCGTCCTTCTTAGGCATCATCACATCGAGGATGGCCAGATCCGGTCGTTCGTCAGCGATGAGCTTAAGGGCCTCCTCGCCGTCCGTTGCCAGGACGACGGTGTAGCCGTTGAAGATCAGGGAACGGCGCAGGGATTCGCGCACGGCCTGATCATCATCTACAACAAGAATCTTCATGCACTCCATTGTGCCTATGATTCTGAAATCACGCCTGCGCGCAACAACATTTTTAAGGAAAGCACAGGATTTCTTAGGCCTAGTTTGCATACGCAAAACCCCGCCACACGGGCATGTGTGACGGGGGTCGCTCTACTGGGCTCGCATTAATCCAGGTCGATGAGACCCAGCTGAGCTGCCTTCACCAGGCGGCGAGGAATCTGAACATCCTGGCCCTGAACCTTAACGTGCTGCAGAGCAACGTTGTCGGCCTTCCACTGGGAACGGCGGGAGTGCGTGTTTGCACGGGACATACGGCGCTTTGGAACTGCCATTGTCTTCTACCTCCTAATTAAAGGTATTGAGAGTGTGAAATAGGTTTCTTGTGATCTTCGTGGTGTGAAGAGGTCTTACTTCTTCTTGCGGCGGGTCATGTTGCCGTAGCGGCGCTGGAACTTCTCCACGCGGCCGGCGGTATCCATAACGCGCTGAGCGCCGGTCCAGAAGGGGTGGGACTCGCTGGTCACGTCAACGACGATGAGCGGGTACTCGTTGCCGTCTTCCCATTCAACGGTGCGGTCGGAGGTAGCAGTGGAGCGAGTGATGAACTGGTGGCCAGTGCTCGCATCCTTGAAGACTACGGGGTGGTAGTCGGGGTGGATATCCTTCTTCATGGTTTCCTCTTATTCCCTTAGGTACGTGTACATCAGGTCGGTCCCGTGCGTTACTTGCGCGGGTCGTGCCTGAGTCGGGTCATAAAAAGCAGCGCGCCTTCTTTTTACTGACGCCCTTTAGGCCAGCCCGCTAAGCAGGTGGATTTTGGGCGTGACAAAGTCGGTCGCACAACGAGGAATTATCATAGCGAAAGAGAAGGCCATAAAGAAAATCGCGTTTCCCGAGCTGGGATGGGGCCAACTGGGGCGTAGGGGCGTCAAGAACAGCGATTAGGTTATGGCGCAGCGGTGCTGTAAAGTTAGCTCCCGCTGTTGTCTATGTAAACGTCATCGCCGGACAGATTTTAGGCTAGATACGCTAGATGCGGCGCCCCACCACCTAAACCCCTTGGCCCGTCTAACCATGGGTTTTGTTAAGTGCGCGGCGCAGGCACCTGAGATCTCCGGCGGAAGGAGAAAACCCATGTCGGCATATTGCCAGGTCACGGGACGCAAGCCGAGCTTCGGCAAGTCTGTGTCCCACTCGCACCGCCGCACGAACCGTCGCTGGAACCCGAACATCCAGCGCCGTACGTTCTACTTGCCCTCTGAGGGCCGTTCCATCACGCTGAACGTGTCCACCAAGGGCCTGAAGACCATTGACCGTGACGGCATCGAGTCTGTCGTTGCCAAGATCCGCGCCCGTGGGGAGAAGATCTAACTATGGCACGTAACGATATCCGCCCAATCATCAAGCTGAAGTCTACGGCTGGCACCGGTTACACCTACGTCACCCGTAAGAACAAGCGCAACAACCCGGATCGCATCACTCTGAAGAAGTTCGATCCGATTGCCCGCAAGCACGTCGAATTCCGCGAGGAGCGATAGTTTATGGCTAAGAAGTCCATGATCGCGAAGAACGAGCAGCGCAAGGAAATCGTCGCCCGCTACGCGGAGCGTCGCGCTGAGCTCAAGAAGATCATCAAGAACCCGAACAGCACCGACGAGGAGCGCCTGGATGCACAGTGGGAGCTGAACCGTCAGCCCCGCGACGCTTCCCCAGTTCGCGTCCGTAACCGCGATGCAGCTGATGGCCGCCCGCGCGGCTACCTGCGTAAGTTCGGCCTGTCCCGTGTACGTGTCCGCAACATGGCTCACCGTGGTGAGCTGCCGGGCGTACGCAAGTCCAGCTGGTAAGGGGGAGCTTTCACAATGAAGCGCACCAACATGAAGAAGGCGCGGATGGAACAGTCCCGCCGCCCGAAGAAGAACCCGCTCAAGGCCGAGGGCATTGAGACGGTTGACTACAAGAACTACGACCTGCTGCGTAAGTTCATCTCCGAGCGTGGCAAGATTCGCTCTCGCCGCGTGACGGGCCTGACCCCGCAGCAGCAGCGTCAGGTTGCCACCGCCGTGAAGAACGCGCGCGAGATGGCACTGCTGCCCTTCCACAGCCGCTAAGCCGCTGTGCCCTTTCGGGCTAGCAGCGAAAGGCTGCGGCCTGGAGACGTTTAACAGACACGATCAAGACCCACCGCCCCGTGCGAAAGCGCGAGCTAGGCGGCGGGTCTTTTTCGTACCTTTAAGCCACCCGCCCGGCGGCCTGGCGGCTTTCTTCGCTAAGCTTGCACAGTAAAACTCTTAAGCGCTCCCCGACGCCTATCGGGATTAGAGGGGCGCAGACACATTCGGACGCAAGCCGAACAACAGTTAGGAAGCCCGCAGTTGAGTAATAACAACAACTATCCCAATGGAGACTTCGGTTCCAATGACTTGCCGGATTACAACGCCTACTCCGGCGGTAACTCCGGCGGCTCCAACCCCTACGAGCAAACCGGTTATGGCGCGGAACAGAACAGCTACGGCGCCGGCGATCCCAATGCCTATGGTGCACCTGCATTCCCGAATGCTGCGGCTAACAACGGTGCCATGTTCGGCAATGACCGCCCGGGCGCCTGGAAGCGCCTGCTGGCGCTCATCATCGATAGCCTCTTGGTTCAGGTGGTTATCGGCGGCATTGTGATGTTCGCTATCGCTGGTCAGGATCTCATGGACTGGTTCCAAGCCACTGTCAATGCAGAATCTCCGGATGCCGTGGATGTCCCCTACCCGACCACCAAGGTGATGATCTCCAGCATCGTCATGCTGATCGTCTGGTTGGCCTACCGTGTTTTCATGGAGTCCAAGAAGGGAGCTACCCTCGGCAAGATGGCTATCGGCGCCCGTGTGATGTCCGCCGACGGGCAGAACATCCAGCCGGTCGAGTCGCTGAAGCGCAACGGTTGGTACATCATCGGAGCGATCCTGGGTATGATCCCGACCGTGGGTGCTTTTGCGCAGGTGGCTATCTATATTGCCGTGGGCGTGACCATTGGCCAGAACCCGGAGAAGCAGTCCTTCACCGATAAGTTCGCCAACGCCTACGTGGTGGACAAGTCCGCGTACTACGGGGTTAACTAAGGTCGCGACTACTGCGCTTAAGGCGCAAACACTTAACATAGCCTCATGTTGAACGTCCTCTCCGGCTTCGCCGTCGTCATCGTCGTCATAGCGATCGGCTTCGGAGTAGGGCGTTTTCGGCTTTTAGGCCCCAATGCGGTCTATACCCTGAACATGTTCGTGTTCTGGATCGCGCTACCCTGCACGCTGATCACGTTCATGTCAAAGACGGACATCGCCCAGCTATTCGGCCCAAACCTGCTGGTCGTGGCGCTGTCCACGCTCACCACGGGCTTCTTGGCATTCCTCGGCTATCGCTGGATTACGCGACGGTCCACCGAGGATTCCATCATCGCGACGCTGGCCTGCACCTACTGCAACGGCTCCAACCTGGGCATCCCACTAGCCGCCCATTTGATGGATGACCCCACGCTTACCCTCCCAGTGATCCTCTTCCAGGTCGGCTTCTACGGCCCGCTGAGCGTGCTGGCCCTAGATATGCGCACCGGCAAGCAGACCACGAACTTTGTGCGCTCTACCCTGCTGACGATCCTGAAGAACCCTCTGATCATCGGCGCCACCATCGGCATCGTCATCTCTCTTCTGCAGCACAACACGAGCTTTATCCTGCCGACGATTGTCGCGGATCCGCTGGGGATTATCGCGGACGCCACCGTCGGCTGCGCACTGATCGCCTTCGGCATGTCCATGGCGGAGGTACGTGTGCTCCAGCCCGGCCTATCACCCCGCCGCTCCGTGTGGGCGGCGTCGCTGGTCAAAACTGTTGTGCACCCCGCCATCGCCGCGTTCTACGGTGTCTTTCTTTGTGACGCCTCGTCCCAGTTGCTTTTGGCCATGGTTCTTCTGGCAGCTCTTCCGACCGGGCAGAACGTCTTCACGTACGCCCAGCGTTTCGGGGTGAATAAAGTTTTAGCGCGAGACACCGCGGTGGTCTCCACGGGACTCGCGCTACCGGTGATGGCGCTGATTATGGTGTTTCTAAGTTTCTGATAGTTCGCTTAGGCTCATGCCCAAGATTCCAACGAAGAAAACAAAGTAAAGCACAATGAAAGACACACTGATGATTGCAGAAGCCAGGGCCAGATTCTTTGCCTTGTTAGAAGCATCTTGTGAGCCCTGGTAGTCGCCTCGGTACCAACGACTTTCCACCTGAGAGGAGTAGTAAATACCAATGGCTCCCAAAGGCAGGCAGCACAGGAGGGTTGCCAGAATCGTGGCCCACATCCAGTTGTCCGGTGGGGTGTTGCCCACGCCCGGCTGGTAGCTCTGCCCCAGCTGCGCGCCGTAACCTGCGGACTGATTCGGGTAACTGTTGTTCTGATAGCTGCCGTAACTCGGGGGCTGGTTCTGGCTCGGGTTCTGGTTGTACCCGCTGTTGTATGGGTATCCCTGGTTTCCCTGCTGGCCGAAAGGGTCCTCGTTGGAAGGGTTCTGATCGTATGGGTTGGTCACTAGCTTCCTCGGCTGACTTCTTGGAGTTGGTTGGTAAATGAAATACGTCATTAAAATACCAAAGCAGCGCAGAATGTTCCCGGACCGAAAGAATTTATACGCGCAATTCTAGAAACGGCGAGAACGGCAGGATGCGCGCGATGAACCATAGTCCGATCACTATTCCCACAGCCATGGGTGCGTGCCGGAAATGCTCCCAGTTGGGAATGCGTTTGCCCCACGACCGAGCGACCCAGACTACCCAACTCCAGATCAGCAAAATCACGGCGAGGATTCCGACCGCGTTGTAATGCATAGCCGCCCCGACATCGCCCTGCACCAACGCCTGGATCATGCGCATGGAGCCGCAACCCGGACAGTTGAACCCGAATAGTGCTTTCGTGGGGCATTCTGGGATCACCCCTCCCGGGGTCTGCGGATTGGCTGCGGCTATGGCGCAGCACGCACACACCGCTGCCGCGCCGACTGCCAGCGGCAGCAGCTTTGCAAAAGCCCCTGTGCGGAGACTTAACGCCACAGCAGCAACGCGTCGCCCTGACCGCCGCCGCCACACAGGGAAACGGCAGCCTTGCCGGAGCCGCGGCGCTTCAGCTCGTGCGCCGCGTGAACCACCAGACGGGCACCGGAGGCGCCGATCGGGTGGCCCAGGGAGATGCCGCCGCCGTGGATGTTGGTCTTCTCCAGCGGGTAGTCCAGGTCCTTGATGGACTGTGCGACAACGGAGGCAAACGCCTCGTTGATCTCCAGGAAGTCCAGGTCGCTGACCTCCCAGCCGGCCTTCTTCAGTGCCGCGGCGGTGGCCTGCGACGGCTGGGAGTGCAGCTTGGTGTCCGGGCCGGCAGTCTGGCCGTACTCGCCCAGGGTGGCTAGGATCTCCAGCCCCTTGGCCTCAGCGTTCTCGCGGGTGGTCAGCACCACGGCTGCCGCACCATCGGAAATCTGGGAGGCAGAGGCGGCGGTGATGGTGCCGTCCTTCACGAAAGCCGGACGCAGCTTCGCGAGCCCCTCAGCGGTAGTACCAGGCCGGATGCCCTCGTCGGTGGAGACAGTCACGGTCTCCTTGCGGCCCTTGACCTCGATGGAGACAATCTCGTCATTGAAGACGCCTTCGTTGGCCGCGGCCTCGGCCAGCTGGTGGGAGCGGGCTGCGATCTCGTCCTGCTCCTCGCGGGTGATGCCGCGCTCGGCGTTGCCCTCGTCGGTCTCCAAGCCCATGGCGGTGCCCTCGTTCGGGTCGGATAGGCCGTCGCGCTCCAGGGAGTCCTGCAGCGCCAGGGAGCCGTAGCCCTTGCCCGCGCGCACGCCCGCGGCGACGTGCGGGGCGTTCGTCATGGACTCCTGGCCACCGGCGACGACGATGCTGGCGTCACCCAGGCGAATCAGGCGGGTGGCGTTAATCACGGCATCCAGGCCGGAAAGGCACACCTTGTTCACCGTCATAGCGGGGACGTTCATCGGGATGCCAGCGGCCACCGCGGACTGCTTAGCGGGGTTCTGTCCGGAGCCCGCCTGCACAACCTGGCCCATCAGTACGTAATCCACGGCATCCGCGGCCACACCGGAGCGCTCCAGTACAGCCTTGATGGTCTCTGCGCCCAGATCGACCGCGCTCTTCTTCGCCAGCGCGCCGAGCATGCGCCCCTGCGGGGTGCGTGCTGCGCCTACAACGACAATGTCCTTCGGGTCTTCCTGCAAAGTCATCTGATAAATCCTAACTTTCGAAACTAGTGGCGTCATCGCTTAAAAAAGCCTGCGTCGTGCCCTCAAGTATGGCACGAACGATGGCCCAGCGAAGCCGATTGGGGGTCTACCCCAGCGCCGTCCTAAACGGCACTGCGGTCTTTTCTTCTACCTCTTCTGTGGTGACGCCAGGTGCCAGCTCCACCAAGGTCAGCCCACCTTCGTCGCGATCGAAAACCGCAAGGTCAGTGATGATCCGATCGACCACGCCGAGGCCGGTAGTGGGCAGCGTGAGCTCCTCGATGAGCTTCGGCTCCCCGGTCTTGGTGGTGTGATCCATCAGGACGATCACCCGGCGCGCGCCGACGACCAGATCCATGGCGCCACCCATTCCCTTGACCATCTTGCCGGGCACCATCCAGTTGGCGATGTCGCCGCGGGCGTTGACCTCCATGGCGCCGAGGATGGCGACGTCGATCTTGCCGGCGCGGATCATGCCGAAGCTTAAGGCGGAATCGAAGTAGCTGGTGCCGGGTAGCGCCGTCACCGTCTCTTTGCCCGCGTTGATGAGGTCCGGGTCGGCGTGGCCCGCCTCCGGGTAGGGGCCGATGCCCAGCATGCCGTTTTCCGATTGCAGGGAAACGGTCACGCCCTCCGGCACATAGTTCGGCACCAGGGTGGGCATGCCGATGCCCAGGTTTACGTACTGGCCATCCTCGAGCTCCTGGGCGGCACGGGCGGCCATTTCTTGCCTGGTCCAGCCGGTCATCGCACGGTCTCCTTTTCAATCATCTTGTCGGCTGCCTGTTCCGGGGTAAGTTCCACGATTCGGTGGACGAACACGCCGGGCAGGTGAATGTCATCCGGGTCGAGTTCGCCGACCTCCACAACCTTTTCGGCCTCCACGATGCAGATCTTGCCGCTCATAGCAGCCAGGGGGTTGAAATTGCGGGCAGTTTTAGCGAAGCGCAGGTTGCCGTCCTTGTCGGCAACGGAGGCGCGGACCAGGCCGAAGTCGGCGCGGATGGCGGTTTCCAGCACATAGTCCTCGCCGTCGATGGTGCGGGTTTCCTTGGCCGGGGAGGCCACCTCCACCTTGGTCTTGTCCGCCTGGTCGTACTTCCACGGCATGCCGCCTTCGGCGACGAGCGTGCCCACGCCGGTGCGGGTGAAGAAGGCGCCGATGCCGGAACCGCCGGCGCGCAGCCGCTCCGCCAGGGTGCCCTGCGGGGTGAGCTCTACCTCGAGCTCGCCGTCTAGGTATTGACGGGCGAACTCCTTGTTCTCGCCGACGTAGCTGGCCACGATGCGGCGTAGCTGGTGGTTCGCCAGCAGCAGCCCCAGGCCGCGGCCATCCAGGCCGGCGTTGTTGCTAACCGCTTCCAGGTCTTTGACCTGCGTGCGGCTGAGTTCCTCGAGCAGGACCTGCGGGATGCCGCACACCCCGAATCCGCCGACGGCCAGGGTGGCGCCGTCTGTAATGTCAGCGATTGCCTCCGCGGCAGTGCGCAGTTTTGAATGATGTGGCGCTGTGGTGCTCACGGTTGCTTCCTTTCTGTTTGGGTCAGTATGAGCAGTTTGTGCTGTTGCTTACTTCTGGTAGATCCCGAGCAGCTCCACCGCGTGCTCGCGCAGCTCGACCTTGCGGACCTTGCCCGAAAGCGTCATCGGGAAGGAGTCCACGCACTCGACGTACTTCGGGATCTTGTGGCGGGTCAGTTCGCCAGCGCAGAACTCACGAACTGCTGCCTGATCCAACGGTTCGGCGTCCTCGCGCATGATGATGAAGGCCATCAGTTCCTCGCCGTACTTCTCGTCCGGTACGCCTACGACCTGCACGTCGGAGATGTCCGGGTGCGCCATGAGAAACTCTTCGATTTCCCGGGGGTAAAGGTTCTCGCCACCGCGGATCACCATGTCCTTCGCTCGTCCCGTGATGCGTGCGTAGCCTTCCTCGTCCATCGTTCCCAGGTCGCCGGAGTGCATCCAACCGTCCTCGTCGATAGCATCCGCCGTCTTGCCGGGCATGTCCCAGTAGCCCTGCATCACCAGGAAGCCACGGATCAGGATTTCGCCCTGCTCGCCACGCTTCACGGTCTCGCCCGTCTCGGGGTCCACGATCTTCACTTCGATGTGTGGGTTGGGGCGGCCGACGGTACCCACGCGCTTCTCGATCGGATCGTCCACCAGCGTCTGGTGGTTCACCGGCGAGGTTTCCGTCATGCCGTAGGCAATGGTGATCTCACTGATGTTCATGATGTCCATCACCTGCCGCATCGTGCGGGTGGGGCAGGCGGTGCCGGACATGATGCCGGTGCGCAGGCTGGAAAGGTCATAGGTCTTGTCCTTAGCCTTGGCGTGCTCGATCTCGTCGAGCTCCGCCATGAACATCGTCGGCACGCCGAACAGGCTGGTGGCTTTGCCATGCTCGACGGCCTCCAGTACCGACTGCGGGTTGAACACCGGGCCGGCGATGATCGTCGTTGCACCGTGGGTGATGGCACCCAGGTTGCCCATCACCATGCCGAAGCAGTGGAAGAAAGGAACGGGGATGACGACCTTATCCTGGTCGGAGTACTGCAGGGTCTCCCCCACCAGGTAGCCGTTGTTCAGAATGTTGCGGTGGGTCAGGGTGGCGCCCTTGGCCATGCCGGTGGTGCCGGAGGTGTACTGGATGTTGATGGGATCGTCCGGGTGCAGCTGCTCGCGCACCGGGTTCAAATCCAGGATCGCGTGGTTGGCCAGCTCGTCCCAACGCTCGGAGCCGAAGAAGATCGTCTCCTTGTAGTTGTGGCGGCTGAACTGGCTTTCCGCCGCGTCGATCATCGCGCGGTAGTTCGAGTCCTTGAAGCGGCCCGCGGAGAACAAGCCCTTCACACCGGACTGGCCCATGGCGTAAACCAGCTCCTTATGACGGTAGGACGGGTTGATGCAGACCAGGATCGCGCCGATCTCAGCGGTGGCGAACTGTACCAACGTCCATTCCCAGCGGTTGGGCGCCCAGATGCCGATACGGTCGCCCTTGCGGTAACCGGCAGCGTGTAGGCCGGAGGCCAGGCGCTGCACCTTGCGGTAGAACTCCGTATACGTCAGGTGTACGTCGCCGTAGAAGTCGATGATCGCGTCGTGGTCCGGGTACTCGGCCACGATGCGGGCGAGGCACTGGCCGATGGTCTCGTCCAGCAGGTCTACGTCGGTACGTCCAACCTGGTGCGACAGGGTGGGGTCCAGGTCCGCCGGGTCGGAAATAACAATCGGGCGGTCGTTGCGAGTAGGGGTAGTCATGGTTATCAACCTTTTCGTGGGAAAGGGATCTTGCGTTGAAGCAAAGTCGGGTGGGCGGGTGGAATGGGCGGGGTGAATAAACGGGGCAGCAATAGGGGGAACTAGCGAATCCTGGCGGCGATCACTTCGGCCTGGCGCAGCAGGGGCGCATCGATCATCTGGCCGTCCAGTGCGAAAGCTCCGGAGTTCTCGGCAGCCCCTTCGATGACCCGGCGCGCCCAGGTGGCTTGCTCCTCGGTGGGCGCGTAGGCCTCGCGGATGACGGGCACCAGGCCGGGGTGGATCGAAACGGTGGCAACGAAACCACTGGCAGCTGCGTCGATGGCCTCGGCGCTAGCACCTTCCGTATCCTTCGTATCGGCGTGGATGGAATCCAGCGCCACGATGCCCGCCGCAGCCGCGTGCAGCAGCACCATTGCACGGGTCAGGCGCGGGACCTCGCGGTAGCCCCCCGGGTGGCCGGACGGCCCGCCGCCGGGGGTGGGATCCTCGTCAGCACCGTAACGAGAGCTCGTCCCGCCCAGTGCCGCAGTGAGGTCCTCGGCACCCCAGAACAGAGCCACCACCTGCGGGTCCGCGGCGATCTCCGCGAGGTTCACCACGCCCCTGGGGGTTTCGATCAGGGCGATTGCGCGAAAGTCTTCGGGAAGCACACGTCGGTTGGAATCGGCGTCACCAAGAACAAGAGCGCTTTCCACCTTCGGCACCATCACGGTCCTAAACGGCGAGTCCGTGACGGCGGCGAGGTCCGCGGCGAAATCGGGCGAATCGATGGGGTTAATGCGCACGATGGTGCGCTCCGGGTCCAGGTCCGCGTGGATCACGTTCTGCCTGGCCTCGGCGCGGTTCTCGGCGCGGCAGCCGTCCGCGAGGTCGAGGATGACCATGTCGGAACGGTCGGCGGCCTTAGCGAAGCGCTCGGGGCGGTCGGCCGGGGCGAACAGCAGCGCGGGCCCCTGTGGTAGCCATGCAGTGTTAGACATCGTCACCCGCCCCTTCCGGTGCGCACTGCATCAGCGTCTTGCGGGTGGCCTTGCACACGATGGTGCCGTCCTGGTTGCGCCCGATGTGCTCCAGCTCCACGATGCCCTGCCCGGGGCGCGACTTCGACAGTCGCTTACCCACGCAGCGCGTTTCGGCGTACAGGGTATCGCCGTGGAACATGGGCGCGGGGAAGGAAATCTCGCTGAACCCCAGGTTGGCCACGATGGTGCCCAGGGAAAGCTGGCTGACGGACAAGCCCACCACCGTGGACAGGGTGAACATGGAGTTCACCAGCCGCTCGCCACGGAAGCCATCCTGCGTGGCGGCCCATGCCGCGTCGATGTGCAGCGGCTGGGTGTTCATGGTCATGGTGGTGAACAGGGTGTTATCCGCCTCGGTGACGGTACGCCCGGGTTGGTGCCGGTAGACCACGCCCTCGGTGAACTCCTCGAACCACAGGCCGCGCTGCACAACCTCTTTTTCTGCGCTCATTGTCGCTGGTCTCCTATACTTTTCGCTTGCTTGCTGGTGCTTTTTATTGACGCCTTCTCGTCCCCGCGCCGCGTCGGGGGTGGCTTATACGCCCAGGGCTCGGGCGATGAGCATTTGCTGCACCTCGGTGGTGCCCTCACCGATCTCGAGAATCTTGGAGTCGCGGTAGTGGCGGGCAACGCGGTATTCGTTCATGAATCCGTAGCCGCCGTGGATCTGCGTGGCATCGCGGGCGTTATCCATCGCCGCCTCGGAGGCGACCATCTTGGCGATGGAGGCTTCCTTGCTGAAGTTCTCCCCCGCAGCCATCTTCGCCGCGGCTGCGTACCAGGCCTGACGGGCGGTCCAGGCGCGGGCCTCCATGCGGGCGATCTTGAAGCTGATGGCCTGGTATTCGGAGATCGGCTTGCCGAAGCTCGTGCGCTCCTTGGCGTAGCGCACGCACTCGTCCACGCAGCCCTGGGCGGCACCCGTGGCCAGCGCGGCGATGGCGATGCGTCCTTCCTCGAGGATGGACAGGAAGTAGGCGAAGCCGCGGCCGCGCTCGCCGACGAGGTTCTCCTCCGGCACGCGGACGTTGTCGAAGGTCAGCGGGTGGGTGTCGGAGGCGTTCCAGCCCACCTTGTTGTAGGAGGGCTCAGCAGTGAAACCAGGAGTGCCGCTGGGCACGATGATGGCGGAGATCTCCTTCTTCCCGTTCTCCCGCTGGCCGGTGACGGCGGTGGCGGTGACCAGGGAGGTGATGTCCGTGCCGGAGTTGGTGATGAACTGCTTGGAGCCGTTGATGACCCACTCGCCGCCGTCGAGCTTGGCGGTGGTCTTGGTGCCGCCAGCATCCGATCCGGCCTCGGGCTCGGTCAGGCCGAAGCCCGCCAGGTTCTTGCCCGCCACCAGGTTGGGCAGGTAGGTCTGCTTCTGCTCGTCGCTGCCGAAGCGGTAGATCGGCATGATTCCCAGGGAGACTCCGGCCTCGAGGGTGATGGCGACCGACTGGTCCACGCGGGCGAGCTCCTCCAGGGCCACGCCGAGGGCCATGTAGTCGCCACCCATGCCGCCGTATTCCTCGGAGATCGGCAGGCCGAACAGCCCCATTTCTCCCATCTGGCGGACAACATCGTAGGGGAAGGTGTGGTCACGGTCGTGCTGGGCGGCGACGGGGTCGACCACGCGGTTGGCGAAGTCCTCCACCGCGTCGCGCAGCTCGTGCAGCTCATCGGAGAGGTAGGGGTTACGGTTCTTGGTGCTCTGGCTCATGGTTTGGGTCCTCTTTCTGGGTTGGGTGTCTGGGTTGGGTGTCTGGGTTAGGGAGATACGTGTGAAGTGAGGTTTCTAGCTGTCGGCGGTATCGGCGCTGTCGGCGGCGATGACCTCCGCCAGGACTTCTCCGGTGCCGACCTTCTGGCCGACGGCAGCGTGGATCTTGACCCGCCCGTCGCAGGTGGCCTCGAGGGTGTGCTCCATCTTCATGGCCTCGATGACGATCACGGGCTGGCCCTCGGTGACCTCGTCGCCATCGGCGACTTCCACGGCGATGACCGTGCCAGGCATGGGGCTCAGAATGTCCGGCGACTCCTCCGAGCTGGCTTCCGCGTCGTGCGCAGTGCCGGAGAACACCTCCACCACGTGCGTGCCGTGCGGGCCGGTGATGCTGCCGCTGGCAGTGGCGCTCCACTTTTCGGCCGGGCCGCCGTCGAAGGAGAGCCGGCATTCGGTGGCGCCGCCCTGCGGGTTGGCGACCACTTGGATGCGCCTGGTCTCGGTCTGCACCGGCGCATCCTCGTCGTCACCGCTGGTCAGCGGCGTGAGCTGTACCTCCCAGATGCCGTCGCGGTACTCCGCGCGGGCTTCCACCGGCGCTGTGACGCCACTCGGATCCGCCAGCACCAGCCGCAGCGGTGCGCGGTGCCCAGCGCCGCGCCAACCGTCACGCGCGGTCCATACACTGCCCAGCGGGGATGCGGTTGGCTTTGTTTCGGACGCCCCCTCGGCCCCACCGGCCAGCGCCCCAGCCAGGTGCAGCAGTGCAACGGCGAAGGTATCCGCGGGAACCTCGCGGGGCTCGAAGTCCTCCACAATGGAGTCCAGCAGGCCTGTGTGCAGGTCTCCCGCAATGACCTCCGGGCGGGTGACTAGGAAGCGGTTGAAGTCAATGTTGGTGGTGAGTCCCTCGATGCGAGTGTGGGACAGCGCCTGGTCCAGGCGCTCGAGAGCCTTTTCGCGCGTGTCGGCGTGGGTGATGATCTTCGCCAGCATCGGGTCGTAATCGGAACTGACCTCTTGGCCCTCCACCACGCCGGCGTCCACACGAACCCCTTCCCCGCGCGGCCAGGAAAGACCCGTGATTAAACCACCGGTGGGCAGGAAGCCGGCGGCGGCGTCTTCGGCATAGACGCGGGCCTCCACCGAGTGGCCGTTGAGCTGCACGTCGTCCTGTGTGATCGGCAGGGCCTCACCGCGAGCCACGCGGATCTGCCATTCCACCAGGTCGCGGCCGGTGACCATCTCGGTAACTGGGTGCTCGACCTGCAGGCGGGTGTTCATCTCCATAAAGAAGAAGCGCTCGGGCTGCTTGGCGGAGACGATGAACTCCACGGTGCCCGCGCCGCAGTAGCCGCAGGCGCGAGCCGCGTCGCAGGCAGCCTCGCCGATCTCCTGCCGGGTCTTCTCATCCAGCAGCGCCGACGGCGCCTCCTCGATGACCTTCTGGTGGCGGCGCTGCAGCGAACACTCGCGCTCGCCCAGGTGGATAACGTTGCCGTGGGAATCGGCGACGATCTGCACCTCGATGTGCCGGGGCGTGTCCACGAAGTGCTCCAGGAACAGCGTGTCGTCGCCGAAGGAGCTAGCAGCCTCGCGCCGGGCAGAAACCAGCGCACTGGCCAGTTTCTCAGGTTCTTCGACCAGGTGCATTCCCTTGCCGCCACCGCCGGCGGATGGCTTGATCAACACCGGGAACCCCACCGAGTCGGCAGCGTCGATGATCTCCTGGTCCGTCAGATTCGGGCGAGAAATGCCGGGCACGGTGGGCACGTCGCGAGATTCCACGGTTGCGCGGGCGGTGATCTTGTCGCCCATCTTGTCTATGGCGCCAGCGGGCGGACCGATGAAGATAATCCCCTCGTCCTCACAACGCTTGGCGAAGGTCGCATTCTCGGAGAGGAAGCCGTAGCCGGGGTGGATGGCGCCGGCTCCGGTCGCCTTGGCGGCGTCAATAACCTTATCGATGTTGAGGTAGGACTCCGCAGCGGCGGCAGGGCCCAAACACACGGCCTTGTCGGCGGCGTGCACGTGCGGGGCGGCACAATCCGCCTCGGAATAAACGGCCACGGCCTTCAGCCCCATGCGATGCACGGTGCGGATCACACGCAGGGCGATTTCGCCGCGGTTGGCGACCAGCACCGTATCGAACGGGCCGGTGAGAGCATGTGTGTCACTCACGTCAGTATCTCTTTCTTGTGGTGGGTACGTAGGTAGCTTGAACAGGAGTTACATGCGGAATACGCCGAAACCGGTTTCCTCGCGCGGAGCCTGGGCGCAGATGTCGAGGGCCATGGCGAGGGTGCGGCGGGTGTCCGCGGGGTCGATTACCCCGTCGTCCCACAGGCGCGCGGTGGAGTACCAGCAGGTGGATTTCTCGTCGAACATCTCGCGGATGGGAGCCTCGAAAGCCTCTTGCTCCTCGGCCGACCATTCCTCGCCCCGGCGCTCGATCTGCGCGCGGCGGACGGTGGAGAGGGTCATGGCCGCCTGGGGGCCACCCATCACGGCGATGCGCGCGTTCGGCCACATCCACAAAAAGCGCGGCGAGTAGGCCCGCCCGCACATCGAGTAGTTGCCCGCGCCGAAGGCAGCGCCGGTGACGACGGTGAGCTTGGGTACCGATGCTGTGGCCACGGCGTTCACCATCTTCGCCCCGTGCTTCGCGATGCCGCCCTCTTCGTATTGACGCCCCACCATGAAGCCGGTGGTGTTCTGCAGGAAGATGATGGGGATGTTCCGCTGCTCGCAGAGCTCGATGAAGTGTGCGCCCTTCATGGCGGCTTCGGAGAAGATGATGCCGTTGTTGGCGATCACTCCAACCTGGTGGCCTTCCAGCCGGGCGAAGGTCGTGATGATGCTGTTGCCGTATTCGCTCTTGAACTCCGACAGGCTGCCCTCGTCGCACAGGGTCTCGATAACCTCGTGCGCATCGTAGGGAATCTTCGGGTCGGTGGGCACGATGTCGTAGAGATCCTCCTGCGGGCGCGGGGCCGGCACGGGGGTACTGCGCTTCCAGGGGGTCGGCTTGGATTCCGGCAGGGTCTCGACGATGTTGCGCATGATCCGCAGCGCGTCCTCGTCGTCGGCTGCCAGGTGATCCGTCACGCCAGAGATGCGGGAGTGCATCGCGCCGCCGCCGAGCTCCTCCGGGGTGACGTCCTCGCCGGTGGCGGCCTTTACCAGCGGCGGGCCAGCCAGGAAGATGGTGCCCTGGTTCTCCACGATGATGGTTTCATCGCTCATGGCGGGAACGTAGGCGCCACCGGCAGTGCAGGAGCCCATCACGGCGGACAACTGCGGGATGCCCTTGGCCGACAGGTTGGCTTGGTTGAAGAAGATGCGGCCGAAGTGGTTGCGGTCCGGGAATACATCATCCTGCTGCAGCAGCATTGCGCCGCCGGAGTCCACCAGGTAGATGCACGGCAGGTGGTTCTGCTCGGCGATCTCCTGAGCACGGAGGTGCTTCTTCACGGTCATCGGGTAGTAGGTACCGCCGGAGACGGTGGCGTCATTAGCGGCGATCAGGCACAGGCGACCGCTCACGAGCCCGACTCCGGCGACGATACCCGCCGCCGGCGCCTTGCCGTCGTACATGTCCTCTGCGGCCAGCGGCGCGATCTCCAGGAACGGGCTGCCGGGGTCCAGCAGCAAGCGGATACGGTCGCGCGGCAACAGCTTGCCGCGGTCGGTGTGGCGCTTGCGGGCCTTCTCCCCTCCTCCGGCCTGAGCACGGGTGAGGCGCTGGCGAAGCTCTTCGACGAGCTCGCGGTGGCTCGGGATTTCGCGAGCGGCGCCGCGGGGGTTGGCCGAATCTGTCGCTTGGGTGGTTGCAGTATCCACGTATGCAGCTCCTAGGAAGGTGACGGAAGGTGGCAGAAGGCGAGCGCTAGAGGGCATCAGAGCGTCCCGCACTTCAGTTTCAGTTACAAGCGATTAACTAACTTGTTGCCGTCACCTTAAGTGACCTAGACCACTTTTGCTAGTGAATCTAAAAAGTTTCCCCTCTTTAACTACCCCCGAAAGCAGTACCCTCCCCTTAAGCCAGACCCACCGCAGCACGCGCCGCAGCCGCAGTCTGCCGCCGCACCAGCGCAGTAGATGCCCAGCCATGCGTCAGCTCTGAGGAGTTGATCAACCCCATCACCAGCTGCGCAGTAATGCGCCCCGACTCCCCCTGGTAGCGCGCGTCCATCTCCCCCAACGCCTCCGCAAACATCTTCAAATAGCTTCCCTGGGCGGAACGCACGCGCCCGCGCCCCTCCTCCCCCATGCGGAAGAGTTCGCGGTTATGCAGGCGAATTAGCTCCGGCTGAGACAGCGCAAAGTCAACCTGGAAGTCGATCAGCACCGCCAGACGCTCACGCGGATCTTCCAGGCCGTCGACAATTTTGCGCGCTTCGGAAAGCAGGTGCTCCGAGATGCCCGTCATCAGTTCCGTCAGGATCTCTTCCTTACCGGAAAAGTGTCGATACACCGCCGGCCCGGAGACCCCCACGGCGTGCCCAACCTCTTCCAAGCGCGTTCCATGGAACCCCTTGTTAGCCATGATCGTGGCGGCCGCGCGCAGCAGCTCCACTCGTCGCTGCTCTTTTGCCGCGGCGCGCGCAGACAGGCCTTCTGTGGCAGGCTCGGCTAGATAATGAGAACGCATAACCAACACCCTACTGGTTAAGCGTCACTAACTGAATATCTTCCCCGCGATTAGCAGGCCGCCTCCGGCAGGCTGTCCACCTTCGACTGCAGGAACTCCGCCGCCGCCGTCAGCTCCGCCTGCCCTGCCTCGTAACTGCCATCCGGGCTTTCCACGGCGATGGCAACGGCCACATAGCCCGAGCCCGCGCCATCGGACTTCGGGATCAGCCCGAACTGCCGCAGCCCATACGCGCCCGCGGTGTTCGGCCCCCAGCCACCCTTGAAGATCGCTCCTGGGATCGTCCCCAGCCCATAGCCACCTCCATTGCCGATGTTGCCCATGGCGGAAACTACTGGCTCCGCTCCCTGAATGCATCGCAGGTGGGAGGCGAAATCGGCCTGCGCGCTCAGCGACCAGTCGCTCTGTCCAAAGGAGCTAAACCCCGGCCGCACCACCTGGGATTCCACTCGTGCGCTACTGCTGCCCTCGCGGATCACCGCTCCGGTCGCCTCCGCTGCCTGCTCCGGGGAACCCAGCGAGCCCCACAGCGTTTCCGCGGCTGCATTGTCGGAGTTCTGGATCGCCTGCGTCATCGCCCCCTGCAGGCTCGGATCATTCCGCAGCGCAGCAATCGCGATTGGCACCTTCGCGGTCGACCACGGAGCCACGGACGTATCCCCCGCGCTACTCATCCCAGCCACTGCGATGGTCGCGGCACCGTCGTAGCCGAGCTCCCCGCGCTGCTCTTCCTGCGGTTTTTCTGGTGTGGACGCCCCAGTGGTCGGCTGCGGACCGCGGGACTTCGGCTTCCCGTCCTGTTGGGCTGGGCGGGACTGGTTTGACTGGTCGGAGACGGTGGCGTCATCTCTTTCCACATCCCCAATCGTGCAACCCGCAACGGCAACGCTCGCAGCGCAGAGCACGGCGGCGGCCAGACCGCGACGAAGCGAGCTGGGCTTAGGAGATGTAGACAATGGCATTATTGCCTCCCGTGCAGGTCACGTAATCACCGTTATCCCTGCACTTCATGGAGTAGGTCTGCCCCGTGACGGACGAATACGCGGAAACGGTGCCGTTCGTCCTGTCGGTATCCAGGTAGTGGGACACAAAAGCATCGCGTACGGCTACCGCGAAAGGCTTCGAAGTTAGGTCGCTGCCGGTGTAGACGTTGTTGAAGTCGCCCGCAGGCTTACCTTCTTCAGCTGCGCTGTTGGCCGGCACTGCGCCGGAGGGCAGTTTCGGATGAGCCGGGCGGGACTCTTCCTCGTCCTCGCTAGCCTCGTCGTCAGCGTCCTCTTCGTCGGTTACGGCATCTTCGCCTTCTGCAGCGGCATCCTCGTCGTCAGCGCCTTCGCCTTCTTCGCCCTGCGACTGGGAGGAGCTGCTCGCAGCCTTGCTGTCGTTGCCGTCCGTGCCGTCCTTGTCCCCAATCCAGCCCATGTAATATGCCGCGCCCGCGACCAGGGCAAGGGCAAGGAGCACGGCCAGAACGACACCTAAGATCGGCAGGAACTTGCTTTCCTTCTCCGGCTCCTGCGCGTAGGCGTACTGCTGGGCTTGCTGGTCGGGCTGGTATTGGGGTTGCGGGGGCTGCTGATACTGCTGCCCCTGCCAGTTCTGCTGCTGGTTCTGGGGCGGCTGCGAAGCCTCCCACTGCTGCCAACGCTGCTGGCTCTGATCCCCCTGCGTCCCCTGCGCACCCGGGCTACCGCCCTGTTGCGACGGCACCTGCCACTGATTCTTCCCCGCGCCCTGCTCGTTGTGGCGGTACTGCGGCGGCTCCGGCTGATCTGGGTTGTTCTTCCCGACTCCGGGATCAGTGGGGTGCTCGTTAGACATAACCGGGGAACTCCTGCATTGAAACGTCTTGGAATCATTAAAACTAATTCAACTTTAGGTGCTCCCCCGGACTCGCGGGTAGCGAACCGTTAAGCCCGATCCACCGCGAGTGCGCACTTTAGTGCGCGAAGTGGCGCTCACCGGTGAGGTACATGGTGACGCCCGCCTTCTCCGCCGCCTCGATGACCTCCGCGTCGCGGACCGAGCCACCCGGCTGCACCACTGCACGGACGCCAGCGGCAGCCAGCACCTCAAAGCCGTCGGCGAAGGGGAAGAAAGCATCCGATGCCGCAACCGCACCTTCGGCGCGCTTCTCGTCACCGGCCAGGGAGTTTGCACGCTCCACGGCCAGCTTGGCGGCGTCCACGCGGTTGACCTGGCCCATGCCCACGCCCACGGTGGCGTCATCCTTGGCCAGCAGGATGGCGTTCGACTTCACCGCGCGCACGGTGCGCCATGCGAACTCCAGCTCGCGCAGGGTGGCATCGTCGGCAGCCTCACCGGCGGCCAGGGTCCAGTTGCTCGGGTCGTCGCCCTTCGCATCGATGGCGTCCACCTGCTGCACCAGCAGGCCGCCGGAGATCTCACGGCCCTGCAGTTCCGGCTCCTCACTCGGAGCATCTGCCTGCAGGATGCGGATGTTCTTCTTCTGGGACAGGACCTCTACCGCGCCCTCCTCGTAGCCCGGCGCGATGATGACCTCGGTGAACACCTCGGCTACCTGGTTGGCCATTTCCACGCTGACCTCGCGGTTCACTGCGATCACGCCGCCGAATGCGGACATCGGGTCGCAGGCGTGTGCCTTCTTGTGGGCATCGGCAATGGACTCGTCGGAGACCGCGATTCCGCACGGGTTGGCGTGCTTGATGATGGCCACAGTCGGGCGCTTGTGATCCCACGCGGCGCGCCAAGCGGCATCCGCGTCGGTGTAGTTGTTGTAGCTCATCTCCTTGCCGTGGAACTGCTTGGCGCCGGCCAGGCCGGTGCCGTCGGAGTACAGCGCCGCGGCCTGGTGCGGATTCTCGCCGTAGCGCAGCACGTTGGCACGCTCGTAGGAGGCGCCGATCCACTCGGGGAATTGCACGCCTGCATCCGACTCTGCGCCTGCCTCGGACTGTGCTGCGGTCTGCTCACCCATCCAGGTCGCAACGGCCACGTCGTAAGCGGCGGTGTGACGGAACGCATCCACAGCCAGGTCGGTGCGCTCGGCGCGGGTGAAGCCCCCGGCATTGGCAGCGGCCACGACGTCCTCGTAGCGGTTGGGGTCCACCACAACGGCTACGGACGGGTGGTTCTTCGCGGCGGCGCGCACCATGGACGGGCCGCCGATGTCGATCTGCTCCACGCAGGCATCGAAATCAGCGCCAGAAGCCACCGTCTCGGTGAACGGGTACAGGTTCACCACGACCAGCTGGAAGGCCTCGATGCCCAGATCCTCCAGCTGCTTCAGGTGGTCTTCCTTACGGGTGTCGGCCAGGATGCCCGCGTGCACGCGCGGGTGCAGGGTCTTCACGCGGCCTTCCAGCACCTCCGGGAATCCGGTCAGCGCTTCCACCTCGGTCACGGGCACTCCGGCTTCCGCGATCTTCTTGGCGGTGGAACCGGTGGAGACGATGTCCACGCCCGCGGAGTGCAGCCCCTTGGCCAGCTCCTCCAGGCCGGTCTTGTCGTACACGCTGATCAGTGCGCGACGGATTTCCTTCTTGTCTGCGCCGTTGGTTGCTGTGGTGCCATCACTCATGGTTTTGGATCCTGGCCTTTCGTTCCTAGAAGGTTCCCTGTTCTTGAAAATCGTGCAGCACCTCTACCAAGAGTGTGCGCTCCACCTTCTTGATTCTCTCATGCAAGGTGTCGACCGTGTCGTCCCGCGCGACCTCCACCGCCTTTTGGGCGATGATCGGCCCCGTGTCCACGCCACTATCTACAACATGAACTGTAGACCCGGTTACGCGAACACCGTAATTTAGTGCGTCTTCGACGGCGTGTGCCCCGGGGAATGCGGGCAGCAGAGCCGGGTGGGTGTTGATAATCTTCCCCTCGAAACGTGCGACCACATTCGGGCCAATGATGCGCATGAAGCCGGCGCTCACCACCAGGTCGGGCTCGTAGCTGGCGAGTTTGTCTGCCAGCTCTTCGTTCCACTTGTCCCGGTCGGTCTGCTTCGGCACGTATTCGACCAGGAAGCTCTCGATGCCCGCACGCTCGGCACGCTCCAGCGCCTCGCACTGTCGGTCGCTACCCACGGCGAGGATCTCCACCCGCGAGCGGTCGACGTTATCAATCACGCTCTGGAGCAGAGTCCCCGTCCCGCTCGCCAGAATCACTATCTTCATCGTCTGCTTCTTCCTCTGTTTCTGTGTCTGTTTCTGTATCTTCTGTGGCTTCTCGTTCTTTCTTAGTGACGCCCCCATCTTCCCCCTCTTCCGGTTCCTCCGTAGGGGCGTCATCTTCAGAAGAGTCAGTATCCGTGCTTTCCGTACTTTCCATACTTTCTGCACCGTCCGCTACGTCGTCAGCCGCATCGGCACCTGCCTCGGCATCATGCTCAGTCTCAGACTGAGCATGATGGGACTCACCCGGCTCCACGACCTCGGCTTCCGGGATGTCCTCAACCACGGACTCGCCACGCCGGGCGGTGAAGAACATCATCACGACCGCGGGCACCAGCAGCCAGGCGGCGAGCTCCACGGCGAAGATCCACTCGACCGCACCCGCACGCCCGTACACACCCAGTTCTCCGCCAGCCAACCAGGAGACGCAGAAACCGATCAGACCGGCGCATGCACCAGCCCCCACACCTTGCAGCAGCGGCGCCTCCACATAAGTGCGGCCACGCAGGAAGGTGTAAACGCACGCCACCGCCACACAAGCGGGGACGGCCAGCAGCACTGCACCGAAAGGAATCTGATCGTTGGGGATCGCGGCCAGGACCGGCAGCGGCGGCAGATTCACGTTGTTCGCGGTAAAGAGGCTGACCGCGCCGTTACCCACGTGGAACTCACCGCCGAGCAGCACCGCCATCGCCGCAACCACCACATTTGGCACGTACAGCAAAGCTACGAAGGTCAACCCCAGCAGCCCCATCGTGGAGGAGGTGATTTCGTATGCTTTGCCGACTGCCTCCAAGTTCGTCAATAGATATACGGCGGCGGCGAGGGCGCCGACTGCGGCCATCCATTTGAGGAAGCGCCCGGCCAGCAGCATCGACTCCACCGGCCAGGTGGACCAACCACGGCGCAGCAACAATGCGCGCCACACGCGAGCCCGCATGCCGATGACGATCGCAGCTCCATTAACTAGCACCGTGGAGATCAGGGCCACCAACAGGTTCGGCGGGGTGATGTCGTACACCCTGGAGGCATCCCACAGCATCACCCACGCGATGCACGTCAACAACATAGGGATCAACAGGCTTAATGTGGTGAACACCCGCAGGCCACGCACGCTGATGGAGTTGCCCAGCACCGTGGTCGCCCGCTTCGCATGCCCCCACACCAGCGCCAGGGCGGGCAGCAAAGGCACGAACCCCAGCTTCGCCCCCGCCATCTCGACGGGAGCCAGGTTGAACACCATCCACATAGAGGCGATGCTGGCGGGAACTACACTAAAGCCCGCGCCGATGCCGATAAGGACGGCGATGATAACGATGACGCCCAGAGTTACAGCGTGATTAATCATCAGCTGGGGGCCAAAGCGCTTGACATGGGGCTTCCACTTCGACCACCAGTTCACAATCGCAGTCTTCGCGCCGCCAGCCGACGCATCTGCGGCGGCCTTGGGCTTGGCCTTTGGAGTAGCCTTAGCGTTCGTGGCGCCGGTGGGCTTCGCCGCTACAAAGCGCTCGTTGCCAGTACCTTCGGTGGTGTTGACATCAGCGCCTTTAATACCCGTGCCTTTAATTCTGTCTGCACTACTGGCAGGCGACGTCCGCCTGGTGCGGCTGGAGCCGGGGCGTCTTGAAGACGCAGATCGTCGGGATCCGGGTCGTTGGGCAGCAGAATCTTTACTCACCCGTCCTATTGTGCCTAACAGTGGCAGCCACCTGGCGGACTGACCCACCTTCTAGCCCCTCTTCTGCGTCCGGTTATTGCCGAGTCGACTCCCGTTCGACGCCTGCTCTGTGCCCGTTCAGCACCCTCGAACACGGACATGCTTAAGGTTCTACTTGAGGGTTTGTGGGTAGCGTAACGAAGATCACTAGCGGGGCTGAATCGCTACGAAAACGGCGAAAAAACGTCTGGAGCAGGAGAAATGCATTCTTAGGCTCAGATAAGGTTAGCTTCACTACCCCCGCAATGTAACCAAAGCGTTATTTTTAGCCGATTTAGTTGCCGCAATGTTGCCAAACCGATAGTGTTACGTTCCGTTGATAACAAAGTGGTTACAAATTGCTTGCGTAACAGACTCGAGATCCGACGATAAGGCTCGAGGAAGAGCGAAAGCGATAGTGCGAAATCACATGTGACAGTTGTTAAGAAACATCGATTAGGTCAAAGGGTTACTAGGACAGTGCGAAACACTACTGAAGCGAGCCGTACCGGCATCCACCGCAAGCAGGAGCACACCGCGAAGCGCCGCTTCGCGCTCGTGGCCGTCGCCACCACCGCTGTGACTACTGCTGGCGCTGCCGGCGCTACCGCTGGTGCATCCCAGAACTCCAAGGACGATATCGCCCTGGCTTCCGAGAACACCACCATCCTCGCCCAGGGCGAGGGTGCGGGCGCCCAGGGTTCTGTAGCTCCGGCGGACGCTCAGGCGACCGCCAACGAGGCTCCGCAGATCCTCGAGGTTCCGCAGGCTAAGCCGGTTTCCGATCTGTCTCAGCAGCTCGACTCCGCCCTGCGCTTCGCCAAGGAGCGCACCGAGGCTGATCTGGCTGCTCGCATGCCCGAGTACGTCAAGCCCGCCGAGGGCTCCTTCACTTCCGGCTTCGGTTCGCGTTGGGGCACCGTCCACAAGGGCATCGACATCGCCAACGCTGTGGGCACCGCCATCCGCGCCGTACACGACGGCACCGTCATTGACTCCGGCCCGGCTTCCGGCTTCGGCAACTGGATTCGCATCAAGCACGACGACGGCACCATCACCGTCTACGGCCACATGGCCACCCTGGACGTTAAGGTTGGCGACCGTGTAACCGCCGGCCAGAAGATCGCCGGCATGGGCTCCGAGGGCTTCTCCACCGGCTCCCACCTACACTTCGAGGTTTACCCGAACGGCGGCGAGGCTATCGACCCGAAGGCGTGGCTGGCAGAGCGCGGCATTCAGCTCTAAGCTTTAGCGCTACGCCCGAGCTTTGAGCCTCTGGCCGTTTCTGGCCACAAAGAAGACCTCCCGACTGCCTCTGTAAAGACGGTCGGGAGGTTTTTCGTCTGCCTCCTATGAGGCTTTGGCTTTCGAGGTGGGGGTTCCCACCCCGGCAGCCGAAGCTTGCCAAATTTACTTCAGAGCAGCGCCGATCTGCTTGGCCGCATTGGTCACACCGTCGTGGGACATGTGCAGGGTCAGGTTGTAGTGCGGAGTCTGAGTATCGATGACTCCGGCAACCCAAGCCTTACCGCCCGGCTGGCAGGTATCGTGCCCGCGGGTGGAGCGGTGCAGGTCGACGAAAACGCCACCGTGGCGCTTGGCGGCATCGTTAGCCTGTCGCCACAGCTGACGCTCGGCTTCCTTCACGATCGGGAACGGAGCCTGAATCGGCGGCAGACCATTCAGACGGATCAGGCACAGGCCAGCGCGATCGTTCGTGAGGTGCGGGTAGCTTACGAACTGGATACGAGCGTTCGGAGCAGCGCGCTTGATCTTGTTAGCGAGACGATCATAGGATCGAGCCGCTGCACGGTTGTTGATCGGATCCAGGGTGCGGTAGGTGTCGTTAGCACCGACCATGATCGGCACGTTGCGCGTGTGGCGGTTCAGCTTGCCATCGCGGATAGCCTGATCCAGGCGAGCCTCCAGCGGCTCGCGGCCCAGGTACAGCTCCTTGCCGTTGCAGGAGTAATCATCCACGCGAGCGCCCGTCAGGCGCTGCAGCTCAGTGGCTACGCGGAACTTGCCCTTGATGCAACCACGTGCGCCACCGCGCTTGGCGTCGATAATCTGGTTGAGCGTTGTATTAGCGAAGTAGGAATCACCAAGCAGCACGGTGTTTCCCGGGGCAGCCTGGGCAGCAGGCGCCAGACCCATGACAGATCCCGCCACGGCTACCGCCGCAGTCAGAATGCGTGCAATTTTCTTCATCAGTTTCTCCCGTATGTGTTTTTATGCCGTACTAAGGCTATCGATCGAGAAGCGAAAATGTTAGCTGTTCGGAAGCTTTGCCGGCATGACCTTACCAGTTGCGTTTCGCGGAAGCTTATCCAGGAACGTAACCTCACGCGGAACGGAGTGCTCCGCCAGGTTGTCCCTAACCCATTCCTGGACAGACTCCTTGGTCAGCGCCTCGCCCTCCGGGTTGTCTTCACGCACGATCCACACCGCCATGCGCTTAAAGCTCTCTTCATCGTCCACGCCCTTTGCGTAGAGGTCTCGAATGCCAGGCATTGGTGCCAGCACCTCTTCCACGCTGCGCGGGTACACGTTCTCGCCGCCGACGATGATCATGTCGTCCGCCCGGCCGAGCACGAACAGGCGACCGTCCTCATCGAGGTATCCGCGGTCGCCGATCTCCAGCAGCCCGTGCTTGATCTTCATCTGATCGCGCGTGTGGGCATAGCGGCGCATGGTCATGGTGCCCCGGGCATAGATGCGGCCCGGGGTGTTCGGCGGCAGCACGTTGCCGTCGTCGTCCAAGATCTTGACACGTACGCCACGAACCGGACGCCCAGCCAGCGCCGGATTCTCAACGAGTTCCTCCTTCTTAGCAATAGCGACCACGCTGTTTTCGGTGGATCCGTAGAAGTTGCAGACCACGGGACCGAATTGCTTGTGGAGGCCGCGGAGCAGATCTTCGTGCATGGCATTGCCGGAGGACACGATGAACTCAATCGACGACGCGTCGTAGTCGCCGTTCTGCGCGACCTTGAGCTGCTCCTTAATGAAGATGGGCGAGGTGATGATGCCGTTGACCTTGTAACGCTCGACGTCCTCCATCGCCTGCACTGGGTCGAAGTCACGGCGGAACACCACAGTCGCACGGTGGGCGAAGATCAGATTGAGGTTCGCCCAGCCCCACGAGTGGAACATAGAGGCCGTCTGTTGGATCATCATCTCCGCCCGCCACGGGATCCAGGTGACAAGATCCGCCAGCGGAGTCGGGATGGGCGGCTCCCGGTGCACTACGGCCTTCGGGGTGCCAGAGGTGCCGGAGCTCAAGATGGTGATGAAGCCGCGCTTCGGGATCTTAGGCAGCTTCTCCTCCGCTTCGGAGGGCGCGTGGTCGATGACCTGCTGGAAGGTTTCCCATTCCGGGTTCGGAGCCTGCGGGTTCTCCAGGTCCTCCGCGTAGCCGATGATCACATTGGCGCGCGAATAGTCCGCGGGCAGCCTGTCCGCGAACTCCTCGTCGATGATGATGGTGTGAACATCCAGCTCCTCCATACTCTTCTGCAGCTGGACTGGACTGGAAGCCGGGTTGAGCAGGCTAATGTCCGCCCCGATGAATCCCTTGGCGACCAGCGCGTAGACGACCACGCGGGAATTGCGGGCCATGACCGCAATGTTCTTGCCCGGCCCCAAGCCCATGCGCTGCAGTGCGCGAGCGAAGGCCAGCGAATCGCTGCGAACCTCCGCATACGTGCGCTCGCCGATGTCATCAATGATGGCCGTGCGGTTCGGCGCTACTTCTGCTGCGTACCACGCCTGACGACCAGCGGTGAAGCCGTAGCGAGCGATGCTCTCGACCAGCTTGGCTTTCCCCTTAACGCCGCCACCCCTGACGACTACGCCCGATTTCAGCGCAGTCCCCAGGCCGGTGGCAATAGCGTGGGTCTCTGCCCAGGCGGCCTCGCCCAAGTGCTTAAGGTCTTGCAATTTGGAAGTCACTTGTTGATTGTTCTGCATTAATACCCTTCTAGTTACGCCTAACCCATCGAAAGAGGATGCTGTTACGTTACATTAAGAAAACATTTTCTGCGCAACATTGGCCACAATCGTCACTTCCGCAACACGCCGGCTCGGGCGCGCCCCAGAGCCCCAGGGGCTAGAGCTTCTCCATCGGCACGCCGCCGAACAGCATCAGACGCACCGTGCCCTGGCTGCCGAAGTCGATCATGCAGGTCGTGTGCGATCCGCTACCGTCCACGCTCTTCACCGTGCCCAGGCCGTACTTGTCGTGGTTGACCTTGTCCCCCACCGCCAAGTCGAGATCCTGGTTCTTCTTCGCCCCGGCTCCGAAGGCAGGCTTCGCCTTCTTCGCTGGCTTCCGGTAGGACTGGCCGCCCCAGCCGCTGGACCCCGTGCCCCAGCCACCCGAGCCGCCTGAGCCGCCGAAGCTGGTGCCATCGGCGTAGCCACCGCCACCCCAGGCGGAATCCACACCGCTGCCGAAGCGGGCAGGCTCCTCGCGGATCCACTCCATCAGATCCTCCGGAACCTCGGATAGGAAGCGCGACGGCGGATTGTTCACCGGCGCTCCCCAACCGCTGCGCGTAATCGCACGGGTAAGGAACAGCCGCTGCTTTGCGCGGGTAATGCCCACATAGGCCAGGCGCCGCTCCTCGGCCAGCTCCGTCGGGTCACCCAGCGCGCGCATGTGCGGAAACTGGCCGTCCTCCCAGCCGGTCAGGAACACCACGGGGAACTCCAACCCCTTGGCGGTGTGCAATGTCATGAGCGTCACCATGTCCTGCTCGTCCGCGGGGATCTGGTCCGCGTCCGCTACCAGGCTCACGCGCTCTAGGAAGGCCTGCAGGCTACCCAGCGGCGCTTCCCCTTCGGTGAGCATGGCGTCGGCGGTGTCTCCGGCGCTGCCATCGCTGCTACCAGCGCTACCGGCGCTGCCACCCGGCATCTCCTCGTACGCCTTCAGGTTCGCCGACTCCTGCGAGAACTCATGTCCCACGCTCACCAGCTCGTTCAAGTTGTCCAGGCGCGCCCCATCCTGCGGGTCGTTGGATTTCTCCAGCAGCTCCTTGTAGCCGGTCATGTCCAGCACCGCAGAGATCACCCGCCCCAGGTCGGGCAATCCCAGTCCGGACCCGTCCGATGCCGTCATCTCCATAGACTCCGTCTCTGCCCGCAGCGCGTCCATCATTTCCAGGAACTTGCCAATGGAATTGCGGCCGCGTGCGGAAAGGCCGGCGACCTTCCCCGCGGCGGCGTCACCAAGAGCAGCCGAAAAACCAATCCCCTGGCCTTCCGCGTGCACAGTGACCTGCGCGATGGCCTTCTCCCCGATTCCGCGGCGCGGGGTGTTGATGATGCGCCGCAGCGCCACCGTGTCGTCCGCGTTGTCCAACACCTTGAGATAAGCCACAATGTCGCGGATCTCGCGGCGCTCGTAGAAGCGCGTGCCACCGACGACCTTGTACGGCATACCGGAGCGCACCAGCACGTCCTCAATCGCGCGGGAGGCGTTGTTGGTGCGGTACATGATCGAAATGTCGCCGTAGGAGTAGCCGTCGTTATCCACCAGGTCGTCGATCTGCTCGACGATGAAGTTCGCCTCGTCGTGCTCGTTATCCGCAACGTAACCGCCGATCAGCTCGCCATCGCCCAGATCCGTCCACAGCTTCTTCGGGCGGCGCCCCTGGTTCCGGTCGATCACCGCGTTGGCTGCGGACAGGATCTTCTGGGTGGAGCGGTAGTTCTGCTCCAGCAGGATCGTGTGCGCATCCGGGTAGTCGCGCTCGAACTCCTCGATGTTGCGGATCGTCGCGCCACGGAAAGCGTAGATCGACTGGTCGGCATCGCCCACCACGCACAACTCGCACTCGGCCTTGCCCTTGCCCGCGAGAGCCGCCACCAGCTCGTATTGTGCGTGGTTGGTGTCCTGGTACTCGTCGACCATGATGTGGCGGAAGCGGCGCCGGTAGTGCTCGCGAACGTCCGGATTATTGTTCAGGATCGCCACGACCTCACCGATCAGATCGTCGAAGTCCACCGCGTTCGCCGCCCGCAAACGGTTCTGATACGCCTTGTACAGCGTGGCGATCTGGGCCGTGTGGGGGTTGGAGTCGCGCTGCGCTTCCTCCAGCGCCCCGGCCGGGCCGACCAGTTCGTTCTTCCAATTGGAGATCACATTCAGCACCCCACGCGGCGAGAACTCCTTCAAGTCCAGCGAGGCATCCTTGATGATCATCGTCATCAGGCGCTTGGAATCGTCCGAGTCGTAGATGCTGAAGTTCGTGTTCAGGCCCGGCGCGAGGTGCGCATTGGCACGTAGCACGCGCACACAGAAGGAGTGGAAAGTGGAGACCCACATGCGCTCCGCCTGCGGCCCGACCATGTCCACCACGCGCTCGCGCATTTCCGCCGCCGCCTTGTTGGTGAAGGTGATCGCCAGGATCTGCCACGGCGCCACCCCGTTTGCCAGCAAATATGCAATGCGGCGCGTCAGCACACTCGTCTTGCCGGAGCCCGCGCCCGCCACGATCAGCAGCGGGCTGCCCATGTGCTCGACTGCCTGCCGCTGCTGCGGGTTGAGGCCTTCGAGGAGCTTTTCTTTATGACGCCCCGTCTCCCCCGCTGCCGTCCCAGCATTCCTGTGCGGTAGTGCCTGGGTGTGGTGTGCCTGTGGCGGCTCCGACGTACCCTGCGAGCTATCGGAGTGCATGTTCGCCAGCACGCTTTCGTACCCCTCCGGCGGCAGTTCGTCGGCCGGCGGCGGAACCTCGTCGTCGAAAAGCGTTGGTTCTTCAGGCAGCGGCAGGTCGGCAAACGGATCGTGCTGGTTGTTCATGTCTCCCTTTGTGCTCCCTCAAAAAATTTCCCGAAAACCGCTGGCACATGCGCCCCGGGGATCTTCCGGATCTCGGCTTGCTGACTAGCGGTAGAATACAACGCATGAGCGACAACGATTCTGCGGCTTCGTCGAAGCCCAACGAGTTCACCGTCCGCATGCCCTCGGGCACGGACGATCCCTTGTCGGATTCAGAAATTCAATCCTACCGCGAGGAGATCAACCGCCTCGACCGCGTCATCATCGACGCAATCCACCGTCGCAGCGAGGTATCGAAGGCGATCGGTAAAACGCGCTTGGGCTCCGGCGGAACGAAGCTGGTCTACACCCGCGAGGTCGCCATCATTAACCAATTCCGCGCAGAGTTTGGCCCCGAGGGCGTAGAAATAGCAAAGGCCCTGCTGCAACTGGGCAGAGGGCGCTTGGGCTAAGTAAGACTAGGCCAGACGGAATCCGGCTCCCACCCCGCCGGCCGCATTAAGATCCGCGGCGATCACGTTCCACGCTGCACCCGCCGTCGGCGCGTGCAGCGGCCCCTGTAGCGGGGTGGTGCAGGAAGGCAGGTTGGCCACGCCACCGTTGACGATGCCGACCAACCGGTTGCCGACGTAAATCGGGGCTCCCGAATCTCCCATAGAGCCGCACAGGTGGGAAACCAGGAACGGCCCGGAGATCGCCAGCATGGGGCCGCAGGAAACTCCGGTGGCCACACCGGTCTTGCACATCTGCTGCAGGCTCGCCGGGGTGGAGCCGCCGAGGGCGTTGAGGTGAACGTTGTTGTAGCCGCGGGTCAGGCGCACCTTGTTGTTGAATTTGATCACGGCGTAGTCCGGGTACCCGTTGCGGACGACGGTGCCGATTTGGCCGGCTCCCTCGGCGTCCATAGAAACGACCGGAGCACCGGGCCCACCGCAGTGGCCTGCGGTGATACCCACCTTGTTTCCGGCCTTGTCGTAGCCAACCACACCCAGGGTGCAGATGTTGTTGCCCACGTAGATCGGCATGGAAGGCCCAGCCAGAACGCTGGGCGCCGCGGCACGCTGAGCCTTCGGAATGCCCGGAGAGGTGAAGTAGTGACCCGGAACGCGGTGCGGTCCGGGCTGGCCGGTGGCCTGCAAGAATGCATCTGCGGAACCAGCGGGCGCGGCTGCGGCCTCTGGCGCGGTGAAGGCCGAGCCGAAAACGGCGGAGGTGGCCAGTGCCACGCCTGCCATCAGGGCTCCGAGGCGACGACGGATGGCGCTACGAAAGGAGCGCCCAGCTGGGGGTTGAGTGGATACAGATGCGGCTTCCATAAACCTAACCCTAGCGCAGAAGCGGGGATTCACATGCGTCACAGAGGTAACAATTTGGACAAGGTTACCCCTGCTTCCCCGCCTCCCTTTTTGCGCTGCCGACTAGCCGACGATTAGCCGCCAGCTATCCGCCAATTAGCGAAGAACGGTGACGCTGCCGTCGCCGTTGACCTTGACCTTTGCGGCGAATGCGGCGGCCATGTTCAGGCGCTGCCAGGAACCACGCGGGCCCTGATCGTCCAGCGGGGAACCGGACGGGATGGCGGTCTGGCGCAAGATGGAGGCGCGCTGCTTGTAGCTCAGCTTCGGGAACTTCGGCAGCAGCAGATCCGGCGCAGCCTGCGGCACGATCATCGGCGCATCCTTGCGGTAGATTTTCGGGAAGCCGTAGGTCATGCGGTCGGTGTACTCGCGCACAGCCTGGTCGGTGGAGCGGTAAGCCTTGTCGCTCTTCACAACCTCGGCGATCGGGCGACCTGCGCGCCACTCCAGCTCCGCGCGCAGCTCCTTGCCCGCCTGCTGGATTGCGTCGCGCATCTTCGGATCGTTCCAGCGGTCGGCAGCAGCAGCGGTGCCGGACATGCGGCCACCCATGACGTCCAGCGGGTAGTGCACGCCCATGACAATGCGGTTGTTGCCAGCCTCGGAACCTCGAGCCAGGATCTGCGGAGCCAGCTCCGGCAGGGTAAGAGCCAGCAGAGTGGTGGACCACACGGCCTGGTTGGTGTGACCAGATGGGTAGGACTTGGAGGTGCCGTAGTACTTGTTCTGGCCATCCTCGTACTTCTTGATGCGCTCCGGAGCGACCACGAACGGACGGTCGTAACCAAACACCATCTTCTCCACGAAGGTGGAGGATGCAACTCCGCCTGCGCGTGCCAGGTAGCCGTTGCCCAGCAGGAACTGGGTCTTCGGCAGGCGGTTCTCGCGCAGGGCAGCACGGAAGTGGCGGCCAAGCTCGTCGCCCAGCGAGTCGGAGAACGCATCCAGCACGCCAGCCTTGTCCGCGCGAGCGTCCTTCTGTGCGCGCTGGATAGCAGACGGATTGCCCTGCGCAGCGTTGTTGATCTCCACAACCTTGTCCAGGTTCTGCTTCATGATCGCCGGGTGGTTGGCGCGCACGTCGTTGAAGCCATCGACAACATCCAGGTAGATGCCGTAGCCGTGAGAGCTGATGTCAGAGATGTAGCCACCCAGGTACTCCGGACCGAAAGGCTGCGGGGTCGGGGCACCCTTGTGCTGCACCGGGTGCGGGTAGCTCGGCAGGCCCTCGGAGCCTGCAACTGCCGGCACGCTCGGTGCAGCCTCCACCGGCGCGACGTTCACTGCGGAAAGGGACATGGTTGTAGCCATCATGGCTGCTGCCGTGATCTTTAGGCTCTTGGTTTTGGTCACTTTTCTCTCACCCTTGAAGTCTCGTCCTGCGATTCTTTTTGACGCCAAGCCTCCTGGCTCGCCCGGCGCCTATTGCGATAGTTTTATAAACTCCTTCGGACACTAACCCAGGTTTCTGAACGGCAGGTTAATTTGAGGTTAGGTGCGAATGACAGTGAGGGCGTCACAAAGAAAAACGCTAAACAATAAAGCCTTGCCAACGCGCAGCTTGCAGCGAGTCATCATTGCTGTCCCGGGTGAAGGGGAAGTTCTTCAAGACCTGATTGGTGAAGCTATCCACGCGCTGGTTGGCGTTGCGCAGGTCGTAGTAGGTTGTCATCTCCGCATCGTATTCCGCCAGGTCGACAGCAAGATTCTCGCTGGTCTGGTAGCCGTTTTCCATCACGCGGAACCTGCGCGGCATGCGAGGCTTCAGCTGCGGATCCTGGTTCGGCCAGCCCAGGGTAAGCCCCACCACCGGGAAGGTGTAGCGCGGTAGCTCGAGCAGTTCGATAACACCGGCAGTGTCGTTGTGGATATTGCCCAGGAAGTTGGCGCCCAGGCCGAAGGACTCCGCGGCGTTCACCACGTTCTGCGCCATCAGGCAGGCATCGGTGAATGCCTCCACAAAAGCCTTCGTGCGGCCAGCCGCTCGCGGGTCGCCCCCGTTTTCCTGCAAGATCTGCGCATTCCGCGCCGTATCCGCCAGGAACAACAGGTACACGGGCGCGCGGCGGACGTACTCCTGGTTACCGATCTCCGCCAGGCGTTCCCGCAGCTGCGTATCCGTCACGCGAATGATGCTGGCCTGCTGCATCCCGCGGGAAGATGCCGTGCGCATGGCTACGTCATAAATGGTTTCCAGGGTCTGGTCGTCCACCGGCTGATCCGTGAACTCCCTGATCGTGCGGTGGGAAAGCTGGCGTTCGACCATAGAGTTTGTGTTTTTAGGCATGGCCCCAACCCTAGCTAGAGATTTTTCCAAGTTTTCCGGCCTGCGCCGGGAACAAACGTTAGCGATAATACATTCCAACACTGTTAGCCTGTGTGGGTCACTACCGAACCGCCACGCGCCGAGAATTTCTAGATAGGTACGTTCAAGAGTTTCCAGGGAAGTTTTTCTTACATGATCATCGCAGTTATCATCCTCGCCATCCTCGTAGTCCTCGCCATCATCTGGTTCGCCATGTACAACGGCCTCGTCAAGAAGCGAAACACCGTTAACGAGGCGTACGCCCAGATCGATACCCAGCTGCAGCGCCGCGGCGACCTGATCCCAAACCTGGTGGCCACCGTCAAGGGCTATGCCAGCCACGAAGCCAAGGTTTTCCACGACATCGCCGAGCTGCGCACGGCCACCGAACGCGCCCAAGCGACCGGCAGCGTGCAGGATGCCTCCCAGGCAGACGCTGTATTCGGTCGCACCATGGCTACCCTGCGTGCCACCGCCGAGGCGTACCCGGAGCTGCAGGCTTCCCGCAACTTCCAGCAGCTGCAGGAGGAGCTCGCCTCCACCGAAAACAAGGTGGGCTTCGCCCGCCAGTACTACAACGCCTCCACGAACACCTACAACACTGCTATCCAGTCCGTGCCGACCAATATCGTCGCTTCCGTGCACGGCTTCCAGCCCTTCGCGTTCTTCCAGGTGGAAGAGTCCAAGCGCCAGGCTCCGGACGTTTCTTTCTAGCCTTCTTGCCCTGCCCCGCCCCCTCTCAAGGCCACTTCCGCTTCTTAAGCATCGTACCTAGCGGGCAGGACTCGTGAGCACTGAGAGGCTGAAAGGACGGATAACGGACAATGGCCAACCAGCCGAGAACCTTTGATGAATCGCTTTCGCAGCTACGCAAAGGCATCGCTGTCGCGTGGATTGCGAATGTATTTGTGCTGCAGCTTTCCATCGTGGCGTGTGCCTGTGCGGCCTACGTGGGTATCCAGGGAAGCGATATTGACTACAACACCCTGGGCAAGGTCATCCTGATCTCCGCCGGGGTCGCCATCCCGGTGGCCGCGCTGATCCTGCTGTACTCGTATTTCTTTTCCACCAAGACCGTGATTTCCGCCATCGGTGGCGAGAAGCGCAAGGTTGAAAAAGGCATGGTCTACAACATCGTGGAGGAGATGTCGATCGCCGCGGGCATGCCCTCCCCGCCGAAGGTTTATGTGCTCATCGGCACCGGAGTGCCCAATGCCTACGCTCTAGGCGGCAAGCGCAACAAGCCTCACACCGGCACCATCGTCGTCACCGAAGAGCTAGGCTACCTGCTGAACCGCGAGCAGATGCAGGCGGTCATCGCCCACGAAATGAGCCACTTAACCGCCGACGACAATCGCGTGATGACGCAGCTGGTGGCCATCGCGTCCGTCATTTCCATCCTGCAGTCGGTGTTTATCTACGGCAGTTTCAGCAACAACAACCGAGGCCGCTCTAGCTCTAACTCGAATGGCGGCGGCAATGCCGTAGCTGCCATCGTGATCTTGCTGATCTCCTTCTGCGTTATCCTCGCCGCCCCGGCGTTGGCCAACATCGCCAGGGCCTACATGTCTCGCCACCGCGAGCAACAGGCCGATAGCCATGGAGTCTCCCTGTGCCGTAACCCCACCGCACTAGCGCAAGCGCTGATCACTATCCGCGCGTTCCACCAGGCGAACCCTTCTACGGTGCAGAACTCCATGTACGGCACACCCGGCTCCCTGGCTTTGTACGCACCGGAGCAAGACATCATCCAGGGCTTCCACAATTCCGACGCAGGTAAGAAGGGGTCCGTCTTCAAGCGCACCATGACGAAGAAGCGGGATTTCTCCGCCACCCACCCGCCGATCTGGGAAAGGGTCAACGCCCTGGTTGCCATGGGTGCCTACGTGCAAGATTTCGTCCCCTATGTGCCGGAACACCAGCAGATCGCCGGGCACCTCAAGTAGCCTGGGGGTTTCTATGACTCCCCTCTCCTACACCTCGACCGACGGCTTCCCGGAGCTGCACATGTCGCGGATCATCAACGCAGATTTCGAGACTGCCGCCGCCAAGCTCTTCCGCTGGGGTGTGCAGCGCAGTGGCCTCTTTCGCGTGCGCCCCACCCACGAGGTCGTGGAGACTGGCGCCGAGGTCGCACTGGGCTTCGGGCCGTGGACGTTCCACTGCAGGATAGTCGATACTTTCTCCACGCCCGGCCGCTGCGGCTTTACCTATGGCACCCTCCCCGGCCACGCCGAGCGGGGCGAGGAAACCTTCACCCTGGAGCGGTTGCAGGATGGAAGGGTTCTTTTTCTTATTGACGCCAAGTCCCAGCCCGCCCGTTTTCCCGTCCTACGCCCAGTCATCGACCTGCCGCGGCGTGTTCTGATCCGCCGTTTTTACCTGCGCGCCTTGGACGATGAATCACCGATAACTGGCCGATGACTAGCGAGGAAACTTTGGGTTTCCCCGTTCCGTGCTTTCTGTCGAACAGGGAATTTTTCATTACGATGGTTTCAGAGAGCTCACAAAGTCGCCTCCAAAGTGAGGTAAGTCATAAGTGGGCTCGTCGCATATTCTGACCTTTCCCACCTACAGACCGTATGGAGAATCTAAGTGGATCTATACGAGTACCAAGCTCGAGATCTTTTCGAAAACTACGACGTACCTGTCCTGCAAGGCATCGTCGCTACTTCATCTGCGGAAGCTGAACGGGCTGCTGAGAAGCTAGGCGGCACCGTAATCGTGAAAGCCCAGGTGAAGGTTGGCGGCCGTGGCAAGGCCGGAGGTGTAAAACTGGCCCACTCGCCGGCCGAAGCAGCCGCGGCGGCGAAGGACATTCTGGGGCTGGACATTAAGGGCCACACCGTGCGCAAGGTCATGGTTGCCGAGGGGGCGGATATCGCCGAGGAGTACTACTTCTCCATCATGCTGGACCGCACGCAGCGCCAGTACCTTGCCATGCTGTCGCGCGAGGGCGGCATGGACATCGAAAAACTGGCAAAGGAGCGGCCGGAGGCGCTTGTCCGGCGCAACTTCTCCCCGCTGGAGGGGCTGACGGACTCCATTGCCCGCGAAATTGCAGAAAATGCCGGTTTCCCCGCAGACGATGTGGAGAAGCTGGTGCCTGTGCTGAAGAAGCTCTACGAAACCTACGTTGGCGAAGATGCCACGCTGGTCGAGGTCAATCCGCTGGTCAAGACCAATTCCGGGGAGCTGCTGGCGATTGACGGCAAGATGACCTTGGACGACAATGCAAGCTTCCGCCACCCGGAGCATTCCGAGTTAGCAGATCACAACACCACCGATCCGCTGGAGTTGAAGGCCCAGACGATGGGCTTGAACTACGTGAAGTTGGACGGCTCGGTCGGTGTGATCGGCAACGGTGCCGGCCTAGTGATGTCCACCCTGGATGTGGTCGCCTACGCCGGCGAGGAATTTCCCGGTTCCCCGAAGCCCGCCAACTTCCTGGACATCGGTGGTGGTGCCGATGCCGAGATCATGGCCAATGGCTTGGAGGTCATCCTGGCGGATGAGCAAGTCCAGTCGATCTTGGTCAACGTTTTTGGCGGAATCACCGCATGCGATGAGGTTGCCAACGGAATCATTCAGGCTTACAAGATCCTCCACACCCAAGGAATCGAGCCAAAGCCCCTCGTTGTCCGACTGGATGGCAACAATGCAGAAGAGGGCCGGAAGCTCTTGGACGATGCCAATCTGCCGAATCTGCAGCGAGAAGACACGATGGACGGCGCCGCGCGCAAAGCCGCGGAGCTGGCTTCCCTGGCTGATCAGAACAAATAAGCATCACGGATTCCAACAAATAGAGGACTGAAAATTATGGCTATTTTTCTAGATCGCGATTCCAAGATCATCGTCCAGGGCATGACTGGCTCGGAGGGAATGAAGCACTCCCAGCGCATGCTGGACTCCGGATCAAACATTGTCGGCGGCGTTAACCCCTCCAAGGGCGGACAGACCGTCACCTTTGAAGGCGGCAAGCAGGTTCCTGTTTTCGCCTCCGTTGCTGAGGCAATGGAAGAGACTGGCGCCAATGTCTCGGTTATCTTCGTCCCGGCGAAGTTCACCAAGGCTGCGGCAGAAGAGGCAATCAAGGCGGAAATACCGCTGGTTGTGGTCATTACCGAAGGCGTGCCAGTCAACGACACGGCGAGCTTCTTCTCCCTGGCGAAGAACTCCAAGACACGCATCATCGGGCCGAACTGCCCTGGCATCATTTCCCCCGGCCAGTCCAACGCGGGCATTATCCCATCTGATTCCGCCGGTGAGGCCGGCAAGATCGGGCTGGTATCCAAGTCCGGCACACTGACGTACCAGGTGATGCATGAGCTCTCCGATGTGGGATTCACCAGCTGCATTGGCATCGGTGGCGATCCGATTATCGGCACTACCCACATCGATGCGATCGAGGCCTTCCAAAATGATCCTGAGACCAAGGCGATCATTATGATCGGCGAAATTGGTGGCGATGCTGAGGAGCGCGCCGCCGAGTACATCGCTAAGAACGTCACCAAGCCTGTGGTGGGCTACGTCGCAGGTTTCACGGCCCCGGAGGGCAAGACCATGGGGCATGCCGGAGCTATCGTCAGCGGTTCTTCGGGCACGGCTGAGGCGAAGAAGGTCGCGCTGGAGGAAGCTGGTGTGCGAGTGGGTAAGACTCCCACCCAGGCGGCGGAACTAATGCGGGAAGTGCTCGCAGAGATCGGCGAAGCCTAAATCTAGCTAGGGCAAACAACAGAGAGGACAGGCATGGCCACAGAAGCTCAGAAGGAATCACAGAAGGACTGGGCCGGCGATGCCCAAAATGCCTCGAAAGACGGCGAATTCAAGCGGGATACCAACTACATCGGCGACCGCATCGTCGCTTCCGTCACCAGCGAGGAACCGCAGCCTGCCGGTGGCGACGCGCTGCACTGGCCGGTGCAGCCGAACCGCTACCGCCTGATAGCCGCACGCGCCTGCCCGTGGGCGCACCGCGCGGTCATCGTACGGCGCCTGCTGGGGCTGGAAGATGTGATCTCCCTGGGGTTGGCAGGCCCTACACACGACAAGCGCTCCTGGACCTTCGATCTGGATCCGGGTGGCGTCGACCCCGTGCTGCAGATCCCCCGCCTACAGGATGCGTACTTTAAGCGTTTCCCGGGCTACCCGCGGGGCATAACAGTGCCGGCGTTGGTGGAAGAAGCCAGCGGCAAGGTCGTGACCAACGATTTCAATTCGAGCGTCCGCGACTTCCAAACTGAATGGACCGAGTACCAGCGGGCCGGCGCTCCCAACCTACTTCCACCGACAGAGCAGTGGGAGGAGATGGAGGAGATCAACGACTTCATCTTCCGAAAGTTCAATAACGGCGTGTACAGGGCTGGGTTTTCGGCGTCACAAGAAGCTTATGAGCAAGCCTATGAGGATGTATTCGAGGTCCTCGACTGGCTGGAGGAGCGCCTGGCAAACCAGCGGTTCATCATGGGCGAGCACATCACGGAGACCGACATCCGGGCATATGCCACCCTGATCCGCTTCGATGCTGTCTACCACGGGCACTTCAAGACGAACCGGAACAAGACCAGCGAGATGCCGAACGTCTACGGCTACCTGCGCGAGCTGTTCCAGACCCCTGGGTTCGGCGATACCACCGATTTCAAAGAGATCAAGCAGCACTATTACATCGTCCACCGCGAAGTAAATCCCACGCAGATCGTCCCGGCCGGACCGGACCTCTCGGGCTTGGCGCAGCCCCATGGCCGCGACCACCTGTCGGGTGCGCCGTTTGCTGAGGGTACCACCCTGCCAGGTAAGTTGCCGGACGCCGAGCGGCTGAAGAACCCCCTGCCCTTCCAGCGGGAGCTATTCGATTTGGACTAGGCCTTTCGCAACCAGAAGATCCCCTCGCCGGTGTTTCAACCAGCGAGGGGATTAATTGGTAGCGGGGGCAGGATTCGAACCTACGACCTCTGGGTCTGTAGCCGGAATCAACCAAGCCCCCGCACACAAAGAATCGGACACTCTCATTCGTCGGGCTTGAAGGCGAAGGTCTACCCCGTGCAAACTCAGAGATCCGCAGACGGAAAGACGTCTCGTGTGGGCAAGCTGAATGATGGTGCTGCCATCCCTCACGCTGTAGCTCCTAAGGGTGTGACCTACTACGAAGTGGATGGTCAGTTTTTCACTCAACCCTATGCCCGCATCCTCATTCGTCACCGCAACCTCGCTGCTAGGGAGGTCTAAAGCATGGAAGCAAAACTCAACCCACGTAAGATCCGCGACATTGTCGACGGGTTTCACTACAACGAGCTTGAGGGGAAGGGTCTCTACGGCCTGGCCGGTGACCTGACTATCCAGCCTGAGTACCAGCGCAACTACATCTACAACGACGGCAAAAAGGACGTTGCTGTCATCGACTCTCTGCTCAAGCAGTATCCGCTGGGCTTGATTTACTTCAACCAGCCGAAAGCTGACGAAGCAAAGTTCGAGATTCTCGACGGCCAGCAGCGCGTCACGTCCATTGGACGCTTCTGCAAGGACCTGTTTGTGGTGAAAGTCCCAGACGGCAACGAGCAGTACTTCTCGTCGCTCAGCGAGCACCAGCAGAACCTCATCCTCGACACCGAGCTACTCATCTACGACTGCTCGGGCACCGAAGATGAGATCAAACAATGGTTCAAGACGATCAACATCGTCGGAGTTCCGCTCACGCCGCAGGAGCTTCGGAATGCCGTGTACTCAGGCCCGTTCGTCAATGCCGCGAAGAAGGTCTTTTCCAACTCAGGTACGGCTGTGATGTCTAAGTGGTCGAACTTTGTGCGTGGCGGGCCTGCGCGCCAGGAGGTGCTGGAAGTCGCCTTGAGTTGGATTGCCCAGCGCGATGGCGTCAGCATCGATACCTACATGGCCAAGCATCGTGAGGACGTGGACTGCAACGCACTCGAGACGTACTTTACCTCTGTCATCGATTGGGCCGCGAGTGTGTTCAAGATGACAGACAACTCCATGCGCGGTATCGCCTGGAACGAACTGTATGAGAAGTACAGCTCCCAGGGTTACAACGCCACGGAAATGACGGCCGAGGCTCAGGAGCTGTTGTCAGACTCGCAGATACAGTCGAAGAAGGGTGTTTACGAGTACCTGCTAGGCGGTAAGACGGATACGAAGTTGCTCAACGTCCGGGTGTTCACCGAGGCCGTCAAGAAGCGCGTTTACAAGAAGCAGACCGACAAGGCTAAGGCCAAAGGGGTCTCGAACTGAAGCGTCCTGGGTTTGGTTCCGCTTCTTTTACGGCCCTGTGTTGATGGGCTCGGTGAGATAGTACTCGGTTTCTACTTCTTGTGGGGTGGCGTAGTCCAACGCCTCGTGAAGACGTTTGGTGTTCCACCAGTGCACCCACCGCAGGGTGGCTAGCTCGACTTCTCCTACTGATGTCCACGGGCCTTGAGGATGGATAAGTTCAGCCTTGTAGAGACCGTTAACAGTCTCGGCCAGCGCGTTGTCATAGGAATCTCCGACTGTGCCGACACTTGGCCGGATCTCGGCTTCGGCCAAAGCAGTGGAGTACTTCAGTGACACGTACTGACTTCCCCGGTCACTGTGGTGTATCAGCTGGTCGCCGTGGATTCGACCAGCAGTCGTTAATGCATGTTCCAGTGCCTCCATCGGCAGCGCATCAGTGCGCATCGTAGATCGGGTGGCAACACCGACTATTTTGCGGCTGTAGACGTCAATGACAAACGCGGTGTACGCGAATCCTGACAGGGTGCGAACATAGGTAATGTCGGCAACCCAAAGCCTGCCTGGTGCCTGCGCACGAAAGTTTCGGCGCACAAGATCCGGACGATGATCCGGCATTTTAGGGCTGATCGTGGTCACCGGGGTGCGTCCACGTCGTCGACCAGACACACCTGCAAGTTTCATCAGGCGTGCGGTCTTGTCGCGGCCGATATGAAAGCCCTCACGGTTCATGGCGTGCCACATCTTGCGGATGCCGTAGACCGAAAAGTTTTCCGCATGGACGCGCTGAATCTCTGGGATAAGCAGGCTATCGCTTAAGGCCCTCGCACTCGGGGCGCGGGTGGTGGCTTTACGGTAGCCGCGGGAGGTGATGAATCCACGGTCTGCTTGTCGAAGGACACGGCAGATGGCCTCGACCCCAAATTGCTCCTTGTACTCGTCGATGTAGGAGATCATCTGGTCGTGGGTCGGTCGAGTTCCGCCGCGAAAAAAGCCGAGGCAGTCTTGAGGATTCTGTTGGCTCGTTTCAGCTCGCGGTTTTCCCGGCGTAGCCGTTTGAGCTCTTCTTCCATGGTTTCGCCACCTGTTGGTGCCGTCTGCTCATGGGCGACGCTGTCACGGTACCAGGCGCGTAACGTGTGGTGGGACACGCCAAGAAGCTCCCCGACTTCCTCGTACGCGCGTTGCCGTGAGCAGGACTCCAGACGGACCATCTCTAGGGCTTGATGGACCGCCTTCTCCTTGAATTCGGCGGAATACTTTCTGGGCATAGTGCCAATCCTTCCTTAGCAGAGGTAGGAACTAAACCCAGGACGCTTCA
>NZ_JFCH01000060.1 GCF_000738175.1 Corynebacterium jeikeium | reverse complement strand
GCGAGTCCGAGTGGGTCTTGGGCGTTGTAGGCACCTAGGGTGGGGTTGTAGTAGCGGAAGCGGTTGTACGCCCACCCGGATTCCGCATCCTCGTACTGGCCTGCAAACAACAACGGGCTGGTGCACCGACCTGCCCATGTGCGTGTGCCGTAGAGGGTTTGGGTGGTGTGTCCCTCGACGACACCGGTGGTGGTGTTGATCAGTTCCTGTGGTGCTCCGGCTAGGTCGCACACTAGGGCGTAGAACGTCGCATCAACCCGAGCCTGTGGCCAGGTGGTGGCAGGGTTCACCGGAGTGTCGGTGTTGTCACGGGTGGTTAGTGTGATCTGGCCGTGTGTCTCACCAGTGGCCGGGTCAGTGGTCCACACGTAGCCTTCACCCACACGTGCCGGATCGGTGGTGTCGATGGTGGTGGTGACAGCTGCCAGTTGGTTACCGGTGTGGGTGAACACGTCACGGTGGATAACTTCACCGGTGGTGGTGTTGATCGTGTCTTTGGCTACGCGTCGGCCGAGACCATCGTAGACGTAGCGGTAGCCGGTGTTTGGTTCATCGGAGGAGGTAAAGCCGATGGGTTGTTCACCGGTGGCGTAGTAGAAGTGATGGACTAATGGTTTCTTGCCCAGACGTTTGGTCACGGTGCGGGTGATACGGCCTGCATCATCGTAGGTGTAGGTAGTCCGGCCGACTTTGACCGGCAGGGTGTTGTGGTAGTCGATGACCCCGTCAGCAGTAGAGGCCAGCACACCTGCCGGGGTGAAGGAGTAGCTTTCCTGGGCGGGAACCCCACCGGTGGCACTGCCTGATTGTGCTGGAGTGCCTGCTCGTGCTGGCTTGTGTGGTGGGGTGGTGGCCTACTTAGATTTTACGGCGCTATGTGCACTATGTGGAATGCGCGCTAAGAGATATCTAGTTTGCTCCAGCCTGTGGTGGAGTGGTGAGTGGAAGTCATCCAGGTGGACAGTTCTCGGATGACGCTCCGGGCGTCGTTCCTCATGCACCAAAAATGGTGTTGAGCATCGCCGAGGCGCATCTCTACACGGTAGTTGTTGTCGGCTGGGCTGAAGTAGCACTGGATATAGTGCTGAACCTTGGTGTTGTCGCTAATGATCAGGAAGTCCCGCGGATCGGTTCCGATATTGCGGCTTGCTAGTGAACGGGCATTGGCGGTGATGTGGTCGATCCAGGAAGGGATACTGCGAAGACTTGCCCACGGGGCGTGGAGCTGTGAGGTTTCAGTGGTGAACTGTGAGTTTTCGTCACCAAAGGTCCATACCAGTTGATTGTTCTCGAGGATGGTCAGCGTGGTGAAGTAGGAAAGTATGGGGCTGATGAGCTGGAGTAGTTGGGGGATGTGCTCGTTGTTGTCTTTGATGGCGATGCATTCTGCACCGGTGAGTTCCACGGGGATCTTGTGGGGTGCCAGAATGTTGGTGAGATGCTGATGGAGCTGAAGTGTATGTGCCGAGGTGTGTTTGTCTGCGCGGCTGGCGGCAGTCACGAGGTTATAAGTGTTTTCCGGCTCGGTCGGAGCGGTGGGGAGGTGGATGATAATTCGTTCCGTACTCATTATGACCTGTCACTTTTCGCGATTACGTTGCGGAGGTACTACTTGCGTAGAAGAGGTATGAGTCATGGCGTTGGGAGATTCAGTTTCCCATTTGAGAATAGTATTGTTCCCATTCTTCTAGAGTTAGCTCTCGGTTCGTGACGAGGAAATATCTCGCATTGCTTGGTGGAGCTGAAGCCATGGTGACGTCAAGTCCGTTTTCTTCGAGGTAATCTAAGATTCGCTGCTCGTTCATTTCCTGTGCCCTCATTGGAAAATCGGATGCCATGGAATCCTCAGCGGTCTTTTTTCCAAGCCATTGTTGCCGGTAGGAGCGTGTCATCGCATCTAACTCGTTCGAGTAGGTAATGAGTACCCATTGTTGGGATGCTTCGGTCTTCGTAATTGCCATCCCCAGTGGTGGACGTTCGAGATCTTTCCAGGTGTGAATTAAGAGTTGAAATAGACGATCCGACTCGTCAAGTGAATAGCTAACTGCAGTTACGCCGTTTCGTTCCTGGAAAATCCAAACTCGATCGAGGTTTGAAAATGGCTCAGTAGGCTTCTCGATTTCATCGAAGTTGAGAAAAAGAGGATCAAAGTCACTTTTAACCGTTTCGATGGCGGTATCTACATCTTGCCAAAAAAATGCCGTGGGTTGGTTATATGCAATTTCAAAAGTCAAATCTATCCGCCTTGAATGAGGGTGACATTGCCAAATGGATCGTTCGTCGCTATTCGCGATTCGTGCCCTAATCCACGAGCAGAGGAAAAGCGATCCCACTCTACGTAATATCTTTGATTGTTTAGAGTGTATTGGAGGTCAGGACGATTCTGTCCGACAAGCATACCGTCGATGTTAGTTTGTTGCTGGTCGATTCGAATGTCAGTGGCGCCCTGTTTACTAATTTGATCGTAGTAGGACTGAAGATGTTGTTGATGAAGCGGAGTATTGCCAATTGGCCGCACCTTGCCAGCAGCATCGATGTCCATCGCCTTCGGGGCAGGCAAGCCAGCATCCCTGATTGCCTTGTCACGGAGCAGTTGTGACTCTAGCTCGTTAGATCCGCCTCCCATTGGCTTGAAAGTACCGTCGCTCCATCGACGAGGATCGGTGGCGTGAGGTTTCTTGTGAGCAGCGGAGCCTACGAGCCCGAGTACATCTACCCAGTGTGCTGCGTGGTCGACATACCCCTGGGCTGAGGCGAGTCGTGGTGCGAGTCCGAGTGGGTCTTGGGCGTTGTAGGCACCTAGGGTGGGGTTGTAGTAGCGGAAGCGGTTGTACGCCCACCCGGATTCCGCATCCTCGTACTGGCCTGCAAACAACAACGGGCTGGTGCACCGACCTGCCCATGTGCGTGTGCCGTAGAGGGTTTGGGTGGTGTGTCCCTCGACGACACCGGTGGTGGTGTTGATCAGTTCCTGTGGTGCTCCGGCTAGGTCGCACACTAGGGCGTAGAACGTCGCATCAACCCGAGCCTGTGGCCAGGTGGTGGCAGGGTTCACCGGAGTGTCGGTGTTGTCACGGGTGGTTAGTGTGATCTGGCCGTGTGTCTCACCAGTGGCCGGGTCAGTGGTCCACACGTAGCCTTCACCCACACGTGCCGGATCGGTGGTGTCGATGGTGGTGGTGACAGCTGCCAGTTGGTTACCGGTGTGGGTGAACACGTCACGGTGGATAACTTCACCGGTGGTGGTGTTGATCGTGTCTTTGGCTACGCGTCGGCCGAGACCATCGTAGACGTAGCGGTAGCCGGTGTTTGGTTCATCGGAGGAGGTAAAGCCGATGGGTTGTTCACCGGTGGCGTAGTAGAAGTGATGGACTAATGGTTTCTTGCCCAGACGTTTGGTCACGGTGCGGGTGATACGGCCTGCATCATCGTAGGTGTAGGTAGTCCGGCCGACTTTGACCGGCAGGGTGTTGTGGTAGTCGATGACCCCGTCAGCAGTAGAGGCCAGCACACCTGCCGGGGTGAA
>NZ_JFCH01000059.1 GCF_000738175.1 Corynebacterium jeikeium | reverse complement strand
TTGGAGACACCAAGGGCATTGGCAGCGGCTGTATAACCCATGCCTTGCTCAAATAGTTCAACCAACTGCTCGCGCTGATGCTCACTTAGCGAACTTCGTGCTCTCAATGAAAACTACTCCCCACTAGTCGGTAACTGATTTCTCAGTCCAACTAATGGGGAGCAGTTCACTGCCGCAGAACTCGCGGGTTTTCTTTGTGGCGCTGGTCACGGCCATGGCTGAAGAAGATTGCTTGCGACATTCGGTAGTATCTGCACCTATGACTACCCCCACCTCAGCCACCCCGAGCTCTCCTCGGGGGTCGCGTCTCCTGGCGCCCTGGCGGAGGTTCCAGGAGCAATTGCCCCAACTGGGGCTGGCGGGGTCGCGTTCGGCACAGTTGCACTCCGAGTCGGACGGCGACAACGTGCCGGAGAGCTCCCTGCAGCTACAGCCCCTGAGCCGCGCGCTTTCTATGCGGCTCTACGCTGCCGTCTTCCTGGGAGCCCTCGGCACCATGCTGATCACGGTCGGCGGCCTGGGTGCCGGCGCGTTCCCCGTGATTCACAATCCCTATTGGGACTTCCCCGGCGTGAACACGTTGGCGCGGATGCTGCACTCCACGACCGTCCTGGTTTTCGTGGGCATCGGCTTTCTGGTCTACGGCTGGTTACTATTGTTCACCTTCGCTGTCTCCGCCCCTGGCAGGCCTAATCACCCAATCCCGGTGCGGACCTACTGGCGCACATTCTTCGTGTGGGTCACCCCGCTCATGGTCACCCCGCCGCTGTTCACCCAGGATATTTACTCCTACTTGGCGCAGGGGGCGATTGCCGCGAAGGGCTGGGACCCTTACGGCGCCGGACCTGTAGACCTGCTGGGCATTGACGACCCCCTGGCCCGCTCTGTGCCGCTGATGTGGGCGCACTCCCCCGCGCCTTACGGGCCGGTGGCGCTGGGTTATGGCGAAGTTATTTCCATGCTGACCAATAACTCCATCATTCTCGGCATTGTGCTGCACCGATTAGTGGCCATTCTGGGGTTGGCCTTAAGTGGATGGGCTCTCGTCCGGTTGGCGCGGCGTTGTGGCGTGTCGAGTGGAGCTGCGTTGTGGCTTGGCGTGTTGAACCCGCTGGCGATCCTGCACCTGGTCGGTGGCATCCACAACGAAGCTGCTTTGATCGGACTGCTGCTCGCAGGCCTGGAGCTTGTGTTGCGCGGCGTGGATAACGAAGAACGCCCCCTCACCAGCCGCTGGATACTCATCATCGGCGGTTTTGGCCTGATTACAATGGCCGGCCTAGTCAAAGTCACGGCCTTCATCGGCCTGGGCTTTGCCGGTGCCGCACTCGCCCGCTGGTTTGGCGGGCGCCTGGTGGATCTCTTCAACGCAGCGGCCGTCGCCGTAGTGGTCGCAGCAGTAACCTCTGTCGCATTCTCCATCTTCACCGGGGTCGGCTTCGGCTGGATCACCTCCCAGGGTGGCGCTGCGGAGATCATCTCCTGGATGTCGATCACCACCTCCCTCGGCCTGTCCTCTGGAGCGCTCGGTGCCCTGCTGGGGCTGGGCGATCACACCGATTCGGCGCTCATTGTCTTTCGGACCCTCGGCCTGCTCGTGGGCGCGTTCTGGGTCGTCCGCATGCTGTGGGCCTCTTTCCGCGGCCGTATCCACCCCGTAGGCGGGCTGGGCGTGGCCACCCTCATCCTGGTGCTCTTTTTCCCCGTCGTTCACCCCTGGTACCTCCTGTGGGCGATTCTCCCCCTCGCGGCCTGGGCGAACCGGCGCGCGTTCCACCTCACCGCCGTGATCTACTCGGTGGTGTTCAGCTTTTTCATCCTCCCCCGCGGACTCTCCCTGCCAAATTCCACCGTGATCTACATCTATGCGATGAGCCTCGTGTTCTTCCTGGTGGCGTTGGTGGTCCTACGGGCTCTTGCGGCCCGCAACGCGGATCTGGCGGAGGCCCTGTCGTTTCGCTCCACCAAACTCCGGCGAGCAGCAGCCGCTACTACGTAAAACACTGCTAGGGGGCTAGACTTTCACATCATGACCACAAGACCTGAAACCCAGGCAACCCAAGCAGCCCAAGCACGGGCTGGCTCTCCCGTGCTTCAGCTCCGCGACGTAGTCAAGACCTACGGTGAACGTCGCGCCGTCGACGGACTGAGCCTTGAGCTGTCCGCCGGCCAGGTGCTCGCACTGCTAGGCCCGAATGGCGCGGGCAAGACCACGACCGTCGAAATGTGCGAGGGCTTCATCCGCCCCACCGAGGGCACCATCCGCGTGTTCGGCAAGGATCCGGCCGTCGAATCGGATGAGGTCCGCAGTCGCATCGGGGTAATGCTGCAAGGTGGCGGCGCGTACCCCGGAATCCGCGTGGGCGAGATGTTGCGGTTGGTGGCGTCATACTCGAAAAACCCCTTGGATCCCGACTGGCTGCTCGAGACCGTCGGGCTGACCGGCCACGAAAAGACTCCCTACCGGCGCCTATCCGGCGGTCAGCAACAGCGCCTGAGCCTGGCCTGCGCGCTGGTGGGGCGCCCCGAACTGGTGTTCCTGGACGAGCCGACCGCCGGCCTGGACGCTCAATCGCGTCTGGCGGTGTGGGATCTGGTGGCCTCGCTGAAGCGCGACGGCGTGGCGGTGGTGTTGACCACCCACCTGATGGACGAGGCTGAGGCTCTGGCCGACCAGGTGGTCATCATTGATTCCGGTCGCGTGGTTGCTTCGGGCACACCGGAGGAGATGATGTCGAGCCGTGACCCGAACTCCACCGGTGCGTGGCTGTCGGTGCAGGTTGATTCCGACGCCGCACTCCCCGCTGTCTCCGCGGCCATTGCCAAGCGTGCGGAGGAGCCGGTGACGGTGGACGAGCTGCGCCCCCGCCACTTCAGAATCGAGGCCGAGGGGCTGAGCCCGCAGTTGGTCGCAGCGGTGGCCGAGGCTTTCGCCGATGAATCCGTGATGATCAGCCAACTCGAGGTCAACAGGCAGTCGCTGGAGGACGTCTTCCTCTCTATCACCGGAAAGGACATCCGCTCATGAGTACCACCAGTCGCTTCGAGCCGGGTCTCTTTGCCCCTGCACCCCAGCAGGCGAAGTCTGGTGACATCGTCAAGGCCCAGGCCAAGATCGAATCGTTGTTGTTCTTGCGCCACGGGGAGCAGCAATTGCTCTCTATGGTCATTCCGCTGGGGCTGCTTATTGGTCTGACGCTGATTCCCAGCGATGACGCATCCCACGCAGTGACACGCATATTTCCCATGGCTTTGGCGATCGCGCTGATGGGCGCGGGCTTCACTGGACAAGCCATCGCAGTGGCCTTCGACCGGCGCTATGGGGCTCTAAAGCGCATCGGCGCGGCGGGCGTGCCCACCTGGGCGCTGATCGCGGGCAAGGTCGTCGCGGTGTGCATCGTGGTCTTGCTGCAGGTGCTGGTGCTTTCCATCGCCTCGTTTGCGTTGGGGTGGCGCCCGGACATCGTGGGGCTGCCCGCTGCCCTGGTGACGGCGGTGCTGGGAGTGGCGGCCTTCACCAGCCTGGGCCTGCTGCTGGGCGGCACCCTGAGCTCAGAATTGGTGCTGGCGCTGGGCAACACGATCTGGTTCGTTCTACTGGGCGCGGCTGTGTTCGCCACCATGGCAACCCCGGCCGGTGAAAACGTCAATGCTTTCCTCATGGCCGTGCCCTCTGTGGCGCTGATGGAAGGCTTCCACACCGCCGTAGTTGCCGGTGGATTCAACTGGTTGGCACTGCTGAGCCTAGCCGTGTGGGCCGTGATCGGCTCGGTCCTCGCACTGAAGCTTTTCCGCTTCACCATGGAGAGCGACTAGCGGAGGATCGGGAAGCGGCAATTAGCCCCTCCACGTGGGCTTCCGATAGTCTTAAGGGCGTGCTTGAGACAATGAAACAACGCGCCGCGGAGGAGAACAATCCCTTCGTCAGAGCGCTGCTGAAGCTGTACGCCTTTGCACATGCAGCCGACCGCAGGTTTGGCTTCCCTCGGCCCGTTACCGCGCCGACGATTCGGCGCCAGCGGCTCTTCGCCATCATCCTGTTGGCCTGCCAGACGGGAATTACCTTCACCGGCTCTTTGGTGCGCGTTACGGGCTCCGGCTTGGGTTGCGACACGTGGCCGCAGTGCCACCCGGGCTCTCTGTTTCCTGTTGCTGGTTCCGCGCCGTGGATTCATCAGTTGATTGAGTTTGGCAATCGGACGTTGACGTTTGTAGTGATCGTTGCCGCCCTGGTGTGCTTCATTGCGGTGGTGCGCGCGGCGCGGCGCTCCGCGATTCTCCACCTGGCCTTCGTCCAGGGCATCGGCATTATCGTCCAGGCCGTGCTGGGTGGCATCACTGTGCACATGGATCTGATGTGGTGGACCGTTGCCCTGCACTTCCTTCCCAGCATGCTGCTAGTCTTCCTGGCAGCGAAACTGGTGGTGCGCATCGGCGAGCCCGATGATGGCGAGATGCAGCCACTGATGCCGCGCCCGCTGCGCATCCTCACTGATGGATCTGCGCTGAGTCTGGCGGTCGTCCTGATCACCGGCACCCTGGTGACAGGTGCTGGCCCTCACGCGGGCGACGAGGCGATTCTTCCGGAGCACCGCCTGCAGGTGCCGCTCATCGACATGGCGCACATCCACGCCGGTTTCATGTACCTCTACCTGGGCCTAACCGTCGGCCTGTTGGCGGGCGTGTTCGCATTGAACCTGGAGCACCGCATCAAGACGGCTTCCTACTGGGTGATCGCCGCGATCATTCTGCAGGCCATCGTCGGCATCATGCAGTACTGGCTGGGTGTTCCTCGCTGGTCGGTGCCGATCCACGTTATTGGCTCGGGGCTTACCACCGCAGCCACCGGCTTCCTCTGGGCCCTGAAGTCCCGCTACAGCGGTGGCAATGCCACCTTCACGGGCACGACGACCGGTGACAGTCAGCGTCAAGAGACCGTCGGAGCCTAGTACGGCTAAGATTCGGAGCCAAAGAGTATCGTCTAGTTGTCAGCGACGAAGGGTGCCGAATCATGACTCAGCCGACGCGCATGCCGCGCACCACCCTGGAGTTCATTTCGGGGGTGGACACTCCACTGGCGCCCGGGCGGGGCGAACACTACTACTCCACCCCCCAATCCGATGCGGGATAGCAGCGGGAGCTTTCAAGCCGTGAGCGCGGCGGGTCCTCCGCCGTACTCACAGGATGTGCCATTACGTGTTTTTATCCTCGTGGCAGCTGGACTTTTCGGTGTTGTCTTTGCAGTCATCGCCCTCATGATGCCATTCGGTAGTGCTCGCGGCGCGGATTCCACGGGCGACAGTCTCCATTTCATGAACGCCTTCTTCTTTATCGGTGGGATCGCCTTCGTCATGGCCGTGGGCTTTTTGATCAACAGCACACTTTCTCGGCGCAGGAGAATAGCTACTGCCTGGAAGAATGACTGGATCGATTACTACCCGGCGCTAGTCGGGCAGATTTATCACACTCGCAGGGTTTTGCGAAAGGGCAATAATTTAGGCAAGACTTTTTTGTACTACTACCGGGCGCCTCTCCAAGTGCTCTATCCGGATGGCTCGTTCCGGCAGATGCAGTCTTTTGAATTCGAGATGAAGGCCCGGCCCGACTGGTATCGCACGCGTTGCAATATGGCCTCATCGGCGCAAACCGCTGTCGCGAATGGCTGGAACAATAACGGATGGGCGATCGTCGGTATAAGTCGCTTTCCCGGGCAGACACACGCCGAACTCGACCCCGGACTCACGCACCAACAGTGCGAAGCCATATTCAACCTCGCCGAACGCAACTGGCTCAGGACGGCTTGGTGATCTTCTTTGTCGTGATGCTAGCCGAGCACTGCCTGAGCGAGCGTCTGCCAACCCAGTACCGCGTCCACGGAGAGAGCGACGAAGAGGATAGACAGGTAATTGTTCGATAGGAAGAACAGCTGCATCGGCTTCACCGGCGTACCGTTCTTCACGCCCTGGTGCAGCAGGTGAGCCTTGATAATGAACCAGCCGCCGGAAATCAGTGCGGCAGCCAAGTAGATCCAGCTAGCAGCCGGGACAAGAAGAAGCGAAGTGATCACGGTCGCCCAGGTGTAAGCCAGGATCTGGCGCGTAACCTGCAGCGGAGGCTTGACCACGGGCATCATGGGCACGCCCGCGGCCTCGTAGTCCTCGCGGTAGCGCATTCCCAGAGCCCAGGTATGCGGTGGCGTCCAAAAGAAAATAACCATGAACAAAATGAGCGCCTGAACCCACGAAGACCACCCGGCGTGGAAAGCACCGCCGCTGTTATCGGTGATAACGGCCCAGCCAACAATCACCGGCATGCAGCCCGCAGCGCCGCCCCAAATGACGTTCTGCCAGGTGCGACGCTTCAGCCACTTGGTGTAGACGAAAACATAGAACCAGTTCGTCAGCACGATAAAGCCGGCGGCCAGCCACGAGTGGCACAAGAAACCCAGCCACAGCACAGAGGCAATCAGCAGCACCCAGGCGAAGATACGAGCCTCGCTGACCGAGACGGTCTGGCGGGCAGTGGGACGGCGGCGGGTGCGGCGCATCAGCTGGTCGATATCGTGATCCACCACGTTATTGAACGTGTTAGCCGCGCCGGCGCCCATCCAGCCACCGATGAGCGTGAGGAGGATAAGGCCGAAGTTCACTTCGCCGCGCGCTGCCTGCAACATCGCAGGGATCGTGGCCACCAGCAACAATTCAATGACCCTGGGTTTGGTCAGTGCTAGATACGCCTTGGCCGTCTCAGCGAATGTCTTCACCGGCTGCCTCGCCTCCACCTTCTCGAAAGTTTTCCGAATCGCGTCTAACGCTACCCGAGCGCGGGGTGCAGGCCGAAACAGAGCCTGCACTCGCCCATCTACATATGGTCGTACGGGAGCTCCAAATAGTTCCCGCAGGATGCAAAAAATTTTTGCCCCGAAATTCCGACCTGCAACTGCGCCCACTGGCCACGGCGAGCGACTACGACCATTAGTATGTATGGGGTATTCGGCTTGATGAAGAAAGGCAACTGACAGTGACTCTCTCCCCAGAACAGCAGGCACTCACGGTGCGCAACTACCCGGCGGACTGGACGGAGACCGACACGCGCGCGGTCGACCTTGCCCGCGTGCTGGCCGCAGACGCCGTAGAGAACTGCGGCTCGGGCCACCCCGGCACGGCAATGAGCCTGGCGCCGCTGGCGTACACCCTCTACCAGCGAGTGCTGCGCCACGATCCGCAGGACGTGCACTGGGTAGGTAGGGATCGCTTCGTGCTTTCTGCAGGCCACTCCTCCCTGACCCAATACATTCAGCTGTACCTGGGCGGCTTCGGCCTGGAGCTGGAGGATCTGCAGGCACTGCGCACCTGGAACTCCAAGACCCCGGGCCACCCGGAGGTTCACCACACCGATGGCGTGGAGATCACCACCGGCCCGCTGGGCCAGGGCCTGGCATCCGCGGTGGGCATGGCAATGGCCTCCCGCCGCGAACGCGCCCTGTTCGATCCGCAGACACCGGCCGGCGAGTCCCCCTTCGACCACTTCATCTACGTCATCGCCTCTGACGGCGACGTGCAGGAGGGCGTGACCTCCGAAGCTTCCTCCCTGGCGGGAACCCAGCAGCTGGGCAACCTCATCGTCTTCTGGGACGACAACGGAATCTCCATCGAGGACCAGACCGAGATCGCCTTCACCGAGGATGTCTCCGCGCGCTACGCCGCATACGGCTGGCAGACCCTCGAGGTCACCGGTGAGGATGTCGAGGGCATCCTGGACGCTGTCGAGCGCGCCAAGGCCGAGACTTCCCGCCCCACCTTCATCCGCCTGCGCAGCGTTATCGCCTACCCCGCCCCGACGAAGATGGATACCGGCGCTTCCCACGGCGCTGCCCTCGGCGCGGAGGAGATCACGGGCATCAAGCAGGCCCTGGACTTCCCGGACGAGCCGTTCCCGGTCGAGGACAACGTAATCGCCCACACCCGCGGTCTGATCGATCGTGGCGCGGAGGCACACAAGCAGTGGCAGGTTCTTTTTGACGCCTGGGCGGAGAACAACCCGGAGAACAAGGCTCTGTTCGACCGTCTGTACTCCCGCGAACTTCCGGAGGACTTCGACGCCGAGGTTCCCAGCTGGGAGGCCGGCGAGTCCCTGGCTACCCGCAAGGCTTCGGAGGCCACCCTGCAGGCTCTAGGTAAGACCCTGCCGGAGCTGTGGGGTGGTTCCGCCGACCTGGCTGGCTCCACCAACACCATCATCAAGGGCTCCCCGAGCTTCGGCCCGGAGGCCATCAGCACCCGTAACTTCACCGCGGAGCCGGGCGGCCGCAACCTGCACTTCGGTATCCGCGAACACGGCATGGTCGCCATCCTGAACGGCATCGCCCTGCACGGCCCGACCCGCCCGTACGGCGCAACGTTCCTGCAGTTCTCCGACTACGCCCGCGGTGCGGTGCGCCTGGGTGCACTGATGAAGTCGGATGTTTACCACGTGTGGACGCACGACTCCATCGGCCTGGGTGAGGACGGCCCCACCCACCAGCCGGTCGAGCACCTGGCCTCCCTGCGCGCCATCCCCCACCTGGCGGTTATCCGCCCGGCGGACGCCAACGAGACCGCTGCCGGCTGGGTGGCTGCCCTGCAGGCCGAGGAGTCCCCGAAGGCTCTGGTCTTGACCCGCCAGAACGTCCCCGTGCTGGAGGGAACCCAGGACAAGGCCGCCGAGGGCGTGGCCCGCGGCGGCTACGTGCTGGTCGAGGAATCGACGGACACTCCGGAGGTCATCCTGCTGGCCACTGGCTCCGAGGTACAGCTGGCCGTGGAGGCCGCCAAGGAGCTGGAGAGCCAGGGCGTGGGCACCCGCGTGGTTTCCATGCCGGTCATGGAGTGGTTCCTCGAGCAGGATGCCCAGTACCAGGAGCAGGTCCTGCCGAGCGACGTAACGGCTCGCGTCTCCGTCGAGGCCAGTGTCTCCATGCCGTGGCACCGCTTCGTCGGCCTGAACGGGCGCACCGTTTCCCTGGAGCACTACGGCGCTTCGGCTGACTACCAGACTCTCTACCGCGAGTTCGGCATCACTTCCGAGGCAGTCGTCGCCGCTGCGCACGACTCCATCGCGGCGAACAAGTAAGCCCCACCTGAGCTAACCCCAACCCCACCCCAAGGACTGATTCCTTACATGAGCACCCCCGCCAACATCGACGCACTTGCACAAGCCGGCACCTCCGTGTGGCTGGACGACCTGTCCCGCGACCGCCTGCGCACCGGCAACCTCGCTGAGGTCATTGAGAACAAGGGCGTGGTCGGCGTGACCACGAACCCGGCCATCTTCGCCAACGCGATGTCCCAGGGTACGGCTTACGACGAGCAGCTCCGCGAGCTCGCCGCCGCTGGCACTCCGGCTGGCAGCGCGGTGTTCGAGATGGCGGCGGACGACGTGGCGGACGCCTGCGACGTCTTCCTGCCCATTTACGAGAAGACCGATGGTGTGGACGGCCGAGTCTCCCTCGAGGTGGATCCGCGCCTGGCCAACGAGCGCGAGGCCACCGTCACACAGGCCAAGGAGCTGGCTGCGAAGGTGGGGCGCGAGAACCTGATGATCAAGATCCCCGCCACGCAGGAATGCCTGCCCGCCATCACCGACGTGCTGGCCGAGGGAATCAACGTGAACGTGACCCTGATCTTCTCCGTCAGCCGCTACATCCAGGTGATGGAGGCATTCATTGCCGGTATTTCCCGTGCCGCTGAGGCCGGCAAGGACCTCACCAAGATCCACTCCGTGGCCAGCTTCTTCGTCTCCCGCGTGGACACCGAAATCGACAAGCGCCTGGATGGCATCGGCACCGACGAGGCCAAGCAGCTCAAGGGCAAGGCCGGCGTGGCCAACGCGCAGCTGGCCTACGCCGCCTTCGAGGAGCGCCTGCTCAACAACCGCGACTGGACCGCACTTGCCGATAAGGGAGCGCACGTTCAGCGACCACTGTGGGCGTCCACCTCAGTAAAGAACCCCGAGTACCCAGACACTCTGTACGTGACCGAGCTGGCCGGACCGTACACCGTGAACACGATGCCGGAGAACACCCTGGACGCAACGATCGACCACGGCGAGATCCACGGCGATTCCCTCAGCGGCACCGCGGAGGACGCGCGCGAATTGTTCGCCCGGTTGGATACGGTCGGCGTGAACCTGGCCGAGGTATGGACCGTGCTGGAGGACGAGGGCGTGGAAAAGTTCGTGGACTCCTGGAACGAGCTGCTGGACACCCTTTCCGCGCAGCTAGAAGCCAAGTAGCTCAATCAGCTCGAGCGGCACTCACCCACCCACCAACCAAGGAAAATAGGACTTTAGACAAGTGCAACTTCCCTTTTCCGCCGAGGAATGGCGCAACCCGCTGCGCGACGAATTGGATAAGCGCCTGCCGCGCATTGCCGGTCCCTGCGGCCTGGTGATCTTCGGCGTAACCGGCGACCTGGCGCGCAAGAAGCTGCTACCCGCCGTGTACGACCTAGCTAACCGTGGACTGCTGCCGCCCGGCTTCAGCCTGATCGGCTACGGTCGCCGCGACTGGTCGAAGGAGCAGTTCGAGGAGCAGGTCCTGGAGTGCGTCAAGGAGCACGCGCGCACCCCGTGGCGCCAGAACGTGTGGGATCGCCTCGCCGAGGGTATCTTCTTCGTCACCGGCGACTTCACCACTGATTCTGCTTTTGACGCCCTCGCGGAGAAAACCCGGGAGATCGACAACGAGCGCGGTACCGCGGGCAACTGGGCTTATTACCTGTCCGTCCCGCCGGACCACTTCCCCAGCGTGTGCCACCAACTCGAGCGTTCCGGGCTGGCCAAGCCGGATCCGGAGCTGGGAGAGCTGCACAACGGCTGGCGCCGCGTGGTCATCGAGAAGCCCTTCGGCCACGACGAGCAGTCGGCCCACGAGCTCAACGAAATCGTGAACAGCGTGTTCCCGGAATCCAGCGTGTTCCGCATTGACCACTACCTGGGCAAGGAGACGGTGCAGAACATCCTGGCACTGCGCTTCGCCAACCAGCTGTTCGACCCAATGTTCAATGCGCACTTCGTGGACCACGTGCAGATCACCATGGCCGAGGACATCGGCCTGGGCGGACGCGCTGGCTACTACGATGGCATCGGCGCCGCCCGCGACGTGATCCAGAACCACCTGCTGCAGTTGCTGGCTTTGGTCGCTATGGAAGAGCCGGTGACGTTCAACCCGGAGGAGCTGCAGGCAGAAAAGGTGAAGGTGCTGCGCGCAACAACCCCGGTGGGGCCTTTCGCGCAGACTACGGCGCGCGGGCAGTACACCTCCGGCTGGCAGGGTTCGATTCCGGTGAAGGGGCTGCGCCAAGAGGACGGCTTCGACCCGGAGTCCACCACGGAAACCTACGCCGCGGCTACCTTCGAGATCTCCTCCCGCCGCTGGGCCGGGGTGCCGTTCTACCTGCGCACCGGCAAGCGCCTGGGGCGCCGTGTGACGGAGATCGCTATTGTGTTCAAGGAGGCTCCACACCTGCCGTTCGGTCCGGGACAGACCACTGCCCAGGGTAATAACATGCTGGTCATCCGCGTGCAGCCCGAGGAGGGCGTGCTGGTGCGCTTCGGCTCTAAGGTTCCGGGCTCGGCCATGGAGGTCCGCGACGTGAACATGGACTTCAGCTACTCCGAGTCCTTTACCGAGGAATCCCCCGAGGCCTACGAGCGCCTGATCCTGGATGCCCTGTTGGACGAGGCGAGCCTGTTCCCCACCAACGAGGAAGTGGAGCTGTCCTGGAAGATCCTGGATCCGATCCTGGATCACTGGGCCCTCCACGGGCGCCCGGAAGACTACCCCGCCGGCACGTGGGGGCCGAAGGGCGCCGAAGAGATCCTGTCCCGGTCCGGGCGGCAGTGGCGTCGCCCCTAAAGCCGCCGTTCGTTCCTTCCCCACCTACCCCTCCGACCGCGCGAGGAGCGCTCACTAAACGCCCATGATCATCGACTTACCGAACACCAAGACTAAAGACATCGAGCGGCGCATCCGCGCGCTGCGTGAAGAACGCGGCGACGTCACGAGCGGGCGCGTGCTTACCCTCATCGTCGTGACCAGCGAGGACGATGACCTCGACCGCATTATCACCTCCACCCACGACGCCTCCCGCGAGCACCCCGCTCGCGTGATTGTGCTGGTTATGCATCGCAACGAAGAGTCCTTGCTGGACGCACAGCTGCGCATTGGCGGCGATGCCGGCGCCTCCGAGATCATCATCATGCACCTGCACGGCGAGCTGTCCGCCAACCGCGCCTCCGTGGTGACTCCCCTGCTGCTGCCCGACACCCCGATCGTGGCCTGGTGGCCCGGCACTGGCCCGCGCAACCCGGCCGCTGATCCCATCGGCGCGCTGGCGACCCGCCGCATCACCGACTCGCTGACGGACGAGGACGAGGACGCCCTCTACCGCCGCCGCATGACGTACACCCGCGGAGATTCGGATATGGTGTGGAGCCGCATCACCCTGTGGCGTGGGCTCCTGGCCTCGGCGTTGGATCAGCCGCCGCACCACCCTATCGTGTCCGCTGAGGTGTGGGGGCCAAAGCACGACCCGTCCGTGGACATCGCCGCCGGCTGGTTGGCCGAGCGCCTGGATGTGCCGTTGACCAGGCACGTTACGGTCGATGGGCGCTATGACGAGGACGCGGAGGGCAATCGCCTGATCTCTATCGAAAAGGCTGTACTGTACCGCCAGGTGGGAGCCATTGAGGTTGAGGTTATTGACGCCAACACGGTATCGCTGACCGTCGGCGACCAGAAGTCCATGGTCACCCTCGGCAGGCGTGCACTGGCTGATTGCCTGGCCGAGGAGCTGCGCCACCTGGACCCGGACTACGCCTTCGGGCATGCCCTCCGCGGCCTGGTGCGGGTGAACCGGCCCGACCGCGGTCCCCGCACGTCACAGTATCGTGGTGTGCAAACCCCCGAGCCGCGAGAGGACAAGCTGGACCGCTGGACCTCCCGCGATGCCCGCGAAACCTATAACGCCTTCGATGGTCAGGAGTCTCTACGATGAAGCCCACGCAGAATAACCGCCGCACCGCTGTTGTCAGCGACAAGACAGGGGTGGAGCTGCGTCCCCGCGACAACAAGCAGGACCTGGCAACCGCCGCAGCCCGCGAGTTCATCAACACCGTGGCGGAACTGCAGCGCACCGGGGACACCGTGACGGGCGACGGCATCGTCCGCGTGGTGCTAACCGGCGGCGGGGCGGGCATCGCCACTCTGGCGGAGATCGCCGCCCTGGATCACGCTGCGCAGCAGACGGCGGAGGACTTCCCCGTCACCGCGATCGACTGGTCCCAGGTATATGTTTTCTTCGGTGACGAGCGCTTCCTGGCTGCGGGCGACGCGGAGCGTAACGACAAGCAGGCCTTCGATGCCCTGCTGCGCCACGTGAACATCCCCTCTCTGAACGTGTTCCGTGTTCCGGCCTTGGCCGCCGGTGAGGAGGCCGACGGCCCGGCGCTGGATGCCGCCGCGGAGTTCTACGGCAAGACGGTGGATCAGGTGGCTCCCGAGGGCTTCGACATCCACCTGCTGGGAATGGGGCCGGAGGGGCACATCAACTCGCTGTTCCCGCATACGGACGCGCTACTGCACGCCGAGGGTTCGGTGGTTGCGGTGCGCGAGTGCCCGAAGCCCCCGGCAGAGCGCATCAGCCTGACCATGCAGGCGGTCAACCGCTCCCGGCAGGTGTGGCTGCTAGTCAGCGGTGAGGAAAAGAAAGAAGCTGCGGGCCAGGTGTTTAACGGCGGCAATGGCGCCGAATGGCCCGCAGCTTTGGCCTCCGGTACGAAGGCGACGCTGCTGTGGGTTGACGAGGCCGCCAACCCACTGCTTTAAGTTGTTTAAACGGTCGTCTGGCCTTCTAGGCCAGGCCGTAGTGCAGAACCAGGTTCAGGCCGATTAGGGCCAGCAGCCAGATCACTGCGGTGCCCACGGTCAGGCGATCCAGGTTCTTCTCCGCCACGGTGGAACCGGACAGGTTGGACTGCATGCCGCCACCGAACAGGCTGGACAGGCCGCCGCCCTTACCCTTGTGCAGCAACACGGAAAGGCCCATCAGCAAGCTGGTAATAACCAGGATGATCTGCAGCGTTAGGATCAATGCCCTACCCTCAACTCTTCTTTTGAAATCGACTTACTAAAACGTTCAATTAACACCACGAATTTACCCGCTATAAGCCCCGCGTGACAACCTGCCACGCGGGATGCGGCGTTCTAGTCCCCTTGCCAGCTCGAGTTATCTAACCCGAGTTGCGCAGCGCGGTGGCCAAACCGTTCATCGTCAGCTGGATGCCCGAACGCACGCTATCGGAATCGTCGCCGGCGCGGAAGCGGCGCAGCAGCTCCACCTGCAGCAGGTTCAGCGGAACCAGGTACGGGAAGCGGTTGCGCACGGAGCTGACCAGCTCCGGGTTGTCCGCCAGCAGGGTTTCCCGCTCGGTGATCTGCAGGAACATCTCCACGGTCAGCTTGTATTCCTCGACGATCACGTCGAAGATGCGCTCCGCCGCCTCCCTATCGCCCACTAGCTCGGAGTACAGCTGCGCGATGGAAAGGTCCGCCTTAGACATCACCTGGGCCATATTAGAAAGCACCGAGTCGAAGAAGGGCCAGCGCCTGTGGAGCTCCCGCAGGTAGTTGAGGCGCGAGGTGGCGTCACCAGAAACAGAGGAACCATCCTCGATCCAACGCTTCAGGGCACTGCCCACGCCGAACCAACCGGGCAGCATCACGCGCGACTGTGACCAGCTGAGCACCCACGGGATGGCGCGCAGATCCGAGACCGCGGTGGTTTGCTTGCGCGAGGAGGGGCGGGAGCCGATGTTCAGGCTGCCGATCTCCGCCAGCGGCGTGGAGGTGGTGAAATACTCGATGAAGCCCGGGTCCTCGTGCATCAGCGCAGAGTAAGCCTTCCTAGACTCCTCCGCGATCTGCCGCATGGTCTCGAAGGCCACGTCGGGGTCGTCGAGGTCGTCGACGGGCAGCAGGCTGGCCTCCAAGGTCGCGGCAACGAGAGCCTCCAGGTTGCGGGAGGCGTTGGCGGGGTCGCCGTACTTGGCGGAGATGATCTCGCCCTGCTCGGTGATGCGCACCGCACCCTGCACCGCGCCCTTCGGCTGCGCCAGGATCGCGTCGTAGGAAGGACCGCCGCCGCGGCCGACGGTGCCGCCACGCCCGTGGAACAGGCGCAGGAACAGCCCGGCCTCGCGGGAGGCTTCGACCAGCGCCAACTCCGCGTCGTAGAGCGCCCAGTTGGCGGCGAAGTAGCCCCCGTCCTTGTTGGAATCGGAGTAGCCCAGCATGATCTCCTGGATATCTCCGCGCCCGGCTACGTAGTTGCGGTACAGCGGCAACTGCCAGAGCTGGCGCATGATGTCCGCACCACCGGCAAGGTCGTCGATGGTCTCGAACAGCGGAATGATGTCCACGGATCCTTGCGGGTGCTCGCCGTTCGCCTGGATAAGCCCGACTTCCTTGAGCAGGATCATCGGCTCGATCACGTCGGAGACGGACGAGGCCATAGAGATGATGCAGTGCGGCACCACCTCCGCGCCGAACTTCTTGGCAGCCTTCGCGGCGGCGCGGAAGATGCCGAGCTCGCGGGCGGTCTCTTCCGACCATTCGGCCTCCGGGTCGGCAAGGGGGCGCGGGCTGGCCAGCTCTGTCAGCAGCAGCTCCACCTTCGCGTCCTCGTCCAACTCGGCATAGCTCTCCGCCACTCCCGCGCGGGCGAAGACTTCCGTCAGCACGTTCTCGAAGCTCTCGGAGTTCTGGCGCAGATCCAGCGAGTACAGGTTGAAGCCGAAGGTCTCTACGGCCTCCCGCAGGTCCGCCAGGGTGTGGTCGGCCAGCAGGTCGTCCATGGAGTGACGCAGAGCCTCGTCGACCGTGTCGATGTCCGCCAACAACTCCGCCGGATTTGCATAGGGCTCGTGGCCCTTGTGGATGCCTCCGGAGACCACCGGCTCTCCCAGGGTGTGCTTGGCCGTGGCAGCCACGCGCCCACGCATACCGTGGAGGGCGCGGCGGAAGGGCTCGTCTACGCGGGAAGGCACGTCGTTGCGCCCACGGTCGGCCAGCTGCTCCAGCGCTTCGGTCGTGTCAATGAACTTGGAGGACAAGCTGAGCTCGTGCTCCAGCGCGTAGATAGTCTTCTGGTAGTGGTCGAAGATAGTGCGCGCGGCGAAGGTCGTGGCTATGCCCACCGTTTCCGCCGTCACGTACGGGTTGCCGTCGTGGTCACCGCCGATCCACGAACCGGGGCGCACTACCGCGGTGCGGGGCACCACGTCTCCGTACTGCTCCTTCATGTGCTCGTTCACGCGGCGGTTGATGGCCGGTATCTCGCTGAGCAGGCTGATGCCGTAGTAGCGCAGCCCCACCTTGATCTCGTCCTCGATGCGCGGACGCACGCTGCGGATCAGGGACGTCTGCCACAGCAGCGTCATCCGGCGGCGGATCACCAACTCGATCTCGGCCAGCTGACGGGCCGAACGCACCGAATCGGGGTTAAGCTTCAGCTCCTTGAGCACACGTGCGCGGCGGCGCATCATCTTCATGATGTCGGTCTGCACGTCGAACACGGTCCGCCGGCGAGTTTCCGTCGGGTGCGCCGTCAAAACGGGTGCTACCAGAGCGTTCGCCATGGTCTCCGCGACCTTCTCCTCCGGCACCTCACGGTTGTGCAGCTCCTGCCAGGTGTAGGCCAGTGTGGAGCGCGGCGCGGTGTTGCCGCGATCCTCCTCGAGGTCACGCACCCGCTCGACGTACAGGTCTTCCGCCAGGTTCGCCATCAACGCGAAGTGGGAGAACGCGCGGATGACCGGCAGTGCCTTTTCAGTCGGCAGCTTGTTGAACTGCTCGGCGAGCTCCTCGATAGGCATTTCGCCGTAACGCAGGTCGAAAGCCGCGCTGCGGGTGTTTTCGATCAGGTTGAAGGTGTAGTCACCCTCCTGCTCGCGGATCACCTCGCCCAAGATGCGACCCAGGTAGCGGGTATCGTCCCGCACCGTCGGGCTGATCTCAGGGTGGGCGATCTCTTCGGGAGCGACGGGAATTGCGGTGCCGCGGATCGTGTCTTTGCTCATCTCTATCGCTTCTTAGGCGGTTGCCTTAGCTGCTGCGGCAGCCAGGCGGGCGAAGTCTTCGCCGTCTAGTGACGCCCCGCCGACCAGACCACCGTCGACGTCAGGCTGGCTGACCAGCTCTCCGACGGAATCGGTCTTCACGGAACCGCCATAGAGGATGCGGATGCCACCTGCAACCTCCTCGCCCGCCAGCTCTGCGACGAGCTCGCGAATGGCGCGGCAGACCTCCTGCGCGTCCTCGGCGGAGGCAACCTTGCCGGTGCCGATGGCCCACACCGGCTCGTAGGCGATGACCGTCTTGGCGAGATCCTCTGCGGACAGGCCGGCCAGGGAGGCCTTGGTCTGCTCCTTGACGAAATCTACGTGCTCGCCCTTTTCGCGGACGTCCAGCTGCTCGCCGACGCACACGATGGGCTGCAGCTCGTTGTCTAGCGCGGCGCGTGCCTTGGCGGCCACTACCTCGTCGGTCTCTCCGTGGTACTGGCGGCGCTCCGAGTGGCCAACGATGGCCCAGGTGCAGCCGAGCTTCTGCAGCATCGCGCCGGAGACCTCACCGGTGTAGGCGCCGGAGGCGTGCTGGGAAACATCCTGGCCGCCGTAGGTGATGGCCAGCTTGTCTCCGTCGACCAGGGTCTGCACGGAGCGGATGTCGGTAAACGGCGGGATGAAGGCCACGTCAACGGACTCGTAGTATTCCTTCGGCAGGGCGAAGACGAACTTCTGGACAACCTGCATGGCCTCCAGGTGGTTCAGGTTCATCTTCCAGTTGCCGGCGATAAGGGGCTTGCGTGCGGTCATGAAAGTCTATGCCTCTCTAGTTCTTTCTAGATGGTTGCTGCGCGAGCAGCTGGTTCGTTTTGCAAACGTGGGGGGCTTGCTTAGCTCTCCAGGACGGAAACGCCCGGCAGCTCCTTGCCCTCCAGGAACTCCAGGGAGGCGCCGCCGCCGGTGGAGATGTGGGAGAAGCCCTCCTCATCCAGCCCCAGGGTGCGCACAGCTGCGGCCGAGTCGCCGCCGCCGACGACCGAGAATGCACCGGCAGCGGTGGCGTCAATAATTGCCTGAGCAACACCGCGCGTACCCTCAGCGAAGGCAGGGAACTCGAAGACGCCCATGGGGCCGTTCCAGAAGACGGTCTTGGACTTCGAGAGAACCTCGGCGAAAGTCTTAACGGACTCCGGGCCGATGTCCAGGCCCATCCAGCCCTCGGGGATGGAGTTCAGGTCGACGGTGCGGTGGTCAGCATCCTTGTCGAAGCGTTCTGCGACCACAACGTCGGTGGGCAGCGCGATGACGTCGCCGAAACGCTCCAGCAGGTCCTTGCAGGTATCGATCATGTCTTCCTGCAGCAGGGAGCCGCCGACCTCGTAGCCCTTGGCTGCGAGGAAAGTGAAGCACATGCCGCCGCCGATGATGAGGTTGTCCACGCGCGGAGCAAGTGCCTCGATGACGCCCAGCTTGTCGGAGACCTTGGAGCCACCCAGCACGACGGCGTAGGGCTTCTCCGGAGCTTCCGATACCTTGCGCAGCACGTTGAGCTCGGCCTCCACCAGGCCACCAGCGTAGTGCGGGAGCTTCTTGGCCACGTCGTAGACAGAAGCCTGCTTGCGGTGAACCACGCCGAAGCCGTCGGAGACAAAGGCGCCGTTGTCACCGGTCAGTGCAGCCAGCTCGCCGGCGAACTCGGTGCGCTCGGTTTCGTCTTTGGAGGTCTCGCGGGCGTCGAAGCGGACGTTTTCCAGAAGCAGAATGTCACCGTCGTCCAGGCCGTTGGCGCGCTCGTGGGCATCCTCGCCCGTGACGTCGGTGGCCAGCGGTACCCACTGGTCCAGGCGCTCGGCCAGAGCCTCGGCGACAGGGGCCAGGGAGAACTCGTCCTTGAACTCGCCCTTCGGGCGGCCCAGGTGTGCGGAGACGACTACGCGGGCGCCGGCTTCCAGCAAAGCCTTCAGCGTCGGGACGGAGGCATCGATGCGACCCGGGTCGGTGATGTTGCCGTCGGACAGCGGGACGTTCAGGTCAGCACGGACCAGGACATGGCGACCCTGTACGCCCTCGTTGATCAGATCTTGAACGGTCTTGATGGCCATGGGAAGCTCCTTAAATTTTCTGCTGGGGTTAAATCTTTTGGGTTAAAGCGGGTTTGTATGAATAAGAGAAAACGGGTCGACTCGATCGGCGCGACGCGCTAACGTGCGGCGATCGGAGCCGAACCCGTCATTGTCCTAAATCGTCCTAAACGGACTTTCGGCCGGTAAGCGACTTAGAGGCGCTCGCCGACGTAGGTGGCCAGGTCGACCAGGCGGCAGGAGTAGCCCCACTCGTTGTCGTACCAGGAGACAACCTTGACCTGGTTGTCGATGACCTTGGTCAGGCCGGAGTCGAAGACGGAGGAGTGCGGGTCGCCGACGATGTCGGTGGAGACCAGCGGAGCGTCGTCGGAGTACTTAGCGATGCCCTTCAGCTCGTTCTCGGCAGCCTTCTTCAGCGCAGCGTTAACGGCCTCGACGGTGACCGGCTTCTCAGCCTCGAAGGTCAGGTCGGTCAGGGAGCCGGTGATAACCGGAACGCGGACTGCGTAGCCGTCCAGCTTGCCCTTCAGCTGCGGCAGAACCAGGGAAACGGCCTTAGCTGCACCGGTGGAGGTCGGAACCAGGTTCACGGCTGCGGCGCGGGCGCGGCGCAGGTCCTTGTGCGGAGCGTCGTGCAGGCGCTGGTCGCCGGTGTAAGCGTGGACGGTGGTCATCAGGCCCTTGACGATGCCGAACTCCTCGTCCAGAGTCTTGGCCAGCGGAGCCAGGCAGTTGGTGGTGCAGGATGCGTTGGAGATGATGTGGTGGTTCTCCGGGTCGTAATCGGTGTGGTTAACACCGACGACGAAGGTTGCGTCCTCGTTCTTCGCCGGAGCGGAGATGATGACCTTCTTGGCGCCGGCCTCGATGTGAGCCTTGGCAGCCTCAGCGTCGGTGAAGAAGCCAGTGGACTCGATAACGATGTCCGCGCCCAGCTCGCCCCACTTCAGGTTCTTCGGCTCGCGCTCAGCGGAAACGGCGATGCGCTTGCCGTCGACGGTGATGGACTCGTCGTCGTACTCGACCTCTGCGTCCAAGCGACCCATCACGGAGTCATTCTTCAGCAGTACGGACAGGGTCTTGTTGTCGGTCAGGTCGTTGATACCGACGACCTCGATGTCAGCGCCCTGGGAACGGATAGCGCGGAAGAAGTTACGGCCGATGCGGCCAAAGCCGTTAATGCCAACACGGATAGTCATAAGTTGATCTCCTAAACAGAGCGTCTACATTTACCTCGATCTAGACGCCAAGGCCCACGGCTTTATAAACCAAGCCCTCGACCCTCACGCCGACACCTCCGAGAGTACCTGCGCCCCACCAGCTTCGCAGCGATTACTAACCCCCCTTTGGGACGGGGGGGGGTACTAGTCGACGTCGTTAAACAGCTCCGAGGTCACCGCGGAGTGCGTATCCGGCAGCCCCAGCTCCTCAGCGCGCTTGTCCGCCATAGAAAGCAGTCGGCGGATGCGACCCGCCACCGCGTCCTTCGTCATCGGCGGCTCCGCCAGGCGGCCGAGCTCCTCCAAGGAGGCCTCCTTGTGCTCAACACGCAGTTGGCCGGCCTGGGCCAGGTGCTGAGGAACGTCATTATCCAGGATCTTCAGGGCGCGCTCCACGCGGGCTGCAGCGGCGACGGCGGCACGCGCGCTGCGGCGCAGGTTAGCATCGTCGAAGTTGGCCAACCGGTTGGCCTTGGCTCGGTTCTCCCGGGTGCGGCGCTGCTTCTCCCACACCTCACGGGTGTCCTGGGCGCCCATCAGCATTAGCAACCGCCCGATAGAATCGCCGTCGCGAATCACCACGCGGTTGACTCCCCGGGCCTCCTTAGTCTTGGCTGTCACGTCGATGCGGCGGGCAGCGCCCACCAGCGCCAAGGCAGCTTCGTTGGAGGGCGTCTGCACCTCCAGTGCCGAGGATCGGCCCGGGTCGGTGATGTAGCCGTGGGCCAGGAAGGCGCCGCGCCAGGCCGCCACGCATTGGTCCTTGGTACCGCCGATGATGAACCGCGGCAGGCCGCGAACGGGCCGCCCCACGCGGTCAATCAGTTCGGTACGGCGGGCCAGCTCCATGCCGCCTTCAGTCCAGCGCAACACGTGACGTGGGCGGCGGCGCAGGTTACCCGCGCCGATGATCTGGTGCTCCGGCTCGATCTTGAACAGCTGCTCGACCATGTCGGTCAGCCGCCGGGCGGTTTCCACCGAGTCGACTTCGGACTCCACTACGATCTTCTTGCCCACCAGGTGCAGGGCGGCCGTGTAGCGCAGCAGGCTGGCGACCTCGGCGGTCATTACGTCGTGGCGGGCCACCAAAACTCGGTTTAGCTCTGCCTTCACATCAGCCGTCAGTGCCACGGGCTTCCCTTCTTTTTGTTTCTTTTGGCTCTTGTATCCCGATTGGTCGTACGCATCTAGTGCTCAAAGCATCTGATTATAGCTGGGAAAGCTATTCCCGCTCTGGCAGGTCCTTCACTCCTCCGGATACTTCCTGCAACACAGCGGCAAGCTTCGCCGGGTTGTGTCGGTCGGTCCAGCGTCCCCGGTTGTCGTCCTCCCGCACGTCGCGGTAGATGACCTTGGCGCCTAATGCTGCTGCGGCTCTATCGATATGACGCCGAGTGCTGGCCACTGGCATCGTTGACAGATCGACGATGACAACGTCAATCTGCAGGCTCGGGCAGTGCTGACGCACCATATGGATGTGATGTTCGAGGGACATGCCCGCGGTCTCCCCCGGTTCCGGAACTAGGTTCAGTACCAGGGCCTTGACGGCTTTTGTCTGATTCAGGGCGTCCACGATCTCCGGCACCAGCAGGTGTGGGATGACACTCGAGAACCAGGAGCCCGGCCCCATGGATACCAGGTCGGCATTGCGGATCGCCTCCACGGCTTCCTTCGATGCCGGCGGGTTCTCTGGGTACAGTTTTACGCGGCGCACTTCGCCGAGGGTGGAGGCAACCGCCACCTGGCCGCGGACGGCCACGACCTCGCGGGGGTCCTCTTCCAGCCCCAGCACCTCGGCCTCGAGGTCCAGCGGCTCGTTGCTCATGGGGATCACGCGCCCCTCGATGCCTAGCAGGCGGCCGATCTCGTCGAGGGCTTCCATCTCGCTGCCCATCACCTGGGCCAGGCCGGTGATGAGGAAGTTGCCGAGCGCGTGGCCCTTCAGCGCCCCGGAGCCTCCGAAGCGATGCTGAAGGACTTCCTCCCACATGCGCCCACGCTCATTGTCACGGGTCAATGCCGCCAGAGCCATACGCAGGTCTCCCGGCGGAAGCGATCCCAACTCGCGGCGGATCCGGCCGGACGAGCCGCCGTCGTCGGCAACCGTCACGATGGCGGAAACGTAGTCGGCAATGGTGCGCGCCGAACGCAGCGTGTTGAACAGCCCGTGCCCGCCGCCGAGGCAGGCGATGTTCGCAATGGGCTTGCCGGGCTTCTCGGAAGTACTCATGGTTAGTCTCCGATCCCCTTCCCTAACGTTCCAGATCCCGGTGGGACAGGTTTACCAGCACCCCGTCGTCGGCCAGGCTGCGGGTTAGTTCCTCGACGATTGCCACGCTGCGGTGGTGCCCACCCGTGCAGCCGATGGCCACGGAGACGAAGAATTTGCCCTCCTTGCGATAGCCCGGCAGCACCGAATGGATGAGCCCGACGATGTGGTCGAGGAACGCTTGCGCGCCTGGCTGCGACAGCACGAAGTCAGAGACGGGGGCGTCAATACCTTTAAAGGGCCGCAGCTCCGGATCCCAGTAAGGGTTCGGCAAAAAGCGAGCATCCAGCAACATGTCGATGTCCTTCGGCGGACCGTGCTTGAAGCCGAAGCTCTGCACGTTGATGCGGACGCTCGAGTGGTCGGCTGCGGCGAAGAACTTCTCCAGCTCCCGGCGCAGGTCGTGGATGCTGCGATTGGTGGTATCTAGCACAATGTCGGCGCGCTCACGGATGCTGGTCAGCATCTCGCGCTCTCGGTCGATGCCGTCCTGCAACGTGCCCTTCTGCTGCAGCGGGTGGGTGCGGCGAACCGCGTCGAAACGAGCGATCAGCGCCTCGTCGGTGGCATCCAGGTACAGCACCGTCGGGCGCCGGCCCCCGGTGTGCAAGTCGTGCAGCACGCTGGTGAGGTTGCCGGCGAATTCGCGGGAGCGCACGTCGGTGACGATCGCCAGCTTCTCGATCGGCGAATCATCAGAGAAACTGAGCTCGACCATACGCACAATGAGCTCGGGCGGGAGGTTGTCGGCGACGTACCACCCGAGCTCCTCCAGGGCTGCGGCGGTGGCTCGACGCCCCGCCCCGGACATGCCCGTAATCAGGATCAAACTGGGCTCTTGCTGCGTTGATGCGCTCATGTCCCCGATCCTACTCAGCATTCAGCGCGTCGTGAATGAGTTGCGCCAACTTGGGGCCAAAGCCCGGCAGGGCGGCGATGTCCTCCACGCTGGCTTCCTTGACCCTCGCCACGGAGCCGAACTCCTTGACCAGCTGCTTGCGGCGCTTAGGCCCCAGACCCGGAATGTCGTCCAGCTTGCTGCGGCGCATGCGGGCGCTGCGCTGCTGGCGGTGGAACGTGATGGCGAAGCGGTGCGCCTCGTCGCGCAGATTCTGCACAAGGTACAGCGCGGGAGAATTGCGGGGCACGATGATCGGGTACTCCTCCCCCGGCACCCAGATCTCCTCCAGGCGCTTGGCGATACCCACCAGAGTGACGTCGTTGACGCCCAACTCGTCGAGAACCTCCTGGGCGGCGTTTACCTGTGGCAGGCCGCCGTCGACGATGAAAAGCTGCGGTGGGTAGGCGAACTTGCGCTTCTCCGTGGCTGGGTCTGTGCCCTCCGCGGAGTTGTCTTCCAACTCGGTCTCGCCCTCCAGCAGATCGCCCGCATCGTCGCCCGCAGGCACTGCGGACTTGTCCTGCTGATAGCGCTTAAATCGTCTCCGCACGACCTCCGCGATGCTGGCGACGTCGTCGGAATGCCCGTCGCCCGCTGCGTCGCGGATCTTGTACCGGCGGTAGTCGGCCTTCTTCGGCAGGCCGTCCTCGAAGACCACCAGACTGGCCACCACGTCGGTGCCCTGGATATGGGAGATGTCGGTGCACTCGATGCGCAGCGGGGATTCGTCCATCCACAGTGCTTCCTGCAGTTCCTTGAGCGCCGCCGAGCGGGCCGTGATGTCGCCTGCCCGTTTCAGCTTGTGCTGCGCCAGCGCCTGCGTGGCATTCGTCTCCGCGGTGGTCATCAGCGCCTTCTTGTCGCCGCGCTGCGGCACGCGGATCTGCACATTGGAGCCGCGCAGGCTCGTCAACCACGCCGCCAGGTCGTCGGCATCGTCCGGCATCGCGTGAACCAGAATCTCGCGGGGCACGGGTGTTACCTGCACGTCACCCACCAGGTCGCCCAAGTCCTGTGCGGCGGCCGGGTTGATGGCGCGCGCCAGGTCCCGATTCACCTCTGGGCCGGATGCACCACCCACCTGAGTCTCCGTCGCCTTCGCCAGCTCCGCGGTCTCGCCGTAGAACTGGGTGATGAAGTCCGCGACCAGCTTCTCCTCGCTTAAGTCTTCGCGCTCGACCACCCAGCCGCGCTGGCCGTGGATGCGCCCGCCGCGGACGTGGAAGATCTGCACCGCGGCCTCCAGCTCGTCGGCCACGAAGGCGATGAGGTCTGCGTCCGTGTTGTCGGAGAACACCACCGCCTGCCGCTCCATGGATTTCTGCATGGCCTGCAGCTGGTCACGTAAGGATGCGGCGCGTTCAAAGTCCAGGTTCTCGCTGGCCTGCTCCATCTCCTTGCGCACCCTGCGCAGCACGGGCTCGGTGTTGCCCGCCAGGAAGCTGGAGAACTGATCCACCAGCGCGCGGTGATCCTCCGGGGTGATCTTGCCGACGCACGGGGCACTACAGCGATCGATGTAGCCCAGTAGGCAGGGTCTTCCCAATGCTTCGTGACGCCTATAGACCCCAGCCGAGCACGTTCTGATCGGAAACACGCGCGTCAGCGACTCGAGGGTCTCTCGGATCGCCCACGCCTTGGGGTATGGCCCGAAGTAACGCACGCCCTTGCGCCGGGGCCCGCGGTACATGAATGCGCGCGGGATCTGCTCCTTCACGCTGATCGCCAGCATGGGATAGGTCTTGTCGTCCCGATACATCACGTTGAACCGGGGGTTGAAGCGCTTGATCCAGGTGTATTCCAGGTTCAGCGCTTCCAGCTCGCTGGAAACAACCGTCCACTGCACGTGGTTGGCGGACTGCACCATCGCCCGGGTGCGCGGGTGCAACTGGTCGAGATCCTGGAAATAGTTGGACAGCCGGGCGCGTAGGTTCTTGGCCTTGCCGACGTAAATGACGCGCTCGTGGGCGTCCCGAAAGGTATATACCCCCGGGTCGGTGGGGATGCTGCCGGGCTCGGGGCGGTAGGAAACGCTAGTCATCGAAAGGCATGTAGCGATCCTCCAGCTGGCGGAAGTCCTCTACACGCTGGGCGATCAGCTGCTTGTCGTAGATGTTCAGCGCCATCATCGGCACGAACTCAAAGTCGGGCAGTTCCAGGCGCGCCCACTTGGCCTCTTGCGGGAAGGACAGCCCGTGGATGATCTCCCACGGGTAGAACTGTCCGTTCACGATGTTGCGCACCTCCACGCCCTCACTGTTCACCTTGACGTGCGGGCGCAGCAGGGATAGCGCTACGAAAGAGAAGACCAGGCCGATGCCGATGAACCCCCATTGATCGGCCTTCGTCACCGTCACGCCGGTATCGCCCACAGCCACGACGATGGCCATGAAGATGTGCACCGCCATGATCAGCACGACCAGAATCCACGCCAGCTTCTTTAGGAAGGGCGAGGATACTTCCAGCTCCCAATTCTCCTTATCGCTCACGGCAATCCACCCTACTCTGTCCGGGGTGGTAGCCCCTAAACGCCACGCTCGATCTGGCGTAGCACCAGAGCGGTGTGGATAGCGGCGACTGCCGCGTCGCGCCCCTTGTCCTCTTTCGCATCGACGCCACCCGCACGGTCCACCGCCTGCTCATGGGTATCGACGGTCAGCACGCCGTTGCCGACGGGTGTGCCCGAGTCCATGCCCGCGCGCGTCAGGCCGTAGGTAACGGCATCGCAGACCACGCGGAAGTGCTCGGTCTCCCCCTGGATTACGCAGCCGTTCGCCACTACGGCGTCAAAACGCTTACATGCTGCGGCGACGGCAACCGGCAGCTCCAGTGCCCCGGCGACCCGCCACTCCGAGACCTGCGCCCCGGCTTCCTTGGCGGCGGCGATCGAGTGCTCGTGCAGCTGGTCGGTGATATCGGCATTCCAGGATGCGCTGATGACGGCCACGGTCATGCCATAGGCAGAACCGGCCTTGAGCTGGACGTCGGCGACTCCGTTGTGTGCCACGGTGCGGGGCTCCTTCTATCTTCTAGCGTGTTCTAGTCCAGGGTATCGAGTTGGTGGCCCATGCGGTCGCGTTTCGTGCGCAGGTACACCACATTGTCCTCGTTGGCGTTGAGCTCCACCGGGATGCGCTTGGTCACGTCCACGCCGTGGCTGGCCAGGTCGTGGATCTTGTCCGGGTTGTTAGAGATCAGCGCGACCGAATGAACCTGCAGGTCCTTGAGGATCTGCGCGGCGGCGCTGTACTCGCGGGCGTCTACCGGAAGACCCTGCTCCAGGTTTGCGTCGACGGTGTCCAGGCCCTCGTCCTGCAGCACGTAGGCGCGCAGCTTCGGCAGTAGCCCGATGCCCCGCCCTTCGTGGCCGCGCAGGTAGATGACCACTCCCCGCCCCTTGGCCTCGATGTAGTCCAGGGCAGCGGAAAGCTGGTCCCCGCAGTCGCAGCGACGGGAACCGAAGACGTCGCCGGTCAGGCACTCGGAGTGCACGCGCACCGGAACTGGCTCCTCGCTGCCAGTGCTGACTGCGCTCACATCGCCCTTGACCAGAGCCACGTGCTCCGTGCCGTCGATGATGTTGACGTAGCCGATGGCCCGGAAGTTGCCGTGAACGGTCGGCAGGCGGGTTTCCACGGCGCGCTCGAGGGTCTGGGTGTGGTGGCGGCGCCAGTCCTGCAGCTGCTCGATGCTGATCAGCGCCAGGTCGTGCTCGTCTGCGAAGCGGCGCAGCTCCGGCAGGCGGGCCATGGTCGTGGGATCTTCCTTAGAGACGATCTCGCACAGCGCGCCGGCGGGCGCCAGGTTCGCCGCGCGGGCCAGATCCACCGCGGCCTCGGTGTGGCCCTGGCGCACGAGCACGCCTCCGCGCTTGGCGCGCAGCGGCACCACGTGGCCGGGACGGTTAAAGGTGGCGACGGTGGACGTAGGGTCGGCCAGCAGGCGCACGGTGCGGGCACGGTCGGTGGCGCTGATGCCGGTGTCCACGCCCTCGGCGGCGTCCACAGTGACGGTGTAGGCCGTACCGCGGACGTCCTCGTTGCGGGCCACCATCGGCGGCAGACCCAGGCGGTCGCAGTCGGCGCTATCCATTCCCACGCAGACATAGCCAGAGCTGTGGCGCACCATGAAGGCCATCAGCTCCGGGGTGGCCAGCTCCGCGGCGAAGATGAGGTCGCCCTCGTTTTCCCGGTCTTCGTCGTCGACGACCACCACGGCCTTGCCCGCCGCGATGTCGGCGATGGCGCGCTCCACGGAATCCAGTTTGATGTCTTGGGGTTCGCTATTTTCGCTCGTGCTCATTGGTGCCCTTTATGCCTTGTACTGATCTTCCTGCGCGCCGTGCTGTGCCAGCCGCTCGACGTACTTTGCCAGCACGTCGCATTCCACATTCACCGTATCGCCCGGGTTCAGATCCCCCAGCATCGTGTCCGCCAGGGTGGTCGGGATCAGGGAGACCTCGAACCACGCCTCACTTGAGCCAGACCCGCCTGCTTCGGCTACCTCCGCCACGGTCAGCGACGTGCCGTTGATCGCCACGGAACCCTTCTTCGCCACGTAGCGCGCCAGTTGGGGATCCTCCAGCTGGAAGCGGAACACCTCCCAGTGCTCCGAGGGGCGGCGCTCCTGCAAGGTCGCGGTGCCGTCCACGTGCCCCTGCACGATGTGCCCGCCGAAGCGCTGGCCGCTGGCCATGGCGCGCTCCACGTTCACCCGGTCGCCGACAGAAACGCTGCCCAGCGCGCTGTAGTCCAGAGTCACCTGCATCACGTCGGCGGTGAACTCCTCGGGCGAAAGCTCGGCCACGGTCAGGCACACGCCGTTGATTGCGATGGAATCGCCGCGCTTGGCGTCCTCCAGTACACCCGGAGCCGTGAAGCGCATCCTTAAAGCATCCCCGGCTTCTTCAATCGCGGCTACCCGCCCGACCTCCTCGATGATTCCGGTGAACATACGCGCTCCTTAAATTTTGTGTATGTGATTACATACACATTATCCCACTGTGGGTTGATCCCAGTATCAGGGGGTATGGCCGGGCGCGGTCAGCGTCCAGCGCAGGTCTTGGCCGAAAACCTGCAGCTCACGCGGGACGAAGCGCCGGATGTCCCCGATCGTTTGGCCGAGGCTGTTCTCGCTATCGCTTAGTGACGCCACCCCCGCTCCCAATACTGCCGGGGCAGCGTAGTACTGAACCTCGTCCACTACGCCGGCTTTCACGAAGGCTGCGGCTACCTGAGCTCCGCCTTCCACCAGTAGGGTGCGTACGTCGCGCTTCCGGAGCTCCGCCAGCACCGCGTGGACGTCGCGGGTATGCAGGTGGAGGGCACGCCCGGGCGTGGCGAACACCGCCGCGTCCGCGGGAATGTCGCTAATCCCCATGATCACCCGCAGCGGCTGCAGCTCCTCGGGGAAGGGTCGCCCGTCGGCATCGCGGGCGGTCAGCCGCGGGTTATCCGCCACAATGGTTCCGGTGCCCACCAGGATCGCGTCGCGGCGCGTCCTATCCTCGTGTACTGCCACTCGCGCCGGCTCGCCGGTGATCCACTGGCTGGTTCCATCCACGGCTGCCACCCGTCCATCCAGCGTGGAGGCCATCTTCAGGCACACGTGCGGGCGCTGCTGGGCCATGCATATCAACCAGGGCTCCACGCTGTACACCTCCGACCACGCGGGCAGTATCGCCGCGTCGCTGGTCGTGGGGTTCGGCAGGTAGGGGCCGTGAACCTCCACGCCCGCGGCGCGGAGCGTGGCGGCGCCGCCCTCGGCGGTGGGGTTTGGATCCGCGAAGAGGAAATCCACCCGCCGGATACCGGCGCGGATGAGCGCCTCGGCGCACGGGCCGGTGCGACCAGTGTGGTTGCAGGGCTCCAGGGTGACGATCGCCCGACCACCCCGGGCCTTCTCGCCGGCCTGCTCCAGGGCGACGACCTCCGCATGCGCGCCGCCGGGGGCCTGCGTGAACCCGCGTCCCACCACCTGCCCAGAGGGATCCTCGATCACCGCGCCCACCGGCGGGTTCGGGCTGGCTAGCTGGGCAGCTTGCCAGCCGAGACTGTGGGCGTCAGAAAAAAGAGAAAGATCCATAGAGCTACTTGGCGCTGGCGCGGATCTCATCGACCGCCGCGGCGGGGTCCGGCTTGCCAAACACACTGGAGCCAGCGACGAACACGTCCACGCCCGCGGCGGCGGACTCGGCGGCGGTCTCAGCCCCAATGCCACCGTCGATCTCGATGAGGGTATCCAGGCCGTCGGCATCGATTCGGCTGCGCAGCTTGCGGACCTTGTCCAGCACCTCGGGCATGAACTTCTGGCCGCCGAAGCCGGGTTCCACACTCATGACGAGCACGAGGTCGAAGCGATCCAGGTGGTCCAACAGCGGCTCCACCGGGGTGTTGGGCTTGATGGAGATGCCCGCCATCGTGCCGTGACCGCGCAGCTTATCGGCCAGGGCGATCGCGGTATCGACGTCCGCAACGGCCTCCAAGTGGAAGGTCACGGAGTGAAAATCGTCGGCGTAGTCCTCCGCCCACTTCTCGGGGTTCTCGATCATGAGGTGCACGTCTAGGTGCTTGTCCGTGTGCGGCAGCAGGGACTTGGCCACGGGCAGGCCGAAGGAAAGGTTCGGGACGAAGTGATTGTCCATCACGTCGATGTGCAGCCAGTCGGCGTTCGGCACGCGGGCAACCTCTTGGGCAAGGTTGGCGAAGTCGGCGGCGAGGATGGACGGGGCGATCAGCGGGGTGCGGGAATCGGACATGGGTTGGGCTTTCTTGTTGTCGGACTATCGGCTTGTGTTTGTGCTGTTGTTGGCGGGGCGCAGGGCGGCGAAGAACATCGCGTCCGTGCCGTGGATGTGCGGCCAGAGCTGCACAAACGGCGCGGTCTGGGCAATGTTCGTCTCTGCCAGTTCGGGCAGGAACTCGGTGACGTCCAGGATCTCCGCGCCCGTGCGGGCTGCGACGGAGCGGACGACCTCCGAGGTTTCCTTGGGGTGCGGCGAGCAGGTGGAGTAGATCACCACGCCGCCGGGGGCGGTGGCCGCAAGGCCGCTGACCAGCAGCTCGCGCTGCAAAGTGACCAGAGGGGCGACGTCCTGCGGATCCTTTGTCCAGCGAGCCTCCGGGCGGCGGCGCAGCGCGCCCAGGCCGGAGCAGGGCGCGTCAATAAGCACGCGCGCGAAGCCGCCCTCCGGGGCATCCAGGTCGCCGATAGATTCCAGCTTCCGGCCGTCGCCGACATGCACGCGCACGGGCAGGTCGCGGGTCGTCTGCTCAATCAGCTTGGCGCGGTGATCTGCGATCTCGATTGCATCCACGGTGGCCTGCTCCGACATGGCCACTGAGGCGATGAAGGCGGTCTTGCCGCCGGGGCCGGCGCACAGGTCCAGCCAGCGGGCGGGCAGATTGTCGGCCACGGGAACGCGGGTGGTGGCCAGGCCGATCAGCTGGGAGCCTTCGTCCTGCACGCTGGCCATCCCCTCGCGCACAGGGGCGATTTCGCCTGGGGCGCCCTCGTCCAGGTACACCGCATAGGGAGAGAACTTGCCCTCCGTGCCGCCGGTGATCAGCGCCAGTTCCTCGCCGCTGATCTGCCCGGGGCGGGCGGCCAGGTGCACGATCGGGCGGGCGTCATCGGCAGCCAGGGTGCGCTCTAGATCGGCGCGGCCGGCATCAGTCGCGAGCTCCACGCCCAGCGCGTCGGCGAAGACCTCGGCGATCCACTCGGGGTGCGCATTGCGCAGGGCTAGGTCGGCCAGGCTGTCGCCGGGCGCCACGCGCTCAATCCATGTCTCTGGCTTCTTGCGGGTCAGCGCGCGCAGCACGCCATTGACGAACCCGGAGGCCTGGCCTGCTCCGAAGGCCTTCACCAACTCCACCGAGGTGTTCACCGCGGCGTGGTTTTCCACCCGCGTGCGCAGGATCTGATACGCGCCCAGTCGCAGGGCGTCCAGCGCCACCGAGTCGATCTTCTCGATCTTGCGGCCGGCCGCGTCTTCGATGATCGCGTCCAGCAACCCCCGCGCCCGCAGTGTGCCATAGGTTAGCTCGGTCGCAAATGCGGCGTCACGACCCTTGATGCCCGCCTCCCGCAGCGCCTTGGGCAGTGCGAGGTTGCCGAAGGCACCGTCGACCGTGACATCGCGCAGCACGCCGAAGACCACGTCGCGCACCTTGTCGCCGGAGCCCCGCGACCTGCTCTTTCGCTGCTTGTGCTCGGGCCGGCGCTGCTGGTAGCCCGTCGCCCTTTTGCGCTGTCCCTCGCCACTGCGAGCAGATTCGGAACGAGACCTGAAGCCTCCCATGGCCTTACTCCCCCGTCTCCCGCGCGCTGAACGTCGGGCGGCCCGCCAGCAGCTCCTGCTGCCCGCGCGCCCACGCCGCAGCTTCCATCATCTTCTTGCCCGGCGGTTGGATGCGGGTGATCTCTAGCGGGCCGGTGCCGGTGCCAACGAAAACCTTTTTTGGTGACGCCACCACTTCGCCAGGGCCAAGCTCAGCTACGTCCGCAGGATCGCTGGGCAGCAGCATGCCGATCTTGTATCGCTGGCCGTCCAGCAGGGTCCACGCACCCGGAGCCGGGGTGTGGGCGCGGGCAACCCGCTGGATCACCTCGGCAGGTTGGGACCAATCGATCTGCGCGTCAGCGGGATGAATCTTTGGCGCGTGGGTGGCCTGCGCGTCGTCCTGCCCAGAGAGCTCGGCCTTGCCCTCGTCCATGGCGACGAGCGTATCGGCCAACAGTTCCCGGCCGGCGTAGGTCAAGCTGGCCAGCAGATCGTCTGCTGTGTCCTCAAGGCCGATCTTCTGGGTCAGTTGGGCGGCAACTGGCCCGGTGTCCAGGCCTTCCTCGATGCGGAAGATGGAGGCGCCAGTGGTCTCGTCGCCCGCCGCCAAGGCGGCCTGCACGGGCGCGGCACCGCGCCAGCGTGGAAGCAGCGAGTAGTGCAGGTTCACCCAGCCGTGCTCAAAAACGTCGAGGATGTCCTTGGGGATCAGGTTGCCGTAGGCCACGACCGCGGCTGCGGTTACCCCCTGCGCTGCGAGGTCCCCCAGTACGGCGCGGGCCTCGTCACCCGACTCGGTTCCGGCCTTGAGGCTCGGCCACTTGTAGGTCGGGATGGCAGCCTCCTCGGCGACCTCCGCGACCTTCGATGGGCGTAGGCTACGGCCGCGCCCCCTCTTGGCGTCCGGCTGGGTAACCACCGCAACGACCTCGATGCCCTCATCGGCGATGAGGTGCTCGAGGGCAACGGCGGCCGGCTCCGGGGTTCCGGCAAAGACGATTTTCACTGCTTAAACCACTCCGATTCGCGGATCTGCTTCATTGCCTCGCGGCGCTGTTCGGTTGAGAGATGCTGAATGAACAGCACCCCGTCCAGGTGGTCGGTTTCGTGCTGCACGCAACGGGCCATAAGGTCCGTGACCTCCCGATCCACCTGCTCGCCGTCCACGGTCACCCCGCGCAGGCGCACGCGCTGGGCGCGGGTGACGTCTCCGTGGACGTCGGGGATGGAAAGGCAACCCTCGCCGCCGGTCTGGGTCTCCTCGCCCACCGCCTCCCAGGTGGGGTTGATCACGTGGCCGCGGTCGCCGTCGCAGTCGAAAACGAAGATACGGCGGGTAATGCCGATTTGGTTGGCGGCCAGGCCCACTCCCCCGTAGTGATCCATGGTTTCTAGCATGTCCTCGACCAGTCGCCGGGTTCCGGCATCCTGAATCTGTTCTGGCTTGACGGGGTCTGCCACGGTCTTGAGTACCGGGTCCCCGAAGTAGCGCATGTTAAGCACGGTCATGGTTATTAACCCTAACCGATGCGCACGGGATCCATGACAACCCGCAAGGCCTCCGGTTGGGCAGCTCGAGAGCCCCGGTGGATGGTCCGCACCGACTGGGCGCTGCGCAAGGCCTGGCCGAGGGCTATCCGCTGGTCGGCGGGCACGCGCACCAGCAGCCTGCGTGCGGACCTTCTGGCCTGCGGGTCGTGGGGGTCGATCCCCGCGGGCAGGCGCACGCCGGGTGGCAGCTCCACCGGCCCCAGCGTTTCCGCGCCTTCGGGCAAGTCCCACGCCGCCTCGAGCGCTTCGATGGCAGAGGTGGTGCCGTCGATCGCGGCCACGCTAAAGGCGGGCGGGAAGGCGGCCTCGGCCCGGTGCGCCAGCTCCGCGCGCGCGGATCCGACGGGATCCCAGCGGATCAGCTGCTGAGCCGTCGGCAGGTTCGCTGGCCCGGCGAAGACCACTTTGCCGCCTTGGCTCCGTGGCGCGACGAGGGCGGCGGCCTCCATCCAGTGCCGCAGCGCAGTCTCTGCGGCGCGGAGATCCTGCCTGCCCAGCAGGATCCACGGGTCCACCAGGATCGCGGCGCCATACAGGCCACCCTCCACGGTGGGTTCTGCGCCAGGCGTGGCCACCACGATGCTTTTGCGCAGCCGCACGCTATCCACCACGTGCTTGCCGCCGCTGGCGATGATCGGCACCCCGGGGAATGCCCGCCCCAACTCCTCCACCGTCCGGTCGTGGCCAATAACGGACAGCCGCACGCTGTGGTTGCCGCAGGCGGAACACGTGAACAGCCCGGCAGTCTGGCCACACCAGCGACAGCGCGGCGGGGCGGCCTCGGCGCTCGTGGACAACTCCAAAGGCCCGTTGCAGTGCCGGCAGCGGGCGGGCGTGCGGCACTTTGCACACGCCAGCGCGGGCGCGTATCCCCGCCTCGGAACCTGCACCAACGCGGGCACGCCGTTATCCACGCACTCGCGCAGAGCCTCGAAGCCCATGGAGGGAATGCGCGCCCCGGGCGCGTGGAGCTCCCGCTCTGTCGCGCTGTCGGTCTCCCCCATACCCCGGATCCACGGCATCGCCTCGCGCAGTACCTCCCGCGTGGGCAGCAGCGGACACACCAGCCCGCTATCCACCCACTGCTGCACCTCGGCCGAGCGATGCACCCCGGCGATCAGTAGCCCCGCCCCGGTGCGCTGCGCGTGCAACGCCAGCGCCTCCCGCGCGTGAATGTACGGGGCGCGAGGATCCACCAGGTTGTCGTCAGCCTCGCCCACCAGAACCATCAGTCGGGGCGCGACGACGGGCAGCAACGCCGCAGAGCGCGTGCCCACCACCACGCGCGCCTGTCCCGCGAGAACTGAGAGGTAGCGGCGATAGCGCGCATTCGGCCCCACCTGCGCGGTTAGCTCCATCACCTGTGCGGGGTTCATGTGCTCCTTCAGCCCCGCCACCAGTCGATCCACCAGGCGTTGATTGGGAGCCACCACCAGCACACTTCCCTGCGTATTCCAGGCCACGGCGGCGGTGATGGCCGCGATGAGGGTGGGGATGTCGCGGCCTGGGGGCGTCAATAAACAAGCACGCGCGGCCTTGCCCTCGACAAGCGCGGACAGGTACGCCGCGCCGTGAGTGTAGGGCGCCAAAGCCTCCACGGCGGCGGCGTAGGAATCGGCGGCGGCCTGCTCGACAGATTGCAGCTTGGCCCCGAGATCTACCCAGGCCGCGCCGTCGGCGAACAACCCCGCTTTTTCGGCCGAAGCATGGCGGGAGGGCACGACGGAGCGCAAGATATCCGAACGCACGCCCGCGTAGCGCTCGGCCAGGGTGTTCACGAGCTCCCACAGGGGCTTCGGCAGAACCTGGATGGGGCTGATTACGCGCTCCAGCTGGCGCAGCTCGCCAGGGTGGTCACTTCGGCGGCGGCGCTCAATGACGAACGCGTCGACCAAACGGCCGGAGAAACGAACGCGGACGCGCACTCCCGGCTGGGCATGCGCGTCCATGTCCGCGGGCACCGCGTAGTCGAAAAGCCGGTCAAGGTGCGGCACACCGAGCATCGGCAGTACGCGGGCGACGGGCTGGTCCACGGTGCTTATAACCTGCTCAACCTACTTTGCTGCGTTGACGGCCTTCTGCAGTGCATCCACCTTGTCGGTGCGCTCCCACGGCAAGTCCAGGTCGGTGCGGCCGAAGTGGCCATAGGCGCTGGTCTGGGCGTAGATCGGGCGCTTCAGGTCCAGCTCCTGCAGGATCGCGGCCGGACGCAGGTCGAACACCTGGCGAACGGCATCCTGGATCGCCTCGACCGGTGCCTTCTCGGTGCCGAAGGTCTCCACGTACAGGCCCACCGGGGTCGCGCGTCCGATTGCGTAGGCCACCTGAACCTCGGCGCGGTCGGCCAGGCCGGCGGCGACGATGTTCTTGGCAACCCAGCGCATCGCGTAGGCGCCGGAGCGATCCACCTTGCTCGGGTCCTTGCCGGAGAAGGCACCGCCGCCGTGGCGGGCCATGCCGCCGTAGGTGTCGACGATGATCTTGCGGCCGGTCAGACCTGCGTCGCCCATCGGGCCGCCCAGCACGAAGGAGCCGGAGGGGTTCACCAGCAGGGTGTAGTCAGTATCCGCCAGGTTGCCGCTTAAGCCCGCCTCGTCCAGCACGTGCTGTACGACGTGAGTGCGGATCTGCTCGTGCAGCCACTCCTGCTCGATGCCTGCGTCGTGCTGCGTGGAGACAACGACGGTATCCAGGCGCACCGGGGCGCCTTCCGCGTCGTAGGCGAAGGTCACCTGGGTCTTGCCGTCGGGGCGTAGGTGCGGGACGATTCCCTTCTTGCGCACCTCCGTCAGGCGGCGGGACAAGCGGTGTGCCAGCGCGATCGGCAGCGGCATGTACTCCGGGGTTTCGTTGGTGGCGTAGCCGAACATCAGCCCCTGGTCGCCGGCGCCGAGGCGGTCGATCTCGTCCAGCTCCGTGCCGCCTTCCGCGTCGTGCGAGCGGTGCTCGAGGGCGGTATCAACACCCTGGGCAATCTCCTGGGACTGCTCGCCGATGGCCACGCTGACGCCACAGGTGGAGCCGTCGAAGCCCATGTCGGAGCTGTTGAAGCCGATCTCCAGCAGCGTCTTGCGCACCAGCGCGGGGATCTCTACGTAGGTGGTGGTGCGGATCTCGCCGACGACGTGCACCAGGCCGGTGGTCACGACGGTCTCAACGGCCACGCGCGCCTCGGGGTCCTTAGCAATCAGTGCGTCGAGGATCTTGTCGGAGATCGCATCGCAGATCTTGTCGGGGTGCCCTTCGGTGACGGACTCGCTACTAAACAGGCGCAAAGACACGTGGATTTTCCTTTAATACGTTTGAATTACTGAAGACTTTTAAGTCGATGGACACATACTAGACCAAGCTGTCTGTATTTGTCACGTAGCTGCCTAGAGAGTCTCGCACACGGCCTTCCAGATAGCGGCAGCGACCCCGGTCTTGGGCCCTTGCGGCACCTCGGTGACCTTACCGTCCGGCCGCAGAATCCAGCCCGAACTATCCGGCTGTCCGAAGACCTTGCCGTCGCCCACTGCGTTGCACATCAGCATGTCGCAGCCCTTCTTCTCGAGCTTCTTGCGGGCGAAGTCGAGCGGGGTACTGTTTTCGTCGCCGGTTTCTGCCGCGAAGCCCACGATCTTTGTTGTGGACGCCACGTCTCCCCGCCTGCGCGCTTCAACCACGCCCGCGAGAATGTCCGGGTTCTCGGTCAGCTGGATGGTCGACAGGTCAGCTTCCGAGCCCTTCTTCATCTTCGACCCCGCCACCTCTGCCGGGCGGTAGTCGGCAACCGCCGCGGCCATGACTACAACGTCGGCATTGGGTGCGTGCTCCATGACGGCCCGCTGCATCTCGCAGGCGGTCTTCACACGCACGACATCGGCGCCGATGGGAGTGGGCAGGTTCTCGGTGACACCGGCCACCAGGGTGACCTCGGCGCCGCGCTGGGCGGCAACTTCGGCCAATGCGTAGCCTTGGCGGCCCGAGGATGCGTTGCCGAGGTAGCGTACGGGATCAAGTGGCTCGTGCGTGCCACCCGCACTGATGACGACCTTCTTGCCGTCGAGGTCGCGGGTAAAGGCCTCCCGGTCTGCCAGGACGGTGAGCGCCAGCTCGCCGATCTGCTCCGGCTCTGGCAGCCGCCCGGCGCCGGTATCCTTACCCGTGAGCCGCCCGTGGGCGGGATCCAGCACCGTCAGGCCGTGGCGGCGCAGTGTTGCAACGTTGTCCACGGTCGCCGGGTTCAGCCACATCTCGGTGTGCATCGCCGGAGCCAGCACCACGGGGCACGTGGCAACCAGGCAGCTGGCTGTAAGCAGATCGTCGGCACGCCCGTGGGCGATCCGGGCCATCAGGTCTGCGGTGGCCGGAGCCACGACAATCAGGTCGGCCTCCTGCCCCAGACGGACGTGCTGTACCTCGTCCACTGCGTCAAAAACATCGGTCGCCACAGGCTGGCCCGAAAGAGCCTCGAAGGTGGCGGCACCCACAAAGTTCAGTGCCGAGCGAGTGGGAATCACCCGCACCTGGTGGCCGCGTTCGGTGAAGTAGCGAACCAGGTGGGCGGCCTTATACGCAGCAATGCCGCCCCCTACGCCGATAACGACGCGGAGCGGCTTGGTGTTCAATTCAGCTGATGCAACGTTCACAACGAATCAGCCTAGCTGGTTTAACCCTCGGTGTGTTCCAACAGATCGCGGTTAATCTCGCGCAGGGCGATGGACAGCGGCTTCTCGTGAACATCCGGGGTCACCAGAGGTCCGACGAACTCGAAGACGCCCTCGTCGACCGTCTGGAAGTAGTCGTTGATCTGACGTGCGCGCTTAGCGGCAAAGATGACCAAAGCGTACTTGGAGGAAACCTTCGTCAGCAGCTCGTCGATCGGTGGATTGGTGATGCCTACAGGAGGATCGAATACGCTGTCGTTCGCATTCACGTCCTGGTTTTCCACGGTATTCACCTTTTCTTTGGTGGGTTGTTTGATTATGTATTCAGTTCTTTAAAGCGCGGGACTGGCGTGTTTGCCACGGCCCCTTCTGCGTCTCGACTAGCGGAGGATGTCGCTGATGGCCGCCACGGCCTCATCCACGTCGTCGTTCACAACCACGTGGTCAAACTCGGACTGCGAAGCCATCTCGACCTTCGCAGTCTGCAGTCGGCGCTCGATGACGTCCTGAGTCTCGGTGCCACGGCCGGTCAGGCGGTCAACCAGCTCCTCCCACGACGGCGGAGCCAGGAAGACGGTCTGCACCTCGGGCAGCATCTTCTTGACGTTACGTGCACCCTCGAGATCTACCTCGACAAGCACAGGACGGGAATCAGCCAGCGCCTTTTCGATAGGCTCGCGCGGCGTGCCGGAAAGCTGTAGGCCTCCGTGGATCTCCGCCCATTCCAGCATCTTGTCTGCCGCAATGTTCTGTTCGAACTGTTCGCGGGTGACGTAGATGTAATCCTCGCCGTCGATCTCGCCGGGACGCGGGTCGCGGGTGGTCATGGACACACTGAAAAACAGGTCCGGAACGTCGGTGCGCAGGCGCCGCACGACGGTGGACTTCCCCACCGCAGATGGGCCCGCCAGTACGACGATCCGTCCGCTATTCAGGTCCGGGTTCAAGACTATTCCTCGAAACCGAAGTGCTCCAGCAGCGCACGGCGCTGACGGTCACCCAGGCCGCGGATACGACGGGTCTCGGCGATCTCCAGCTGCTCCATGATCTCCTTGGCCTTCACCTTGCCAACCTTCGGCAGGGAAACCAGCAGGGCGGAAACCTTCATCTTGCCCAGGGTCTCGTCGGTCTCGGCGTCCTTCAGGACCTGCTTCAGGTCGGTGCCGCCACGCTTCAGCTTCTCGCGCAGTTCTGCGCGTGCCTTGCGTGCCTCGGCTGCCTTCTTCAGCGCTGCTGCGCGCTGCTCATCGGTCAACTGGGGAAGTGCCACGGGTGCCTCCGTTAAATTTTTCTCGTCTTAAAGGATGGAAAGTTTTTCTGGTCTATAACCAGCATGCTGTAGAGACCAAACGGTATTCCAAGCAACGCTGGATATTAAATCCTCTCGGTTAAAAATGCCAAGCTGACACACCGAGATTCATTTTTCGGACTCATGTTCTCGGCTACTGTACACGCTTCACCCGAACCGCCTATATGTGCAGGCGGGGCGCTACGCGAGCAGCTTTCAAACAATGAGTATCAGTGTAACACCTGAATCCATGAAGAACAGCAAAAGCCCCTGCTAATGGCCGATTATGGCCATCAGAACACGGGGCCGAAAGCCACAGCGCTAGAGCCGTAGCGTTGCCGCCTGCTCGGCCACGGCGTTTCGCAGGTCCGCAACCTTAGGCCCTGCGCGCAGTACGCCGCGGGAAACGTTGGGCGATACTAGTGACGCCGTCTGGTCTCCCCCGGCGATACGTCGCACATCGTCCATGGTACCTCCTTGGGCGCCGACTCCCGGCATCAGAACCATGCCACCCACCTCGTCCAAGCGCGGCGGCTCTGCCAGAGTCGCGCCGACGACCACGCCGAGGTTGCCAGCCCCAGGATGCTGGGAGTTTTCCGCGGCCACGCGGTCCACAATGTACTGGGCCAAGTTCGTGTCTGTGCCGTCGAAGTGGGAGCGTTGCAGGCCCCGCGCCTCCGGGTTGGAGGTGGCGGCCAAGACGATCACTCCCCTGCCGTGCTGCTCTCCGAGGTCGATGACGGGGCGGAGGGAGTCGAAGCCCAACCACGGGGATACGGTCACAGCGTCACTGCATAGCGGGGAGTCTGGATCCAACCACGCCCGTGCGTACCCGGCCATGGTCGAACCGATGTCGCCGCGCTTGGCGTCGGCAATAACCAACACCCCGGCCTTGCGCAGTTCCGCGATCGAGCGTTCCAGCACGGCCAAACCAGCCGAGCCGAATTGCTCATAGAAGGCCACCTGGGGCTTGACCACACAGGCAACGTCCGCGAAGGCCTCCACGCAGGTCTTGCTGAAGGCCTCCAGTCCGGCCACGTCGGCCTTCAACCCCCAGTCCTCCAGGATGCCCACGTGCGGATCCATGCCCACACAGAGCTGTCCGTGGTTCTGGGAACGCTCCAGGAAGCGCTCGCCGAAGGTTGGGCGGCCTACCGAACTCGCACTCGCGGTCACGAGTGATCGACCTCCTGGATGGCGCGCACGGTCGGCTCGGCGCCCTGCAGGGCCTCGATGCCCTGGACGGCTGCCACGGCTCCCTGGACGGTAGTCACGCACGGCACGCCCATGTTCACCGCAGCGGAGCGGATGTCGTAACCATCGTGACGCGCCCCGGCGGATCCGGCCGGCGTATTCAGAATCAGGTCGACGTCGCCGTCCTTGATCCAGTCGCCCACGGTGCGGAGCGGCTCGCCGTTGGCATCGACCAGCGGGGTATTCTCCGCGGCGGCGCGGCGCTCGTCAGAAATCTTGGCTACGACCTCGCACTCCACGCCATTGCGGCGCAGCATGGCGGCGGTGCCCTGGGTGGCCAGGATCTTGAAGCCCAGAGAGTACAGGCGCTGGATCGGCAGGAGGACCGTGCGCTTGTCGCGGTTGGCCACCGAGACGAAGACGGTGCCCTCGGTCGGCAGGTCGCCGGTAGCCTCCTGGGACTTGGCGAAGGCGGTGCCGAAGTCGTCGTCCAGGCCCATGACCTCACCGGTGGACTTCATCTCCGGGCTCAGCAGGGAGTCCAGCACGTGGCCTTCCGGGCTGCGGAAGCGGTTGAAGGGCATCACGGCCTCCTTCACGGCGATCGGGTGGCCCTGCGGCAGGGAGCCACCGTCGCGGTCGTGCGGCAGGATGCCCTCCTCGATCAGGTCCGGGATGCTGGTGCCCAGCATGATGCGCGCGGCGGCCTTGGACAGCTGCACGCCCGTGGCCTTCGAGACGAAGGGCACGGTGCGGGAGGCGCGTGGGTTGGCCTCGATGACGTAGAGGATGTCGTCCTTCAAAGCGAACTGGACGTTCATCAGACCCTTCACGCCGATGCCGTGAGCCAGCTTGGCGGTGGCCTTGCGCACCTTGTCGATGTCCTCCGCGCCCAGGGTCATCGGCGGGATCGCACAGGCGGAGTCGCCGGAGTGGATGCCGGCCTCCTCGATGTGCTCCATCACGCCGGCCAGGTACACGTGCTCGCCGTCGCACAGGGCATCCACGTCGATCTCGATTGCCGAGTCCAGGAAGCGGTCCACCAGAACCGGGTGGTCGTTAGTGATCTCGGTGGCGCGCTGGATGTAATTGGACAGGCTCTCGTCGTCGTAGACGATCTCCATGCCACGTCCTCCCAGCACGTAGGACGGGCGAACCAGTACCGGGAAACCGATGCGGGCGGCCACTGCGTGGGCCTCCTCCACACTGGTGGCGGTGCCGAACTCCGGTGCGGGCAGGGCGGCCTGCTCCAGCACCTTGCCGAACTCGCCGCGGTCCTCGGCCAGGTTGATGGCCTCCGGGGAGGTGCCAACGACCGGAACGCCAGCGTCCGCCAGGCGCTGCGCCAGGCCCAGCGGAGTCTGGCCGCCCAGCTGCACGATCACGCCTGCGATCTCGCCGGACTCGGCTTCAGCGTGGTAGACCTCCATGACGTCCTCGAAGGTCAGCGGCTCGAAGTACAGGCGGTCGGCGGTGTCGTAATCCGTGGAGACGGTCTCCGGGTTGCAGTTCACCATGACGGTTTCATAGCCCACCCGGGACAGCTCCAGGGCGGCGTGCACGCAGGAGTAGTCGAACTCGATGCCCTGGCCAATGCGGTTCGGGCCGGAGCCCAGGATCAGCACCTTCTTCTTGTCCGGCTGCGGGGCAACCTCGGACTCGGCGGCCGGATCCAGCTCGTAGGAGCTGTAGTGGTACGGGGTCTTCGCCTCGAACTCGGCGGCGCAGGTGTCCACGGTCTTGAATACCGGGCGGATGCCCTGGGCCCAGCGCAGGGCGCGCACGCCGTCCTCGCCCGCCAGCTCCGGGCGCAGCGCTGCAATCTGCTTATCCGACAGACCCATGTACTTCGCTTCGCGGAGAAGATCGACGTCCAAGACTGGGGCGTCAATAAGACGGCTGCGGAACTCCACCAGACCGGCGAGCTCGTGCAGGAACCAGGGGTCAATGCCGGAGGCCGCGTAGACCTCCTCGACGGTGGCGCCCAGGCGCAGGGCCAGCTCCACGTCGTACATTCGGCCCTCGGTCGGACGCTTCAGATCCTCCAGCACAGCTTCCTTGTCGGTAGCTCGCTCGCCGGCGAACTCCTCGTCCGGCACAGTCCAGAATCCGGCCTGCTTGGTCTCCAGGGAACGCATGACCTTGTTCAGGCCCGTGATGTAGTTGCGGCCGACGGCCATGGCCTCACCGACGGACTTCATGGTGGTGGTCAGAGTGTCGTCGGCGCCGGGGAACTTCTCGAAGGCAAAGCGCGGGGCCTTGACGATCACGTAGTCCAGGGTCGGTTCGAAGGCTGCCGGGGTGACCTCGGTGATGTCGTTGCGGACCTCGTCCAGGGTGTAGCCGATGGCCAGCTTGGCAGCCAGCTTGGCGATCGGGAAGCCGGTGGCCTTGGAGGCCAGGGCGGAGGAGCGGGACACGCGCGGGTTCATCTCGATGGTGATGATGCGCCCGTCCTTCGGATTCACGGCGAACTGGATGTTGCAGCCGCCGGTATCCACGCCGACCTCGCGCAGGATGGCGATGCCTTGGTCGCGCATCACCTGGTACTCGCGGTCGGTCAAGGTCATGCTCGGGGCGACGGTCATGGAGTCGCCGGTGTGCACGCCCAGCGCATCCACATTCTCAATGGAGCAGACGATCACGACGTTGTCCTTGCCGTCGCGCATCAGCTCCAGCTCGAATTCCTTCCAGCCGAGGATGGACTCCTCAATCAGAACATTGGCCTCCGGCGAGGCAGCCAGGCCGCCGCCGGCGATGCGCTCCAGGTCCTTTTCGTTGAAGGCCAGGCCGGAACCCAGGCCACCCATGGTGAACGACGGGCGCACGACGACCGGCAGGCCCAGCTCGGCGACCGTCTCGTGAACCTCGTCCATGTTGTGGCACACGCGGGAACGGGCGGAATCGCCGCCAATCTTCGCCACGATGTCCTTGAACTTCTGGCGGTCCTCGCCGCGCTCGATGGCGTCGATGTCCGCACCGATCAGCTCCACGCCGTACTTGTCGAGGATGCCCAGGCGGTCCAGCTGGATCGCAGCGTTCAGCGCGGTCTGGCCACCCAGGGTCGCCAGGACTGCGTCTACCTTGTGGCCGGCGGCCTGCTGCTCCTGGAAGATCTTCTCAATGTACTTCGGGGCGATCGGCTCGATGTAGGTGTTATCGGCGAACTCCGGGTCGGTCATGATGGTCGCCGGGTTGGAGTTGATCAGCGTAACGCGCAGGCCCTCTTCCTTGAGCACGCGGCAGGCCTGGGTGCCGGAGTAGTCGAACTCGCAGGCCTGGCCGATGACGATCGGGCCGGATCCGATGACGAGTACGTGGTTGATGTCTTCGCGACGTGGCATTGGTTTTCCCTTTAGTTCAGTGTTGCTAGCTGTTGCTGGCTGTTGCTTAACTTGGTTCTGTTAATTTGCTCTGCTGCGTTAGCTGTTCTTCTCGAGGTTCGCGAAGAACTTATCGAACAGCGGGTTTGCGTCGTGCGGGCCGGCTGCCGATTCCGGGTGGTATTGGACGGAGAATGCGCTGCCATCCAGCAGTGCCACGCCCTCGACAACGTCGTCGTTCAGACAGGTGTGCGTCACCTGCGCCTCGCCGAACGGGGTGTCGAACTTCTCCAACGCCTTACCCTTCAGGGCGAAGCCGTGGTTCTGCGCGGTGATGTCGATCCGGCCGGTCTGGTGATCCAGCACCGGCACGTTGGTGCCGCGGTGGCCGAACTTCAGCTTGTAGGTCTCCATGCCCAGCGCGCGGCCGAGCAGCTGGTTGCCGAAGCAGATGCCGAAGAAAGGAATCTTAGCCTCCAGGATCTTCTTCAGCTCCTCCACCGTTGCGTCGGCGGTTGCCGGGTCACCTGGGCCATTGGAGATGAACACGCCGGTAGCGTTGTACTCTTCCATCAGCTTCTGCACCTCTTCGAAGCTGGTGTTTGAAGGCACGACCACGCTGCGCACGCCGCGCTTGGAGAATTCACGCGGGGTGTTCGTCTTAATGCCCATGTCGTAAGCGATGACGGTGTACTTGGTCTCCCCTTCCGGCTCCACCACGTACAGCTCGTCGGTGCTGACGTCGGCGGAGAGATCCGCACCCGCCATAGACGGCTGGGCCTGCACCTGGCTGAGCATGTCCTCGTCGGAGGTGAGGGCGTCACCGCTAAAGATGCCCGCCGCGACGGAACCCTTGTCGCGCAGGTGGCGCACGATCGCGCGGGTGTCGACGTTCTGGATGCCGATGATGCCCTGGGCTTCCATCTCGTCGGTCAGGCTACGGTCGGCGCGCCAGTTGCTCACGGAGCGGGACAGGTCACGGATAGCCAGGCCGGCGACCCAGATCTTGTCTCCGCGGGACTCGGAATCTTCGTCGTTCCAGCCCGTGTTGCCGATCTGCGGGGCAGTCGCCACCACGATCTGACGGTGGTAGGACGGGTCGGTCATGGTCTCCTGGTAGCCGGTCATGGCTGTGGTGAACACCGCCTCGCCCAGGGTGCGACCCGTCGCGCCAAATGCGCGGCCGCGGAAAATCTTCCCGTCGGCGAGAACCAGTGCTGCTGGCGTGTAGCTCATTGTGCTTGTTTCCTTAACTCTTAGCTGTTGTGTTTGGTTCTTTTGTATTGACGCCCACTCGTGGGTACTTAGTTCACTGCTGAGCCGTTCTTGCAGGTCACCTTGCCTCGCAACAGCGTGGTGGTCACCTTGACCGGCATCTCCATGCCCTCGTACGGGGTGTTGGCGGCCTTGGAGGCCATGTCCTTTCCGTGCGCCGTCCACTTCTGGTTCACGTCCACCGCGCACAGGTTCGCCGGCTCCCCTACCGCGATCGGGCGGCCGTGGCCGGGCAGTTTGGTGATCTCCGCCGGGCGCTCGGACATAACCTTGGCGACGAAGTGCCAGTCCTCGTCGCCATCGATGACGAAGATCTTGGCGATCAGCGCCAGCGAGGTTTCAATTCCCAGCATGCCGGGACGGGCCTGGTCGAATTCGCAGCACTTGTCCTCGGAGCCGTGCGGGGCGTGGTCGGTGGCCACGCAGTCGACGGTGCCGTCAATCAGGGCAGCTCGCAGGGCCTCCACGTCGCGCTGCTCGCGCAAAGGCGGGTTCACGCGGTTCACGCCATCGTAGGTCTCCAGCCGCGCGTCGGTGAGCAGCAGGTGGTGCGGGGTGACTTCCGCGGTAAGCGGGATGTCCTGGGCTTTAGCCCAGCGCAGCAGCTCCACGGTGCCTTCCGTGGAGGCGTGGCAGATGTGCAGGCGGCCGCCGTAGTCTCGAGCCATGATGGCATCGCGGGCGACGATGGATTCCTCAGCCACGCGCGGCCAGCCACCCAGGCCCAACCGGGCGGCGGTCTCACCCTCGTGAGCCACGGCGCCTTCGGTCAGGCGGGGCTCCTCGCAGTGCTGGGCCAGCAGCACGTCCATGCCCTTGGAGTACTCGATGGCACGGCGCATCAGGCGGGGGTCGTCGACACACTTGCCGTCGTCGGAGAACATGCGCACCTTCGCGTCGGAATCGGCCATCATGCCGAACTCCGTGAGCTCCTTGCCCTCCAGCCCCTTCGAGATCGAGCCGACCGGGTGCACGTCGCACAGGTTCGTGTTCTGCCCCTTGAACCACACCATCTCCGCGATGGCGGGGTTGTCCGTGACGGGCGCGGTGTTCGCCATAGTGAACACGGCCGTGAAACCGCCCTGGGCGGCAGCCGCCGAGCCGGTGGCGATAGTCTCGGTATCCTCGCGGCCCGGCTCGCGCAGGTGAACGTGCATGTCCACCAGGCCAGGCAGCAGCACCTGGCCGTCCAGGTCCAGCACCTCCGCGCCCTGTGGGGCGGAACCGGCGAGGTCAGCGCCGATCTCGGCGATCACGCCGTCCTGGATCAGCACGTCCTGCTTCTCCCCCTCGCCGTACAGCAACACGCCGCGCAGCAGCACTGCATGCTCCGCGCCAGTGGGGTGAGCCGCCAGCTCGCCGGTGGCCGGGTACTCGGAGGTCATGGTCAAAGCTCCTTCGTCGAAAGTCTTCTTATCTGTCTGGGCCATGTGCGCCTAGCCCTCTTCCCCAACTAGTAGGGTGAACAGCACCGCCATGCGCACGTGCACGCCCGCGGTTACCTGGTTCAACACCACGGTCTGCGGGGCATCGGCAACGTCGTAATTGATCTCCATGCCACGCAGCATCGGGCCCGGGTGCATGATGATCGCGCCTTCCTTCATACGCTCCGCGCGTGCCTGGGAAAGGCCGTAGCGGGTGGCGTACTCGCGGTGCGAGGGGAAGAAGCCGCCGTGCATGCGCTCAGCCTGGACACGCAGCATCATCACAACGTCTGCGTCGGCGATCTCCCTGTCGAAGTCGTAGCTGACGCGCACGCTATCCGGCTCTGCGCCCCAGTGCTCAATGCCCAGCGGCACCAGCGTCGGGGGTGCCACGAACACCACCTCCGCGCCGAGGGTCGTGAGCAGCTGCGCATTTGAGCGAGCCACGCGGGAGTGCAGGATATCCCCGACGATCACTACCTTCTTGCCGCTAATCTCCCCGATGCGGTTGCGCATCGTGGTGGCGTCCAAAAGAGCCTGGGTGGGGTGCTGGTTGGAACCGTCACCTGCGTTGATGATGGCCGTATCGTCCAGCCAACCGGCCACCTGCCGAGCCGCGCCGGAGGACGGATGGCGCATGATGATCGCGTCGGCTCCCACGGCCTTCAGAGTCAGCGCGGTATCGCGCAGGGACTCGCCCTTCTTTACGGACGAACTGGATGCGGAGATGTTGATGACGTCCGCGCTCATCCACTTGCCCGCGGTCTCGAAGGAAGATCGCGTGCGGGTGGAGTTCTCGTAGAACAGGGTGAAGATCGTGCGGCCACGCAGAGTAGGCAGCTTCTTCATCTCGCGCCCCTCGAGTGCCTCGGCGAAGCGGTCAGCCTCGTCCATCAGGCCTAAGATCTCAGACTTGTTCAGGTCGGCAATGCTAATCAGGTGCTTCATGGCTTAGTTGCTCCCTTCCCCAGTGCCTGGCCTGCGGGTCAGCACCACGTTGTCTACCCCGTCCAGCTCCGCGAGGTTCACCGCCACGTCCTCGTCCGCAGCAGTCGGAATGTTCTTACCCACGTAGTCCGCGCGGATCGGCAGCTTGCGGTGCCCGCGGTCGATCAGTACTGCGACCTGCACGGCATACGGCCGGCCAATGTCCGTCAGCGCATCGAGTGCCGCGCGGATGGAACGGCCACTGTAAAGGACGTCGTCGACCAGGACGACGATGACGTCATCAATCCCCTCCGCGGGAACCTTGGTGGGCTTAAGCGCCCGGTGCGTGGTGTTGCGCAGGTCGTCGCGGTACAGGGTGATGTCCAGGGAACCCTGGAACACCTCAACCCCCGTGAAGTGTTGAATCTTTTCGGCCAGGCGGGCCGCAAGCGGCACTCCCCCCGATGGAATGCCGAGTAGAACTACGCGCCGGGAGTCTTCCCCATCCAGCGCCGTCTTTTCAATAATCTGGTGCGCGATGCGCGCGACAGTACGGGAAACTTGATCTGCGTCGAGTAGGGTGACGCCAGCTTCCCCAGCCGTCGAGTTCATCGTGACCTCCTTTCCCGCCTCTCTGTGCGGTCCGTTAAAGGATGTCTACTTTTTGACGACTAGAAGTCTATCACGCTTCGCCGGACTCTTTGACGACCTCGTCGAGCAGCCCGTCCAACTCGGCGGACTCGGCTTGCTCGGCCCTCTGAGCGGCCGCCGCATCGGCGATCTTCATATCCGCCTGCAGCTGCAGATCCTTGTTAATACCATCCAGCACCGCATGGATATAGCTAGGTGCCTTGTCGTGGGAGTACTCGCTGGCCAGCTCCACTCCCTCGACCACGGCCACCTGCGGGGGCACGTCGTCGTTGAACTTCAGCTCCCACGCCGCCACCCGCAGAACCGCGCGGTCGACGGCGGGCAGGCGATCCAGCTGCCAATCGCTGGACAGATGCAGGGCGATGGCCTCGTCCAGCGCATCCAGGTTCGTCGCCACGCCGGGCACAATCTGCTGGGTGTACTCCGGCACGGGCTTGACCTGGTTCGCCGAGTCCTTCGCCAAGGAGATGCGCTCCTCGACGATCTCCACCGGGTCGATGTCGCGAAACTCGGCCTCGAACAGGATGTCTACGGCGCGACGGCGCGCCTTGTAGCGCGAGCCGTGGCGCTTGAAGGAAGCGGCATTAGCCGACTTAGCTGCGTTAGCTGCGTTGCTATCAGCTGTACGTTCTTCAGTCATGGGTGAAAAACAGTCGCTGCCTTAGTTGTTTACGCGGGACAGGTACTCGCCCGTGCGGGTGTCCACCTTAACGACGTTGCCGGTCTCGAGGAACAGCGGCACCTGAATCTCGGCGCCGGTCTCCAGGGTGGCGGGCTTGGAGCCGCCGGTGGAGCGGTCGCCCTGCAGGCCCGGGTCGGTGTGCTCGATCTTCAGTTCAACGGATACCGGCAGTTCAGCGAACAGCGGCTCGCCCTCGTGGAAAGAAACCTGGACGCTGGTGTTCTCCAGCAGGAACTTCGCGCCCTCGCCCATCAGGTGCGGGGCCAGCTCGATCTGGTCGTAGGTCTTCTCATCCATCAGAACGAAGCTGGTGCCGTCGTTGTACAGGTAGGTCATGTCGCGGCGGTCCACCGTAGCGGTCTCCACCTTCACACCTGCGTTCCAGGTCTTGTCGATGGTCTTGCCGGAGACGACATCCTTGAGCTTCGTGCGCACGAATGCGGGCCCCTTGCCCGGCTTGACGTGCTGGAATTCGACGATTTGCTGGAGCTTGCCATCAACCTTGAGCACAAGGCCGTTCTTGAAGTCAGCGGTGGTTGCCACGAATGGTCTCCTTATTGAGATTGCGATTGCGAGTAAAAAATTTTTTGGCTGCTACAGTCTAGCAGCCAGCCAAACCTAAACGACGATGAGTTCCGTCGGCGAGGCGTTGAAGCTACGCGCCCCGTCGGCGGTGATGACGTACGTGTTCTCGATGCGCAGGCCCGTCTTGCCGGGGATGTAGATGCCCGGCTCGACCGTCACGGTCATGCCTTCCACTAGCTCTTCTTCGGGATTGACGCCCGCCGCTGCCCGCGGGGCCTCATGCACGTCGAGACCCACGCCGTGTCCCGTGGAGTGCACGAAGAACTCCCCGTAGCCGGCTTCGGTAATCACGTCGCGGCAGGCGGCATCCACGTTGCGCAGCGCCACCCCCGGGCCCAGGATCGCCTCGCCGGCCTTCTGGGCGCGGTAGACCACGTCGTAGAGCTCGCGGGACAGTTCGTCGGGCTCGCCCACGCAGACCGTGCGGGTCTGGTCGGAGGCGTAGCCGTCCAGATACACGCCGAAGTCCACGGTCACCAGACCGGGAACGATTTTGTCGTGAGAGACCCCGGCGTGCGGCTTGGTGGCGTTTTGGCCGCTGGCCAGAATCGTGTCGAAGCTTAGCCCGTCGGCTCCGGCGGTGCGCAGCTGGAACTCCAGCTCCGCCGCCGCCTGGATCTCTGGAATTCCCTCGCGGATTCCATCGTCCTCAATGAAGGAGCGCCACACGCTATCGGCCAGCTCGCCGGCCGCAGCCAGAGCCTCAATCTCCAGTTCGTCCTTGACCAGGCGCAAATCCTCCACCGCTGAGGAAAGCACCGGCGGGTTGTCCAGTGCCCGGGCCTGCCCGTAGTCCAGGCTGGGCTCCACGGCGAAGTCCTTCCCCGCAAACTCGGCGGCGCGCTCAAACAGCTTGCCGCCGATTTCAATAGCGACGTCTTCCGGCTCGCCGGTTTCCAGGCGGATCTGCGTATCGTAGCGCCCGTCCGTCAGCAGCAGATGTTGGCCGTCTTCGCGGATCACCATAAGCGCGTTGGAACCGGAGAATCCGGTCAGGTAGCGGACGTTCTTCAGGTCACTGATCAGCAGGGCCGCATGCGCTGAGTCTTGGATTCTTGCTGTGGCTTTATTGCGGCGGGTGCGGTAGGCGTCAAAAAATACTTTAGACATAAACTTCCAACTCTCCTTCCGACAGTTTCTACTGTGCGAAGAACCGCAGGGCGGCGACGTAACCGTAGATGCCCAGGCCGGCGATCACTCCGCTGGCCAGGGGGCTTAGGTAGCTGTGGTGGCGGAACTCCTCGCGCGCGTGCACGTTCGAGATGTGCACCTCCACGAAGCCCGCTCCATCGGCGATCTCCGCCAGCGCGTCGCGCAGAGCGACGGACGTGTGGGTAAAGCCACCGGGGTTGATGATTACCGCGGCTCCCTCGTCGGCAGCGCGGTGCACGCGATCCAGCAGCTCGCCTTCGTGGTTGGACTGGAAGAAGTCTACCTCGATGCCCAAGGACGCCGCCTCGCGGGCCAGCAGATCCTCCACGTCGGCCAGCGTAGTGCTGCCGTAGACTTCCGGCTGGCGCTTACCCAGGCGGTTGAGGTTCGGGCCGTTGATCACGCACACCTTCGGCGCCTGCGGCTGTGCTGCATTCATCGCTGTCTCCTCCTAGTTAGTTGTCTCTCGTTGGCTGTCTCTAATTGGCTGTCGGCCCTTTTAGGCTTCCACGCTAGCGGTGTAGGCCGCGCGCAGCAGCTCCTCGCTGGGGCCTTCCAGGCGGGTGGGCTTGCCGATCTGCTCGAGCACCACGAAGCGGATCTTGCCGCCCTTGTTCTTCTTGTCGCGGCCCATCGCCGCCAGCAGCTCGCCGAGCTCGGCGCCGTCGTAGCTGGTCGCCAAACCTATCGAGTTAAGGATGTCGCGGTGACGCCGAACGTCTGCCTCGCTCAGCAGCCCAGCGGCCTTGGCCAGCTCAGCCTCGAAGATCATGCCCACGGCAACAGCCTGCCCGTGGCGCCAACGGTAGTCCTCGTGGTGTTCGACCGCGTGGCCGTAAGTGTGGCCGTAGTTGAGGATCTCGCGCAGGCTGGATTCCTTCAGATCCACCGCCACCACGTCGGCCTTCACCTGGATGGCGCGGGCGATCAGTTCCGGCAGGCTGCCGTGCGGATGCAGCGCGGCCTGCGGGTCGGCCTCGTAGATGTCCAGGATCTCCGTGTCCGCAATGAAGCCCGCCTTGACGATCTCCGCCGAACCGGCGACCATCTCTGCTTCCGGCAGCGTCTCCAGGACCTCCAGGTCGACGATGACCGCGCTAGGCTCGTGGAAAGCGCCCACCAGGTTCTTGCCGGCGGGGGTGTTGATGCCGGTCTTGCCGCCGACTGCGGCGTCCACCATCGCCAACAAGGTGGTGGGATAGTGCACGACCTTGATCCCGCGCATCCAGGTGGCGGCGATGAATCCAGCCAGATCCGTAGCGGCGCCGCCACCGAGGCCAATAATCGTATCGGCGCGGGTCAGGCCGACCTCCGCGCAGACATCCCAACACTCGGCAGCGGACTGTGCCGTCTTCGCCGATTCCGCGTCCTCGATCTGGTGGGTGTGCGTGGCGTAGCCAGCATCGGTCAGGCGGCGGGACAGCTCGGCGGCGCGGTCTGCAAGGGCGGGCTGGTGGATGATCAGGTAATTTGCGGTGGTTCCCGCGGCCTTTAGGATCTCCTCGGTGGCGAAGTCGATGCCACGGTCGATGACCACCTCGTAGGGCGACTGGGAGGCCACCTTGATGCGCTGCTGCTTAATGCCTGCGGGCTGTGTGTTGGTCATGGTTGGAGAGGATCCTTATGTGGGGTTCTGATTACTGGGCCGGATTAGTGGCTTCGCGTTGGGTGGGAAGCATCGCGCTCGTTGAGGCGCTCCAGACGCACTTCTTCGATGAACATCAAGATGTCGGTGACCACTCTGCGGGGCTCCTTGCCGTCGCAGCGCACCATGAAGTTGGAGACTTCCTCGTAGTACGCCGAACGCTGTGCGAAAAGCTGCGCGTATTTGCTGCGCGGGTCGGCTACGTTCAGCAGCGGCCTGGTGTTCGAGCCGGAGGTGCGCCGCACGCCTTCGTCGATGGAGACGTTGAGGTACACCACCGTGTGGTCGGCGAGCAGTTTCCGGGTGCTTTCGGTCACCACTGCCCCGCCGCCGAGGGAAACGATCCCGTCGGTCTGCAGAGCCTCGGCCACCACGATGGCCTCTTGCTCGCGGAAACCCGGTTCCCCGAGCTCGCCCATGATCTGGTTGCAGGTCTTCCCGAATTCTTTCTCGAGCATGTGGTCGGTGTCCACAAGCTGCAGGTTCAGCGCATTGGCCAGGCGCTTACCGATGGTCGTCTTACCGGAGCCCGGAAGCCCCACCAGCACTGCTCGGGGACTCATCGGATTTCTCCGTCCGCCACTTCCCCGTCAGCCACATCGCTGGCCACGCCGGACCAGTCGAGGCGGGTATCCACGTACTCCAGGTAGGACTGCACGTTACGCTTCGTCTCCTCCACAGAGTCGCCGCCGAACTTCTTCAGCACTGCGCGAGCCAGCACTAGGGCAACCATGGTCTCGGCCACCACGCCGGCAGCCGGCACGGCGCACACGTCGGAGCGCTGGTGGATGCCCGTGGCGGCCTCGCCGGTGGCCATGTCGACGGTCTTCAGCGCGCGCGGGACGGTGCTGATGGGCTTCATTGCAGCACGCACGCGCAGCTCCTCGCCGTTCGTCATGCCACCCTCCAGGCCACCGGCGCGGTTGCTCAGGCGCTGCACGCCGCCGCCAGCAGCTGCCTCCATCTCGTCGTGCGCCTCGGAGCCACGGCGGCGAGCCTCTTCGAAGCCATCGCCGATCTCCACGCCCTTGATCGCCTGAATACCCATGAGGGCGGCAGCCAGCTGGGCATCCAGTCGCTCGTCACCGGAAACGTGGGAGCCCAGGCCGATCGGCAGGCCCTTAACAACGACCTCGACGATGCCGCCGAGGGTATCGCCGGACTTCTTTGCGGCCTTGATCTCGTCGATCATGGATTCTTCAGCAGCGGAATCGAAGGCACGCACCGGAGAAGCATCGATGCTCTCCAAGTCGGAGAATTCCGGGCTCGGTCCCTCGTATGGCTCGGAGCGGCCGATGCTGATGACGTGCGAGAGCACCTCCACCCCCAGCACTTCGCGCAGCAGGGCGCGGGCAAAAGTTCCGGCGGCCACGCGGGCGGCGGTCTCGCGGGCGGAGGAGCGCTCCAGAATGGGGCGGGCTTCCTCGTGGTCGTACTTCACCATGCCGGAGAAATCGGCGTGGCCCGGTCGCGGGCGGGTCAGCTTCGCACCGCGACCACTGGCCATCTCCTTTGCCACTTCCGGATCGGACTCGTCGATCGGATCTGCGGACATGATCGTCGTCCACTTTGGCCACTCAGTGTTGCCGATCATGACGGCCACCGGGCTGCCGAGGGTCTTGCCGTGGCGCACGCCGCCGACGAAGGTCACTTCGTCGGCTTCGAACTTCATGCGCGCTCCGCGGCCGTAGCCAAGACGGCGGCGAGCCAGCTGATAAGAAACGTCTTCCCGAGTTACCGACAAACCGGCCGGGAGGTTCTCGATCATCGAAATGAGGGCCTGGCCGTGCGATTCACCTGCAGTAGTCCAACGAAGCATAAAGAGCATGATACAGGCCATATGCAGCCTTAGCTTCAATGACGTCCCGGATTATTAACGGAAGATTAATGACGCCACCACCACCGCCCCCGTCGCCACCAACATCGCCGGGCCGTGGGGGCTGGCCTTATCGCGGCCTGCTCTTTGCCCACCGCGAAGGAAGCAGTGCATCACACCGCTCAATCCCAGCGCGGCCAGAGCGCCCAAAGGAGCGACGATAGCGGCCAGTGTTCCCGTCGTCAGCGCGAGCTTTGCATCCCCGCCACCGGCCGCCAGCCGAGGATGTAGCAGCGGAAGTCCGAAGGCCACCGCCCACCAGGTCAACCCGCCGAGCAGAGCCCAGCCGTTAGCGCCGGGAAGAAGCACGGGCACGACTCCTGCGGCGGGTATCGCGGGAAGCGTCAGATAGTTGGGCAAGCGGGAGGTGCGGGCGTCAATAATAAAAAGGGCGATAGCCCACGGCACGAAAAGCAGCAGCGGCCACCAGGAAAGAAGCGAAGTCGCATACACGCTTCGGAAGAATAGTCAGGCGCGAGGACAGACTCCCGTGCGCACTGCCTCCCGAAGGATCGGCCTGTGGATAGCGAAAACTTATCCACAAGGGCGAGAAACTAGGCTTGCCCCTTCGCTCGCAGCACGGTATCCAGCATCAGCCCATCCGGAGCCGGGTGGCCTGTGAACAGGCGGAACTGTTCCTCAGCCTGGCCCGCCAACATGCGCAGACCGTCGGCGTGTGGGATCGACCTCGCTTGAGCCGCGGAAAGCAACGGCGTGGGATAGGGGTCATAGATCACGTCCACGATGCCCGCGGCGGCGCACAGCCCCTCGGCCAACGCCTCGGCGGCGTGGGCCGGGATCGTGGAGATCACGGCGGCGGCATCGGCGCAGGTCCCGGCGATGTCGGCTTCCTCGAAGCGGGCCCAGGAGAACTCCATGCCCATGGTCTCCACCACGGCCTGCAGGTTCAGGGCGCGCTCGGAACGCGCCAGCACCGTCACCTCGGTGACGCCGGCAGCCGCCAGCGCCGCAACGGCCGGGCGGGCAGTGCCGCCGTTGCCGACGATCACCGCTTTGGCGCCCTGCAGAGCGGAGGTGTCCCCGCCGTACAGGTGTTCCAGGCAGCGAGTCACACCGTCCACGTCCGTGTTGTCGGCCAGCCACCTCCCATCGCCTTGTGGCACGAGAGTATTGGCGGAGCCGATCTCTTGCGCACGGTTCGTTGCCAGGTCAGCCAACTCCAAGGCGGCCTGCTTGCCGGGCATAGTCACGGAGAAGCCACGAATCTGATCGCCAGACTCGCTCAGCAGTCGGCGCATGTCGCGCGACTCCCCCGCCTCCACGCGGTAGTAGTCCATCTCTAGCCCCAGCGCGCGGTATCCGGCGTTGTGCAGCTGCGGGGACAGCGAGTGTTCGATCGGGCTACCCAGCACCGCACAGCGCATGCCGGGCGTCTCCAGGAATTCATCTACCGACAGCACATGGCCTGCGGCGGACATACTTATTCACCCTTTGCTTTTGAGTTTGGCTTGTTCTGGCTTGTTCTGGGTTGAACTGGCTTGCACAGCCTTGCACAACCTTGCCTCGAGGGCTAGCGGTTCGAATCCAGCACACCGTTGCGGCGGGATTCCTCGATGGCTCGCTCGTGCGCGTCGAAGTCGCGGTTGAAGACGGTTCGTCCGTCGCGGTCGACGGTAACGAAGTACAACCAGTCACCCTCTGCCGGGTTCTCGATCGCGTGGAGTGCCTGCAGGCCGGGCGAGGAAATCGGGGTGTCCGGCAGCCCCTCCTTGGCATAAGTATTCCACGGAGTCGGGCGCTTACGATCCTCGTCGGTGGTGGCGACCTCAACCTCGCTCAGGTCGTAGTTCACCGTCGAGTCGAACTCGAGCTTCTGGTTCTCATGCAGGCGGTTCAGGATCACGCGCGCGACCTTGTCGAAGTCGCCCTCCGGCGCCTCGCGCTCCACCAGGGATGCCGCCACCAGCATGTCATAGGGGCTCAAGCCGACCTTCTCCGCGGAAGTCAGCAGTCCGGTGTTCTCGTACTGCTCCTTAGAGGTATTCAGCAAGGACTTCAGGATCTCCTCCGGGCTACTGGTTGGGTCGAACAGATGCACGCCGGGGGAAATCAGGCCTTCGATACGCTTCGGGTCATCGCCGCGCGCATTCACCTTATCCACGGCCCAATCCGCAATCTCCAGCTGCTCTGGCGGGGTCTGCGCCGCAGCCTTCTGCAGGTCTTCGACGGACACACAGGTGTGCTCGTCCTGGCAGGTCTGTTCGGAGATCAGAGTGAATATACCCTTACGGTTATCACCGTCGACTACCTGGACGTCTTGCAGAGTCAAGCCGTTGGGAATATCGACCACGCCGCGGCGGCGCTCATCGCTAGACAGCCACTCCAGGGCCTTGTCCGCGGACATTTGCTCTTGCAGCGGGTAGTAGCCCGCCTGCAGCTCCGGCTCCTTGCGTTCCGCGGCGGACATCAGGGCACGGCGGGAGCCCACCACGTCCTTTTCCACCAGCTGCTCGGACAGGCTATCCACGGAGTCGCCGGGCCCCACGCGCACCATGACGACGTTGCCGTTGCCCTCCCCTTCGTAATCGCGCACGGCTACAACGTCGCGCTGGTACCAGACGTAGGCGCAGGTACCGATCAACAGGACGACCAGAGCGATAGCCAGTGCGGCGGCGAGTTGCCGGCGCCTTCTAAACTTCGGCTGCATGTTACGGGTCGGTCCCATAGATCCGTGTGGCCTTTCGTACTGGTTTACTCTTGGGTTTGCTCTATAACGTCAATTACAAGCTGAGCCCAACAACGTTAAGCGTCGCCCGTCATTTTCTCACGAATTGATAAATTTTAGGAAAGCACGCGCCGCCGCGTGTCTAACCACCCCTGCAGAATATGTACTGCTGCGGCCTGGTCGATCTTCTTTCTGCCTTTTTTACTATTGACGCCGGAGGCGTGAAAAGCCTGCGTAGCGGCCATCGTAGACATTCTTTCGTCCACCATGCGCAGTGGAATATCCGGCAATTCCTCTTTAACCAGCCGCGCAAATTCCTCTGCATTCAGGGTGCTTTGTGTATGGTTTCCGCGCAGCGCGACCGGTAGGCCCACCACAATCTCCACCACGAAATTCTCCCGGCAGATCTCCGCCACACGCTGTACATCCGCGTCGTCCGCGGTGGCCTGAACGGTCTCCACGGGTGTGGCGAGGATGCAGTCCGGGTCCGAGATCGCCACTCCAATGCGCACGGTGCCTACGTCGAGGCCGAGCCTCCGCCCGCGGCCGGGGTCGGTGGCTGGATCTGGCTTCTCGGTCTGCATCAGCGAAAACTCCCCGCGCGACTATCCGCGCAGTGCGCTCTTGACGGCTTCGATGCCGGCGGGGATGCCGGCGGCGTCCGAACCAGAGCCCTGCGCCATGGCCGGCTTACCGCCACCGCGACCAGAAACCTTCTCCCCGAAGGCCTTGACGAGCTCGCCGGCCTTAATGCCCTTGTCCACAGCAGCGTCGTTTGCAGCGGCGACGAAAGGTACCTTCTCGCCGTCTACGGAAGCAAAGACCACGACGGCGGGCTCGGAGCCCAGGCGGTTCTTCGCATCCATGGCCAGGGTGCGCAGGTCACCGGCGGCCACACCTTCGGGCAGCCGCTCGGCCAGAACCTTGACCTCGCCGATAGTTTCGGCCTTCTCCACCAGCTGGCCGACCTGCCCCTGCAGCTGCTGCGCACGCAGCTGCTGGATCTGCTTCTCGGCGGCCTTCAGTTTGGCAGTAAGCGCGTCGATGCGCTCCGGTAGTTCCTCGCTCGGGGTCTTCAGGCTGGTTGCCAGGCCAGCCACCAGAGACTTCTCGGTACTCAGGAAGCGGAAGGAATCCATGCCCGTGTAGGCCTCGATGCGGCGCACGCCGGAGCCGACGGAGGACTCGCCGAGCACTGAGATCGGGCCGACCTGGGAAGAGTGCTCCACGTGGATACCGCCGCACAGCTCCATGGAGAACGGGCCGCCGATCTCCACGACGCGCACCTCGGAACCGTAATTCTCGCCGAACAGGGCCATAGCGCCCATCGCCTTGGCCTCCTCCAGGGAGGTCTCGATGGTGTTCACCTGGTAGTCGCTATCCACCGCGCCGTTGGCGATCTCCTCGATCTGGTTCAGCTGGTTTTCGGTCAGCTGCTCGCCGTAGTTGAAGTCGAAGCGCAGGTAGCCCGGCTTGTTCATGGAGCCGGCCTGCACGGCTGTTGGCCCCAGCACCTCGCGCAGGGCGGCGTGAATCAGGTGCGTGCCGGAGTGCGCCTGGCGAGCCTGGTGGCGCCACGCCTTGTCCACCGTTGCCTGTACCTTTTGGCCCACGGCCAGCTCGCCGCCGCTCACGGTCACGTGGTGTACCCAGACCTTCTTGCCGACCTTCTGCACGTCCTCCACACGGGCGGAGCCCGAGGTGGTGGTCATCTCGCCGCGATCAGCCATCTGGCCGCCGGCCTCGGCGTAGAACGGGGTGCGGTCCAGGATCACCTGAGCGGCAGCGCCCTCCGGGGCAGTCTCCACCAGCGCGCCGTCGCGGATGATGCCCAGCACGGAGGCCTCGTCAGCCAGGTTCTCGTAGCCGGTGAACACGGTCGGGTGGTTATCCACGAACGGACGGTAGATCGTCTGATCCACGTGGCCCAGCTTCTTGGCGTTGTTATCGGCCTTGGCGCGGGCCTTCTGCTCCGCCATCAGGTCGTGGAAGCCGTCGATGTCCACCTTCAGGCCGGCCTCGGCGGCCATCTCCTGGGTCAGGTCGATCGGGAAGCCATGGGTGTCGTGCAGGGAGAAAGCAACGTCGCCCGGGACGGTATCCTCGCCGCGTTCCTTGGCACCGTGGGCCCAGATGTCGAACATCTGGGATCCGGATTCCAGGGTCTTCAGGAAGGACTTCTCCTCTGCCAGAGCTACGGCGCGAATGCGCTCGTAGTTCTCGGCGATTTCCGGGTAGGAGGGCGTCATGGTCTCGCGCACGGTGTCCATGAACCTCTCCAGGGTCTCCCCCGTTGCGCCCAGCAGGCGGGCGGAGCGGATGATTCGGCGCAGTAGGCGGCGCAGGATGTAGCCGCGGCCCTCGTTGCCGGGAGTCACGCCGTCCAGCATCAGCATCAGACCGGTGCGGGAGTGATCGGCGATCACGCGGAAGCGCACGTCGTTAGCCTGGTCGGCTCCGTACTTGGCGCCGGTGACCTCCTGGGCCACGTCGATCACGGGGCGCAGAAGGTCAGTTTCGTACACGTTGTCCACGTCCTGCAGGATGCAGGCGACACGCTCGATGCCCAGGCCGGTATCGATGTTCTTCTTCGGCAGCTTGCCGACGATCTCGAAGTTGCCCTTGCCCAGCCCCTCGCCGCGCTCGTTCTCCATGAAAACGAGGTTCCAGATCTCGATGTAGCGGGTGTCATCGACGATCGGGCCGCCCTCCTGGCCGTGCTCCGGGCCGCGGTCGTAGTAGATCTCCGAGCAGGGACCACACGGGCCGGGAATGCCCATGGACCAGTAGTTATCCTCCATGCCGAGGCGTTGGATCTTGTGCTCGGGCACCCCGATCTTCTTGTTCCAGATCTCCGCCGCTTCGTCGTCGTCGGTAAAAACTGTAACCCACAGGCGCTCCGGGTCCAGGCCCAGTCCGCCTTCTTCCACCGGATCGGTCAGCAGCGTCCAGGCGTGCGTGATCGCACCTTCCTTGAAGTAAGCGCCGAAGGAGAAGTTTCCCGCCATCTGAAAGAACGTGTTGTGGCGGGTGGTGATGCCGACCTCGTCGATGTCCAGGGTGCGCACGCACTTCTGGATGGAGGTCGCCGTGCCGTTTTCAAACGGTGGGTTCTGCTGGCCCAGGAAGTAGGGCTTGAACGGAACCATGCCGGCGTTCACGAACAGAAGGTTCGGGTCGTCCAGGATCAGCGATGCGCTGGGTACCTCGGTGTGCCCGGCCTTGGTGAAGTGCTCGATGAAGCGCTGGCGGATCTCATGCGTTTGCACGGTGGCTTTACCTCGTAGAGTTCTATGTCGACTGTAAATGGAATGCGTACATTCTACCCCCGGGTTAAGAAGGAGCGAACGATAGCCCTAAGGCTACTCAAGCGCGCAGCAATGGTCTTTTCGTGGCCGTGGGTTGTCGGCTGGTAGTACACCGCGTCCTTCAGATCGTCCGGCAGGTACTGCTGCGGCACCACGCCCTTGGGGTCGTCGTGCGGATAGACGTATCCCACCGCGTTGCCGAGTGCCTTCGCCCCCTGGTAGTGGCCGTCGCGCAAGTGAGCCGGTACTGTCCCGCCCTTGCCTGCCTGCACGTCCCCGATGGCAGAGTTGATGGCTGCGATCACCCCGTTGGACTTCGGCGCGGTCGCCAGGTGGATCGTGGCCTGCGCCAGGTTGAGCCGTGCCTCCGGCATGCCGATGAAGCTCACCGCGTGATATGCCGCCACCGCCACCTGCAGCGCCTGCGGGTCGGCCATGCCGATGTCCTCGCTGGCATGGATAACCAGTCTGCGGGCGATGAAGCGCGGATCTTCGCCGCCTTCCAGCATGCGGGCTAGGTAGTGCAGCGCGGCGTCCGGATCCGAACCACGGATGGATTTAATGAAGGCACTGGTGATGTCGTAGTGCTGGTCGCCGTCGCGGTCGTACCGCGCCACTGCCTTGTTGAGGGACTTTTTTACTTGTGACGCCACCAGCTCCGCCACGCCGTTCTCCCCATCCGGCTCGACTCCCTCGGCCGCGGCCTCCAGGTACGTCAGACTACGGCGGGCATCCCCGGCCGCCATGGCGACGAGCTGATCCATCGCCTCGGAGGTCACCCGCAGACGGCCAGCGTAGCCGCGCTCGTCGTCGAGGGCACGCTGCAGTACGGTGCGAATGTCGGCGTCACTAAGAGAAGACAGTTGGACAAGCAACGACCGCGACAAGAGCGGCGAAACCACAGAGAACGAGGGGTTTTCGGTGGTGGCGGCAACCAGTAGGACGGTGCGGTTCTCGACGGCGGAGAGCAGCGCATCCTGCTGGGTCTTGGAAAAGCGGTGGACCTCGTCGATGAACAGCACGGTGTGCTCGCCCAAGACCAGGCGCTTGCGAGCTTGTTCGATGATTGCGCGGACTTCCTTCACGCCGGAGTTCAGGGCGCTCAAGGCTTCGAAGCGGCGGCCAGAAGCCTGGGAGATGAGGCTGGCGATAGTGGTCTTGCCGGTGCCGGGCGGGCCGTAGAGGATGACGGAGGTATCGCCCTGGCCCTCGATTAGTCGGCGAAGCGGCGAACCAGGGCCGAGAACTTTGTCCTGGCCGACCACCTCGTCGAGGCTGCGGGGGCGCATGCGAACCGCCAGTGGGGCGTGGGAGCCAGGGTGAAAGTACGCCTCCGCGGCGTTCTCGTCGGTTCCGTTTGTCGCAGCGGCGCCACGGCCCTGCTGACCTTGGGAAAACAGATCGTCCATCGGCTTTAAGCGTCGGGCGTTAGTCTTCGCGCTCGTTCGGGAAGGCTCCCAGCTGCGACAGCACCTTCAAAAGAACCTGCGCAAACTCGCCGATCGCCGCGAAGCTCTTGGACTCGCGTCGGCGGGAGAAGCGCTGGATGGCCTCCACAGTCGTAGCCAGATCCTCAAGCTGCTCCTCCGACATATGGCGGATAGAGCGCGAAACCTCCTGGTTATCGGACTCATCGCCGAAGACGAACGAAGAGTGCTTGGCCACGGAAAGCCGACCGTAGTACATCATGATCAGCGACAGGAAAGCCCAGCCGATGAGGGCGGACATTACCCAGTCGTGGAAGACCTTGTCTTCAGAGATGGCGGGCCAGATCTGCTGTGCTTCCGCACGCCAGGCGGCGAGGAACTCCGTGGTCTCCGACTCGTCCAAAGCCGGGGTGGAATTATCCTGCGGGAAGCCCGCCACCACGCAGGCGACGTCGAATGCTGCGTCTCGGAACCCGGCCCATTCATAGTCCAGCAGCACGATGTCGTCCGTGAGCATGACGTTGTCCGGCGCCAGGTCGAAGGGTGTGAAGACCAGGAATTCGGACTTGTTCTGGCGCTCGACGGCCTTGGTGGCGTAGCGCTGTACCACCGGGTCGATAGTCAGCCCGTTGGAAATCATGAGGTCCACGCCAGACTGGACGAGCTCGCCGACGTCGATGTCCGATTCTTCAATCGCCTCGGGGCTGATGCTATGGCGCTGGCACTGGCGGCGCATAAGGGTGGAGTACGACTGCGCGCCACCAAACGTGGCGGCATGCATCTTGCCTAGCGAACGGCCGAGCTTGCGCAGGGCTCCAATGCGGGACTTGGAATCTTGCAGAGTCAGCACGTCGGTAAAGCTCGTGCCATCGCCCGCGTCCGACAGGATAAGCAGGCGCTGGTCGATGTCATAAGCCAGCAGCACCGGGCCGGGGCGCACCGTCTCCGCCAGAGTATTGGTGTACTGGTAGGCCACAACCTCGCGGAGCATGCCCAGGGCATCCGGACCGAACTCCCCTGCGTCGCCGGAACCCTCGTTGGAGCCATCGCCGCCCCCACCGCTGCCGACACCACCCGCGGCGGGCGCATCCCCTTCGCTTTCCGGCGGCAGCTGTTTAATCACCACCGTGCGTTCCTGCAGGAAGGGGTCGGCGGAAATCCGGCAGCGCAGAACCATCGAGGAGCCACTCCCACCCAGATCCTGCGGATCGCTGAGTTCGGGTGAACCTCCGAAGCGGGTCGCCAAAACCTGGGTTGCCGCCTCGACAGTGGACTCGACTGATTGCACTACTACTCGCCTACTTTTCCTTCTGGCCCTTGGGGCCCTTCTTCGGCTTGAAATCGATACCGGATTCCTTACGCTGCTCCGCGGAGATCTCGCCCGGGGCGTCGGTCAGCGGATCCACGCCGCCGCCGGACTTCGGGAAGGCGATGACGTCGCGGATGGATTCGAAGCCACCCAGCAGGGAGACGATGCGGTCCCAACCGAAGGCGATGCCGCCGTGCGGCGGAGCGCCGAAGGCGAACGCATCCAGCAGGAAGCCGAACTTCTCGCGAGCCTCCTCCTCGGTGATGCCCATGACCTTGAACACGCGCTCCTGAACGTCCGGCTGGTGGATACGAATAGAACCGCCGCCGATCTCGTTGCCATTACACACGATGTCGTAGGCGTAGGCCAGCGCCTCGCCCGGGTTCTCGTCGAAGTTGTCCAGGTACTCCGGCTTCGGGGAGGTAAAGGCGTGGTGCACGGCAGTCCAGGCGGAGTGGCCCAGAGCCACGTCGCCAGACGCGGTGGCATCCGCAGCCGGTTCGAACAGTGGGGCGTCGACAACCCAGGTGAAGGCCCAGTCGCCTTCCTTGATCAGGCCCAGCTTGTTAGCGATCTCGCCACGGGCAGCACCTAGCAGGGCGCGGGACGGCTTGGTCTCGCCTGCGGCGAAGAAGATGCAGTCGCCTGGCTTGGCGCCGACGTGCTCGGCAATGCCCGCGCGCTCTTCGTCGGTGATGTTCTTGGCCACCGGGCCGGACAGCTCGCCATCCTCGCCCACCAGAATGTAGGCCAGGCCCTTCGCGCCGCGCTGCTTGGCCCACTCCTGCCAGGCATCCAGCTGGCGGCGGGGCTGGTCAGCTCCGCCATCCATAACCACTGCGCCGACGTATTCGTTTTGGAACACGCGGAAGGTGGTGTTCTTGAAGAAGTCGGTGCACTCGGTGATCTGGATGTCGAAGCGCAGATCCGGCTTATCGGAGCCGTAGTACTTCATCGCCTCGGCGTAGGTCATGCGCGGGATCGGGGTGGAGATCTCGTAGCCGATCTCCTTCCAAATGGCCACCAGGATCTCCTCTGCCAGGGAGATCACGTCTTCCTGGTCCACGAAGGACATCTCGACGTCTAGCTGGGTGAACTCCGGCTGGCGGTCGGCGCGGAAGTCCTCGTCGCGGTAGCAGCGGGCGATCTGGTAGTAGCGCTCCATGCCAGCGACCATCAGCAGCTGTTTAAACAGCTGCGGGGACTGTGGCAGGGCGTAGAACGTCCCCGGGCGCAGGCGTGCGGGTACCAGGAAGTCGCGGGCGCCCTCCGGGGTGGAGCGGGTCAGCGTCGGGGTCTCGATTTCCGTGAAGTCGTGCTCAGCGAGAACCCCGCGGGCAGCCTGGTTCACACGGGAGCGCAGGCGCAGCGCATCGCCCTGGGTTTTGCGGCGCAGATCCAGGTAGCGGTACTTCAGGCGGGTCTCCTCGCCTACCTCGCCAGAGGAGGACGGATCGTCAATCTGGAACGGCAGCGCCGCCGCCGCGTTCAAAACCTCAAGCTCGGAGACGTTAACCTCGATACCGCCGGAAGCCAGGTTCGGGTTCTCCGACCCCTCCGGGCGAGCCTCCACCACACCGGTGACCTTGAGGCAGTACTCGCTGCGCAGGTCGTGTGCGCGCTCGGCTACCTCGGACTCACGGAAGACGACCTGTGCCACGCCGGTGCGGTCGCGCAGATCGATGAAAATGACGCCACCGTGGTCACGTCGACGACCAACCCAGCCGGTCAGGGTCACTTCATCACCGATATTCTCTGGGCGCAGTTCGCCCGCCAGGTGTGTGCGCAGCACGTTCCTATAATCCTTCCTCGATTTTTAGCCTTTTCGGCCTTACAGCTTACCTTGTCCGCAATAGGGTGTATACGTCGCCCGGGTATGGCACGATTCACTTGTGACTTTTAACAACAATCTGAACAACTATTCCGACCGTGGACAGCGCGGGGGTACTGGCTCCGGCGGAGGCGGTTTCGGCCTCGGGGGCGGGGGTGGCAACCAAGGTGGGGGCGGCGGCCTGTTTACTGGCCTACTTTTTGGCGCCCTCGCCCGTCGCTTCGGCATTCCGGGAATCATCGTTGCCGCCATTCTGGTGTTCCTCTTTAACGGCGGACTCGGCATGTTGGGTGGAAACGGTGGCTCCGATCAGCGTGCGGGCGTCAGTAGCAGTCAGGGCGGCGAGGGCTTCGAGCACTGCCAGACTGCCGAGGACGCCAACAACAACGACGATTGCCGCGTGTTGGCTACGGCGAAGTCAGTCGACCAGTTCTGGGGATCGGCGTTGCCGGACGAGGCTGGGAAAAAGTACAGGGAGCCGGGCCTGGTGCTCGCCGAAGGGCAGACCAGCACCCGCTGTGGCTCCGCGAACCTAGCCAGCACCGGCCCGTTCTACTGCCCCGGCGACGAGACGGTCTACATGTCCGTCCCATTCTTCGACGAGCTGAAGCAGATGGGCGGATCCAACGGCCCGTTCGCGCAGATGTACGTCACCGCCCACGAGTTCGGCCACCACATCCAGAACCTGGAGGGCAACCTGGGCTTGAGCGACTACGACAACCCGGGTGAGGATTCCAACGCGGTGAAGATGGAGGTCCAGGCCGACTGCTACGCCGGAGTTTGGGCCCAGAACGCCGACAAGGGTGAGGACGCTCTGTTGGAGCCCCTCACCCAAGAACAGGTCGAGCAGGCTATTGCGACTGCTCGTTCTATTGGCGATGACGCCATCCAGTCCAGCTCCGGACAGGAAGTAGATCCCGACAAGTGGACCCACGGGTCATCCGAAATGCGCGTGGACTGGTTCATGCGCGGCTACCAGGGCGGCACCATGAAATCCTGCCACCAGGACTTCCAGCGCTAAACTCCGCGCACGTTGCCCCGCGGCGCCCCGCCTGCAGCGCTCTTAGCGCTGCGGCGGCAGGTAAGGGCGCAGCCAGTTCGGCAAAGCCGTTCTACTAAGCGCCTGTCGTCCTCTCTGCCGTCTTCTCCGTCTTCTCGGCCAGCAGTTCCACGACTGCGGCCAGATCCACTTCGTGCTGTTCATGAGCGCCGAGATCCTTCACCGTCACCGTCCCCTCGGCGAGCTCCTTATCGCCCAGCACCAGGGCATACAGTGCACCGGCACGGTCGGCACCCTTCATGGCACCCTTCAACCCGCGGTCGCCGTAGGACATATCGGCGGCGACCCCGCGCTCGCGCAGGTCGTCCACGATGCCCACCATGCGCCGCTTGGCCTCCGCGCCGAGTGCCACGCCGTAGACATCAACCCTTCTTCCTGTTGACGCCCTCTTCTCCTCCGCCTCGAGCGCCAGCAGCGCCCTATCAACTCCCAGCCCGAAGCCGATTCCGGAAAGATCCTGCCCGCCCAGCTGCGCCATCAGGCCGTCGTAGCGTCCGCCGCCGCCGATACCAGACTGCGCGCCCAGGCCGTCGTGTACGAACTCAAAGCAGGTCTTCGTGTAGTAGTCCAGGCCGCGCACCATCCGCGGGTTGATGGTGTACCCCACGCCCAGGTCGTCCAGCAGCCCGGTCACGGTCTCGAAGTGTTCGCGGGAGGAATCGCTGAGGTGGTCCAGCATCAAGGGAGCCTCGGCCAGCATCTCCTGCATCTCAGGGCGCTTATCATCCAGTACTCGCAGCGGGTTCAGCTGCGCACGGCGCTGGGTCTCCTCGTCCAGCGGCAGCGTGGCCAGGAAGTCCTGCAGCTTCTGCCGGTAGGCGGGGCGGTCGTCCCAGTCGCCCAGGCTGGTCAGCTCCAGGCGGAAGCCGTTCAAGCCAATGGAGCTAAAGCAGCGGTGCGCCAGTGCGATAACCTCGGCGTCCAGCGCCGGATCGTCCACGCCGATGGCTTCCACGCCCACCTGCTGCAACTGGCGGTAGCGGCCGGCCTGCGGTCGCTCGTAGCGGAAGAAGGGGCCGTTGTAGACCAGCTTTACTGGTAGCTGCCCGCGATCCAGGTTGTGCTCAATGACGGCACGCATGACGCCCGCCGTGCCCTCCGGCCGCAGGGTCACCGAACGGCCGCCTCGGTCGGCGAAGGTGTACATTTCCTTCGACACGACGTCGGTAGATTCGCCAACACCACGGGCGAACAGAGAGGTCTCCTCGAAGATCGGCAGCTCCACGTGCTCGTAGCCTGCGGCGTGCGCGGCAGAGGTGAACGCATCCTTGACAGCCTTGAACTCCGCCGATGTCGGCGGCACGTAGTCCGGCACGCCCTTCGGCGCACTCAGCGCCTTAAACTTCCCGGCCTTAGCCTTCTGGGGCTTCTGTTGCTTCTTCTCGCTCTCAGTCACAAGAGAACAGTCTACTAAACGGCTATTGCACTGCCGCCAGGAAGCTATTGGTGAGCTTTTCTTCCCCGATGGTCGTGTGCGGGCCGTGGCCCGGCAGCACAATGTCCTCGTCGGCGAAATCTGTGGTGAGCTTCTTGAGGCTCAGCATCATGTCCTCAGGCGAACACCCTGGAAGGTCGGTGCGGCCCACTCCCCCGCGGAACAGCACGTCACCGCCGAAGATCAGCCCATTCACGCGGAACATAACATGCCCCGGCGAGTGGCCCGGCATGTGGTGAATCTCGAACTCCGCGCCACCGATGCTGATGGAATCTCCCAGGTGACGGATGTCCTCGATCGCGGGCATGTTGGCCACGTCGAAAGGCTGCGCCAGCGGGCTGGCCGCCTGATCCATCTCCAGCATGAAGCGATCCAACTCGTGAACGTACACCGGCACCCCGAACGCTCCCGCGTCGCGGATGTGGTCGATGTGCCCGTGGGTCAGCACGACCTTCTCGACGAAGAACTTGTGCTCGTCGGCGAGCCTTTGGATGTTCTCAAAGGCACCCAAACCCGGGTCTATAACGACCGCCGGGGAGTTTTCCCCGCTGGTGGCGTCCGAACCATCAATCACCACATAGCAATTGGTTTCGAAAGGGCCGGCAGGAAAAGAAAGGATCTGCGTCGTTTCCGGCAGGAGGGTTGCGTCTGTGCTCATGCCACTAAACCCTAGCGAAAGTAGCAACGAGCGCGTGCCCCTTCACCCGAATCGGCCAGTATATAGGGCATAATGGATCACCGTATCTAGCACAAGAAAGGTCCTAGAAAAACGTGTCTGACAACAACTATCCGAACGCGACTCAGCGCGATCAGGCGCTGTCGGAGCTAGAGAAAGCTCTGAAGTCCCGCGAGCGCAAGGCCAAGATCGCACCGCTGGGCGTGGTCGCAGCAACCCTCGCCGTGCTGGTGGTCATCGTCGGCGGAATCTGGTTTGCCGCCACCTACTCCTCTGACGAGGAGGAAGATCAGGTCGCCGAAAGCGAGCAGCAGCAGTCCGAAGAGCCGGACGTGAAGCCCGTGGCGCTGCCGGCAGGCCCCAAGGAGCCCTACGGCGAGACCGTGAAGTGCGAGTACAAGAAGGATCCGGAGGGCGAGCTCAGCGACGCCGGACTGCCCAACGGCAAGAACGTGACCGCCAAGGGAACCGAGAAGGTCACCTTGACCATAAACGGCAAAGAGGTCGGCCTGGAGCTAGCCAACGACAAGTCTCCGTGCTCCACCAACTCCTTCAAGCACCTGGTAGAGAAGAAGTTCTACGACTCCACCAAGTGCCACCGTTCTGTGAAGTCCGATTCCATGACGATCCTGCAGTGTGGCGACCCCGAGGGCACCGGCGCAGGCGGCCCGGGCTACTCCTTCGCGGATGAATTCCCGAGCAACGGTGTGGACAAGGACAAGGCTGAAACGCCGGTCAACTACAAGCGAGGCACCCTGGCGATGGCCAACAGCGGCCCGGATACCAACGGCAGCCAGTTCTTCCTGGTCACCGGCGACACCACCCTGCCGCCGAGCTACAACGTATTCGGCACCATCGACGAGGCCGGCCTGAAGGTGCTGGACAGGCTAATGGAAAAGGCACCTGAGGGCGATGCCTCCCCGTCCGAGGACATCAACATCGAGTCCGCGGTGCTGGGTTAGTCTTCTTGGGTTAGTTTTCTGGGCTAGCCTCCTGGGCTAGCCGCCCGTCGTGACGCGATAGACGTCGTAGACACCCTCGACATTGCGCAGCTGGTTCATCATGTAGCCCAGCTGCTTCGTGTCCGACACCTCGAAGGTGAAGCGGATCGTCGCCACCCTATCGCCCGCGGTGTGCGAATTCGTGGCGATGATCGGCACCTTCTGGTCAGAGACAACGCGCGTAACCTCAGAGAGCAAACCGTTGCGATCCAGCCCCTCGATCTGGATCGTGACCATAAACACCGCATTGTGGAAGCTGCTGGCCCACGAGACCTCGATGATCCGCTGCGGCTCCTGGTGCAGCTTCTCAGCGTTGGTGCAATCCGTGCGGTGTACGCTTACTCCCCCGCCCTTGGTGATGAACCCGAAGATCTTATCGCCCGGAACCGGGGTGCAGCACTTCGCCAGCTTCGCTGAGAAGTCGGCCTCCCCCTGCACGAGAATGCCGGAGCCATCGCCGCGGCCTTCCTGCGGAGTGTTCGCAATCTTCGAGGTCGCCGAGCCCGACTGCAAAACGTCGTCGGTCTCGGATTCAGGCTCCGCCCCCTCCACCAGGCGGTGGCAGACGTGCCCGGCCGTGACCTCACCCCGACCAATGGCAGTGTAGAGTGCCTCGACATTCTGGTAGTTCATGTCGCTGGCCAGCAGGCGCAGGGATTCGTGAGTAAACAGGCGGTGCACCGCCAGGCCACCCCGCTGCGCTTCGGCAGCCAGCAGATCGCGGCCCTTCTCCGCTGCTTCCTCGCGGCGCTCCTTCGCGAACCACTGCCGGATCTTCGCCTTGGCGCGCGGTGAGACGACGATGTTCATCCAGTCCTTCGACGGCCCGGAGTTTTGATCCTTCGAGGTAAAGACCTCCACCTTGTCGCCGGTATTCAACTTGGATTCCAGGGCCACCAGCTTGCCATTGACCTTCGCACCAATACAGCGGTGCCCGATCTCCGTGTGCACCGCATAGGCAAAGTCAATCGGCGTGGACCCATTCGGCAGGGTGATGGCATCGCCCTTCGGCGTGAACACGAAAATCTGGTTCGTGGACAGATCGTAGCGCAGCGAGTCCAGGAACTCGTTCGGGTCGGCGGCCTCCTTCTGCCAATCCAGCAGCTGGCGCATCCACGCCATCTGATCCACCTCTGCGGACTCGCTGTTGTTGTTGCCGCGGGTTTCCTTGTACCGCCAGTGCGCCGCGATGCCGTACTCGGCGTTGTGGTGCATCTCGTGGGTGCGGATCTGCACTTCCAGCGGCTTAGTGTCCGGGCCGATCACGGTGGTGTGCAGCGACTGGTACACGCCGAAACGCGGGGAGGAAATATAGTCCTTGAACCGCCCCGGCATCGGCTGATACAGGGTGTGGATGGCACCCACGGCCGCGTAGCAATCCTGCACGCTATCCACCAGGATGCGCACGCCCACCAGGTCAAAGATCTCATCAAAGTCGCGGCCGCGCACGATCATCTTCTGGTAGATCGACCAGTAGTGTTTCGGGCGGCCCTCAACGGTGGCGTGTAGCGAGCTGCGCGACATGGCCAGCTCGATCTCCTGCTTCACCTTCGCCAGGTACTGGTCGCGCTTCGGGGCACGGTCGGCCACCAGGCGCACGATCTCGTCGTACTTCTTCGGATACAGGATGGCGAAAGCCAGATCTTCCAGCTCCCACTTCACAGTCGCCATTCCCAGGCGGTGGGCCAGCGGGGCGATCACCTCGAGCGTCTCGCGTGCCTTCTTCGCCTGCTTTTCCGGCGGCAGGAAGCGCATGGTGCGCATGTTGTGCAGGCGGTCGGAGACCTTGATCACTAGCACGCGCGGGTCCTCTGCCATGGCGACGATCATCTTGCGGATGGTTTCCGCCTCCGCCGCGGAGCCCAGCACCACCTTGTCCAGCTTCGTCACGCCGTCCACCAGGCGAGCAACCTCACTGCCGAAGTCGCGGGACAGCTCCTCCAGGGAGTAGTCCGTATCCTCCACCGTGTCGTGCAGCAGCGCTGCGACCACGGTGGTTGTGTCCATGCCGATCTCCGCGGCGATGGTCGCCACCGCCAGCGGGTGCGTGATATACGGTTCGCCGGACTTGCGCTTGACACCCTCGTGCAGCTTCTCGGCGGTAGCATAGGCGCGGTTTAAAAGGGCCAGGTCGGCGCGCGGGTGAAAGCGCCTGTGCACGGAAAGGAGCGGCCCGAGTACGGGGTTGATCTTTGGCTTACCGGTGCCGGTGAGGCTTCGCGCAATGCGAGCCGCCATCCACAGCGAACCCTTTTCGTTGCTCATAGCCGCTTAAAGTCCTGCCTGTTTCTTCTCTTCTTTTTGTTGACGCCACCTGCGCCAATTACCCCTCGGGGCTATCAGACGGCCTGGTCGACCACGTAGAGCGGAAGATCCTTGAGACGATCGCGACCGTCCAACGCGGATACCTCTAGCACCACGCCCAGCCCGCAGACTTTCGCCCCGGCGTTTTCCAACAGCTCGCGCGAAGCGGCGAGCGTACCGCCCGTGGCGAGAACGTCGTCGATGAGGAAGACGTTCTTGCCCTGCAGCGGAATGGCGTTGTCAGCCGGGATCTCTAGGGAGGCCGTGCCGTACTCCAAAGCGTAGTCCACGTGGTGGACAGGGGGCGGCAGTTTGCCGCCTTTTCGAACTGCCAGGATGCCCACGCCCAGCTCGTAGGCAACGGCACTTCCAAGCAAGAAGCCGCGTGCATCCAATCCGCCGATCAGATCGATGTCGAAATTGCGGCAGTGCTCCGCCAGGTCTTCCACCAAGAGCTTGAAGGAGTGCGGGTCTGCCAGCACGGGGGTCAGGTCTTCGAAGACAATGCCGCGGGAGGGAAAATCCGGGACGACCCGGATGCTGCGGCGCAGCGCGCTTGCTGCGGTTTCTGCTCGCTGCGGTTTGCTATCTTGGCCGGAGTGGTCAGGGTGGTCGGCGTGGGGGGCGGAAGTCAAGCTCTTGGGTCTCTTTCTCTCTTTTGCCTGGGAGGGATCTGCGGCGGCAGGGGCATTTCCTACCTTAACGCCCCAGCCAGTCTTACAGGTGGGGCTTACTTGCTGGGCTCTTCCTCTTCGGGAGCTACCGGGGACTCGCTAGCATCAGTTCCCTCTGCCCCGTCGTCGCCTTCGTCAGAGGCACGTCCGGTTGCCACTGGCTCGTCGGACTCCACCCAGCGATCCATATTCCAGCTCACCCCGGTATCCGAGGAGCTATCCAGCACGTTAGCCGCATGAACCTCGGCAAGGATGGTGCGCGGTTCGGTGACCAGAGGCAGGGTCATGGCGTCGTCAGCCAACGCCGTCTCCGCGCCCCGGATCTCCTTGAGCCCAGAGCCCGGCGTGGCGTTCGCCGCCGAATTCCGACCGTTAGCGGATCGGGTGTCAAGGGCTACGTCGTAATCCACGCCCAGTAGGCCGTAGTCATCGGCCGAGCGGGGCACGGGTTCGATGTTTACGCCGGCCTCCGCGCACTTAGACTTAAGGGCGTCAACAATTTTCTTATATCGCGGCACCGAATCGAGGAAGCCAACGCGGATAGTCATCCCGTTGAGCTTAGAGCGAGCCTCCTCGACATTGACCTTGGTGTTCCGCCCATTGATGTCGTCCAAGTAAGCGCGCAGCGGGTGCTCGGTGCCGATAACCCGCAGGCCGGTTGGTTGCACAGCGGCGCCGGTCTCCTCCTCCACGGCCTTAGCAATGCCCTCGCGGTCGATGCAGGCATTCAGGGCCTTGCGGGAGTCGGGATTCTGCAGCAGGCCAAGGTCAGAGATCCGCAGAGTATCCACGCGCTCCGAGTTGCTCTCCACCACGCGCAACTCATCACTGTTGAGCCCCAGCTCCTCGGCTACCTTTCCAGGGGTTTCACCGGCGCCGCGGTTGGTATCCACCACGGAAAGCTGGTTATGCTCCCCCAGCTTCTTTACGTCCGCCCCTTGCGGCCAGAGGTACACCGGAGACTGGGCAGGTTCTACGCCTTTCCATTCAGGATTCTTCTCCAGCTTCAGCGAGCCATCATCTTTCCGCGCGGCAATCTTGTACGGCCCGGAGGTCGGCACCTGGGATGGATCAGTCTTCGAGAAGGTGAATACGTCTTGCCAGGCCTTACCCAGCTCCGTCAGTGCTTGTTCGTCCTTAGTGTCGACGGCGGATACGACGTCTTCCACCCCGGCCTTCTCGGCCACAGTGTGGGAAGGCAGCACCGTGCCGGGCCCAAACAGTTCCCGGTAGCGTTCACCGCGCTTGTCGGCGAAGTGCACGCTGAACTGTTTCGCGCCCGCTTCGCAGTCAATGTTCTCCACCTGGCCGAACAGCGGCATGTCGGATCCGAAGAGATCCGGGCGAGAGCTGGCCTGCAAGCTCAGCAAAAAGTCATCGCAGACTACCGGCTTGGAATCCGAGTAGGTGGCCTCCTCGTTGATGGTGTAGTCCACCTGTCGAGGATTCCCGGGGGTCGGCTTGGCCGTCACCAGGTCGCCGTTGGGCAGGTTCTGTCCGCGTGGTCCGGCGATGAAAGCGCCCGGGTAGAGGCGGGCGGAAACCTTCGCAGCATCTGTCGCCACACCCACCGCTGTGCCCGCGTTGGAGGTCACCAGGTCGCTCGTCAGCACGTACCCAAACTGCTCCGGAGGGTTACTCAGCGGGGAGTCCCCGGAACAGGCAGCCAGCCCCGCAGCAGCGAGGGCTGCGGAGAGCGTCAAAGCTGCGGTAGACCGTACTGCATGCCGCTTGCGGTTCACTGGTCGCCTTCCTTTATCCAATACATCTCGGTGGTATAGAGCCTGCGGGCTTCCCAGTTACATGCCCGGACGCCAGGACCTTCCGGCGTCTTCGTTGTGGGTCTCACGCTTGAAGTCCTCCGTGGAATCATCCGCTAGACGGGCATTCGGGCTGGATACGCCGCGCTTTCCGCTCTTCTTCGTCTTATCTGCATCCGAGCCTGCACCCGTGCCTGCGGCGGAAACTTCTACCTTTTCGCTGGTTCCTTCAGCGGTCTCCACTGCGGCGTCCTCATCAGAAGAACCATCCTTCGACGCAGCGAGGGAACGGGCGCGCTCCACGCGGGCCTCGTGCTGCTTGTACTTCTGCTGGCGCATCTTGAACGTCACCAGCAGCGGTGCGGCGAAGAAGATCGAGCTAAACGTACCGGCAATCACGCCGATGAACTGCACCAGAGCCAGATCCTTTAGCGTGCCCACACCCATGATGCCCACTGCCACGACCAGTAGAGAGGCGATCGGCACCAGGGAAAAGATGGAGGTGTTGATCGAGCGCATGATCGTCTGGTTGATGGCGAGGTTCGTTTCCTCGGCATAGGTGGCGCGCGTCGAGCCGAACAGGCCGGACTTGTTTTCTTGCACCTTGTCGAATACCACAACCGTGTCGTAAAGCGAGTACGCCAGAATCGTCAGCAGGCCGATCACAGTAGCCGGCGAAACCTCGAAGCCAACCAGCGCGTAGATACCGGAGACGACGGTGAGGTCGATCAACAGACAGATGATGGCCGCGGCCGCCATGTCGCGCTCCATGCGGATCGCGATGTAGAGGAAAACCGTCAGCAGGAATACGCCGAGGGCGATGAGCATCTTCTTGGTGATGCTGCTACCCCACGACTCAGAGACGGTGGAATCGCTAATCGCGTCCTGGGTGACCTCACCGACGTTGTTCTTCGGGTGGTACTCGTTGAACAACGCCGACCGAGCCTCGCGGATCTGCTCCTCGCTCAAGCGCTCGGAGGTGATCTCGATGGATTCGGCATCGCCGCTACCGACAGTCTGGGTGGACTGCGGGGCGATACCCGTGGCCTCCTCGAAAACTTCGGAAACGCTGGATTCGGTGGCCCCGCCTGCCGGAGGCATCGTCATGCGCGTGCCGCCCTCGAAGTCGATGCCCAGCGTGAAGCCACGCACGAGAATGGACAGCAGACACGCCACGACTACCGCAACGAGGATGCCATAGAGGCGACGGCGGTTCTGCACGATGGGGAACCCGCCATTGCCGTTGTAGAGCTTCTCGAAGAAGCCCGCCGCCTCGGTATCCGGTGCGTCGACCGGGGTGGCCTCGGCCGCCGAAAGCTCCGTGGACTCCACGGCCTCGGATTCTTTCGCGCTTAGGGTTTCGGGGTTACTCATTTACTTCCCCTCCTTGTCGTCAGTGGCCGGGGTGTCTGCCTTTGTGGACGCCTTAGATTGCGCATCATCCGGGTCTTCAGCCTGCTCTGGCTTCTCTGCCTTGCTGGCCTTGTCGGCCTTCTTGGCCGACTTAGCCCGCACGGCATGCTCGTGGGGTTTCCGCCCGTACTTGCGCTCCGCAACGCGGTAGGCCGCACCCAGGCCGTTGAGCTTCGGCGAGGCGAAGTGCGGTCGACGGGACATCAGGATCAGCAGTGGCGCGGTCAGCAGGAATGCCACCACCAGGTCAAACACGGTCGTCAGACCCAAGGTGAACGCGAAGCCCTTGACGTCGCCGACAGCCAGGAAGTAAAGGATCACAGCGGCGATTAGGGAGACGATGTTACCGGTGACGATCGTGCTGCGAGCCCGCTGCCAGGCGCGTGGCACTGCGGAGCGGAACGTAGCACCATTCTTGATCTCGTCCTTGATCCTCTCGAAGTAGATCACGAAGGAGTCGGCCGTGGTGCCCAGGCCGATAATCAGGCCGGCGATGCCCGCCAGATCCAGGCTGTACCCGATCCAACGCCCCAGCAAAACAATGAATCCGTACACGAGAGCGAACGCAGCGACGAGGGAAACGATAGCCACAACACCAAGTCCGCGGTAGTAGGCCAGTGCGTAGAGGCCTACCAGAACCAGCCCCACCAGACCGGCGATGATGCCGGCCTTCAGGGAGGCAGCACCCAACGACGGGGAGATTGTGGTGGTAGTGCCGCCCGGCTCGCCGTTCTCACCGACGAAGCTCAGCGGCAGCGCTCCGTAGCGCAGGTTGTTAGCTAGGTCCTGGGCCTCCTTCTCGGAGAAGCTACCCGTGATCTGGGAGACTTCGCCCGGAGGTGTCGGCGACTGGATCTCCGGCGCGGAGATGACCTTGGAGTCCAAGGTGATGGCTACACGCTTACCCATCATCTGCTGGCCAAGTGCGTACCAGGTTTCGCCACCCGGGGTCTGCTCGCCGGTCTTGAACTTGAAGGTAATGGCCATCTGCGCAGAGTTCGGCTGCAGGCCGCCGGTAATCTGCGAGTTCGTGTCGATCATCTCACCCGTCAGGCGTTCACCGTTCTTCTCATCGGTCTCGCCCTTCAGCAGCGGCGCAGGCCCCAGAACCATCGGCCCCTGCTCGCTACAGGTGACCAGCGGCTTGTCTGCATCATCGGAGCCCGCCATCGGGTCGTTAGCTTCACAGTTCAACAAAGCACCGGCTGCCTGCTGCTTGTTTCCGTCTGTGCTCTGGCGGTCCGCCTCCAGCACCTCGACCTGCTTGTCGCGGCGCTCCTGCTCCTCGACCGAATCCTTCGGCTCCGCCGGTGGCTTGGCGGAGACCTTCAGCTCCTTCGGCGCATCCTTCAGGCCGAGCTGTGGGAATGCCTTAACCATTTGCCCAAGGCGCTCGTTTGCGAAATCAGGGGTGATAATTCCGTTCTCCACCCAGCGATTCGCCATCTTCTTCAATGCCTGGGGGAAGTCCTTGGTGGGCTGACCCGGCTGTGCTTCGGGGCGGAACAGCAGCTGCGAGGTCCTGCCCAGCGAGCGCGCCTCGCCTGCATCCGAACCGGGCACGGTAATAACCAGGTTGTTGCCGTCCGACACCACGGAGGCGCCGGAAACGCCCATGCCGTTCACGCGGTTTTCCAGAATTGTACGCGCCTGGCTCAGCTGGTCCGGCGTGGGCGTATCCCCCTGCGGAACCAACGTCACACGGGTGCCGCCCTGCAGGTCGATGCCCAGCTTGGGCTCGAAGGATTTGTTTCCCGTAAACATGATCAAGCCCAGCACGATGAGGACGACCACCACGAATGCGGCGAGCGCCCGCTTCGGCCACGCGAAGCCGCCCTGTGCAGCAGTTCTCTTTTTCTTCTTTGCCACCGCTTTAAGTCTCCTGCAATCCAGTCGCGAGCATGCGCGACCGGTGTACTAAAAAAATCTAACCCCGTGATACTAACGCTTGGGTTCGGACAAACGGAATACCGAACCAGCTAGTTAGTCGTCTTTTTCTTCCGTCAGCTGCGTCTCTTGCTGCGAGCCAGGCTCCACAGAGTCGACGGTCTCCAGGATGGACACCTTCTCCCAGGTGGTCACAACCCCCGTTGCGATCTCCAGGTCGATGGTCGTATCCCCCACGTGGACCACACGACCGTGGATGCCGGAGGTCGTCTTCACGACCATGCCTGGACCCAGCTGATCCTGAAACTGCCGGATCTCCTGAACCCGCTTGTTTTGCTTGCGGATCTGGATCAGCGGCAAGCCGACGAACACAAGTAGGACAAGGACGATGAGAATAATGTCAATTGGCATAGTGACAATTTTGCCATATGGCCTTCCCACATCCCCTTTGCCCCGCTATAGCCCGATTGTGCCTTCCGGTGGTTCTAAGCCGATGTGTCGCCACGCCGCCGCCGTCGCCACGCGCCCACGCGGGGTACGGCTCACCATTCCGGCTCGGACGAGGTAAGGCTCGCAGACTTCCTCGACCGTTGACGGTTCTTCACCTACCGCCAGCGCAAGGGTATTGACGCCCACAGGTCCACCGCCGTGGCCCTTCACCAGGGCTTCAATGACCGCCCGGTCGAGCCTATCCAGACCAGATTCGTCCACGTCGAAGACCAGCAGCGCGGCACGCGCCACCTCGACGGTGATCTTTCCGTCGGCATTTACATCCGCGAAGTCGCGCACTCGGCGCAGCAGTCGGTTGGCGATACGCGGGGTTCCGCGGGAACGGGAGGCAATCTCCGCTGCGGCGTCACCAGTAATCTCAACTCCCAAGATTCCCGCTGCGCGCGTGACCACCCGGGTCAGGTCGGCGATGTCGTAGAACTCCATCTGGGCGGTGAAGCCAAAGCGGTCGCGCAGCGGGCCGGTGAGCATGCCCGCGCGAGTGGTGGCGCCCACCAGGGTGAACGGGGCGATCTCGATGGGGATGGACGTGGCACCGGGCCCCTTGCCGACGATCACATCGATGCGGAAGTCCTCCATCGCCATATAGAGCATCTCCTCGGCGGGGCGGGCCATGCGGTGGATCTCGTCGATAAACAGTACGTCGCCCTCCATCAGGTTGGAGAGCATGGCGGCCAGATCGCCAGCACGCTCCAGGGCGGGGCCGGAGGTCATGCGCAGGGAACTGCCGAGCTCCTGGGCGATGATCATGGCCATCGTGGTCTTGCCCAAGCCGGGAGGGCCGGCCAACAGCACGTGGTCGGGAGCTACTCCGCGGGAACGCGCGCCGCCCAGCACTAGGTCCAGCTGCGTACGTACCTTCGGCTGGCCGATGAACTCATCCAGTGACTTGGGGCGCAGCGAAGTATCAATGTCCGATTCCCCGGCGGATTGCTGCGGGTCCAGATCCGCGTTCTGGGGAAAGCCTTGACCGCCGGGTACGGCGCCCGGCCCCACGCCCGGTGGAAGTTCAAACTCTGTGCGCTCGGTGTCGCTCATAGTCTCCAGTCTCCCCTATTCTTCAGCCGTGTACTAGCGCTTGCCTGTGCCTATTTAATTGCCGCCAGCGAAGCGCGTAGCAGCCCGGAAGCATCCGGGGCTTGCGGGGCGGACCACTGGGCCAATACTGCATCAATGGTGGTGCCGGCCTTGGACTCCGTGAACCCGAGCCCCACGAGCGCTTCGAGGACCTGTTCCCGCACGTCCGCCGCCACAGCCTGGCTCCCGGCAACGCCGGAGGCACCGGCGACCCCAGAATCCCCAGATCCCGCGACTTCTCCCAGATCCGCCACCTTGCCCTTCAGATCCACAGCCATGCGTTCGGCCAGGCGCTTGCCTACGCCCGGCGCCTTCTGCAGCGTCTTGTGATCGCCGTTGGATACCGCCCGGGCGAGTTCCTGCGGGCTAATAACCGACAGGATCGCCAACGCCAGCCGGGCGCCCACACCGGAGACGGACTGCAGGGTGGCGAAGGCGCGCTTCTCATCCGCATCCTTGAACACGTACAGCGTCTGCGAGTCCTCGCGCACCACCATCGTGGTCGTCACGAAGACTTCCTCGCCCCGCGGCAGCTCCGCGATGGTGGTGGCGGTGCCGGTGCACTGGTAGCCCACACCCGCACACTCGATGGTCACGTAGTCCAGGCCCTTATCAATCACAGTTCCGCGCAGCGATGCGATCATGGTTTCCCCTTTACTAGATGGTTCAGTGGCGCCCGCCAGCAATGGCACACGGCCAGCGCCAGCGCATCGGCCGCATCCGGCGGCTTGGGTGCTTCGCTCAGCCCCAAGATACGGGTAATCATGCGCGTCATCTGCGCCTTATCCGCCCGGCCGTTGCCGCTGATGGACTTCTTCACCTCACTGGGTGTGTACATGTGCACATCTACCCCGCGCCTGGCGGCGGCCAGCATCAACACGCCGGAGGCGTGGGCGGTGTTCATCACCGTGGAAACATTGGAGCGCTCGAACACGCGCTCCAGCGCCACTACGTGCGGCTGATAGTCGTCAAACCACTCCTCCACCGCGTCGAAGAGCTTGTTGAGGCGCCGCTCCACCGGCATGTCCGACGGAGTGCGCACCACTCCCACGGCCACGGGGTACACAGCGCGCCCCTTCCCCGCCTGCACCACGGATAGTCCGCAGCGCGTCAGCCCAGGGTCTATCCCCATCACGCGCAGCCCGGCCAGCGAGGTCGGGCCACCAGTGGGGCTGCCCCAGGCGGAATTATGTGGAGTGTTCATCGTGTAGCTAAGAATAGCACACGTGTTTTAATTATTCGCTGTCCAGATCCGCCAGCACGTCATCCGGCACGTTCATGTTGGTGAACACGTTCTGCACGTCGTCGGAATCCTCCAGCGCGTCGATCAGGTTGAACACCTTCTTCGCGGTGGTGGCATCCGCCGGAACCTCCATGGACGCGCGGAAGTCCAGCTCGATGGAGTCGTAGTCGATCTCGGCTTCCTTCAGCGCATCGCGCACGGCGTTGATGTCGGAGGATTCGCACACGACCTCGAACTTTTCGCCGATGTCATTGACTTCTTCCGCACCGGCGTCCAGCACGGCGAGCAGGATGTCGTCCTCGGTGTTCTCGCCCTTGTCCAGCACTGCCACGCCCTTGCGGGTGAACAGGTAGGAAACGGAGCCCGCGTCCGCCATATTGCCGCCGTTCTTGTTCATGGCGGTGCGCACGTCGGTGGTGGCGCGGTTGCGGTTATCGGTCAGGCACTCGATGAGCATAGCCACACCGTTGGGGCCGTAGCCTTCGTACATCACGGTTTCCCAGTTTGCGCCGCCGGCCTCTTCGCCGGAGCCGCGCTTGCGAGCGCGCTCGATGTTGTCGTTGGGCACCGAGGACTTCTTGGCCTTGGTGATCGCGTCCTGCAGCGTCGGGTTTGCGCTGGGGTCACCACCACCGGTACGGGCCGCCACTTCGATGTTCTTAATCAGCTTGGCGAATTCCTTGCCACGCTTTGCGTCGTTGGCAGCCTTCTTGTGCTTGGTAGTTGCCCATTTGGAGTGGCCGGCCATGATCCTCTTTCGGTAGTCGGGTTCGTCTGTTTCGCTTCCATACTAGACCCCCACGGTGTAGCTGCCGTCACGCACGTCGCTTTTTCTTTATGACGCCCCCACGCCCCAACCGCCGAAGCTATCCAGCAGCTATTCCACGCCGTACTGCTTAACCATCCCGAGGAAGTACTCGTGCACGCGGTCATCCTCGGAAAGCTCCGGGTGGAAGCTGCATCCCAGCACGTGCCCCTGCCGCACGCCGACGACCGTGCCATCCGGCAAGGTGGACACAACTTCTACCCCGTCGCCCACTTCCTCCACCTTGGGAGCGCGGATGAAAACGGCCTCGACGGGCGTGTCGATGTCCCCGAACGGCAGCTGGGTCTCGAAGGAGTCCACCTGCCGGCCGAAGGCGTTGCGCCGCACTGTGATGTCCATGGCGTGCAAGCTGTGGGCGTCACTACGAGTATCCAAGACCCGATCGGCCAGCAGAATCAGCCCGGCGCACGTACCGAACACGGGTAGGCCGTCGGCAACCAGGGTCCGCAGGGGTTCCAGCATGCCGCCTAGCTCCAGCAACTTGGACATGGTGGTGGACTCGCCGCCGGGCATGATCAGCCCGTCGAGGCCCTCCAGGTGCTCGGGACGGCGAACGGCGCGAGCCTCGTGGCCCAGGCGTTCGATGCTGCGCATGTGCTCGACGAACCCGCCTTGCACGCTCAACACGCCAATGATCATCGGCCTACTGCTCCTTCAGTGGCACCGATTGGGCGCCGTCGCGCAAGGTGCGGGTCAGCCCCTCCTGGGTGACCACGGCCACCAGGTCGCCCTGCTGGTTGAAGATCCGCCCGTGGGTCAGCGCACGGCCGCCGTGGGCGGACGGGGAAACCTGGTCGTACAACAGCCACTCGTCGGCACGGAAGGGGCGCAGGAACCACATGGCGTGGTCCAGCGAGGCCTCCTGAAACTCCGCCGGTCGGTGTGGCACCAGCGCGGACGACAACAGGGTCATGTCCGACATGTAGGCCAGGGTGCAGACGTGCAGGGTGTCGATGTCCGGCAGCTTGGACTTCGTGCGGAACCACACCACCTGCTGAGAGGCAGTGTACTTGTTGTGCTCGTAGTCCTCCGGCGGGACGATGCGCACGTCCCAGTCGGCCCACTCGTCGCGGAACAGGCGCTGGACGCGGGTCAGCGACTCGGTATCCACTGCGATGGACTCGGGGTCCGGCACCGCGCGCATCTCGTCGGAGTGCTGCGGGCCGTGGTCGTCGCGGATGTGGAAGCTGGCCTGCATGCTGAAGATCGCCTTGCCGTCCTGCACTACCTTCACAGAACGGGAGACGAAGGATCGACCGTCGCGCACACGGTCGACCAAGAACACCGTCGAGGCATCAGGGTTGCCCGGGCCAACGAAGTAGCCGTGCAGGGAGTGCACGGCGAAATCCTCGCTGACGGTGCGGGTGGCCGCCACCAAAGCTTGCGCGGCAACCTGGCCGCCGTACGTGCGCGCCAGCTTCGACGGCAGCGGGCTGCCGCGGAAGATGTCGCGGTCGATGCGCTCTAGATCCAGGACATCCAGGATCTTCGGACGGTGAGGAGACATTACCAGCCGCGCTCCGCGAGGCGGTGCGGCTGCGGGATCTCGTCGACGTTGATGCCGACCATGGCCTCACCCAGGCCGCGAGAAACCTTAGCGATGGTCGCCGGGTCGTCGTAGTTCTGGGTGGCCTGCACGATAGCGCGGGCGCGCTGCTCCGGGTTGCCGGACTTGAAGATGCCGGAGCCGACGAATACACCCTCGGCGCCCAGCTGCATCATCATCGCAGCGTCGGCCGGGGTGGCGATGCCACCGGCGGTGAACAGAACGACCGGCAGCTTGCCGTTGGCAGCAACCTCGCGCACCAGCTCGTAGGGAGCCTGCAGCTCCTTGGCCGCCACGTACAGCTCGTCCTCGGCCATAGAGGTCAGGCGGTTGATCTCCGCACGGATGGTGCGCATGTGGGTGACGGCGTTCGAGACGTCACCAGTGCCGGCCTCGCCCTTGGAGCGGATCATAGCCGCGCCCTCGTTCACGCGGCGCAGCGCCTCGCCCAGGTTGGTAGCACCGCAGACGAAAGGAACCTCGAAGTCGAACTTGTCGATGTGGTTCTTGTAGTCGGCCGGGGTAAGCACCTCGGACTCGTCAATGAAGTCCACGCCCAGGGACTGCAGAACCTGTGCCTCGACGAAGTGGCCGATACGGGCCTTGGCCATAACGGGGATCGAGACGGCATTAATGATGCCCTCGATCATGTCCGGGTCGGACATGCGGGAAACGCCACCTTCGGCACGAATATCGGCGGGCACGCGCTCCAGAGCCATCACGGCGGTGGCGCCGGCATCCTCGGCGATCTTTGCCTGCTCCGGGGTAACGACGTCCATAATCACGCCGCCCTTGAGCATGTCGGCCAGGCCGCGCTTCACGCGAGCGGTGCCGGTGTTCGCAGCAGAAGAGTTATTGGTCACGATGCTTAGCTTCCCATCTATGAAGAGTTTTAGATCGGCTCTAGTCTAACCTGTCTACTTTCCAATCCCACTATCGGGATTGAATTAAAACTAGCCCTCCGCCAAGCCCCCGTTATCGGCGGAATCTTCGTTGGGTGCGGGGCTGGACAGAAGGGCTTCGTAATACTCCGGCAGCGGCGCCCGGCCGGCCAGGCGCAGGGCGCGCACCAGCGGGCGGGAACGCACGCTCAAGGTGTCGGAGACCGCGTCGTTGTAGAAGCGGGCCGCCAGGTCCACCTTCGCCGACGCCTCCAGGAAGTTCGGGTTGGTCCACACCTGTGAGTCCAGCTCGCTCAGCAGCTCGTTCTCTGCCTCGCTGCGCGCGCCCATGTCGGTGGCCCGCAGCGCCACGCGGTTCACGTGCGCCACATCCTGCCCTAGCTCCGGCTGCAGCGTTGCGACCACGCTCGAGCGGGAGTGCAGCGCCCCCTCCAAGCTCACGCGGGCAGAGTCCGTGCGAATGTGCAACCGGTTCAGCCGGCTGGCCATGCCGGAGGCCCACACGCCCGCGACGATCGCGAGGATCAAAACCACCGCGACAATGAAGACCCACACGGGAATCGTGATCATGCCAGTGTCACCTTTCGCCCCTTGACCGTCACCGTGTCATACACCTGTTCCACCTGGTCGGTAACGGTCTGCCAATCGAAATCCACGGCCCGCTGCGCCCCGGCTGCGATGAGCCTGCCGCGACCCTCATCGTCGCGTAGCAGGCCAATAGCCTTCTCCGCCAGGTCCTCGGCCGAACCATTCCGGAATAGGCGCGCGGACTTTCCGTGCTGGCCGACGGCTTCAAAAGCCGGGATGTCGCTGGCCAGCACCGCCGCCCCGGCTGCCATTCCCTCCACCAGGACGATGCCGAAGCTCTCGCCGCCGGTATTCGGAGCCACGTAGACATCACTTGCGCTCAACGCGCTGGCCTTGTCCGCGTCACTGACGCGCCCGAGAACGCGCACGTGGGCGTCAATAGGCTTCGCGCTGGGGCCCAACCCTACACAGACGGACAGGCCGAGCTTCCTTACGCGCTCGACCAGAGCGTCGATGTCGCCGCCACCGGCGATGATCAGCTCCACGTCTGGCACGTCCGCGACGATCCGCGGCATGGCCTCCAGCAGGATCTGCAGGCCCTTGCGGGGTTCTTCGAAACGGCCCAGGAACATCAAACGAGGACGCGGCCGGGGCTGCTCGAGCGTGCCCAGCCCGGCCAGGGGTTCAGCGTTCCGGTAGACGGAGGTCTCCACGCCATTGGGGATCAGCACCGGGTCGCCTGCCAGGTTCTCCACCTGCCAACGGCGGGCCTCCTCGGAAACCGCGATGCCACCGTGAATGCGCTCCAAGTAGGGGCGCAGGAAAGGCAGCGCCACTTTAAGGATCTTCGACTCGCTGGCCGAGGCGTGATACGTCGCCACGATCGGCCCTTCCGCCACGGCCATGGCCATCATCGAATAGGACGGGGAGTTCGGCTCGTGGATATGCAGCAGGTCGAACTGGTTATCGCGGATCCACTGCTTTAAGTGCTTCTTCGTCCGCGGGCCGAAGCTCAGCCGCGCGACCGAGCCGTTGTAGCGGATCGGAATGCTGGAGCCACCCAGCTCCACAAAATCCGGCAGCCCCTCAGTGGATTTGCCGGGGCCGATCAGGCTGACCTCGTGGCCGCGCTTGCGCAGCTCGGTGCACAGGTCGATGGCGTGGATCTGCACGCCGCCCGGTTCGTCGAAGGAATACGGGCAGACCATTCCTATCCTCATTGGTCCTGCCCTTCCGTCTGGTTGTCTTCACTCAACCCCATGCGTTTGCGGCGCGCCTCCGATAGGTCCGAGAACCACAATGGCTGCAGCATGTGCCAATCCTGCGGATCCATGGCGATACCGCGGGCGAAGTTATCCGCCATCTGCTGCACGATCTGCTGCAGGCTCCGCCCCTCCACCTCTACGGGCGTGACCTCGTGCTCCCAGGTCTCCGGCGTGTCTCGACGCTCAGGACGGGGGTCCGTAGAACCGCCGCGGAACGCCACTCGTGCAGTAAACAAGTTCGCCCCAGTGCGCTGTGCCAGCAGCGCCGCCCCGGCGGGCATGGAGGTCTTCTCCCCGAAGAACTCCACCTCTACCCCGTGGCCAGTCAGGTCGCGCTCCCCCATCAGGCACACGGTCCCGCCACCGCGCAGCACTTCCTCCATCCGCTCCAGGGGAGGCACGTCCGCGCCCGTCAGCGCGATGATTTCAAAGCCTAGCGACTCGCGGTACTCCACGAAAGCTTCGAACAGGATCTCCGGCTTCAGGCGCTCCGCCACGGTGGTAAAGGTCCCGTAATGGTGCACCAGCCACACCCCGGCCATGTCCCAGTTGCCCGCGTGTGGCAAGGCGATGACGGTGCCCCGGCCGGATTCGGCGCTCGCGTGCAGCAGCTCCAGCGAGCCGGGTACGAAGTTGCGGTTGAGCTCCTCCGCCAGCTCGCGCCCGGCCATCGCCGGAAGCTGGAAGGCCTCGCGCCAATAGCGCATATAGCTGCGCATGGAGCGACGCACCAGGTCGCGCGTGACGTTCTCCGGCCCGACGATGCGGGCGAGGTTGCGGCGCAGTTGTTCTGGGCCTTTACCCTTTTTGGACGCCACGTCTGCGCCCCATTCGAACAAAGCTTTCGCCACCGGCTTCGGCAGCTTGGAGGTTATCTTCCAGCCGGCGATATAAGCCGCGGCGGACAGCCGCTCACCCATTAATCCTCACTCCCCTCGGCGGGGAACTCGCGGGCTCCTTCTGGAGCGGCGATGGTCTGGGACGCGGCGTCCGAACGAGCAACAATCACCAGTCGCTCGACGACCGTGTACAGCGAACCAGCGGCGAGGATCCACAGACCCCACGCCAGAACGTGCGGCACGCCGAGGCCACCGATACCGACGGCGACCAGGGAGATGATGAGGCGCTCCGGGCGCTCGATGAGCCCTCCCACGACCTTGATGCCCGAGGCCTCCGCGCGGGCTTTGACGTAGCTGGTGACCTGGGCGGTGACAAGGATAACCAGGCAGACGCTCATCATCACCACGTTCGCGGGCTCCTGCAGGCCAAACCAGAGAACCAGGGCGCCGAAGATGGCGCCGTCGCTGAGGCGGTCGCAGGTGGCATCTAGCGTGGCGCCGAAGCGAGTGCCGCCGCCACGCATGCGAGCCATCGTGCCGTCGACCATGTCGGTGGCTACCGTAAGGCCGATGAGTACGGCGGCGGCGAAGTGGTGACCGGAGGGAATCAGCCAGAGTGCGAAACCGATCGCCAGCAGGGTGCCGAAAACGGTTACTGCGTTGGGAGTAATCCCCATCTTGTGCAGCACCCGGGCGATCGGTTCAATGATGACCGCGGCGGGGCCACGGCCGTGCACGCTAAGCATCGCTGAAGTTTTTCTCCCTAATGGTTTGAACCGCTAGTCGGTGGAACGGGTAACGCTTTCCCAAGCTTCTGCCAGCAGCGCTCGGGTCTCCCGCAGCGTCTGCGGCAGTACCTTGGTGCCCGTCATGACTGTCATGAAGTTAGCATCACCAGCCCACCGAGGCACTATATGTTGGTGCAGGTGTGTCGGAATGGATCCGCCGGAGGCCTTGCCCAAGTTAAGGCCTACGTTCACCGCCTCGGGCTTGGAAACCGCCCGCAGCGTCTTCAGCGCAATCTTCGTAAACTCCGCTAGCTCAGCGGTTTCTTCAGCGCTGAGCTCCGTATAGTCGGCAACCTGGCGATAAGGAATCACCAGCATGTGGCCGGGGTTATACGGGTACAGGTTCAGCACGCAATAGACAGACTCTCCCCGGGCGACGATCAGCGCCTCTTCGTCCGACAGCTCCGGCAGCGTGGCAAAGGGATCGGCGGATCGCTTGGATTTGGCGATGTACTGGGAGCGATAGGGTGCCCACAGTCGCTCCAGCCCGCCTTGCAGATCCGGTTGGGAGCCTACGCCTGAATCCACATACGGTTCGGTCTGCTCTTCCAGTTGTCGCTGCTGCTCCGTTGGCTGCCCCACTGCTGTCTTAAGCCTCCACCAGCGGCTGGATCAGCTCCGAGCTCGGCTGCTCATTGCGGCGCTCAGTGATCCAGGTGGAGATGATGCGCAGCGCATCCTCGCGCGGTACGCCGTTGACCTGGGTACCGTCCAGGAAGCGGAAGCTCACGGCGTTTGCCTCCACATCGCGGCCACCGACCAGCAGCATGAAAGGTATCTTGCCGGTGGTGTGGTTGCGAATCTTCTTCTGCATGCGGTCGTCGGAGGTGTCTACCTCCGCACGGATGCCCTGGGCGCGCAGGTCTGCGGCGAAGTTCTCCAGGTACTCATTGAACTCGTCGGCAACCGGGATGCCGACGACCTGGTGCGGGGCCAGCCATGCGGGGAACGCACCGGCGTAGTGCTCCAAAAGCACGCCGAAGAATCGCTCGATGGAGCCGAAGAGCGCGCGGTGAATCATGATCGGGCGCTGCTTGGATCCGTCCGGGGCGGTGTACTCCAGGTTGAAGCGCTCCGGCAGGTTGAAGTCCAACTGCACGGTGGACATCTGCCAGGTACGCCCGATGGCGTCACGAGCCTGGACGGAGATCTTCGGGCCGTAGAAGGCCGCACCCGCCGGGTCCGGCACCAGTTCCAGGCCGGACTTGGTGGCCACGCGCTCCAGGATTTCGGTAGAGCGATCCCAGATCTCGTCGGTGCCCACAAATTTGTTCGGATCCTTGGTGGAGAGCTCCAGGTAGAAGTCATCCAGTCCGTAGTCGCGCAGCAGGGAGATGATGAACTCCAGCACCGTGGTCAGCTCCTGCTCTAGCTGATCCTCGGTGCAGTAGATGTGCGCGTCGTCCTGGGTGAAGCCACGCGCACGGGTGAGGCCATGAATCACACCGGACTTTTCGTAGCGGTACACAGTGCCGAACTCGAACAGGCGCAGCGGCAGCTCGCGATAGGAGCGTCCGCGGGAGGCGAAAATCAGGTTGTGCATCGGGCAGTTCATGGGCTTGGCGTAGTAGTCCTGTGCCGGCTTGGTCACGTTGCCCTCGTCGTCAGTTTCCCCATCCAGCTGCATGGGCGGGAACATGCCATCGGCGTAGAAGTCCAGGTGCCCGGATTTCTGGAACAGGTCGCCCTTCGTGATGTGCGGGGTGTTGACGAAGCTGTAGCCGGAGGCGATGTGGCGCTTGCGGGAGTGCTCCTCCATCTCCAGGCGTACGATGCCGCCGTCCGGATGGAACACCGGGAAGCCGGAGCCAATCTCGTCGGGGAAGCTGAACAGATCCAGCTCCTGGCCCAGGCGCCGGTGGTCGCGCTTCTCGGCTTCTTCCATCATCGTCTGGTATTCCGCCAGGGCTTCCTTCGACTCCCAGGCGGTGCCGTAGATGCGCTGCAGCCCGGCCTTGGACTGGTCACCGCGCCAGTAGGCGGCGGAGGAACGGGTCAGGGCGAAAGCCGGGATGTAACGGGTCGTCGGCACGTGCGGGCCGCGGCAGAGGTCGTACCACTCGACCTCCCCGGTGCGCGGATTCACGTTGCTGTAAGCGGTCAACTCGCCGCTTCCGACCTCGGTGGCCTCGTCAGAGTCCGGGTCCACGTTGCCCTTGTCCGCGATTAGCTCGGTCTTGAAGGGCTCGTCTGCGTACTCCGCGCGAGCCTGCTCTGCGTCGGCATAAGCCTTGCGCTCGAACTTCTGGCCGGACTTGATGATCTTCTTCATGACCTTTTCCAGCTTGTTCAGATCCTCCGGGGTGAAGGGCTCTGCAACCTGGAAGTCGTAATAGAAGCCGTTGTCGATGGCCGGGCCGATTCCCAACTTGGTGCCCGGAAATTCCTTCTGTACTGCCTGCGCGAGCACGTGGGCGCAGGAGTGGCGGATTACGCCCCGGCCCTCATCGGTGTTCGCCGGAACGGCGGTCACTTCCGCGTCCTGCTGGGGCGCCCAGGAGAGGTCGCGCAGCTGGCCGGCATCCTCCCCCTCGGTCTCCTTCACACAAACGATTGCTTCCGGACCCTTGTTGGGAAGGCCCAGCTCACGCATAGCGGCGCCGGCCGGGGTACCGGCCGGAACTCGGAAACTAACGGCGGCTGGGGTGATTTCGGGGGTACTCACTTGTGGATCGTGCTCCTTCTCGGGCTTTAGTGACGGTCACATACCTGGTGACAGTCCTCAACGCCCGTAGATTCTACCCCTCCAGGATCTCTTGCCCCCAGTACGCCCCGTTTTGCGTGCCGGGCAGCACCCAGAAGACTGCTGAACCGACGTGCGTGATCCACGTATTCAGCCGGTCCTTCTCCGCTAGCCGCTTCTGCAGAGGCGTGAATGCCTCGTCCGGGTCGGCCTGGAAGCAGATGAAAATCAGCCCGCTGTTGCCCAGTGGGGTGACCTCGTTGTCCCAGTTGTAGGCGCGGCGCCTCATGTGGGTGCCCTCGCCCGCAGTAATTCCAACGTGGCTGCGCTCGTCGATCAGCGGCAAGCCGTCATCGCCGGTCTTGTTGAGGTCCACCGGGTCGAACTCATCCTTCGCGCCCAGCGGCGCGCCGGTGTCCGCGTGTCGGCCGAACACGACCTCTCGGGACTTCCTATCCAGCTGTTCCCACCCCGGCATGTCGAACACGACTCGGCGGACCACCATTGCGCTGCCGCCCTGATCGTCCCAAATGGATTCGTCGTACTCTTCGTCGGTGCGGGGAATGGCGGTGCCATCCTTGAAGCCCATCAGGTTGCGCGGGGTTTCGCCTGTCGGAGAATCCACGAATCCGCGCTGGGTCCACTTCGGCGTCGCATAATCACGACCGCCGCGGGTCAGCACACGCGCAGCATGGCTCACGGCCGTGAGATCATCGCCACAGATCTGCAGCACCACGTCAGCACCGCCGAAGTCCGGGTCGAGCTTGTCTCCCTTGAACTTCGGCAGCCCGTTGAGGTTCTTCTTCACCCAGGAAGGAGCCGCGCCAATCAAGTCCGCATCCTTGATCAACTTGGGTCCCCACCCCGCAGTCACCGTCAGGTTCTGCGGGGCTATAGATAGCTCGTGTTCCAGGTCCGCCAGGGCAACCTGCCCCTGGGTTAGGGAACGCGCATCACCGGTCCAGATGCGCATCAGGCGCTCCAGGTTCTTCTTCAGCCCACCGCGCGGTAGCCCGTCCCTCTTGAGGTTAAAAGCCACCAACAGCGCGTGGTTCTGCGAGTCTTCCCGGATACCCGCCTGGTGCGGGCCATCGAAATCAATCTTTCTTATTGACGCCCCATCGCCAGCACCACCGTTTTCAGCTGTAGAAGCAGAGTCTTCTGCTGTGCTGCAAGCTGCCAGGACGGAGGCGGCGCCGCTCATCCCCAGTCCCGCAAAGAAGCCACGGCGAGTGATCTTCGCACCTTGGGTGGGCTCGGGGGTGGGGGCGTCAGAAATGGAAGGAAGAAAACGTGCGGAGTCAGGCATGGGTATTAGTGCTCGTGTCCGTGATCTTCACCGTGCTGCATGCCGTCCATGCCATCCATGTCGCCATGTTCCATGCCGTCCATGCCTTCCATGTTGCCGCCGTCTTCGTCACCGTAGTGCTCGTGGGTGGACTGCTGAACACGCACCGGAACGTTCTCCAGCTTGTACTCGTTGCCATCCTCGTCGACCAGGGTGAAAGACAGGGAATCGCCAGCGGCGATCTCGTCGGGAACTTCCATGATCATGATGTGGTTTCCGCCCGGCTCCAGCACGCTATCCTCGCCCGCGGGAATAGTCAGGCTGGAGATCTCCTGCATCTCGCCGTCAGCGTTGACCTCGTGCAGCTCGTACTTCGCACCGTCAATGTCGCCCTTCACCTCGGTGATGGTGATGTCCTTGTCGGTGGTGTTGTGCAGAGTGCCAAACACAGACGTCATGTTCTTGTCTGCAGGCTTGGCGGTGACATAGGAGTCGTTGAACTCCAAAGCCTGCTCGTCCGCAGCCTTGTCGTCGGCGGAATCAGCGGACTCAGCGGACTGAGTAGTCTCCGCCGAGGTGGAAGCGTCGTTCTTATCTTCCCCATCGTCCGAGCATGCAGAAAGGAACAGCGCACTGCTCAACGCAACGGCAGCCGCGGCTGCGGCACGCTTCTTGGTGTTGTTCAGGGAGGTCAGGGACATAACAAACCTTTCAATTAAAAGGCGTGCGGGCTTCCCAACCATTTGTGTGCCCGGGGCTATATCCCGGACACGCTATACGCGATCTCTAGCGTTTCGCGTGCTAGTTGGTGGCACCCGACGCGGATGCTGCGCCGGTGGCGGTTGCCTCGGCGTTATCGGTGGCCACTTCAGCGCCGCCCATCTCAGTCTCTACGGAAGCGTCGGTCTCCTCCGCATCGGTAGCGTCGGTCTCTTCAGCCTCGGACTCGGACGAGTCGGTAGCTGCTTCCTCGGTGGACTGGATGCTCGGGCTAGCCGGGCCGGTGGTTGCGGTGTCCTCGCGCTGGCCGCCGTCATTCTCGTTAGGAGGGGTGCAAGCGGACAGTGCAAGGGCGGTGGTCAGAGCCAGAGCGGCAGCGGTTGCAGAGCGGAACTTCTTCACGGGAAATCTCCTGATCAGGTAATCGTCAACTAATCGGACATGACGGACGCTCTATCCAACCGCTGTCGGCTAGTCGTCCTTCAAGTCGCGAAAGCGTGCGATGGCGATTGCCAAAGCACCCACAACTACGACGATACCGCCCAATGGCAATAACCAAGAAGGAACACTCGGGGACTGCTCCCCCTGTGCCCCCTCTTCGGACTGGCTTTCGTCACTGCTGCTGCCTTCGCCGCCATCCGCGGAAGCCAGATTGAACTTCAGGCTGCCACGGGTGGAGTGACCGTCGGAGCTAGTGATCTGGTAGCCGACGATGTACTCACCACCGTCCTTTTTCTCCTGCACCTCAGCCGGAACATCGACGGACAGCTCCCGACCATCGGCCGCTGGCTCGTCGCGGAAGAGTACCTCACCATCGTGCGACAGCGCGATGGTGTTGAAGCCCTCCTGCGGCTCGCCTGAGAAGTTCAGTACGATCTTCTCCGGCAGGTGATCGACCGTAGAGTTGGCCTCCGGGGTGGACTTCACCACGACGTCATGGGCAAAAGCTGGAGCACCAAAACCAACGGAAACGGCGGCAACCATTCCAGATGCCGCCAGGATGCGGGCGAGGGGGCGTCCAAAAGAAGAAAAACGGCGAGGCATGTAAACGGTGAACCTTTCTGTCACGACACTGCTAACACCATAGCGCCGAAAAGATTTGCCTTAACCCTGCGAGGCTTTCCAGCGCTATTCAAGTAGTCGGGCGCCGCGGGGAAAGAGTTCCCGGAGCCTACCCCTCGGGGGCACCTTGAGGGAGAGAAAAAGAAAACCGCCCGGCGAAACTGCCAGGCGGTGAACTGTGGTTCCAACTGGGTTCGAACCAGCGACCTTTCCGGTGTGAGCGGAACGCTCTTCCACTGAGCTATGGAACCTTCAAGAGGGAAAGGTACCACTAGCCTCTAAGCAAGACCAAAAACCGTAGGCAGGCGACACATTCATGCCGCATTCATGCCATGTTCATGCCACATTGGTGAATTGCAAGACTGTAGTTCAACAGTGTTTGACGGGCGCTATAACACGCTACCGAAGCCCGGATCTACCTGGGGATTTGTGAACTAGGTGACTAACAGGCTAGTGTTTGTTGTCGCAGCGACGAAGAATTGCTTTTAAGCGTTCAGGGTTGCTTGTGCGGATGTAGCGCAGTTGGTAGCGCATCACCTTGCCAAGGTGAGGGTCGCGAGTTCGAGTCTCGTCATCCGCTCCACGCTCAAGCAATATCCCGGGCTAGTTTCGGGGCTTGGGTTGTTGTTTTAGCGCGTTTAGCTCAGCGGGAGAGCGCTTCCCTGACACGGAAGAGGTCACTGGTTCGATCCCAGTATCGCGCACAGGATCCCCTTAGGATCCACCTGCGAAGGCTGAAAAGCCTTTCGCACGCGGATGTAGCGCAGTTGGTAGCGCATCACCTTGCCAAGGTGAGGGTCGCGAGTTCGAGTCTCGTCATCCGCTCCACGGTTCACTAAAGTGGGCCACGAGCAAGAGTTTCTTGCCGCGGTGGAATGGCTGAGTGGCTTAGGCAACGGTCTGCAAAACCGTGTACACGGGTTCGATTCCCGTTTCCACCTCCACATTCTTTTACCCATAGTGAACTTTAGGCGCGTTTAGCTCAGCGGGAGAGCGCTTCCCTGACACGGAAGAGGTCACTGGTTCGATCCCAGTATCGCGCACAGGATCCCATTGCAGGATCCACCTGCGAAGGCTGAAAAGCCTTTCGCACGCGGATGTAGCGCAGTTGGTAGCGCATCACCTTGCCAAGGTGAGGGTCGCGAGTTCGAGTCTCGTCATCCGCTCCAAACTTTTTTGGGGGCGCACATGCCCCCCTTTTTTCATGCCTTAGCAGCGGCGTGGCAGCTCTCTTGGGGAAATTCGGGGTCTAAAATTAGTCGGCGATGAATGCCGAAAAACTTTCCTCTATGCGTGCAGATAGCCGTGTGGACACCTCCCAGATCCTCTGCTGGGTGTTCTGGCCGCTGGCTGTAATGACCTTTATCCAGCGCGTATTCGTTCACCCTTGGAACTCGCGCCTCACCGATGACTTCGGAACGGTCATCTCAGCGCTATACAAGTTCCGCGCCCAGGAGGCGATCTACGACCAGGACTACTCCTCCACGGATCCGCACTACCTCTACTCCCCCGGCGCCACACTGCTGCTGAGCCCCCTGTCATTACAGACGAACATCGACCTGGCACGCGCAGTGTACGTGGTCGGCAACGGCGTTGCGGCGGTGTTGGCGGTCGTAGTGCTCACGAAGCTCTTTGGCTATTCCCTGCGATCCTGGGTCCTGCCCGTCGGCATCTTCTTCCTCTTCAGCTCCGAATCGATCGCCAACACCCTCGGGTTCGGCAACATCAACGGCGTGCTGCTGCTGGCCGAGGCACTGTTCCTGTGGCTGCTGATCAACAACCGAGGGGTGCTAGCGGGCATTGTCATCGGCCTGGCCATCACGATCAAGCCACAGTTCCTGCCGCTGCTCTTCATTCCCTTGATGCGCCGCCAGCTGTCCACCATTGCCACTGGACTGGCGATCCCGGTCGCCATGAACGTCATCGCCTGGCCGCTCACCACAAACGCGGGCGATTACTTCGACAAGCTACTGCCCTACCTCGGCGGGGTGCGGGATTTCGCCAATTCGTCGATCCCCGGCGTGGGCGTGTATTTCGGCTTCCCGGACTGGACGATCTGGCTGTGGCGCATCCTGGCCGCGATCTGCGTCCTCGTGGCGCTGGCGATGCTGCTGCGCTTCCGCGACCGCGATCCGGTGATGTGGGCCGCAAGCACCGCCGGCGTGCTTCTGACCGGCGTGTTCCTGATTAGCAGCCTGGGCCAGATGTACTACTCAATGCTACTGCTGCCGCTGCTCTTCACGGTTCTGTCCCCCCGCTCCGTGATGCACACCCCCGTGGCGTGGCTGGGCGTGTACTTCTTCTTCAGCCACGACTCCTGGTCCTCGGATCGGTGGGTCAACTACGGCCGGGTGGCGGAATATACGCGCGGCACTATTGGTTGGTCACTGTTACTGGTCGCCGCTGCGGTGGCCTCTACGATGTGGTTCTTTAGAGAACGACGCCACAACGTCCACCCCCTAGGCGATGTACACACGAACGGTCTTTTCTACCGGGACAAGACTAGGACAGGAGAAGCTACTGATGGCTGAGTTGAACCCGACCGCTGATTTCCGCAAGCTCACTGACGAGCAGTGGCGCGAGCGTCTGACCCCCGAGGAGTTCGCTGTGCTCCGCCGGGCCGGGACTGAGGCTCCCTTCAAGGGCGAGTACACGGACACGGAGACGGAGGGTGTGTACGCCTGCAAGGGCTGCGGGGCAGAGCTGTTCCGCTCGACCGAGAAGTTCCATTCGCACTGCGGCTGGCCGAGCTTTTTTGACCCGAAGGATTCGGAAGCGGTCATTACCCGCGTCGACGATTCCCTCGGCATGCGCCGCATCGAGGTTCTCTGTGCGCAGTGCGAGGGCCACCTGGGCCACGTTTTCGAGGGCGAGGGTTACCCCACGCCCACCGATCTGCGCTATTGCATCAACAGCATTGCTTTGACGCTGCAGCCGGCCGCAGATCCGGCCGATTAACTAGGCGGCTAGGCCAGCGACTCCACGAAGCTGGCCAGCTCCTCCTTGTCGCCGTTGACACGGCGGCCGGTGAAGAACGGGATTTCCTCGCGCACGTGGTGACGCGCCTCCGTGTAGCGCATCTTATACATCAGCTCGACGATGCGCTCCAGCGTCGGGGACTCGAAGGCCAGGATCCACTCGTAGTCACCCAGTGCGAAGGCGGGGACGGTGTTAGCACGAACCTCGTCGAAGCCGAGAGCGGCCTTGCCGTGCTCGCGCAGCAGGCGGGAGCGCTCCGCGCGATCCATGGTGTACCAGTCGTAGCTGCGGACGAACGGGTAAACGCAGATCCAATCACCCGGCTCCTCGCCCATGATGAAGGACGGCAGGTGAGCCTTGTTGAATTCGCTCGGGCGGTGCAGGCAGGTGTTGGACCATACCGGCTCGCAGGCCTGTCCCAGCTTGGTTTCCTTGAGGAAGCGGCGGTAGGCCACCTGCAGATCCTGCATCTTCTCCGCGTGCCACCAGATCATGACGTCGGCCTCGGCGCGCAGTGCGGACAGGTCGTAGACACCGCGGATCACCAGGTCCTCATCCTCAAAGGAATCAATGAATGCCTGAAAATCAGCAGCTACCTCCGCGCGATCCCCCAGCACACCCGGCTCGATCTTGAAGACCGAGTAGGTGGCGAAGCGAACGACGGCGTTGAGACGCTTGATTTCCTGCGCGTTCAGTTCAGTCATGGTGTTTAGCCTCTTTAGCCTTTCTGAGTTCCATTCATAGGTTCTATGGCAGCCGTTAACGGCTTATACGAAGTCCAATCTACGCGAGATCACCCTCCTGAGGAGCAAGGCGTGGGGTGGATCACGCCATCTCGCGGATGATCTCCCGCGCGGCCTCCACGCCCGAGGCGGCGGTAGCGGGCACGCCCACACCGTTGAGCATCGAACCGGCCAGCGCCAGCCCGCGGATGCCCAGTACCTCGTCGTAGGCCTGGGACATTGCATCCATGTAGCCCACGCCATAGCGCGGCAGTCCACCCCACCAGCGCTGCACGAAATACTCCTCCGGGGTCTTCCGCTCGCCGGTGATGCGTTCCAGATCCTCGACCGCGAAGCTCAGCAGGGCACGGTTATCTACGTCCAGGTGCCACGGGTTGCCGAAGCTGCCGAAGCTAGCTCGCACAAAGGCTCCCCCGCGCTCGGCCAAGTGTGGCCATTTACGAGACGAGAACGTGAAGGCCTTCGCCTCCGTGGGGGCGTCACTTCCCGAAAGAACGCCCGAACGCTCCGGGATGCCGTGGGCGGAAGCCATGCGCATGCCGACGACTACGCTGCTGGCGAGATCGATCTCGCCCAGCACGTCCGCGGCAGTGGGAGCCATGTACTGCAGGATGGCCGACGCGGTGGGCGCCGGAGTGGCGACGATGACGGCATCGAACTCGCCGATCGGATCGATGTAGTAGCCGCCGCGAGTGCGGCCAATGGATTCTACTGCAGTGTTGCGCAGGAGCTCCGGGTCGGCGTGGCGCACCAGCGCGTCTACCAGGCTGGCGTAACCCCCGCGCAAGCTGCGAAAAACGGGCTTCGGCTTCTCCCCCTCCTTGGGCGCGGGGCGTTGGGAAAGAAGGTGCTCAATGGCATCCACCAGGAAGAACGGCTGACCTAACGCGCCGCGGCGGTCCAGCTCCGCCGCCAGCTGTGGAAGCGTAGCCCGCACTCCCAGGTCAAAAGCGTTGCAGGAATACACGCCGCCCAGCAGCGGAGACACCAAACGGTCGACCACGATGCGACCTAGGCGAGCCTCTACCAATTGCCCGACAGAGGTGTCCTGGCCTGGCGTCCACGTCATCGGCTGGCCGTTCCGCTCAGCGTCGATGCGGGCAGCGCCGTCCTGCCCCACCACCTCGGCAACGTCCGCGCCGCGGGAAGGGATGCCCATCAACGTGCGCCGCGGAATATCCACCAGCGCGCCGTCCACATAGAAACCGCTCGGCAGGCCGGAGGGCACACACAGCTGGTCGCCCAGCCCGACGGACTCAACCAGTTCAGTGAAATCCTGGCGGAACCCCATGTAGGCCTCCGCTCCCATGTCCACCGGACCATTGGCGTAGTTCACGGTCTTGAGCTTTCCGCCCAGGCGATCGTAAGCCTCAGTCAGTAGGATCCGGGCGTTCGGCCCCAGCTGACGGCGCAGCTCCCATGCCGCGGCCAGGCCGGCGATGCCACCGCCGATAATGGCGACGCGCAGCCCCTCCAGCCCGGAGGTATCTAGCTTCTCGAAGTGGCAGGAAAACTGGTTGGCCTTCATCGCTTGTGTACCTCCTCGAAGGCGCGGGTGATGGCATCGGGATCGGTGTTCGGCAAAACCCCGTGCCCCAGGTTGAAGATGTGTCCGCGGGCCTGGCCACGCTCGATGGCGCGGTCGGCCTCGGCACAGATGCGGGCGATCTGCGCCTCTACAACGTCCGGACCGGCGAACAGCACAGCCGGATCCAGGTTGCCTTGCAGCGCCTTGGCGCGGGTGGTCGGCTCCGCCGTCGGGTCAGCCTCTTGCAACGCGGCGGATACGCGGGTGGCGGCGGAATCCAGCGGCACGCGCCAATCCACGCCCACCACATCGGGGCCGGCCAGGGCCATGTCGCCGAGAAGTTCGCCGGTACCCACGCCGAAGTGGATCATCGGCACGCCGTAGGCGCGCATCGCATTGAAAATCTCGGTGGAGTACGGGCGGACGAACTCGCGGTAATCCCGCGCCGTCAGATAGCCGGCCCAGGAGTCAAACAGCTGCAGGGCATCCACGCCAGCCTCCGCCTGAACCTGCAGGAAGCGGATAATAGTGGGCGTCAATTGGCGCATCAGGGCATGCCACACATCCGGCTGCGAGTACATCAGGGCCTTCGTGACCTCGTGGTTCTTCGAGGGACCACCCTCAACGAGGTAGGAGGCGAGGGTAAAGGGCGCACCTGCGAAACCGATGAGGACCTGGTCGTCGCGCAGCCCCTCCAGCACACCGCCGATGCCTTCGACGATGCTATCGAGCTGACTGCTCTCCACGATCGGCAGCGCAGCTACCTCCTCTGCCGTGCGCACGGGGTGCTGTAGGACGGGACCGCGGCCGGCCACAATATCCAAATCCACTCCTGCGGCCTTGAGCGGCACCACGATGTCGGAGAACAGGATCGCCGCGTCCGCGTCGTGCCGGCGGACCGGCTGCAGGGTGATCTCCGCGAGCAGCTCCGGGTTAAAGCAGGATTCCAGCATCCCGTAGTCCTTACGGATCTCGCGGTATTCCGGCAGGGAGCGGCCGGCCTGGCGCATCATCCACACCGGGCGGCGACTTGGGGTTTCTCCGCGCGCTGCGGCGAGGAACGGTGCGTCCTTGTGGGCGCGACGCTTTGCCTCCGCGGCAGCGGTGTCAGCTTGGATGGGGCAATCAAAAGGCTCACTCGTCATAGATGCCATTATGCCAGCGCCCTCGGCGCGCCTCACAAACGCGACAAACCTTAAAGGCTAGGTTTAGACCTTGTGAGCCAAGAGACTGAGATCCCAGAGTACTTCCACGAAGCGGTGCGCTCCATGTCGGAAGCACAAGTGCGTCGCGGCATCAGCGTCGGAGACATCCGACCGCCCCGCAACCTCGCACCCCTCAGCCACGCCATCGGCCTCGAGGTGCTGCCCGCCGACGAAGACAGCGACGACAGCACCGGAACCCCCGCCGGCGATGCCTTCGGGCGCCTGATCCTACTACACGACCCGCAGGGCGAAGAGCAGTGGCAAGGCAAGCGCATGCGCATGGTCGCCTACATCCAGGCGGACATGGATGCCGCCGTGGCCTCCGATCCACTGCTGCCGGACGTGGCGTGGGATTGGCTCAAGGAACAGCTGGACTCCCCCAGCTGCGAATACACAGACCTCGGCGGCACGGTGACTTCTACTGCTTCCGTCCGCTACGGCGAGATCGGCGGCCCACCGCGCGCCTTCCAACTGGAGATGCGCGCCTCCTGGACCGCCACTGGTTCCGACCTCACGGGCCACGTCCAAGCCTTCGCGGAGGTGCTGGCTAACGTCGCCGGGCTGCCGCCCGAGGGCGTGACCAGCCTGGCCTTTGGCGCCCGTCCGGCAAGCACCGCAGCCGCAAACGACTCCTAATAAAACGACTCCTAGTACAGGCGAGAGGCTCCGAAGCGAGGCTAGCGGCGGGCTGACGTATCGTTATAGCCGTGAGTTTTGTCTCTGTCCCCGCCGCCGGCACACCAGTTCTGCGGGATACCCCGCAGAACATCGACGCCGCCGCCCGCGCACTCGCCGCGGGCACTGGCCCCATCGCGATCGATACGGAGCGCGCCTCTGCCTACCGCTACGACGATCGTGCGTTCCTCATCCAGCTGCGTCGCCACGGCTCCGGCACCTTCCTGATTGATCCCGAGGCCGAACCCCAAGCCACCCGTCGCATGGCCAACGTCGTGAACGAAGCCGAATGGGTGCTCCACGCCGCGCACACCGACCTGCCGTGCCTGTTGGCGTTGGGTTGGCGCCCGCGCGTGCTGCACGATACGCAAATTGCCGGGCAGATCCTCGGCACCGAGCGTATCGGCCTTTCCGGCATGCTGGAGACCTACTTCGACATTGAGGTGCCCAAGGATAAGGGCAACGCCGATTGGTCGCGCAGGCCGCTGACCGAGGCGATGCTCAACTACGCCGCCCTGGACGTCGAATGGCTGCTGGAGCTACTGGATCGCTGCCTGGATGACCTCGCCGAGACCGGCCGCACTGATTGGTATGTTCAGGAGTGCGAGTACGTGCTGGCCTCTGCCTCTCCCCTGTCCGCCAACGACTGGACGGGGCTGAAGGGTTTGAGTTCGCTGCGCCGCGCCCTGCCCCGCCGGATCGCCCACGACCTCTGGGAATCCCGCGACGTCATGGCCCGCCGCGGCGATATCTCCCCGGAGGCGATCTTGCGCAGCCGCGACCTCGTGGACATCGCCGGCCGCGCCGATCGTGACCGCGCCGGCGCGCTGCGGCAGTTGAACTCCTGCCTGCATCACTCACGGGCGCGCATGAAACCTCGGGCTCGCAGGCAATTAGCCGAGCTTCTTTCGGACGCCCTCATGTCCGATCCTCAGGATCTCGAGACCCAGCAGTTCCATCCGCCGCGTAACCCCACGAGAGGCACCCCTGACCACAAGGTCTGGCCGGAAGAATACCCCCGCGCGGCTGCCTACTCCGAAGCGATTCTCTCCGCGGCCGATAACGCAGCGGATGCCCTACAGATCCGCCTGGACACGATTGTGACCAGGAAGAATCTGCGCCAAGCCGCCTGGTCTTGCTGGCTGGCCGAAGACACCGGCGCGCTGGACGGCGCCGAGGACCCGGTCGCGGAATGGGAGCAGCTGCTCGGCGACAAGTGGACCGCTCTGGGGCTGCGGCCCTGGCAGGTGGAGGTGTTGCTTAACGCAACAACACCCGCCGTCGCGGCGGTGTACGCGGGCTAAAGCTTCTCCGCGTGTCCAACAACGGTCTGGGCGACCGTCTCGACGTCCAGGCCAAGCTCCTCCAGCACCTCGCCGCGCGAGGCATGGGCCAGGAATTCCTGCGGCACGCCCAGGTTGCGGACGGGCACGTCGATACCCGCCTGGGACAGGTCGTAGTGCAGGCGACTGCCCGCTCCGCCGTGCACGCCGTTGTCCTCGATCGTGACGATAAGGTCGAAGTCGCGAGCGAGCTCCAGCAAGCTTTCCGCGGTGGGGACTACCCAGTGGGGATCCACGACGGTGGCGGAGAAGTTGGCGTCACAAAGAGCCTGCGCAGCGCCCAAAGCCTGGTCCGTCAGAGCTCCGAAAGAAACAATGAGCACGCGACCGTCGGTCTGCTCCCCGCCCTGCTCGAACAACACGTCGAAGTCGGCTTCTTCTCGAACCGCAGGCACATCGGCGGGGGCATTGCCCTTCGGGAAGCGCACGACAGTCGGAGCATCGTCGATGGCCACTGCGCGGTCGAGGGCCAGCTCCAGAGTTCGCGCGTCTCGCGGGGCGGCCACGTGGATGCCAGGGACGATGCCCGTGATCGACAGGTCCCACATGCCGTTGTGGCTCGCACCGTCGGAGCCGGTGATGCCCGCGCGGTCGAGGACGATGGTGACGCCCAGCTTCAGCAGAGCAACGTCCATCAAAAGCTGGTCGAATGCGCGGTTGAGGAACGTCGAATAAACGGCCACTACCGGATGCAGGCCGCCGAGAGCCAGGCCGGCGGCGGAGGTCACCGCATGCTGCTCGGCGATACCGACGTCGTAGGTGCGGCTGGGGTGCACCTTCGCAAAGTCTGCCAGGCCGGTCGGGCCAGCCATGGCGGCGGTAATGGCGACGATGTCCTCACGTTCATTGGCAATGTCGATCAGGTGGTTAGAGAACACCTTGGTCCAGCTGATCGCGCCCTCGGTCTTCTTCGCCATCGACTCACCGGTGATCGGGTCGATCACCCCGGTGGAGTGCATCTGGTCGGCCTCGTCCTGCTCGGCGGGATCGAATCCCTTGCCCTTCTGTGTGACGGTGTGGACGATCACGGGGCCGCCGTAGTCCTTGGCGTAACGCAGGGCATTCTCAACCTGCGTCAGGTCGTGGCCATCGACGGGACCGATGTACTTCAGCCCCAGCTCCGGGAACATTTCGTGCGGGATGACGGTGTGCTTCACGCCCTCCTTGAGCCCGTGAATCACCTGGAAAGCGCGGTCGCCTACCCAGCCCATACGGCCCAGGGCGTTCTTGCCCGTATCCATCACCCGGTCGTACATCGGCTGCAGGCGTAGGGCGGCAAGGTTTTCGGCCAGGCCGCCGATCGTGGGCGAATAGGAACGGCCGTTGTCGTTGACGACGATAACCAGGCTGCGCTTCTTCGCGGCGGCGATGTTGTTCAGCGCCTCCCACGTCATGCCACCGGTCAACGCGCCATCGCCGACTAAGGCGACGACATGGCGGTGGACCTGGCCGGTCAGCTCGAAAGCCTTGGCCAGACCGTCAGCATAGGACAGCGAAGCCGAGGCGTGGGAGGACTCGGTCCAGTCGTGGGGGGACTCCGCCCGGTCCGGGTAGCCGGAGAGCCCGTCCTTCTGACGCAGCGTGTCGAAAAGATCCTGTCGCCCCGTCAGGATCTTGTGCACGTAGGACTGGTGGCCGGTGTCGAAAATCAACGGATCCGAAGGCGAGTCGAATACCCGGTGCATAGCGATCGTCAGCTCGACAACGCCCAGGTTTGGGCCCAGGTGGCCACCGGTTGCGGAGACCTTCTGGATAAGAAACTCGCGGATCTCCGCGGCCAGCTGCTCTAGCTGGTTTGTGTCCAGCCCCTTGAGGTCAGCAGGCGAAGACACCTTGTCGAGAATTCCCATATGAAACTACTCTTCTCCGTCCTCATGTCTCGCGCCGAATGTTGTGTCCGTCCATTCTAACTGCGCTCAAGTGTTTTGAAAGAATCCCCTACCGGGGTTTAGGAGCCCGCGCGACCGCGGCGGTCTGGAACCAGATATGCCAACAGCTCTACGTGGTGGTTCAGGCCGAAGGCATCCACCACGCACAGCTCCTTGATTGCGTATCCGTTGTCGATCCAGGCAGCGAGGTCGCGGGCAGCGGTGGCCGGGTCGCAACCCACGTGTACGACGTGTCGCGGGCGGGCCTTGGCGATGTCAGCGACCGTCTGTGTGCCCGCGCCCGTGCGCGGCGGATCCAGCACCACGGCGTGCACGGAGCCACCGCGTGGCAGTTGGGGGACTTGGCGCGCCACATCGCCGCCGACGAACTCGACATTGTCGATGCCAGCCGCCGCCAGGGCCTGCGCCCCTGCCTCGCTGGCGCTACCAGCCACGTCCACGCATACCACTCGGTCGGCCTTGCGGGACAGCGCTGCACTAAACACCCCAGCGCCGCCGTACAGATCCCACGCGATCATCTGCTTACGCTTTACCCCTTGGGATTTCTCCCCCTGTGCCACCGGCGGGATGTGGCGGGCGATCCAGGCGGAGTAGAACTCCGGGGCGGCGCGGTGCGCCTGCCAGAAATCCTGCACCTGGCTCTCCCACCGCACGTCGAACTCCCTGTCAAGGCCGGCTCCAAAGTGCACGGTACGGGAGATTGTGGGAAGCTCGCCCGCACCACCAGTTGGGTCGCCGCCGGATGAGCCGAATGCCTCGACGCGCAGGTCGGAGGAATTTCCTTGCAGCTGCACCATCTTGCGGGTGCCGTCATCTGCCACGGCAACAGCGATCTCGGAGTTGGGAACCAGCTTCCCGGCTGCTCGCAGCTGCTCGATCTCTTCTGCCAACCCTTGTCGCAACGCCTCGCTCCACTGCGCACAGGGGTGCTCAACCGGCACCACCTGGTGCGAGCCGCGTGCCCGCTGGCCAACATTGCATTCCTCGTCCACGGCCAACCGCACGCGCGTGCGCGAGCCAGCGAAAGGCTGCAGACTCTCGGTATTGATAGTGACTGTCTGCAATGCTTCGGCGTCGATCTTGCCCACACGCGCCAGCTGGTCCAGCACCACTTGCTTCTTATAGTCCAGCGACCCCGCGGCGTCCACGAAATCCAGGTCGCAGCATCCCGCCCCGGCCTGCGCTGCCGGACATACAGGTGCAACACGGTGGGCGTTCGGCTGCCCGATGGCTACGGCCTCGCCGTTACGGAAACCCTTCTTAGACTTCGAGTTCCGCGCCGGATCCAGCGCCACCGTGACATCCTTTTCGCCCGGCAGGCCTCCACGCACGAACACGATTTGCCCGTCCAGCCGGCCGATCACGGTGCCGCCGTTGGCCGGCCCTGCCAGGTCGATCACTACTTCTTCATTCTTAGTGACGCCCATCGGCCTCCACCTCTTCGTTGACTTCCTCTATGCTTTCCGCTTCGACCTGCTCTGGGTCTTGCGTGTCTTCGACCGGCTTCTCCAGGTGCCGCCCCTCCGCTCGGTTCGCTGCCTTCACCGCCCATACGGTGACCGCCACCGCCACCAGAGTCAGGGGCCATCCCATTGCGATGCGGGTGTAGCCAAGGGCGTCAGTCATATCGGCAGCATAGAGCCACTGCTGGACGGCGAAGCGGGCGAAGAACACCACGGCCCATGCGAAGGTGGCGATGTTGAAGGCCCGCACTGCCCTCCGGTTAGTGCGCCAACGGTGATCGTCGCCATTGATTCCGCGCCATACCGCGCCGACCAATGGCCAGCGGAAGAAAATCGAAATGATTGATGCGATGCCCGCCACCAGCGAGTACCAGATGCCGTAGGCGAAGTATCCCTTCGCGTCCCCCATGATCCAGGCGATCGCTGCGCACAGTGCGACCGCGAGGAAGCCGGAAATCGCCGGTTGCAGGTTCTCCTTGCGAGCCACGCGCCACACCAGGATCAACACCGCAACTGCCAGCGCGGAGACCAGCGCAGGCCCCAGACCCCACTGGCTGTTTACCGGCACCAAAACCAGCACCGGCAGTGTGGAGGAGACCAGTCCGGAAAGACCGCCCATTTGCTCCAGCAGGGTGGCCTGAGCTGCATCGCCGCCCTGTTGCGGCTCTGTCTTTCCTGCCATTACTGCAGGTCCTCGCCCGGATTCTGGGTAGCCCCCTGGGAATCGGCATTCTGGCGGTGCGCCAACTGCTGCAGCTGCTCCTGCAGAGCATCCGCCATGGCCTGCGGCATCAACACCGGCAACGGCTGTCCAGCCGGAATTGGATCTTTGCCGCGACGAATAAAAGTACGTGCGATTATCTCCCGGGCAACCTTGGCCAGCTCGTCCGCCTTGGACTTTTCACCGGCCAGTGTCGCCCGGAACATCCAACGTGGCCCGTTCACACCGATTAGGCGCATCTGCCCCTCACCGGCCACCGCGCAGATTTCCTGCCCCCACGGGCCGTCCTCGACATGAACGTCCAGGCCGTCCTTCGTCATGCCCGCGACCGTTTCCTCGACAGACTCAGCCCACAAATCACCGTTTCGCGGTGCGGCGAAAGCTATCGGGGTGATGCGCCCACCGTCGATCTCCAGGTGAATCATCTGGGGGCCCTCCGGGCCCATATCCACCTTCACCTCACCGCAGTGCGGCACCGGAATAAGCATGGATCCCAGATCCAACGCCCCGGTGGCGAAATCCGAGAAGTCGAAGTCCTGGAAGTTCACCGTGTCGCCATCAAACGGGCCAAAATCGTTCTCCGACTGATCCTGCTGCGGCTGAGCCGCTTCCTCTGCCGGGTTCTTATCGTCTTTATTCTTACGCCCAAACATCCCAAAACTCCGTCTTCTGTTGGCTTCTTAAATTACTTCAAGTCCTGCTATGTGCTGCTTGCAACAGCCGTTTTAAACCCCGGTGGATCCGTAGCCGGACTCGCCTCGCGTGGTCTCGCCCAGATCTTCCACACTATCCACTTCTTCGACGTCGCAAAGGCTGACTTCCTGCACCAGCAGCTGTGCGATCCTCTCGCCGCGCGCCAATTCAATGGGCTGCTCCGGATCCAGGTTGACCAGGCATACCTTGATCTCCCCGCGGTAGTCGGCATCAATCGTCCCCGGGGCGTTGACGATGGAAAGCCCCTTCTTCAAAGCCAGGCCGCTGCGCGGGTGCACCAGCCCCACCGTTCCCACGGGCAGAGCGATAGCGATGCCTGTGCCGACCAGCTCCCGGTGCCCAGGGGCAATGGTCACGTCCTGGGACGTGTAGAGGTCGATGCCGGCATCCGTCGGGTGGGCGCGGCGCGGCAAGGGCAGCTCCTTGTCCAGGCGAACGATACGCAGCGGGGCGTCATTTCCACTTTGTCCATTTTGCTTAAGGGTCACGGTCACCAAGACTACAAGTACCCAACCGAAGTTACGATGTCCGAACCCCCACGGGCTAGAATTACTAGGCAGCACGCAAAGCGAACAGATTTATCAGGAGTTATTCAATTGGCATCGGACACTCAGCAGGAAAAGCTGCTGTATTCGGAGCACCAGCGCGTACCCCTAGTGTGGTGGCTGTTCGCCGCGGGCGTAGTCGCAATCATTGCGTGGCAGGCGCAGATGGGTCGTCCGATGTGGGCCTTTTACGTCGCCCTCGTGATCTCCGGTGCGCTGGCCGTATGGGCATTGATTTACTTCTCCCGCACAAAAGTGGAGGTCAGGGAAGATAGCTCTGGCGAACGGTGGCTGCATGTCGGGCCGGCAAAGCTGCCCGCAAGTGTGGTTAGCCGCAGCCTAGTTATTCCCCCTACCGCCAAGCGCGCCGCAATGGGCCGCCAATTGGATCCGGCCGCTTATGTCGTGCATAAAAACTGGATCCCGACGATGGCGATGCTCGTCCTGGACGATCCGGACGACCCAACCCCCTATTGGCTGATCTCCACCAAGGAACCTCAGGAGGTTCTGGAGAAGCTTGGTCGCCCGATCTACTAACGCAGGCTGCTAAGAAAGGCTGCCCAGCAGACTAAGCGCAGTCCTTGCAGATGTACTCGCCGTCGGCGACGGTTTCCGCGATGCAGCTGCGGTGCTGCACCAGGAAGCACACGCTGCAGGTGAACTCGTCGCTCTGGCGCGGGATCACGGAGCCGGACAGCTCCTCGCCGGAAAGATCCGCCATGGGTACGTCGAAGGGCTCGACGATCTCTCCATCATCCGTATCGGAAACGGACGGCTCGGCCTTCTCGGCGGCCTTCAGACCTTCCAGGGAGTCGGTCTCGATGTCGTCTTCGGAACGTCGGCGCGGCGCGTCGTAGTCGGTGGCCATAAGGGGTCCTTACTTACGTCGGTTGTGTCGATCAGATGGAGTGCAAAACAGCCAGCGGGACTGGCTGAAAAATGCCTTAATTCGTCTCACTGTTCGCGGATCCTAGAGCACATACACACCGCTTGTCACCTCCACGCGCGCTCTGGCGCCCGATTGGGGTAAAAGGCTCCCCCGCGGCTATTCCACCAGCAGTTCAGCTAGCTCCACAGCCACCCCCGGCTTCACTGCCAATACCAGCGCCTTCGCCTCCTTCGTGACGTCATAATCCGGGGCCACACTGATCGCTCCGGCACGCGCGGCAATGAGACACCCCGCCGCGTGATCCCACGGGCCCAACCCATGTTCAAAGTAGGCATCCACTTCCCCGCTGGCCACACGGCACAGATCCAAAGCCGCCGAGCCGATCCGTCGAATGTCGCGGACCTTCGGCAGTAGGCGGGTCAGCCGCTCCGCTTGGCGGCGGCGGTCCTCGGCCACGTACGAAAAGCCGGTCGCAACCAGCGCCTTGCCGAGCGCCTCACCGGGCGCCTTGCCGGTCTCAGCCCCCTGCTTCGCCGACTCCACGCGCAAGAGATCGCCACTATCGGCACTAACTGCCCCATCAGTCTTCAAGCGTCGTGCCGGCCCGCCCGCATGCGCCACAAAGGCAACCTGGGCAGTTACGTCCACCACCACGCCAGCTACTGGCTGCCCGTCTACCACTGCGGCGATGCTCACGGCGTAGGCCGGAACCCCATAGAGGAAGTTCACCGTTCCATCTATCGGATCGACGATCCATAGAATCTCCCCCGGGCCACCGGCTTCTCTGTTCAACCCGCCTTCCTCGCCGTGCACACGGGATCCCGGCACTCGAGCCAGCAACTGCTCTACGATGAGTTTCTCGCTGGCCTGATCCACCTCCGTCACGGGATCAACCTCGGAGGTCTTCGTCCCGACCACGCCGACGTGACCATGCTCGTCGGCCAGTTCGCCCCGGCGGCGTCGAATAAGAGTGGCCGCCTCAAGCCCCACGTCGAGGGCTACTGCCTCGAGGTCGGCAGGGCTGAGGGTTTTCTCTCTTGTGGACGCCCCAGCCTCGCCTGCCGTCGACACCTCGTCGAACACCCTCAGGGGTGCCTGTTCTGATTGTGCCCGCTGGAGAATCGTTGCTACGTCGCGCGACTTAGCGCTCAATTTTGCTGAACCCGTGGTTTCCATGGTCTCCACCTTGCCATTCTTGATCACTCTTCACAGCCAGCTTCCACGGGGCAGTCTGATAGACCCCGCTGCCAAGCGGAGCCCAATATTTTCAAGGTAGTGTTATGAACATGACTGAGGATAAGGCAGAACAGAACCTGAGTTTCGGCGTGGACATCGGTGGATCCGGTGTGAAAGGCGCCGTTGTAGACCTCAACACCGGCGAGCTGGTCACCGAACGTTTTAAGATCCTCACCCCGAAGCCCTCCACCCCAGACGCGGTGGCGGAGGTCGTGCGCAAGCTGATGGACATGGCCGAATGGGATGGCCCGGTGGGCGTAACGGTGCCCGCCGTGGTCAAGGATCAGAAGGCTCGCTCCGCGGCGAACATCGATAAGTCTTGGATTGATACTGATATGCAGGAGCTGTTCAAGCGCCACCTTGGCGAGCGAGAAATCACTGTTCTTAATGACGCCGACGCAGCCGGACTGGCCGAGGTCAAGTACGGCGAGGAAAGCGCGAAGGAAGGCGCAGTGCTGATGCTCACCTTCGGAACCGGCATCGGCTCGGCCATGCTGTGTGATGGCCACCTGTTCCCCAACTCCGAGCTCGGCCACCTGCCCCACGACGAGAACGGTGACGTTGAGTGGTATGCCAGCTCCGCGGCGAAGGACCGCGAGGAGTTGTCCTACAAGAAGTGGGCCGCGCGCGTGGACGAGGTTCTGCACGCCTACAGCGCTCTATTCAGTCCGAAGACCTTCATCGTCGGCGGCGGCATTTCTCGCAAGGCGGACAAGTGGGTGCCGCTGCTGACCGTCGAGGAGGAAGTCGTCCCGGCGAAGCTGCGCAACCAGGCCGGCATTATCGGTGCCGCTATGGCCGTGCAGGATGGCATCAAGCCCTAGTATCCACTAGAAAACAACCGCTGCGTACCGGGGATGGTTGCAACGCCGTGCTGATATTTGAGTTATAATGGGCGGTCGATTAGCACAGCAGGGGTTTCAACAACCCTCCTAGACCATCGGTTGCGGGTATGCCGCAACCTGGTGCACCCCAATTCCTCCTCGGAATGTGGCCTTAAAGGGCGGCCATTTCAGTGCACCATGCAATACGAGTGAAAGGGCTTCCGTGGCAGCGAACGACTCGACCACCACCGGCGAAGACAGCACCGAGGGTGTTGTGCGCAAGGTTGCAAAGAAGACGGCAGCGAAGAAAACTGCCCGAAAGGTGGCGAAGAAGTCGACAGTTGCCAAGAAGGCCACCGCGCGAAAGGCTACGGCGAAGGCTGCTGAACCTGCTTCCGAGTCGGAGGAGCAGGCGTCCACTCCCGTAAAGAAGGCGGCGAAGAAAACCGCGAAGAAGGCTGCCAAGAAGACCGCGCGCAAGGCCGCGAAAAAGACGGCTAAGAAGGCAACCAAGAAAACCGCGAAGAAGACCACGCGCAAGGTCGCTAAGAAGACGGCGAAGAATACTACCGCGAAGCGCGGCACCAAGGCGGCAAAGGCGGCTGAGGAGGTTCTCGAGGAGGACGTAGCTGCAACCGGCACCGCCGCAACCTCGGCGAAGCAGCCGGATGCTCCGGATACCGCGGAAGAGCGCGACGACTTCGACGAGGACCCGGACGCTCCGGAGGGCCTCGACGCACTCGAGGATATGGACGAGGACGATGACCTCGACGACCTGGATGACCTCGACGACCTCGAGGACGACGACGATGACCTCGACGATGATGACGAGGACGACGAAGACTCTGAGGATTCCGACGAAGAAGACGAGAAGAAGGACGGCAGCTTCGTCTGGGATGAGGACGAGTCCGCAGCGCTGCGACAGGCGCGAAAGGACGCCGAACTCACGGCCTCCGCGGACTCCGTACGCGCGTACCTGAAGCAGATCGGTAAGGTCGCCCTGCTCAACGCAGAACAAGAGGTCTCCCTGGCCAAGCGCATCGAGGCCGGCCTGTACGCCGCTTATCGCCTGCAGGAGATCAAGGAGTCGGGCGAGAAGCTCTCTCCGATGCACCGCCGCGACCTGCGCGAGATCGACCGCGACGGACGGCGCGCTAAGAACCACCTGCTGGAGGCCAACCTGCGCCTCGTGGTGTCGCTGGCTAAGCGCTACACCGGCCGCGGCATGGCATTCCTGGACCTGATCCAGGAGGGCAACCTGGGCCTGATCCGCGCAGTCGAGAAGTTCGACTACGTGAAGGGCTACAAGTTCTCCACCTACGCCACCTGGTGGATCCGTCAGGCGATCACCCGCGCCATGGCCGACCAGGCCCGCACCATCCGCATCCCGGTGCACATGGTCGAGGTCATCAACAAGCTGGGCCGCATTCAGCGCGAGCTGCTGCAGGACCTGGGTCGCGAGCCCACGCCAGAGGAGCTCGCGCGCGAGATGGACATCACCGTGGACAAGGTGCTGGAGATCCAGCAGTACGCTCGCGAGCCGATTTCCCTGGACCAGACCATCGGCGACGAGGGCGATTCCCAGCTGGGCGACTTCATCGAGGACTCGGAGGCCGTCGTGGCCGTCGACGCGGTCTCGTTCACCCTGCTGCAGGACCAGCTGCAGGATGTGCTGCACACGCTGTCGGAACGTGAAGCCGGCGTGGTGAAGCTGCGCTTCGGCCTGACCGACGGCATGCCGCGCACTTTAGACGAGATCGGCCAGGTCTACGGAGTCACCCGCGAGCGCATTCGCCAGATCGAGTCGAAGACGATGTCCAAGCTGCGCCACCCGTCGCGGTCCCAGGTGCTGCGCGACTACCTGGACTAGTCCTGAGCCAGCTCTAGACTAGCTCTGCTCTAGTCCTGGTTGTTCTTCACGCAGTCGGAGAACTCCGTGCCACGCAGATCCTCGCAACCCTCCATGCTCTTCATGGCCACCTGGGTGAAGAAGATCGCGATAGCCATGGCCAATACCCCCAGTACCAAGCCGATAATCGCGTAGCTGCGCTGCGTGCCCCGGCGGTTCGCGATGACCACCGATGCGATTCCCACCAGGATCGCCACCGCGGCCACCACGATGCCGATCAGGGGGAACATCGCCGCCGGGATCGATAGGATGCCCACGATCAGGGCGGCCAGGCTCAGGCCGCTGACCTTGCGCGGCGCGATCTTCTGGAGCTCAGCCTCCTGCGCGTTGGACTTATCCAGATCGATGTAGTCTTCTCGAGCCATCGTGCCGTTTCCTTCCCTCCGAGGTCGCTTGGCATAAAAGCTTCCGGCGATACACCGCCGATATACAACGCGGTGTATCTTACCTCACTTTCCCGGTCTCCCCCGTATCCGTTCTCACCAGTCTCTTAGGTATGCAATGCGGTCGCGCAGCTGCTGCGCGGTGCACAGCGCTGTGGACGGCCCGCCGCAGTTTCTCCGCGCATCGTTGTGGATCTGCCCATGTGGCTTGCCGGTGCGGGCGGACTTCATAGACACCAACGCATTCAATTCCTTGCGTAGAGCCGGAAGCTCCTCACTGGCCACGCGCTTATTGCGCAAGTCCGCGCCACTTCCCTCTTCGGCCGGCTTTTGCTGCTCCTGTTTGCGGCGCAGTTCCTCTTCCTTCGCCCGCGCGTCCAATTGTTCAGCTTGGCGCTGACGCAGCAGCGTGCGCATCTGTTCGGCGTCCAAAAGACCGGGTAGGCCAAGGTATGCCTGCTCCTCTTCCGATCCGCTTAGGGTCGCCGTCCCGTAGGTTGATCCGTCGTAGATGAGGCTATCGAGCTCGGCCTCGGCGCCGACGGACTCGTAGCCCTTGTCCTCCTCCGGCTCGTTCTGCTCCTGGTTGGCCTGTTGTAGGAGCTGGTCGTCCCAGCCCTCGTTTTGTCGGTGGGGCTTACCGAGCACGTGGTTGCGCTGCTGCTCCATCTTGGAGGCTAGCTCCAGGAGTACGGACACACTGGGAAGGAAGATTGACGCCGACTCCCCCGACCGCCTGGATCGCACGAAACGGCCGATGGCCTGGGCGAAGAACAGTGGTGTGGAAGAGGATGTGGCGTATACGCCCACGGCCAGGCGCGGCACGTCCACGCCCTCGGAGACCATGCGCACGGCCACCATCCACTCGTCGGTGCTGGCAGAGAACTCCTTGATGCGTTCGGAAGCCCCCGCCTCGTCGGAGAGCACCACCGTCACCGGGGTGTTGCTGATCTGCTCCAGAATCCGCGCGTAGGCGCGCGCCGTGGTCTTGTCGGTGGCGATCACCAGGCCACCCGCGTCGGGAATCGTCTCGCGCAGCTGCTGCAGGCGCGTCTGCGCGGCATTGAGCACGGCGGGGATCCAGTCGCCCTTCGGATCCAGCGCAGTACGCCATGCCCGGGCGGTCTGCTCTGCGTTCAGTGGTTCGCCCAGGCGTGCCTCGAACTCCTCCCCGGCGGAGTTGCGCCAGCGAGCCTGACCGGAATACGAAAGGAAAACCACGGGGCGGACAACGCCGTCCTTTAGCGCGTCCGCGTAGCCATAGGTGTAGTCGGCGGAGGACACAAGCGCGCCGTCCGCGCCCTCCACGGCCTCGTAGCGCACGAAGGGAATCTGGGAATCGTCAGAGCGGAAAGGCGTACCTGTCAGCGCCAGGCGGCGTTCCACGTGCTCGTAGGCCATGCGCACGCCGTCGCCCCAGCTCTTTGCGTCGCCGGCGTGGTGGATCTCGTCCAGGATCACCAGCGCCTTCTTCGCGGTGGCGACCTGGTAGTGCTTCGTAGGCTTCATACCTACCTGGGCATAGGTCACGCACACGCCGTCGTAGGCGCTGTTAAACGGCGAGGAGTTCGTGAACTCGGCGTCGAGCGCGATCCCCCGCTCCGCGGCGGACTGCGCCCACTGCACCTTCAGGTGTTCGGTGGGCACCACAATAACCAGTCGATCTACCACACGGGTATCCAGTAGCAACCGTGCAATCGTCAGGGCGAAGGTCGTTTTACCCGCGCCCGGGGTCGCCACGGCCAGGAAATCCTTCGGGCTGGCCTCGACGTACTTGTTCAGTGCCTCCTGCTGCCATAGGCGGAGGTGCTTCACTTCTTGCGCAGCCCCTTGTAGATCTGCTCGCAATCCGGGCAGACAGGCGATCCCGGCTTGGCCTGCTTGCGCACGGGGAATGTCTCGCCACACAGCGCCACGACCAGCTTGCCCATAACGGCGGATTCGACGATTTGGTCCTTCTTCACGTAGTGGAAGAACTTCGGTACATCGTCATCCGTCGTCGTATCCGTGTTGACTTCGGGGCGCTCAATCGTTGTCGTACTTGGGTTACTCACAGTTCACCATCATGCCCCTGAATCTGCTTGTTTTCCAGCTGCGTACTAGCGTTGGTTCTATGGCTGATGCACGAAAGAAGAAAACGGGAGGTGAATCCCGAGCCAAGCGAGCATCAAAGGTGGAAATTATCACGGATGCCAAGAGCTCGCGTTTGCAGGGATGGCACCACCGTCGCAGGCTTTACGCCGTGCTGCAGCTTCTGCGCATCCCTATCCTTGCCCTCGCAGCCTTGGTGATGTTGCTCACCCACAACGCTGCCCTCGCGGTATGCGTGGCTGCGGTGAGCCTGCCTCTGCCCTGGATCGCCGTACTTCTGGCCAACGAAACCGGCCAGGTGGACGAGACCACGAACAAGGTCTACAAGCCCGCCCTCGTGCGTGAGCAGCGTCGGGCCCAGCGGGCGGCCCTTGCCGGGGAGACTTCCCGCCCCATGCTGGAATCCAACTCCTCGCACCCGGAGATCATCGAGTACCACCCCGATCAATCCTCTTCTTAGCCCCGAACTAGCCCCTGATCTATCACTGAACCATCAAGGAACTTCCATGTCCGACAATCCACTGTGCACTCCCGGTAAAGCCACTGAGCATCTGGTTCGTGCCCTTGTCGACCAAGGCTACGGCTCCGAATTGATCCTCGAGGCGCTCGGCATGGAGGGCGTGGCCGCCGCCCAGTCGGGTTCACCCGCGGCCGCCAGGTGGCACCTGCTGCGGCGCGAATCTGCGGCCGCCCAGCTCGTCGCTGCTGTTTATTTACGACGCCCCCAGCACGCCGCCTTCTTCCGGGATCTCGTCGGGGCCGAGGCGACCTCCGGCTTGGTGGCGGAGCATGCGCTGATCCCCGTGGAGCAGCAATCCGCGCAAGACGCAGATGACAGTGCAGAATTGCTACGCCTGAACCTGGACATCCGGCCTGCCCATCACCCGGCCCACGGTGACACGGAGGTGCTGGTGCTGTCGGACCCGGACGCCTCCTTGGAAGACCGCGTCCCCGGCCCGGGCCACGTCCCCGGGGTCGGCAACGCTCCCCTGTCGCTGCTCAACTCCATACCCCAGCTACCTGCGAATGCGCGGGTGCTGGACCTCGGCACGGGCTCCGGCGTACTCGCGCTGATGCTGGCCGCAAACGCTGGGCCCAAGCCACCAAAAATTTTTGGCAGTGACATTCACGACCGTGCCCTCGACTTCGCCCGCGTGGCTGCGAAAGCGCAAGGACTGGAATCGCCACTGGTGAACTGGGTGCAGGGATCCTGGTTTGAACCCTTTAGTGCTGAAACCACCGCCTCTGAGTCCGCTAACACTGGCGCTTTCGACGTCATCGTCGCCAACCCTCCCTTCGTCATCGGCCCCTCCGTGAATCTGGACGCAGAAGAAGGACACGTGTACCGCGACTCCGGACTGCCACTCGACGCAGCCAGCAAGCTGGTTGTCGAACAATCCGTTCACCACCTGGCGCCGGGAGGCCACGCGCACCTGCTAATCGGCTGGGCGCTCGGCGAGGAAGGCAGCGATGCCGCCAGCTCCGCCGCTGAGCGGATCCTCGGCTGGCTGCCCGACGAGGGCGCCCGCGCCTGGGTTCTGCAGCGCGACGAGGTGGACGTTGCCACGTACGTCACCACCTGGCTGCGCGACGAAAGCATCGACCCCCGCAGCGCTGCCGGCCAGCGCCGCACCGCGGAATGGCTGGACTTCTTCGCCCGCCACCAGATCACCCGCATTGGCCTGGGCTGGATCCACATTGAAAAGTTCGAGGGCTCCAGCGAGCTGACCGTCGAGTCGCTCGACCACGCGCTGCCAGCCGGGGCATACCTCGGCCAGGAGGCCGCCCAGTGGTTCGCTCGCTGCCGATGGATCGACCAGCTGGAGATGCCCGGCCGCCCCGCCTCCACAGCAGTGGCGGAGATCCGCTACCGGTTGGGACGCGGCGTCATACTAGAAAAAACAGCGAGCGCCACCGACCAGGGGTTCGGCGAAGAGAGCGCGCGGCTAACCCGCACTGACGGCCCGGGCTGGTCGCACGAGATCGACGGGGTGCTGGCGACGATTCTGGCAGGGCTCAGCTGGGAGGGGCTGAACCTGCGCGACGTAGCCGAGTTTTATCACGCGGTGCACGGCGACGAACTGGACATCAACGCAGACGAGCTGGTGGATCAACTTGTGCCGATCGCGGTGGACCTGGTCCGGCACGGCATGATCGTGCCGGAAGACTTGCGTGAGCTGTACTAAAGCCAAACTCTAGAACCCGGCAACTGTAAACCCCAGCAAGGATTTTTGAAGGAAGGCGGAACAACGGTGAAAGCGGTAGTGAGCACAGTCAGCGGCGCAGAGGTGACCGTGGACGGCGAGGTCGTCGGATCGGTACAAGGCCCTGCTCTGCTGGCGCTCGTCGGCATCGGGGTGGGCGACATTGCCGACGAGAGCGTGACCGAGGCGGCAGTGGAGAAAATGGTGCGGAAGATCGCCGAACTGCGCTTACTGCCCGCTGCTGGCGAGCCGTGGGATAGCCCGCGCAATCACTCGGTTGAGGAAGTGGGTGGGCAGGTTCTGCTGGTCAGCCAGTTCACGCTCATGGGCGAGACCAAGAAGGGGCGGCGACCTTCCTGGGCGAACGCGGCACCGGGCGAGGCCGCGCAACCGGTGTTCGACCGCATCGCCGAACTACTGCGCCAGCGGGGAATAGTTGTAGAAACAGGCCGATTCGGAGCCATGATGAAGGTCTCCAGCGTAAACGAGGGGCCATTCACCGTGCTGGTGGAAACCTAGACCAGTCTTCCCCGGCGCCTATTACTCCAGGTGAAAACGTAGATCCGCCGCAGACTGTGCGACGACATATAGCGGTAAACCCTATTGCGGGGGTAAGCGCAGTTCCCTCCTAGGGGGTGGGTGGGGAACAATTCAACGAAGATGTCCGTTAACCCCTTAGAGCTTCGGCACAAAACGAGAAAATCTTGAAGAGCTTGAGCGCTATCGAGCCACGGGAGGCACACCAGCACTATGAAAAACTCCATGATTGATGACGAGTACAACGGCATCAACAGCGGTAGGGGCAACGGCGGTTCTGCCGACGATAGCGATAAGAAAGAAGATAAGGGTCGGCGGCGCGGAAACAACGAAAACCCGTCGGCGGACTTGGTTCGCGTTTACCTCAACGGCATCGGAAAGACCGCGCTGCTGACCGCCGAAGACGAAGTCGAACTATCGAAGCGGATCGAAGTTGGCCTGTACTCCGAGTACCTGTTGGCCAACGCCGAGAAGCTAACCCGCGCGAAAAAGCGCGACCTGAAGGTTCTCGCTCGCGAAGGCAAGGCAGCCCGCAGCCACCTGCTGGAGGCAAACCTGCGCCTGGTCGTCTCCCTGGCGAAGCGCTATACCGGCCGCGGGATGCCACTGCTGGACCTCATCCAGGAGGGCAACCTGGGTCTGATCCGCGCGATGGAAAAGTTCGACTACACCAAGGGCTTTAAGTTCTCCACCTACGCAACGTGGTGGATCCGCCAGGCCATCACCCGTGGCATGGCCGACCAGTCCCGCACCATCCGCCTCCCCGTCCACCTCGTCGAGCAGGTCAACAAGCTGTCTCGCATCAAGCGGGAGATGTACCAGCAGCTGGGGCGCGAGGCTACAAATGAGGAGCTGTCGGAGGAGTCCGGCATCGAGGAGTCCAAGATCGAGATGCTGCTGAAGCAGTCCCGCGATCCGGTGAGCCTGGACATGCCAGTCGGTAGCGACGAGGAAGCCCCGCTGGGCGACTTCATCGAGGACTCCGATGCGACCGATGCGGAGACCGCAGTGGTTGCTTCCCTGCGCCACTCCGATGTGCGCGCGGTTCTGGGCACCCTGGAGGAGCGCGAGCAGGATGTAATCAAGCTGCGCTACGGCCTGGATGACGGCATGCCCCGAACCCTGGACCAGATCGGCCGTCGCTTCGGGCTGTCCCGCGAGCGCGTGCGCCAGATCGAACGCGAGGTTATGGCGAAGCTACGCGAAGGCGACCGCGCAGACAAGCTGCGCGAGTACGCGGTCTAACCCCCGCAGTAGAACAAGTACCTGTACTTCTGCCCCGTTCCCTAAGTGGACGGGGCTATAATCGTGTGAAGTCAATAAGCAAAGAAAGGGCGTAGCGCACGTGAGGGATCTCGTCGATACCACTGAGATGTATCTCCGAACGATTTACGAGTTGGAAGAAGAGGGCATTCCACCGCTGCGCGCCCGCATTGCCGAGAGGCTCGAGCAGTCCGGACCGACAGTAAGTCAGACTGTCGCCCGCATGGAGCGCGACGAGCTTCTGACGATCGAGAAGGATCGTTCCCTGAAGCTCAGCGAACAGGGGCGCGCCCTGGCCACCGCCGTGATGCGAAAGCACCGTCTGGCAGAGCGCCTGCTCACCGACGTTATCGGCCTGCCGTGGGAGAAGGTGCACGACGAGGCCTGCCGTTGGGAGCACGTCATGGGCGACGAGGTTGAGGTGCAGCTGGTGAAGGTGCTCAGCGAGTACGCCACTTCTCCTTTCGGCAACCCGATCCCGGGCCTGGACGAGCTGATGGAAAGCATCCCGGAACCCGAGCGCGCGGAGATGCTGGAGAAAGTTAATACCCTGCAGGAAGGCGCCTCACAGCGCGCTTCCGACATCGAGCCGCCGGAGCCGATCCAGGTGAAGATCCTAAGCATCAACGAAATCATCCAGGTAGAGCACAAGCTGATGGCCAAGTTCCATGCGCTCGGCATGCGCCCGGGCAGCGTTGTGAACCTGGTGGCCACCGAGGACGGCTTGGAGTTCAGCAATGACAACGGAGCCATGGTGGTTCCGGAAGAACTCGGCCACGCCGTGAGGGTAGAGAAGGTCAGCTAATCAGTGCGGTAGCGTGGAGGATGTGAGTAGCATCGATCTTTCCTCTTCCGCCCTATCCCCCTCCTCCCACATTGTCGTCACCGGCGGTGCCGGATACGTCGGCAGCGTGTGCGCCAGCGTCCTGCTGGAGCACGGCTTCCGGGTGACGGTCGTCGACGACCTATCCACAGGCAACGGCTACGCCGTGCCGGAAAGAGCGACCTTCGTTGAGGGCGACATCCGTGACGTCATTTCCGACGTCTTCGCAGCCGGTGACGTTGCCGCCGTGATGCACTTCGCCGCCCGCTCCTTGGTTGGCGAGTCGGTGGAGAAACCGGACATCTACTGGCATCACAACGTGGGAACCAGCTTGTACCTGCTGGACCAAATGCGCGAACACGGGGTGAAGAACCTCGTATTCTCTTCCACTGCCGCTACCTACGGGGAGCCCGAGCAGGTACCAATCACCGAGGATATGCCCACCGCCCCCACCAACCCCTATGGCGCATCCAAGCTGGCGATCGACCACATGATCACCTCCTATGCCAACGCCTACGGGCTGGCTGCGACTTCCCTACGCTACTTCAACGTCGCCGGCGCGTATGGCGACATTGGAGAGAACCACAAGGTAGAGACGCACCTGATCCCGCTGGTGCTGCAGGTTGCACTCGGCCACCGGGAGCACATTTCCATTTTCGGCACCGACTACCCCACCTCTGATGGCACTGCGGTGCGCGATTACATTCACATTCGAGATCTGGCGGACGCACACCTGCTAGCCGCGGCCTCCAACGCTGCCGGCCAGCACCGTATCTTCAACCTCGGCTCCGGCGATGGTTTCAGCGTGCGCCAGGTGATCGACACTTGCCGCGAGGTTACCGGCCACCCGATTCCGGCCATTGAGTCGCCGCGCCGTGCAGGCGACCCCGCCACCCTCATCGCCTCCTCCGCAAAGGCGAAGGCTGAGCTCGGGTGGAACCCGACCCGCTCAGACCTGCAGACGATCATTTCGGATGCGTGGGCGTTTAGCGGACAACTGGGTGATAGGTTGCATTCCGCACAGCGTTAACCGCGTCCCAGTCCACGGTCTGCAGCAGGCGCTCGTACTCCCAGGCGAGATCCAGTCCGGCATATTCCCGGACTGTGACGTAGGTGCGCTCCGGAACCCAACCGGGTCCCTCTGACGCTCCCGGATCTCCCGACTCACCCTGCTTTCGCGGATCATCTGGGTCGTCTGCTGCGTCCAGATCCATCTGCACATTAGCCATAACTGTGCACGCAGCGCGCACTGCCTTAGACAGCAGCAGCTTTATCTTGCCCCTCTGGTGCGCGTCCAGCGCCGCGATCGCGATGTCCGCGGTGAACTCGTCGAGGGTGCTGAGCTGTGGTTGCATGTCGGCACCATCGGCATCCTCCACACCGCGCAGCAGGTCTTCCAGCGCTGCTTCAGGGTCGGCGGATGCGCCCTCTTCATCTAACTCCTCGGCGCTTTCCAGCAGGTCCAGCTTCGCGCACGCATCCTCGGTGTAAAGGTCCGCCTCGAGCTCCTCCAGCAGGCGGGTCAGCGTGTGGTAGGCCAGCACTCCTTCGTCGTTAGCTGACGCCACCAGTGCCAGAATCAACATCACCCGTCGACGCACCGCGCCCGTCGTCCGCCGCGCGGTACTTGCCAGCATCTCCCGCAGGATGGCGCTGTTCACGCCGAGTGACCATGCGATAACAACCGTGTGCAGGAACTCATCGCAACAGATCGCGGCGAGGCTATCGATCAGGTACTCGTCTTCACATTCCTCCTCCAGCACTCGCTGGCCTTCCGCCACTGCAGCCACTCCGACTAGCACCTGGATCAGATCGACCGTCGTGGCCTCCCCGCGATCTTGCAGCATCCAATCGGGCGTGGCGATGTTCGCCGGATCCAGCCAACGTTCCATCTCCTCCCGGTCCCCCATGCGCCGGGCACCACTGAGTGCGCTGATGTCCGCCAGCTCGTTAGTTTCCACACTGGCCACGGTGCCGGTCTCTCCGTCCAACACGTCAGCCCATGCCTCCCCTGTGGCAATCCGAGACACCTCCAATGCCGACTGGACCTCCACGCACCCGTCCTGTAACTGCTTGATGGCAGAGGCTACACAGGCACGCAGGCGGTCATCCATGTCGCCGATGGTGAGGATGATGGCCTCTGCCGCTGGGGCGTCACAAAGAATATTGATAAGACCGCGAGCCGCTTCGGTCACGGCGGCAGGGATAAGATCGCAGCGTAGGACGGGGCCAATGCGGAAGCGGCGGTGGTTCTCCGGCAGCGGGGCGGGGCCGGTAGTTCCGGTGTTGATCTGTTCGGTGGGTTCGGTGGAGGCGACGAGGCCGATGATGACCATCGAATCGACGGGTGGGAAGCCCAACAGCGACGGGATGGCCGCAATGAGCTTTCCTTTGTCGGCTCCGAGGTGGACTGAAGGCGCTGGCATCGCAGAGGTGGCGGACGTGGGAATAGACTGTGCGTTCTGTTCGTTGTGCTCTGGTGAGTTGATCATGCCACAGATACTCGCCGAGAAGGGTTTTTTCCGTGGCCAGGGCGGTCGTTGGAGCGGGTATCGCCCCAGGGGCCTGTGAATAACTCAGAACTGTGAATACAGGTTTCTGGCTGTTCGAAATACGCGCCATCCCGGCCTAAGTTATCCGAACCGCCTGATAGGCTTGGCAGACAGTGCTTGGTTGGACCAAGGTTCCGCCGGAAGGGAGAGCGAAACTATGCATCAGCACTTCGAAAACAACGGTGAAGAGCGCAATGACCGCAACGAGCGGAAAACTGCGGGACGGATGTACGAGATGGAGTACCCGGCTCCAATCCAGTTCGACCGCCCCTCCATTGCGGATGCGACCGCGGGTCTTGGCGACGCTGAGGACGGCGCCGAAGAGCTACCGATGCTGGTCGCCCTGCAGGGCTATGCCGACGCGGGTCAAGCCGTGTCCAGCGCCAGCTCCCATCTACTCGCCGCCCTGGAACACAGCCCAGTGGCCTCGTTCAAGGTAGATGAGCTGATCGATTACCGCTCCCGCCGACCCGGTGTGACCATTGATAACTCCAAGGTTGTGGATAGCGACGACGTGCGCCTGGATCTGCATCTGGTTAAGGACACCGAGGGTCGCCCGTTCCTCCTGCTCAGTGGGTTGGAGCCGGATCTGAAGTGGGGTGCGTTTAGCGATGCCGTGGTGGATCTGGCCCGGCGTGGCCAGGTAGGCATGGTTGCCTCCCTGTACTCCGCACCAATGACTGTGCCGCACACCCGGCCGCTGGTGATCTCCGCGCACGCTTCGGATTCCTCACTTATCCAGGATTTCCACACCTGGGACTCTCGGATGATCGTCCCGGGCGCTGCTGCGCTGGAAACAGAGAAGAAGCTGAACCGCCACGGGTTCGAGACGATCGGTCTGACAGCCCACGTGCCGCACTACATCGCGGCCTCGGACTACCCGGAGGCGACGCTACGCCTGCTGCAGGCGTTCGCTGACGTGGCGGACCGGGACCTGCCGTTGAAGGCGCTGGAGAAGGAATTGGAGCGGGTGCAACACCAGCTGCAGGATCAGGTGGAAGACTCCCAAGAGATCGCCACGGTCGTCAGTGCTCTCGAGCACCAATACGACGCAGAGATGGAGCGCATGCGCCGCAAGCGGGAAAATAACCTGCTAAAGCCGGGGCAAGACATTCCTACCGGTGAGGAGCTGGGCGCGGAGTTCGAGGCGTTCCTGCAGAACATGTCCGACGAAAACCGTTCTGACACAGACGAGCAAGAGGATAACTAGAAAACAGTGGGTATTGCCGCCGAACTCGCAGAGCTGCTTCCGGATCTGGACGAGGTTCCAGAATCGCTGGTCGACGACGCAATTCTGGAATCCTTCCTCGGCTGGACGCGCGACCGCGGCATAACCCTCTACCCTGCCCAAGAGGAGGCGGCTACGGCACTGGTCGCCCAGGACAACGTCATCCTGGCTACCCCCACTGGCTCCGGCAAATCCATGGTCGCCATCGCCGCGCACTTCATCGCCATGGCACGCAAGCAGCGCAGCTTCTACACCGCGCCGATCAAGGCTCTGGTGAGCGAGAAGTTCTTCGATCTGTGCCAAACCTTCGGCCCGGAGAACGTCGGGATGATGACTGGTGACGCCACAGTGAATGGCGGGGCACCGATTATCTGCGCCACCGCCGAAATCGTTGCCAACATTGCGCTGCGCGATGGTGCGAAGGCGAAGATCGACCAGGTAGTGATGGATGAGTTCCACTACTACTCGGAGCCCGACCGTGGCTGGGCTTGGCAAGTTCCGCTGCTGGAACTCCCCAAGGCGCAGTTTCTTTTGATGAGCGCCACCCTGGGCGATACGAAGTGGCTAGAGGATGACCTCACCGAACGCACGGGTCGCCAGACAACCCTGGTGACGGGTACTACCCGGCCCGTACCTTTGGACTTTCACTACGTCTACACCCCCGTCCACGAGACAGTGGAAGAGCTGATCAACGACGGCAAATCGCCGATCTACATCGTCCACTTCACCCAGCGCGAGGCCATCGAGCGTGCTCAAGCCTTGACCAGCATGAAGCTGGTGAACGACGAAGCAAAGGCCGCCATCGCCGAAGAGATCGGCGACTTCCGCTTCACCTCCGCCTTCGGCAAAACCCTTTCCCGCCTGCTGCGCAAGGGCATTGGCGTGCACCATGCGGGCCTGCTGCCGAAGTATCGGCGCCTGGTGGAGCGTCTATCCCAGAAGGGTCTGCTGAAGATCATCTGCGGCACAGACACCCTGGGCGTGGGCATCAACGTGCCGATCCGCACCGTGCTGATGATGGGGCTGACGAAGTATGACGGGGTGAAGCACCGTGTACTGAAGTCTCGGGAGTTCCACCAGATCGCCGGGCGAGCAGGACGCGCGGGCTACGACACAGAAGGCACTGTGGTGGTACAAGCCCCGGAACACGAGATCGAGAACTTCCGCCTGCGCCAGCGCGCGGGAAGTGACCCGAAGAAGATCAAGAAGCTGCGCAAGCGTTCGGCACCGGAGGGCCAGACCACCTGGAGCGAGTCGACTTACGAACGGCTTACGCACGCAGAGCCAGAGGAACTGACCAGCCAATTCCGCATGAGCAACTCTATGCTGCTGAACGTGGTCGCCCGCGAGCAGTGGACCTTCGAGGCACTCAAGCACCTGCTGCGCACCAACCACGACACGCGTTCGAAGCAGAACAAGACGATCCTGCGAACGATCGAGCTCTATCGCGGGCTTATCAACGCCGACGTGGTCGAGGAGTATGCGGCGGACACGCCCAGCGGCACGGATGCACGCCTGACCGCGGACTTAAGCCGCGACTTCGCGCTAAACCAGCCACTCTCCCCCTTCGCCCTGGCCGCCCTGGAGCTGCTGGATCCGGAGTCCGAAACCTTCGCCCTGGACGTCATCTCCACGTTTGAGGCTGTGCTGGAGGATCCCCGACAGGTGCTTATAGCCCAGCAGAAGGCGGAACGGGGCGAGGAGATCGCGGCGCTAAAGGCAGAGGGCGTCGATTACACCGAACGCATGGCCATCGTCGAAGACATCACCTGGCCCATGCCGCTGGCCGACGAGCTAGACCAGGCCTACGACACCTTCTGCGAAGGAAACCCCTGGGCTCGCGACTTTCAGATCAGCCCGAAATCTATCGTGCGCGACATGGTGGAAAAGGCCATGACTTTCTCCGACTTCGTGTCCACCTACGGCCTGGGCCGCTCCGAGGGCGTGGTCCTGCGTTACCTGACGGATGCCTACCGCACGCTGGAGCACTCGGTGCCGGAAAGCTACCGCTCCGAAGAGTTCGACGATATCCTCGTGTGGCTGGGTGAGCTGATCCGCCAGGTAGATTCCTCCCTTATCGACGAGTGGGTGCAGATGGCCGACCCGGATGCCCCGCTGACCGAGGACCAGGTCGCCGAGCACGCCTTTGGAGTGGAGGATACGAACCTGCTGTCAGCCAACCCACAGGCACTGACCCGCATGGTGCGCAACTACTTCTTCCGCCACGTGGAACTCTTCGCCTTCGAGAAAGAACGCGAGCTTGCGGAGATGGACGAATACCTGGACACGCCGCCGGACTGGCCCGCCGCGATGGACGACTACTTCGACGAGTATGCGGATGTTGGTGTGGACGCCGCCGCGCGGTCTAATAAAAACATTCTCATCAAGCGGGGCACCGGCTCCGAGGCCGGAAGCTGGTTCGTCCGTCAAATCATCGACGATCCGGAAGGCGACCATGGCTGGGCGCTGGAGGGCGTGGTGGACCTCGCCGCAACGGACGAGGCCGGTGAGATCCGCCTGTCGGAGCTCACCATCGTGCAGGGTTAGAGGAAGGTCTCCAGCACGCGGCGGCTTTCCTTCGCCACGTGGTTGAAGGACTGCGCCACGATCTCCCCCAGCGCCGCGAAATCGTCGATGCGCGTAGAGCTGGAACGGTAGGCCATGCCGATCGTGCGGCCGGCCCGTACAGCGCCGCCGGCGAATGTCGCCAGGGAAATGCCCGGGCGCTGGCACTCCACAGCCACTGCGGATAGCGGCACGAGGGTGGCGCCCAAACCGGCGGCTACCAGCTGGATTACCGTGGACAGGCTTGCGGCGCGGGTCACGGAATGGCGCGGGTCGTTGGCCATGTCCACGGTGCGGCACAGCTCCAGGATCTGGTCGCGCAGGCAGTGCCCGTCGTCCAACAGCAGCAGCTCGATGTTCTTCAGCTCGTCGACCGCCAGATCCTTCCGACCGGCCAGAGGGTGGCCCTCAGGAAGGACCAGCACGAACTCTTCGGTGTACAGGTCAACGGTGTTCAACCCACCTCCCTCGCCGGGCATGCCGAGCACGGCAACATCGATCTTGCCCTGGCGCAGTGCGTCCACCAGCAGCGGGGACTTTTCCTCCACGATCCGCGGCTCCAGCTTGGGAGCCACGTCGTTCACCGTGTGCAACACATCGGGCAGGATGTAGGGCGCGACGGTGGGGATCATGCCGATCGCCAGCGAGCCGACCAGGCCGCCGTGGGCGCCGCGGGCGTGGGTGACGAAGGTCTCCAGACTCTCCAGCGTCGCCTGTGCGAAAGGCAGCAGTCCCCGCCCCACCGGGGTCACGATGACCTTGCGAGTAGACCGTTCGATCAGCTGCACGCCAAGCCCCGCCTCCAGCGCTGCTAGTGCTTGGGACAGCGACGGCTGGGAGATGCCAAGATGTGAGGCCGCGGTGCCGAAGTGACCGTGTTCGGCGATGGTCACGAAGGTACGTAGTTGGGCAACTGTTGGTCGATACTCTCTTTGAACCACGTCCTCAACTGTACAGCAATTATTAGAAAAGCATAATTACAACCGGAAAAATAAGTACCTTTGCCCTATATCTAGCTCACCTGTAGTTCAGCGGTCCCCTCGAAGGGCGAGAGCTTGCCCAGGAAGGCCTTCCAATCTCCCTTAAGTCGCACGGTGTACTTGCCGGGCCGCACATCGCGCGTGCCCCACTCGACAGTGGTGCGGGTCTGCCCGAAAGAGTTTTCGAAGGTAATCAGAGTGTTCTCGCTGGAGTCGTCCGCGACCACCTTCCCGCTGGCGTCCTCGATCGTCATGTAACCCTCGCCGTGGCGCAAGTCGTTGTTCGGGTTCGCACCTACGAAGACCACCCGCGCCGGCGAGCCAGCCTTCACCTCCTTAGGCGCCTCCAGCACTTCGCCGAACTTCTTGCCCGGCGGCGGCGCATCCATCCAGTTGTCGCTGCCCGGCACGTTCGGGATCAGCCCCGTCAGGTCACCTGCGGGCTGTCCGACCTCCACCGGCTTGCCCTCTTTGAGCGCCCGCGCCATCTCATCGAGCACGTCCTGGAACGCGGGCAGCTGGTACTGGCCGAAGATCGTCGCGCCACCCTCGTAATTCTGCGCCTCATACTCTTCGGGCGTTGTGATGTAGTGGCCGTAGGCGTTGGTGTATCCCTGCACCACGATCGCGTTCTCCGGCACACCCAGCGCAGCAGCGACCGTGCGCTTCATGCGCAAGCCACAGGTGACCGTCGGCTCGAACCCAAGACTCACCAGCACAAACGAGCCCAGGCGGTGGATCGTGAACGGGTGGACCTGCTGAATCATGCCGTCGATGTAGCCCATCGGCAGCAGCCCCTCCTTCGGGCCGTGGATATCCTTGATCTCTTGAGGCGAAAGGAAGTTGTTGAGGTCGCGCACCCACGGGTTACCGCCGCGCTCACCCTCGTTGAAGCCCAGGATAGGCACACCGCCGCCGTCTTCCTGCGAGGAGGCAGCGAAAGCCGCACCCAGAATCGCCGGCCCCAGCTTGTGCTCCTTCTTGTCCGGGGTAAAGCGCGGGCTGGCCACCAGCTGCGGGCAGTTCACCCATCGCATGCGCCCGTCGATACCGCCTGCCGACCAGTCCTTGCCTAGGTCATTGGTCGCCGCCATCATCCGCTCGCCGAGGATCTGCGCAGATTCACGCTCATCTGCTCCCGGTCCAGAGTTGGGCGTCAATCCCATATTCGGCGTGATGTCACCCGGCGTCATGTTGGCGAAGGCAGCGACAAACGGCGCATCCTCAGGGTGGCGGTGCACCACTCCGTGAGCTTCCTCCGTGGCCCAGGCTGCGTAGCCCTTGTTGTCGCCTGCGATGTGCTTGTACTCCGCGCCGAAGCTCGTCGGGTGCAGCGAGTACCAATTGATCAGGCCTACCTGCTTGCCGCCGCGCGAAACATGGAGGGTCACACTGCGGGTATCCACCCCATTGGGAAGAGCCTTCTTGTCCTCTTCGGGGTTACGGTCCCACGAGGTCTTTGACCTATTGACGCCCGCATCAGCAACCTTTGTCTCAGCAACCGTAACGTCTGAAGGCTGGATGTCCGCGTGCGCGCGTTCAATGGCGGTAACGATGCCCGCTACCGTGGCCTCGAAGGTCTTTGGACGGAAGCCACCGTGGGTGATGTCGACCATCAAATGCTGCGACGTACCACCGGGAGCCACGTGAGTGTGGGTGGCCGTGAGTAGGACGTTGGACTGGTTGTACAGATCCCCGAACTTCTCCTTGAGTCGGCGGAGCACCTCCAGGTGGATGGACTGGAACATCAGTCCAACGTCGCAGGTGACGTGGACGAGACGGGAGTTGTCGCGGTTGGCGTCAACAAAAATAAATGCGCGGGCGTACTGGCGGCGCTGGATACCAACGGTCTTCTGTTCGTCCACGGCGTAGCCGAACATGCCTGCACCCCATGGCTCGCCGGTCATGTCCGCGAGGCCACGGCCGACGTGGAAGCCTCCCCCACTGCCGCCACCAGCTTCCTGCGCACTTGCTCCGGGCGCACCGGCGGAGGCCCAGAGTACGGTGCCGGATACCGCAGCCATTCCACGGAAGAAATTGCGGCGGCTGAGCTGGGACTTCAGCGGACTCTGCAGATGGTTCGGGGTGGTGTTCTGGCCGTGTTCACACATAAGGTCTCTCGTTTCTCAAAACTACTTACATCATTAGATTGTTTTGACTGACGAAAGACTAGACCGAATCTGTGGGGTGGTGGGATAGTTTGGATATATTGAGCAAATATTTATAGTGCTCTAATCTTGTTTGGGGGTAGAAAGCACACAGGGGTGCAGGTTCCCCCTGTGGGGGCACGTTGCTAGAATCGGCCTGTTCAGCCCCACAAACATGGGGAAATTCTGGCGAGCGAGACGGGTGATTCACACATGACGGAAGCGCACGGGTCGGCCTCCCCCACCAACGAAGGCCGCGCCCAGGGCAAGTCGCAGGGGCGCAGGCACTCCCGGCGACGCTCAAACAAGCGCCGCCGCCCGCAATTCATCCGCACCATTCCGCCGATTACCTACCCCGACCTGCCGGTCTCCGAGCGGCGGGAGGACATCAAGAAGGCCATCGAGGACAACCAGGTGGTCATCATCGCCGGTGAGACCGGCTCGGGTAAGACCACCCAGATCCCCAAGATGTGTCTGGAACTCGGCCGGGGACGCACCAAGATAATTGGCCACACCCAGCCACGCCGCATCGCGGCTCGCAGCGTGGCCGAACGCATCGCGGAGGAGCTCGACCAGCAGATCAGCGACGATACTTCCCTGGTCGGCTACAAAATCCGCTTCGACGATACGATCTCCAAGCACACCGCCGTGAAGCTCATGACCGATGGTGTACTGCTCAACGAGATCCAGCGTGATCGCCTGCTGCGCGACTACGACACGATCATTGTCGACGAGGCCCACGAGCGCAGCCTCAACATCGACTTCCTACTCGGCTACCTCAAGCAGCTGCTGCCGAAGCGGCCGGACTTGAAGGTCATCATCACCTCCGCGACGATCGACCCCGAGAGTTTCGCAAAGCACTTTGCGGACGCCTCCGGCTCCCCCGCCCCCATCATCGAGGTCTCGGGGCGAACCTACCCGGTAGAGATTCGCTATCGCCCGCTGGTGACGGAGCGCGAGAACCCGAAAACCGGCGAAGTCATCGAGGTGGAGACCGACCCCCTGGACGGGCTCGTTGCGGCCTGTAAGGAGCTGATGCGCGCCGGCGAGGGCGACATCCTGTGCTTCTTCTCCGGCGAACGCGAGATCCGCGATGCCGCCGAGGCGCTGGAGGGCGAGTTCGCCGGTGCCGGTGGCGCACGCAAGGTAGACGTGTTACCGCTGTTCGGGCGCCTTTCAAACGCCGAGCAGCACCGCGTGTTCCGCACCGGGCCGCGCCGCCGCATCGTGCTGGCCACCAACATCGCGGAAACCTCGCTGACGGTTCCAGGCATCCACTACGTAGTGGACACTGGTTATGCCCGCATCTCCCGCTATTCCAACCGCACCAAAGTCCAACGCCTGCCGGTAGAGCCCATTAGCCAGGCCAGCGCCAAACAGCGCTCCGGCCGCTCCGGTCGTATCGCGGACGGCATCGCCATCCGCCTGTACTCCGAGGAGGACTTCGAGGCACGCCCGGAGTTCACCGACCCGGAGATTCTGCGCACCCACCTGTCCAGCGTGATCCTGTCCATGGCCGCACTTGGCTTGGGCGATATTGAACGCTTCCCGTTCCTCCAGGCACCCGACAACAAGTCCATCCGCGACGGTGTGGCTCTACTGCAGGAACTCGGAGCGTTGGCGTCAACAAAGGACGCAACGCTTACCCCCATCGGCCGCGACATGGCGCGCATCCCCACCGATCCGCGGCTCGCGCGAATGCTGGCGGCCGGGCATGCGAACAACATCATCGAGCCCATCGCGGTCATCGTGTCCGCCCTGTCCATCCAGGACGTGCGCGAACGCCCCTTGGAAAAGCAGCAGCAGGCCGACGAAATGCACGCGCGTTTCAAGGCGAATTCCGACTTTGTGAGCCTGCTGAAGCTCTGGAACTACCTGCAAGAACAGCGCCAAGAGCTGTCCGCGAACAAGTTCCGCAAGCTGTGCCTGCGGGAGTTTATTCACTACGTGCGCGTCCGCGAATGGATGGATTTGGTGCGCCAGATGCTTTCCGTCGTGCAGGACCTGAGCTGGAAGATCCCGAACATCCGCCACGTGAGGGAGCTCGTTTTCGAGCCGGAGGCGATCGACGAGGATCTGGTTCACCAGTCCATCCTCACTGGCCTTCTGACCCACGTGGGAATGCGCGAAGGCAACTCCAAGCAGTTCACCGGCACCCGCGGCTCGCACTTTGTGGTGCACCCGTCCTCGCACGTGTCCAAGAAGCCGCCGCAGTGGCTTATGGCCGCTGAGCTGGTGGAAACCTCGCAGGTGTTCGCCCGCACCGTGGGACCCATCGACCCGAGCTGGATCGAGACGATCGCCCCGCACATGGTGAAGTACAACTATTCGGAGCCGGTGTGGTCGTCTTCCCGCGGCGCGGCAATGGTGCACGAAAAGGTGCTGCTTCTGGGGCTGCCGATCGTCGCCGACCGGATGGTCAATGCGTCGAAGGTGGACCGGGCATTGGCGCGCGAATTGTTCATCCGGCACGCGCTCGTGGAGGGAGATTGGAGAACCCGTCACCACTTCTTCGCGCACAACCAGAAGCTTCTTTCCGAGGCGACCGAGTTGGAGGATAAGGCTCGCCGCCGCGATATTGTTGTCGACGACCAAACGCTCTTTGATTTTTATGACGCCCGCTTACCAGAAAAGATCGTTTCCTCCAGGCACTTTGATTCCTGGTGGAAGAAGGCTCGCCATAAAGACCCACACCAGCTGGACTTCACACTAGACGCGTTGATCGACTCGGAGGAAGCCGCGAAGGCCGCCGATGAGTTCCCCGACGTCTGGCGGCAGGGCAGCCTGGAGTTCGAACTCAGCTATGTCTTCTTGCCGGGCGACCCGGACGACGGCATGACCATGCGCGTGCCGATCCCCCTACTGGCGAACGTCTCCGAGCCGGAGACGCGATGGCTGGTTGCCGGTATGCGGGAGGAGCTGGCGATCGCCCTGATCCGTTCCCTTCCCAAGCCTTTACGCACGAGTGTGGTACCCGCCAGCAACTTCGCCAACGCAGCCTTGCAGCGAATGGTTCCCTTTGACGGGGAGTTTGGATTCGCGCTGGCCGAAGCGCTGCGCGAGCTCGGCGGCCAGGGGACCTCCGCACAGGACTTCGACTGGTCCCGCGTCCCCGGGCACTTGCGCATGCAGTTCGCCGCCATCGACCGCCGGGGAAATGTCATCGAGAAGTCGCGCGACCTGCAGTACTTGCAGAACAAGCTGGCCGGGCAGGTCACGTCTGCCATTGCGCAGGCCGCCGCGCGTTCCAAGACCGCCGCTCCGAGCGATGCGGCGCAGCACACACCGTCGCGCCGGAAGGGCTCGAAGAAGCAGGCCGGAACCTCCACCGGTGTGCTGGCCACCGCGGATGCATGGACCGCGGACGGCATCGGCGTGCTGCCGGAGACGGTGGAAACGGTGGTGGATGGCCAGACCCTCAACACCTACCCTGCGATCGTTATCTCCAAGGGCGGCGCAGAGGGGGCAGCCAAGGACAGGGTGACCTTGAAGGCCTTCCCCACCAAGCAGGCGGCGGACGGGCAGCAGTTCACGACGGTGTTGAACATGATGGTCGCAGCCTGCACAGTATCCCCGAAGCAGATGATCAAGGGGCTGCCGCTGCGCCAGCGGGTGGCTATGGAAAACATTCCCGGGGGCGTGGACTGCCTGGTGAACGACGTTGTGGCGCTGGCATGTCGCGACATGCTGATGAAGTTGGGGCCGGTGATCCGCGATCCGGAGAAATGCGATGAGGTCGTGTCGGTTGCACGTTCCCAGGGGCCGGGCCGGGTGCGACAATACGTGGTTGCCCTGGCTCCTGCGGTGCTGGCGGTAGCCGATATGTCTGCGGAGCTTCAGGGTTGGTCGGGCGAGGCGATCGACGATATGCGTGCACAGCTGGACTTCTTCTTAGGTAAGCACGCAATCGCCCGCAATGGCATCGAGCACATGCGCCATGTTCCGCGGTATGTAGAGGCGATGCGTGCACGCCTGGAGCTCATGAAAACAGATCCGGACAAGGAGGAGGATCTGGACGATGAGGTCCAGGAGGCCTTCGAGTTGCTGGAGAAGACAAAGAAGCGCCTGCCGACTGCACGGGCTGCCTCACCGCAGATTAAGGAGGTGCGCTGGATGATCGAGGAGCTGCGCGTCAGCCTTTTCGCCCAGAATCTCGGTACGGCCCATTCGGTTTCCCTGCAGCGCATCCGCAAGAAGCTGGAGAAGATTCGCTAGTTATCCTCGCCGCTAGTTTTCTTCGTCGCTGGGTTCCAGTTGAGGCTCGGCTAGGGCGTGGCGGTGCGCCCGCAGGGATTCGATCTCCTGCTCGAAGTCCTCGGCGCAGTTGAAGGACTTATATACCGAGGCAAAGCGCAGATATGCAACCTCGTCTAGGGTGCGTAACGGGTCGAGGATCGCCAAGCCGATCTGGTTAGCGGGGACTTGTGACCCATGCGCCACGCGCACTGCCTGTTCCACCTCGTGAGCCAGGCGCTTTAGGGCATCGTCAGAGACGTCGCGCCCTTGGCATGCCCGCCGAACGCCCTTGATGACCTTTTCCCTGCTGAACTCCTCGGTAACCCCGTTTCGCTTGACCACCAACAGGACAGATCGCTCGATGGTCGTGAAACGAGTCTGACACTCGCTGCACTCACGGCGGCGGCGAATGGATACGCCCATTTCGATGGAGCGCGAGTCGACTACGCGGGATGATTCAGAACTGCAAGAGGGGCACAACACGCCCCCAAGCTTAGCCCTTCAGCGCATTAGGACAGAAGCTGCAAAAGCTACAGGCCTGCCCACCGGCTTTAAGGGATCAATATGGGTGCGAGGCCGACTAGTGCGGACATTGCCCCCAAGGACACCATGGTTGCACCCGGAGAGTGAACCACGCGATCCACACGCGCCCGAATCGAAGCGATATGGCTAGGACGTTCCTCGAACACCCTTTCGTTAGTACCGGATATACGGGCCGCCCGATCCTTGGATATCGAACGGGCTACCGGCGCAGAAGAGTAACCATAGGTGTTCGATTTGCGACCTTCGTCCACCCGATCCCAATCCGGCTTAAGAACCCGCGGCTGGCGCAGGGGTGCAACCCGGTCGTGGCGGGTCACCCGGGCGCGCGTTGCGGAAGGACGGATCGTTGCCGACTGGCGGGACGTTGCAGGATGTGCAATTGAGGTGGTCATATCTTTACTCCTTAGTGTGTTGGCAGTGCACTGGCACCACCTTTGAGGTAGTGCACAAAGCTTCCTTCGCTGTGGTTCACAGTGAACCATCCGCGCCAGACAGGTTGTGACTAATTATTAGAACACTAGATCAGGTGTTCTAATTCCACTCACGTTCAGAAATTTAGCACGCTTGTTCGAACACGTCTAGCGGAACTTCATATTTTTCGAACACACACACTAGAAATTCTCTTTCTATCGGGTAAAGTCAGTGGAGACAGCTAAAGCGAACAGCTAATGCCCAGTACCGAATCAACACCGAATACCGAATGAGGTAGATCCCGTGAGCACCGACGATTCCACCGATAGCCCCACACCGCGCCCGCGACTTGGGCGTCCGCCGAAGTCGGAAGCAGACAAGCGTGCGGAGAAACAGGCCCAGAAGGACGGCCAGAAGCCTGCCTTGAGTACCCGTCAGCGCCGCATTCTGGAGGTCATTAAGGATTCAACGGTTATCCGTGGCTATCCACCGAGCATCCGAGAGATTGCGGATGCTGTGGGGCTGCATTCCACGTCTTCGGTCTCCTACCACCTCACCCAGCTCGAGAAGCGCGGCTATCTTCGCCGTGATGGCAAGCGCCCCCGCGCCGTCGACGTGCGGGCGTTCGACGGTGGCCAGCTAGGCAGCGAGGGCACGAAGAACACCACCAACAAGCCCAAGGCCAACGCTTCGGCTCCGGAGCCGACTCCCGACGGCGAGATCATGCCGGAGGCAACCTACGTTCCGGTCGTCGGCCAGATCGCGGCCGGCGCCCCGATTCTCGCGGAGCAGAACGTTGAAGCTCACTTCCCCCTCCCCCAGGAACTGGTGGGCAATGGCGAGCTCTTCCTCCTCCAGGTCGTGGGCGAATCGATGCACGACGCGGGCATTTTCAACGGCGACTGGGTAGTAGTTCGCTCGCAGTCTGTCGCCGAGTTCGGCGACTTCGTGGCGGCAATGATCGACGGCGAGGCCACGGTCAAGGAGTTCCAAAAGGATTCCGACGGCCTCTGGCTGATCCCCCATAATCCGCTGTTCGAGCCCATTCCCGCCGAGGAAGCGACGATCCTGGGCAAGGTCGCCGCGGTCCTGCGCAAGATCTAGGTTCCCCCCATTGGTTCTGACGCCGCCGTTTCCCGCCCGCAAGCAACTAAAGTGACGCCTATGGAATCAGCAGAACGGCGCCGTCAGATACTCTCCCTCACCGCCATTCACGGCAGAGTAACTGTGAATGAACTGGCGGAGAAGTTCGGCGTCACCGCAGAAACAATTCGCCGCGACCTGGCGATCCTCGACGACGGCGGCGAGCTCTTCCGCGTCCACGGCGGCGCCGTACCCGTACAGAACTTCCGTACCGACTTCACCACCCTCGCAACCAGGTCAAAGGCCGCTCTCGGGGCCAAGCGCGCCATCGCCCGGGCAGCGGTGAAACTGCTGCCGCCCTCTGGCACCATCTTCATCGACGCGGGCACCACCACCGGCGTATTCGCCGAAGCAATCGCGGAAGCCAACGCAACGAACGACCCGAAACTCATGGCGCCGAAGTTGAACATCGTCACGAACTCGTTGTTCATCGCCACTACCCTGGCGGAATCCTCGCGCTGCGATGTCCAGCTGATCGGCGGGCACGTCCGGGCGGCTTCCCAGGCTGTCGTCGGCGACCTAGCCACCCGAGCGCTCGGCGTACTACATGCGGACGTGTCCTTCATCGGCACCAACGCGCTCACAATTGACCACGGCCTATCCACTCCAGATGCTCAAGAGGGGGCCATCAAGCGCGCCATGGTCGCCAATTCCGACTCGGTAGTCGCCCTGTGTGATTCCACCAAGTTCGGCCTCGACTACCTCGTGAGCTTCGCCAGCATCGATGACATCGCTGCCATCGTCACCGACCGCGGCGCCCCCGAGCCCTACGTCAACGAACTAAGAAACTTAGGCATCGACGTCACCTTTGCCGACTGGTTACTCAGTTACGACAAACTCCTCCAGCTCCGCCGCAACCACCTTCGGTAGACGCACATCCAGGCGAGTTCCATCCGCGTCGTAGTCCTCCGCAATCACTGTTCCCAGCTCGTGAACCTTCGCCACCAGATCGCCGCGGTCAAACGGAACGTGCAGGGTCACGTGAGAATCCAGCGAGTTGAGGAACAACTCCAGCTGGGCCTCCAATTCCGGAATGCCCTCCCCCGTCTTCGCGGACACGTACACGGCATCCGGTATGCGGTGGCGCAGCTCCGCCAGCACTAGCGGGTCGGCGGTATCGATCTTGTTGATCACCAGAATCTCCGGTGGCGCTTCCTGCCCGGATTCCTCCACGATGCCACCGATCACGGTATTTACCGCCTTGATCTGCTCTAGCGGGAACGGGTCGGAGCCATCCACAACGTGCAGCACCACATCGGCGGCCAGGACTTCCTCCAGAGTGGAACGGAAGGCCTCCACCAGCTGCGTAGGCAGGTGCCGGACGAAGCCCACCGTGTCGCTGAACACCACCGTGCGACCGTCCGCCAGGCTCGCGCGGCGCGTTGTCGGATCCAGGGTGGCGAACAAGGCGTCCTCAACGAGCACACCCGCTCCCGTCAGCGCGTTAATTAGGGAGGATTTGCCCGCGTTCGTGTAGCCCGCAATCACGATCTGGGGAATAGCCGAGGCATCACGCCGTTCACGCTTGACCTCGCGAGAGGTCTTCATCGCCGCGATCTCCTTACGCAGCTTCGCCATGTCGGAGCGCAGGCGGCGGCGATCCGCCTCGATCTTCGTCTCGCCAGGTCCGCGCAGACCCACGCCGCCGTTGGACCCCGCGCGACCGCCGGCCTGTCGGGACAGCGCACTACCCCAACCGCGCACGCGCGTGATGAGGTACTCCATCTGCGCGAGCGAGACCTGCGCCTTGCCCTCCTTGGACTTCGCGTGCTGGGCGAAGATATCCAGAATCAGCATGGTTCGGTCGATCACCTTGACATCCAGTGCCTTCTCCAGTGCGATCATCTGGCCCGGGCTCAGCTCACCGTCGCAGACCACCGTATCTGCCCCGGTTTCTTGCACCACGGACTTCAGCTCCTCGACCTTGCCGCGGCCGATGTAGGTGCCGGAATCCGGTTTGTCGCGCCGCTGGTAGAGCATCTCTGCCACCTCGGAGCCTGCGGTTTCGGCTAGGGCTCGCAGTTCCTCCAGGCTCGCCTCCACCTGCGCGATCGTCCCGGTGGTCCACACGCCGACCAGCACGACCTTCTCCAGCCTCAGCTTGCGGTACTCAACGTCGTAGCCGTCGGACTGCTCGTCTGTGTAGGTATTTACTCCGCGGGACAGCCGTCGGAGGCTCGAGCGCTCCTCCAGATCGAGTTCGCCGACCGTGGGCGCCGCGTGCGAATCATAAAGGTGTGTAGTGTGTTCGGTTTTATCCGTCTTTTCCGTCATTACGCTCTATTTTTACCTGTCAGGGGCGGTAAATAGGAAATTTGGTGCAGCGGACTAGAGTGGTGGGCATGATTCCTGAACTCCGCAGCATTGGTATGGATTTCCCCAAGTGGCAGCAGGCTCTCGAGGCAGCCTATAGCTCCGGCAACCTGGGCGTGTCGGGTGAGGTCCGTGGCGGCCAGGTTCTGCAGTTCGACGATCCCTCGGGCGCCCGCATGGTTGTGCTCGCCGTCGAGCCCTTCGGCTCCTTCGCCAGCTACACCGGCGGAGTGCCCGCCACGGCGCATCTGTCGATGCTGAACGACATCATCGGCGTGCTCGATGTAGTGGACGACAGCCCGATGCTGCAGATCTCCGGCCAGCAGGCACCGACGATTGCCTCCCTCACCGCCACCATCGCTCAAGGCCCTTTGCTTGTGGACGCCCCCTCGTTGGAGTACCACCAGTTCCACGTTGGGGCTCTGGCCAACTCCGTGCACGTATATGGGGACTCCACTGAGTTCGCCAAGGACGGCGGCCTGAAGGTCGGCGTGGTCAATTCGAGCGGTTTGCAGGATATCAACTCTCCTGCCACTGCCCCGCATGCCACCGCGGAGATCGCAGTGGAGGCCTCCGGCTGGTCCCGCAAGGTCAACGCTCTAACGGGGCAGAAGTTCTGGACCGCGAGCGTGACCTCTCCCTTCGAGTTCACGGTAGTTCTACCCGAGGATGCGGTCGACGAGGAGCTCGCACAGTCCGATGCTCCGTTGATCGTGGCCGGTACCGTGCAGTTCACTGCTAGCACCGTGGATTCCGCTGGCTGCGGCGGCGCCTGCGGCTCCGGCAGCTGCGGCTGCGGGGGTCACTAAAGCACAGTCTTTCCCCAGGACACGATCGCCGAGGGGCCGCGGAGTACCGAGCCGTCCTCGGAGATCTCCACCTGCACGGCTCCCCCTGGAACGTGCACGGTGACGGTGCCTGTGGCCAATTCGGCGTCAGCAAGGGCAGAAACAGCGGCGGCGACAGTGCCGGTGCCGCAAGAGCGAGTCTCCCCCACGCCGCGCTCGTGGACGCGCATGTGCACCGCACCCGCATCGTCCAGGGGTGTGAGTACCTCCAGGTTGACCCCTGCCGGGAAGAACTCCGGGTCGAACTGCACCTGCTGATCGATCGGCAGCTTCTGCAGCTCCAGCGCCGTGAGGTTGGGTACCACCGCGGCTAGGTGCGGGTTGCCCATATCCACGCCTAGCCCCGCGACCTTCATGTCGCCCACCTGTGCGGTAGATACACCCAACACTTCCGGGGTGCCCATCTCCACGCTCACGATCGCGTGTTCCTGGTTTTCTCCACTCAGTTCGTGCACTTTCACCAGCTTGCGGCCCGCCCGGGTGCCAATGCCGAACTGTTCGCCAACGGTAACTTTCCCTTGTCGGCACAGCACGTGGGCGAAGGCGCGCACGCCGTTGCCGCACATCTCAGCCAGGGAGCCGTCGGCGTTGCGGTAGTCCATGAACCATTCGTCACCGTGCACGCCCGCAGGAAGTTCGGTCAGCACGCCCGCGCTCACCAGGGCGTCACCGGTGGCGATGCGAATCACCCCGTCGCCGCCGATCCCGGCCCGCCGGTCTGCGAGGTGTCGCACGCGATCCTCAGTGAGGTTCACCTGGGTCGCCTCGTCCATCAGGATAACGAAGTCGTTCTCCGTGCCGTGAGCCTTAATGAAATCGATCATGCTGAGCACTCCCTCTATTTACTGCTGGCTGCCAATCCCTAGCGCTTCCGTTGCCGCGCGGGCCGGGTCGGGTGAGTTGGCGTCAATCCAAATAATGCGCTTATCCCTGCGGAACCAGGAACGCTGCCGTCGAGCATAGCGACGGGTGCCGGTGATGGTGCGATCCACAGCTTCCTCAAAGGTGAGTTCGCCCGCGAAATAATCCAGCACCTGCGCATACCCGATCGCCTGGCCGGCGGTAGACTCGCGGACCAGGCCATCGGCAACCAGAGCCCGCACCTCCTCGACTAGGCCTTGGTCGAACATCTGGCGCACGCGGAGCTCGATGCGGGGGTTAAGCCACTCGGCGGGCGCGTTAAGCCCCAGCAGGCGCATATTCCAGCGGGGCGTAGAGTTCTTCGGTGGTTGCGAAGCCGCAAAAGGCTTACCGGTCAGCTCTATGACTTCGAGGGCGCGAACGGTACGGCGCGGGTCGTTGTCCTCAATGATGCGAGCAGCCTCGGGGTCGATCGTCGCCAGGTACTGATGCATGGCGGCCACCCCGCGGGTGTCGAGCTCGCGCTGCCACTTCTCGCGCACCACCGGATCCGTGGGCGGAAAGTCCCACTCGTCGACCAATGCCTGGATGTACATCATGGAACCGCCGACGATGATGGGCGTTTTGCCCCTGGAAAAAACTTTCTCCACCGTCTCGATCGCCCCCGCGCGGTACTCCGCGACACTCGCGGGCTTGGTCACCGGCCAAATATCCAGCTGATGGTGCGGGATCCCCTGCCGCTGATCCGGCGGAACCTTCGCCGTGCCGATATCCATGCCGCGGTACAGCTGCATGGAATCGATGTTCACCACCTCCCCGTCCAGCCGCTTGGCCAGCTCCAGGGAGATCGCCGTCTTGCCAGAGGCGGTAGGGCCAACGACTGCGATCGGGCGGATCTCAGTGGAAGAACTCATAGAAACCCAGTCTAGCGGTGCGGCTGGTGTAATAATTACTGCATTGCCCTATACAAGGCGTATAAGGCGATTGGCATGTTTTGGTTTTAGGTAGGAGTACCCGCAATGACTGATCCCACGAATCCTCGTCCGGTCCCGAAGCCCGGCCCGAAGCCGGGGCCCAAGCCCGGGCTGAAGGGAGTGCAGCCCGGGGGTGTCAGCATCCCCAAGAACGACCCCGCGAAGTTCGGCCGCGTGGATGCGGACGGCGTGGCATGGTTGAAGACCGCCGACGACGAGCGTCAGATCGGCGAGTTCAAGGCCGGTACTCCGGAAGAGGGGCTGAAGCACTTCGGCGCCCGCTACGACGACCTCAGCACTGAGGTGCAAATGCTCGAGGCGCGTCTGAAGAGCCACCCGGAGCAGGCTCAGACCATCCGTCACGACGCGAAGATCCTGCAGGATTCCCTTTCCACTGCAGCCGTCATCGGCGACATCGCCGCCTTGGATGCCCGCCTCGAAAAAATTACGCAACGCACCCAGACTGCCGAGAAGCAGGTCGCGGAGGCCAAGCAGGAGCGTCGCGATTCCGCACTGGCACAGAAGGAAGAGCTGCTGGGCGAGGTCGAAAGCATCGCCGCCGCCGACCCGTCCACGCTGAACTGGAAGCGCTCCGGCGAGCGCATCCGCGCGATCGTCGAGCAGTGGCGCGGCATCAAGGGGGTGGAGCGTTCCACCGACGACGAGCTGTGGAAGCGCTTCTCCAAGGCACGCTCCGAGTTCAACCGCAAGCGCCAGGCGCACTTCGACGAGCTGGACCGCAACCGCGAGCGAGCGCGGCTGAAGAAGGAAGAGCTGATCGAGCAGGCCGAGGCACTGCAGGATTCCACCGAGTGGGGGCCAACCAGCGCTAAATACCGCGACCTGATGAGCCAGTGGAAGGCTGCCGGCCGCGCACCGCGCAACGTGGATGACCAGCTGTGGGAGCGGTTCCGCAAGGCACAGGACGTGTTCTTCGCCGCCCGCAAGGCGGATTCCGCCGAGCGGGACAAGGAGTTCGAGGCCAACGCGGACGCCAAGCAGGCCCTCATCGACGAGTACTCCCCCAAGGTAGATCCACAAGCGCACGGAGTGGACAAGGCACGCAAGGTTCTGCACGAGCTGCAGGAAAAGTGGGAGCAGATCGGCTTCGTCCCGCGCGGTCGTGTGCGCGAATTCGAGGACAAGATCAAGGCCATCGAAGCCCGCGTGGAGGAGGCTGCGGATGCCGAGTGGCGCCGCACCGACCCGGAGGCGCAGGCGCGCGTGGCCCAGTTCCAGGCGAAGGTGGATCAGTTCAACCGCGAGGCCGAGGCCGCGGAGAAGGCGGGCAAGTCCGCGAAGGCGGAGAAGCTACGCGGCCAGGCGGCGCAGTGGCAGGAGTGGACGGACGCCGCCGCTGCCGCCGTGGAGGGCTAGTCCTCCTCGTTCTCCTGCTCGGTCTCGCTCTCCTGCTTCTCGAGCTCGGCCTTGCGCTCGCGGCGGGCCTTCGCTCGGGCGCGGCGGTCATCCACGATCTCCGCATCCTTGCGATCCTCGATGCCCGTGCGCAAGCGCTGCTGTGCCAGACGGGATTCTTCGTCGCGGTGTGCCTCCTCGCGCCGCGCCGCAGCCAGCGCTCGCTGCAGGGGATTCTTTTGGAACACCACCGCGGACAGTGCATAGAAAAGTACCGTTAGCCCCACCAGGCTGAACATCAGCGGGATGGCCGGACCGTCGCCCGACTCCGTCGGCGGCTGGGTCTGGCGCACCCAGATCGCAAACACGTTGTACCACCAGGCCACACCTGCAAAGGCCCAGTTCACCCACGCCACGATCCACGATTTCGAAACCAATGTTCCGATGGACAATAGAATCGCTGTCAGGCGCAGCCAGGAAAAGATGGTCTCTGGCTTAGCCGTCGCGCCGCTCTGCGCCACCTGGGTGTTAAACAGCACGTCGTAGCCGCGCACGTCGCCGGCGTGCGGCAAGAAGATCATGACGAGGGGAACCAGGAAGCCGAATACGATCAGCGGCACGTAGCGCCCCAGCACCACCCGCCCGGCAATCCTGCGCTCAGCGCCACTGAGGTCGTCCCGGTACTGCGCCAGCGCGTCTTCGGCGACTTCCTGTTCGGAGCTCTTGGCGCTCTTGTTATCACTACTCACAGCCGCATCCTCCCGTGCTGCATCCGTCCGCCGCGGTCGCCTCGGGCTTCTTTATGCTCGGCATTCCTAGTCCGACGCCCACAGGCGCCGTAGTCGGGGTCTCCCCCAACTCTGTCATGTCCCCCGCCCGGGTGCGCGTGTGGCTCGCGACTCCGCCGTCGGCGATAAGGAAGTGCGGCGCGGCGTCAGTAATAACAACCTCCACTACGTCACCTGCCCGGATGTCGCCTTCGGGCGTGAAGTGCACGAGGCGACCGTCTCGGGAGCGGCCGGAGCGGCGGTGGGTGCGGTCGTTCTTACGCCCGTCGGCCTGCACCAGTAGTTCCTGCGTGGTGCCGATGAGCTTGCGGTTTTCCTCTTCGCTGATGCGCTCCTGCAGTGCGAGGAGACGCTCGTAGCGGTCCTGCACGACGGCCTTGGGCACCTGGTTTTCCATCTCCGCAGCCGGAGTTCCGGGGCGCGGCGAGTATTGGAACGTGAAGGCGCTGGCGAAGCGGGCCTTCTCCACTACGTCCATCGTCGCCTGGAAGTCCTCCTCAGTCTCGCCGGGGAAACCGACGATGATGTCGGTGGTGATCGCCGCGTGCGGGATGCGCTCGCGCACCTTGTCGAGGATCGCCAGGAACTTCTTGGAGCGGTAGGAGCGCTTCATGTCCTTCAGCACCTTGTCCGACCCGGACTGCAGCGGCATGTGCAGCTGCGGGCACACGGCAGGGGTTTCCGCCATCGCGTCGATCACGTCGTCGGTGAACTCGGCCGGGTGGGGGCTGGTGAAGCGGAGGCGCTCCAGGCCTTCGATTTCCCCGCAGGCGCGCAGCAGCTTGGAGAATGCGGTGCGGTCGCGCTCGAGGGTTTCGTCGGCGAAGTTCACGCCGTAGGCGTTAACGTTCTGTCCGAGCAGCGTGACTTCACTAACGCCTTGGTCTACCAGCGCCTTGACCTCAGCCAGGATCTCACCGGGACGGCGGTCCTGCTCCTTGCCGCGCAGCGAGGGCACGATGCAGAAGGTGCAGGTGTTGTTGCAGCCAACGGAGACGGAAACCCAGCCGGCGTAGGCGGATTCGCGCTTGGCGGGAAGTACGGAGGGGAATTCCTCGAGTGCGTCGAAGATCTCCACCTCTGCCTTGTGGTTGTGCGCCGAGCGCTCCAGCAGCGTGGGCAGCGAGCCTAAGTTGTGGGTGCCGAAGACCACGTCAACCCATGGGGCCTTGTCCACCACGGTCTGCTTGTCCTTCTGCGCCATGCACCCGCCCACGGCGATCTGCATGCCGGGGTGCTCGTCCTTGATGGCCTTCATCTGACCCAGGGTTCCGTAGAGGCGCTTGTCCGCGTTCTCGCGGACGGCGCAGGTGTTGAACACCACGACGTCCGGCGTGGCGCCCTCGTGTGCGGGCACATACCCGGAGTCTTCCAGCAGGCCGGACAGTCGCTCGGAATCGTGGACGTTCATCTGGCAGCCGAAGGTGCGCACTTCGTAGGTGCGACCGGCGCCAGAGTTCTCGCTCGTTTGCGTCTGAATCGTCTGTGTCACGTGGATTACCCTACCCCTTTGCCTGCCGCGTTTAGAAAAGTGAGGCCTTCGTTAGTGACGCCCGCTACAGCTCCTCTATTCGCGCGTCCAGCGCGCGGCGAGCGTATGTAAGCGTCACACCTTGCGGAAATCCGCGGCGGGCGGCAACTCCCACTACGCGGCGCAGTGCCTTGTCGTATTCCTTGCGGTCGGCCGGGCGGGTCTTCACACTAGCTGCCTTCTTAGTTACGAGTTCTTCCAGGATCTGCTCCTGGGATTCCTCGTCCACCTGTGCCAGCGCGTCGTCGATCAGCGCCGGGGCGATGCCCTTGCGCTGCAGCTCTCGGCGCAGAACGGCGACGGATTTCTTCTGGTTCTTCTCCCGCTGCCGCACCCATTCTTGGGCGAACTGAGCATCGTCCAGCATCCCGCTTGACGTGCAGCGGTCAATGACCTCCTCCACGCCCTCGGGCTCGAACTCCGCATCGAGCAGCCTTTGGCGCAGCTCCGCCGTGGAACGTGCTCGGTGGTTAATCAACCGCACCGCCTTGGCCTTGATCGGCGCGAGTCTTTCCTCCTCCTCCGCATCCAGGAACAACTCGCCCTCGCCGGGCGAGTAGTTGGCGATCGCCTGCCGCAGCGCTTCTACCTTCTGGTCGCGCTCGCTATGCCTAATCGGCATCGTCAGTTGGCATCGTCATCGTCGAAGTTCGGGCTCAGCTCAATGGGCTTGTCCTCATCCGCCTGCTCCCCAGCAGCTTCCCCAGCTGGCTCGTCCTTCGTCTTAGCGTACGGGCCGATCTTCAGCTCGCGGGCAATGCGATCTTCCAGCTCCGCGGATAGATCCGGGTTGTTCTTCAGGAACTCGCGGGCCTTCTCCTTACCCTGGCCCAGCTGGTCGCCGTCGTAGGTGAACCAGGAACCGGACTTCTTAATCAGGCCGGTCTCCACGCCCAGGTCAATGATGGAGCCCTCCCGCGAAATGCCTTCGCCGTAGAGGATATCGAACTCCGCGATCTTGAACGGCGGCGAAACCTTGTTCTTCACGATCTTCAGACGGGTTCGGTTGCCCACTACGTCCTGGCCATCCTTCAGCGCCTGGATGCGGCGAATATCGCAGCGCACGGAAGCGTAGAACTTCAGCGCCTTACCACCAGTGGTGGTCTCCGGAGAACCGAACATCACGCCGATTTTCTCGCGCAGCTGGTTAATGAAGATCGCGGTCGTGCCCGTCTGGTACAGCGCACCGGTCATCTTACGCAGAGCCTGGCTCATCAGACGGGCCTGCAGGCCAACGTGCGAATCGCCCATTTCTCCATCGATCTCCGCCTTGGGCGTCAGCGCCGCCACGGAGTCCACAACGATGATGTCGATAGCGCCCGAGCGGATCAGCATGTCCGCGATCTCCAGCGCCTGCTCGCCCGTGTCCGGCTGGGAAACCAGCAGCGCGTCTGTATCCACGCCCAGCGCGCGGGCGTACTCCGGGTCCAGCGCGTGCTCCGCGTCCACGAAAGCCGCGATGCCACCGGCACGTTGCGCTTCTGCGATTGCATGCAACGCCACGGTGGTCTTACCGGAGGACTCCGGCCCGTAGATTTCCACCACGCGACCGCGCGGGAAACCACCAATGCCCAGCGCCGCGTTGATTGCGATGTTGCCGGAAGAAATTGCCTGGATTGGTGGGCGGGTATCGTCGCCCAGGCGCATGATCGCGCCCTTGCCGAAGTCCTTCTCGATCTGCGCCATCGCAAGCTCCAGCGCCTTCGACCGATCCTTCCCCGCCGCGGCGGTCTGCTTCTTCTTCGGTGGCATAGAGTTGCTGCTCCTTACATCTGCTGTGACGTCCGGTGTTTTCAGTTCCGGTGTGTTCAGTATCGTCATCTTCTTCGCACCCCCGATGTCCTTAGACCGGTAGCGCTCCGAAAAGGTTCATTGATAGTTGTACTCGACCGCGCGGACAACCATCGTTTCCGACACACACTCTACACGAACCTTTGTTCGATTGTTTAACTGACCACCCCACCGGGTCAGACTGAGGGCGTCAATAAAGAAAAGCCTAGATATCCTCACCCAGGCGGCGGTCTTCGGGCACATCGAAGTCGTCGCACAGCGCCAGCCACACATCGCGGGGATCATACCCCTGTTCGATTAGCGCGGCGGGCGTATCCCCCAGCGAGCTCAGCACGTGAGTATCCGCAATGAAAGCCCGGAAGCTATCGCCGAATTCTCCCAAAGTCAGCCGATCAAACTCTGTTCTGCGCATGGTCTACCAATCTACACCCCCGCCCAAGAACCCCGCCTTGAACAGTGTTCAAGTTCTGAGATATCTGGGTTATTATCATATTTATGTCACACTCAGAAACTACAAAATTCAAGGCGGTAGACCTCGCATACATCGCCGTGTTCGCCGCCCTCATCATCGTGCTCGGCGGCGTGCAGTTGCCCATCGGCGCAGCCGGCGTACCCATCGTCTTACAGAACATGGGCATCGTCCTGGCCTCCCTCATCCTCGGCTTCTGGCGCGGCGGCCTGGCCACCACCCTATTCATCGCGGTGGGCTTCGTTGGCGTACCGAACATGGCCGGATGGAAGCCCGCCGCCGCAGCCGTCGCAGGCCCCACCGTCGGCTACATCGTCGGCTACGTCATCGCCGCTTTCGTCATCGGCCTTATTGCTCAGTACGCCCCGCGCAGCACCAATGCGCGCGCCGCCGTGTTCTTCCTCGCCGGCATCGTCGGCGTGATCATCCAATACCTCTGTGGTTCGATCGGCCTGATGGTGCGCCTCGGCTACGACTTCAGCACCGCCCTGGCGGCCAACACCCCATTCATCCCCGGCGACCTCATCAAGGTCACGCTCGCCGTCGCCATCGCCCTGGCCGTCACAAAGGCGGTGCCAGACCTGCTGCCGACCAAGCGCAAGGCCTAAAGCATGCCCCGCATCGAGTTCGAGAACGTGAACGTCACCTTCGATACCGCTACCGGCCAGCGCACCGTCCTTCGAGACATTAACCTCTCCCTCGACGAACGCCGCATCGGCATCATCGGCGCCAACGGCTCCGGCAAATCCACCCTGGTGCGTCTCATCAACGGACTGGCTGAGCCCACCAGTGGGCAGGTGCGCGTCGCGGGGCTCAATGTGGCCAAACGCGGTCGCGAGGTGCGGCGCAAGGTGGGGTTCGTCTTTAGTGACGCCGACAACCAGATCATCATGCCCACGGTCGCCGAGGACGTCGCGTTCTCCTTGCGCGCAACCACCAAAAGCGGCCGCGAAAGGGAGGCAAAGGCCGCCGACATGCTGCGCACCATGGGGCTGGAGCACCTCGCGGACGCCTCCCCCCATTTTCTTTCCGGTGGCGAAAAACAACTGCTGGCGCTGGCCTCGGTGCTGGTCGTGGAGCCAGAGCTGGTGATCGCCGACGAGCCCACTACCCTGCTGGATCTCGGCAACCGCCGGATGATCGCTCGCAGGCTGGCCGACCTCCCGCAGCAACTGATCGTGGTTACGCACGACCTAGAGTTGCTGGAAGAAATGGATCGCGTTCTGTGGATCGCCGACGGCGAAGTACGGGGGGATGGCCCAGCCGAACACGTCATCTCCGACTACGTAGCGAGCTTCGGCGGGTAGGTAAGCAATGGCAAAGTCCCTCCACATCAATGTCCCGCTGTCGGTGTATCACCCAGGACAGTCGATTCTGCACCGCGCCCGGCCGGGGCTAAAAATTTTTTTGCTCTTCTTGTTCCTGGTCGGCAGCGCCATCTGGGCGACCTTTCCGTGGCAGGCAGGGGTGGTAGCCGCCTTCACCATCGCGTGCTATTTGGTGGCGCGCATCCCCGTGGGCTTGGCGCTGCGCCAGCTGCTCGCGCCCGCCGTACTACTACTGGCCTTCGCCGCGCTGCTGTGGTGGCAACGGGACTTCCCTACAGCGCTGACCTACTTCGGGGTGATCCTCTCCGCGGTGGCCATGGCAACTCTGCTGACCCTAACGACCACTATCGGACAGCTCATGGACGCTGTCGAGGCCGGCCTGCGGCCCCTGGGCAAAATCGGCCTGCCGGTGGAAACTATCAGCCTGCTGGTGGCACTGACCATCCGCCTGATTCCGCTGACGGCACTGACGGTCAACGAAGTGCTTGACGCAAGAAAAGCACGGGGCGCATCGCGCTCCGTGCTTGCCTTCGGCGTGCCGGTGATTGTTCGCAGCCTATTGCGGGCCCGCCGCCTCGGCGAGGCGCTGAAGTCCCGCGGGGTCGGTAACTAGCCGGAAAAACTAGCTTTCGCCACGCAGCTGGCGCATGCGCTCGGCCACTGCATCCTGGCTGACGTTGCCCGCCTGCGGCTGGGCCTGCTCGATGGCTTCCTGCTGCTGTGCGCCACCCAACTGGTTGTTCGCACCACCCTGCATCTCCGCACGGATCTGCTCCAGGCGGGAGTGCCCGGCCATCTGGATGCCGGCCTGCTCAACCTCCGCCATGCGACCCTGCACAGAGTTCTGTGCCAGCTCGGCCTGGCCCAGGGCGTTGGCGTAGCGGCGTTCGATCTTCTCGCGCACCTGATCCAGGTTCGGGGAGCCATTGGAGGTAACGGCGTTCATGGACTGCAGGGAATCGGCAACCTTCTCCTGCATCTTCGCCTGCTCCAGCTGACTCAGCAGCTTGGTCCGCTCCGCGGCCTTCTGCTGCAGCTGCATGGAGTTGCGCTCCACGGCCTGCTTGGCCTGCGCGGCCTGCTGCAGAGCCTGGTCGTGCAGGCTCTTCATGTCCTCCACCGACTGCTCCGCCGTCACCAGCTGTGCAGCAAAGGCCTCGGCGGCATTTTCATACTCCATGGCCTTCTGCTGGTCGCCCTGTGCGCGAGCCTTGTCGGCGAGGTTCAGCGCCTGCTTGGTGTTGGCCTGCAGCTTCTCTACCTCTTCGAGCTGGCGGTTCAGCTTCATCTCCAGCTGACGCTGGTTACCGATAACAGCCGCTGCCTGCTGGGATAGTGCCTGGTGCTGCTTCTGCGCCTCTGCGATGGCCTGTTCGATCTGAATCTTCGGATCAGCGTTTTCTTCGATCTTGTTGTCGAAGAGCGCCATCAGGTACTTCCACGCCTTCACGAACGGATTGGCCATGAGCTATTGCTCCTTCATTGAGAGGTAAAAACGGGCTAAAAATATTTCTTTTGCGCGGATAATACTACCAAGAATCCGTCGCACACCCCTGCACTTAGGCTCGTTCGACGGCCCCCGCCGCCATGTTCGCAGCCAGCTCGGCAGCCGCCGCATCCAGAGCCATCATCGACGCAGCTTCCAGGATCACCGAAGCCACCGAAACGGCCATCGCATGGCACACGCTGGCCAGCAGCTCAGAGGAAACTTCCTTGCGGCCACGCTCCAGCTCGGACAGGTAGCCCGGGCTGACATTTGCCAGCGAGGCCAGCTGCCGCAACGTAAAACCGTTATTGGTGCGGTATTCCTTCAGGGTCGCCCCCAGCGCCTCCCGCAGCAGCGGTTCGTCCGCGGGCATCCGCTCGGCCGGACGCTCCACCGCAACCGTATCCATGACCATAGTATTGTGACTCATCAATCATCCCAACGTCTCGGGCGGCGCATTTGTTCCCGCCAGTTTACGCGCTAGCCATTTCCAGCGCGCGGTTTACGCTGAACTGGCGAATTTTCGCACGCAACTGCGCCGCATCCAGCCCTGCGAACTCTCCTTCGTTAACCAGCCGCACATACTCTGCGTACAGGTTTTCCACTCGCGCCCCCCGCGCACTGTCGTAGACGGCTATGAAGACCTCTCCCACCGGGTGCCCATCCTGCGGGTCGGGCCCGGCCACGCCCGTCAGCGCCACGCCAACATCTGCTCCGCAACGCCGCGCCGCCCCCTTTGCCAACTCCGCCGCGGTCTCCGCCGCCACCGGTCCGTGCGCGCGCAGGGTTTCCTCGCTCACTCCCGCCAGGTCGTGCTTGAGTTCTGTTGCATAGACAATGACGCCACCGCGTAGGACCGCCGAAGCCCCAGGCACCTCTGCAATCGTGGCCGAGCACAGACCTGCGGTTAGGGATTCTGCCGTCGCGATGGTCAGCCCCCGCCGGGTGAACTCCCGGACCAGGTGTTCGGCGGCAGGGTTCACCGTCATTTAAGCGTTTTCCTTGCGCGAGTCCAGAATGTACTGCACGCCGGTGACAACGGTCTGCACCACGGCCACACCCATCACGATCACAGCGATGGTCTGCACGACCCCGCCGAACGGCAGGATGTAGAGGAACACCGCCAGGGTCTGCAGAACCGTCTTCAGCTTTCCGCCCTTGGAGGCCGGAACGACGTTGCCCTTGCGCGCCAACACCATGCGCCAAACGGTAATGCCCAGCTCGCGTACTACGACAATCGCGGTGACCCACCACGGCAGCTCGCCCAAAATGTTCAGACTGACGAAAGCGGAGATCATCAGTGCCTTATCCGCGATCGGGTCGGCCAGCTTGCCGAAGTCGGTGATGACCTCGTAGCGCCGAGCCAGGTAACCGTCCAGCTGATCGGTGAACATCAACAGGCTAAAGGCAAGCAGCGCCCACCAGCGGTGAGCCAAATCTGGTTCGGCCCCCGGCACTTCCCAGTCCCCGGAGGTCAGAATCAGCCAGAGGAACACCGGGATCAGAGCAATGCGAATGCACGTGAGTACATTCGGCAAGCTCACGCTGTGGACGAAGGTGCCGAACGAAGATCGCGGTGCTGAAGTGTTCACAAGTACCTATCCTACCGTGGAGCTCTTTTCGTTTTCGGCCTGCTTCTTCTTGCCGACCGTCATGCTCAGGACCGTGGTAACCACCAGCACGCCGACGATGACGATAAGCGACAGCTCCACGGAAACCTCAGGAACGGCAACTCCCTCGCCGCCGTTGATAAACGGCAGGTTGTTCTCGTGCAGCGCATGCAGGATCAGCTTGGTACCGATGAAGGCCAGGATGATGAAAAGGCCGTAGCCGAGGTACACCAGGCGTTCCAGCAGGCCGTCCAGCAGGAAGTACAGCTGTCGCAAGCCCATCAGAGCCAGAGCGTTAGTCGTGAACACGATGTACGGTTCGCTGGTAATGCCGTAGATGGCAGGGATGGAGTCGAGGGCGAACAACACGTCCACGAAGCCGATGGCCACCAGGGCGATGAAAAGTGGCGTCAAAACCCTCTTGCCGTTTTCCTTAAACCACAGACGGTCCGACTCGTAGTGATCCGAGACATGGATAAACTTCCGGGTCATCTTGATGACCATCATGTCCTGCGGGTCCTTCTCTTCCTCGCCAGAGACCTCGTCCCACAGCAGCTTCGCCGCGGTCCACAGCAGGAACAGGCCGAACAGGTAGAAGACGTCAGACCACGCCTCGATGATCGCCGCACCCAGGGCGATGAAGATACCGCGCAGGATCAGTGCCAGCGCAATGCCGATGAGCAGGACCTTCTGCTGGTACTTGCGGGGGATCTTAAAGGAGCTCAGGATAAGCGCGAAGATAAAGAGGTTATCCATGCTCAAGGCCTTCTCGGTGATGTAACCGGCGAAGAACTCCAGGCCGTGCTGGTGCGGGTTACCCGGCTCACCCCAGGTCAGCCAGAGGAAACCGCCGAAGAGGCAGGCGAGAGCCACGTAGAACAGGCTCCACAGCGCCGACTCCTTGATGCTCGGCTCGTGGGGTGTTTTGACGTGGCTGTAGAAATCGAAGACAAAGAATCCGGCGACCACCAGGATGGTGATGGTCCACGTTAAGGCATTTACTTCCATGGAAAACCTCCGGTCGATAAAAACTCATCACTAAATAGACCGGAGGTCTCCCCCGCCCGTTCCATGAAAGTTGCGGGCCGACATGACCGGGAGGTTCGCGGCTTCACCGCAACCTGCCGTGCTGACGATCAATGTCGAGGGCACCAAGCAAGCTTGGCGTTAGGGTACTCCCCTCCAACTGCCGACTACTCTACACCCGCCAGAGGCCGGCTGCGCCATAGGGGCTACACGGCTCCGCTCGGCGGGTTGGCCGCGACCACGCGCGTCCCGTCATCGCCGGAATCATCGCCGTCGTGAACGCCTTCGGCCCCCTCGGCATCTGCCTCTATGACTTCCTTGGGTGCGTCCTCGGGGTTCGCGCCCTTGATCATCCAAAGCATCGTGTCGAGCTCCTCGGGCTTCACCAGCACCTCACGTGCCTTCGACCCCTCGGACGGCCCGACCACTCCGCGGGTCTCCATCAGATCCATCAGGCGCCCGGCCTTGGCGAAGCCGATGCGCAGCTTGCGCTGCAGCATGGAGGTAGAGCCGAACTGGCTGGTGACCACCAACTCCACTGCCTGCAGTAGATCCTCCAGGTCGTTGCCGATGTCCGGGTCGATGTCCTTCTTCGCCTCGGCGGCCTTGTCCTCGGTGACACCCTCGGTGTAGTCGGGCTCGGCCTGGTCCTTGGCGGCTTCCACGACGGCGTTGATCTCCTCGTCCGTCACGAAGGCGCCCTGAATGCGCTGCGGCTTGCCCGCACCCTGCGGGATGAACAGACCATCGCCCATGCCGATCAGCTTCTCCGCGCCGCCCTGGTCCAGGATCACGCGGGAGTCGGTCGAGGAGCTGGTGGCGAAGGCAAGACGGGAAGGAACGTTCGTCTTGATCAGGCCGGTGACCACGTCCACCGACGGGCGCTGCGTTGCCAGCACCAGGTGGATACCGGCGGCGCGCGCCTTCTGGGTGATGCGCACAATCGAGTCCTCGATCTCGCGCGGGGCGGTCATCATCAGGTCGGCCAGCTCGTCGACCACGCACACGATGTACGGGTACGGGCGGTACTCGCGCTCCGAGCCCAGTGGGGTTGTGATCTCGCCGGACTTAACCTTGCGGTTGAAGTCCTTGATGTGGCGTACGCGGCTGGCCTTCATGTCCATGTAGCGCTGCTCCATCTCCTCTACTAGCCAGGTCAGGGCGGCGGCCGCCTTCTTCGGCTGGGTGATGATGGGCGTAATCAGGTGCGGGATGCCCTCGTAGGGGGTCAGCTCCACCATCTTCGGATCCACCAGGATCAGGCGTACCTCGTCCGGCGTGGCGCGGGTCAGCAGCGATACCAGCATGGAGTTCACGAAGGCAGACTTACCGGAGCCAGTGGAACCCGCCACCAGCAGGTGCGGCATCTTCTGAATCGAGTGGGCCACGAAGTCGCCCTCGATGTCCTTGCCCAGGCCGATGACCATCGGGTCGGCATCACCGCGCACCTTAGGTGCCTCCAGCACGTCGCCGAGACGCACCATCTCGCGGTCGGTGTTGGGCACCTCGATGCCAACTGCGGACTTGCCCGGAATTGGCGTCAACAGGCGCACGTTGTCGGTGGCCACCGCGTACGCCAGGTTGGACTGGAGGTTCGTGATCTTGGAGACTTTCACGCCTGGTCCGAGCTCGACCTCGTAGCGGGTCACTGTCGGTCCGCGGCTAAAGCCCGTGACCTGCGCGTCGACTTTGAACTCCTCGAACACATCGGTGATCGCCTCGATCATCCGGTCGTTCGTTTCGCTGCGGGTCTTCGGCGCATCGCCGTTGAGCAGCAGGTCCGTCGACGGCAGCGCGTAGTCGCTGTCTTCCTTCTTCGTTGTGGCTTTCTCTGCGACCTCATCTGTGACGCCCTCAGCCACATCCTCTTCCAGCTCCGACTTCGGCGTAGAAGCTGGAACCGCGGCAGCGTCGATACCCGAGCGGGCGATGATGGCCTGTCGCACCGAGTCACGGGAGTCGGCTACGGGGTCCCGCTTGGGCTCCGGCTTGGACTTTACCTGGGGCTCCGGGTCGTCGTCTTCCAGCAGCTCTGCGACGTCCTCCACCTGTGGTGCAGGCTTCGGCTGGGTGCGCTTCGGCTGTGTGCGCTTCGGCTGTGTGCGCTTGCGTCGCTGCGGTGTGCGGGAGGCCGCAGTGTCGAGCACCAGGGTCTCATTGGAGTCAGCCGCGTCGTCTACGCCGCTCCCCTGCTCCTCCACCGGGTAGTTGTCCATCGGCGTCCGGCGGGCGGCGCGGGTGATCTGACGATCGACGTGGCCATACTGATCGTCCTCGTCAACGTCGTTGGATTGGTTTTCGTAGTCGGCGTAATCATCGTTACCGCGACCATCGCGCCAACTGCCCACTCCCAGGAAGTCCGCTGCGAGGGTGTAAATCTGCTTCACCGTCAGCCCTGTGAGCTGCAGCGCGCCGTACACAATGGCCAGCAACAGTAGAGGAACGGCCAGGTAAGCACTAAAGCCAACGGCCATCGGCGTACCGATAGCCTGGCCGACCAGACCACCCGCGCTCGCCTTCCCGGCGCTGTCGGTGGGCTGACCCGCGAAGATGTGAATGAGTCCCAGCATCGGCAGCACCACCAGCGCAGAGCCGATCCACAGGCGGGCGGTAGAACGCTGGGTGCGCTCGATGCCAACCATCAGCACCCAGGCGGCGAAGGCCATGGCGATCGGGACTACGTATCCGCCCGCGCCGATGATCCAGGTGAGAATTCCCGCAATGCCGTTGCCCACGGCACCGCCCACTCCAAACCACAAGGTTCCGGCCAGGATCAAAGCCACCGCGAACACGCCAATGGCGGCGCCGTCATAGGAACCGCCGATACGCATAGGCTCGGTGCCTTCGCGGGCATCCTGAGCACTGAAGTCGGCGTCAAAACCGTCGTCCTCGGTGTCCGGCGTCCAGCCGTCGTTAGCGCGCGCACCGCGGCCAGAGTCAAGCTTCTTTGCTTGACCATTGCGCGATTTCCGCTGTTTCTCCCGTTTGGAGATCACCTGGGTTTCCGCCTCCTCTAGCAAATCTGCATCGTCATAAGAATCAAAGTCACCTGTGTCACGGCGGGTCGCCAGGCGGCGAGTCAAGCCACCGATGCCCCGTGCCGCTCCGCTAAACGCAGCCCCCAACGAGTGGCCGACCACGCCGAAGGCGCTGCCGGTCCTCTCGAAGTCCTCGCCCCCGGCATAGCCAGAATAACCGGCACCGACCGGCGCGGCGGTTCGAGTATCTTCGAACCCACCACGACGGCTGGAGCTCGGTCGGTTGGCGTGTGCGCCCCTTCCGCGGGGCGCAGAGCTGCGAGAACGACTAGTGACAGACATGGCCACCACTCTAGTCGCACCGATCACAGTAGTCACATGAGCAACACGCGTTTTGTTCTAAAAAAATGCTCAGATTCGGCGGAAGAATATTTAGAAGACGTGTCGCTTAATGCGCGCGGTCGTGTCCTCATCCGCAGGGTTCAGAACAACGTCCACGGCACCGTCGCGGCCATACAGCCACAGCAACAGCTCCCCGGCTCCACCGCTTACCCGTACCTCGTCGGTGCTGTCGGCGCCCGCACGAACCACCGTCGGCGCAGAGGCGTCGGTACGCTCCAGAACCACGTGAATGGTCGAGGAGCGCAGGAAGAACTTCGCCATCTTCCCCACCGCCTTCCACAGATCATCTCGGGCGGACTGCGGAAGGTCGCGGGGAACGTACTCCCCTCCTCCACGGCGCAGATCCTCGTGGTGAACGAAGTTCTCGGCTAGATTGGCGTATTTGTCCGCCAGGCGCAACGGATTCCACGTCGGCGGACCGTTGCGGTACATCTCCACCAGCTCAGCATACGGCTTGGACTCGTAGTCGTGGCTGACGGAATCCAGGCGGTTAGCCAGCCCCTTGAAGAACATGCCAGCGGCGGCATCCGGACGGTACTCGCGGATAACGAGGTGGACCACCAAATCGCGAGCAGTCCAGCCCGCGCACAACGTAGGTGCGTCAGGACTGGACTGCTGTAGAAGGTTCGCCAGGGCTTCGCGTTCCGCTTGGGAGGTGTGCATGTTGTGTTCCATGCCACCCCAGCGTAGCGAAACCTTAGGCTAGACGGATTCGCGCGACTCTTCTTCCTCGAGTTCCTCGACAATCTCGGAGCTCATCGGCACGACGGTCGGCACGATCATCGGCTTGCGGTTCCACTTGTCGGAGATCAGCTTGCCCACCTTGCGGCGGATAGCCTGCGCCATGCGGTAGGGATCGTTCTCGCCCTCGCCGGCCAGGTCGATCATGACGTTGTCGACCTTCTCCTGGATCTCCTTGAGCATGTCGCGGGCGTCGTCGGAGAAGCCCTTGGCCTGCACGCTCGGGGCCTCCAGCGGACGGCCGGTGCGGTTGTCGATGACGGTGGTGATGGAAACCAGGCCGCCCTCGGACATCGCGGTGCGGTCCTCCAGGACTCCGCTGTCGATGTCGCCCATACGGGTGCCGTCGACGTACAGGTTACCGACGGTGATCTGGCCGACCACCTTCGCGTGACCATTGTGCAGGTCGACAACCACGCCGTTCTGCGCCAGCGGAATGTTGTTCGGGTTCACACCGGTGCTGATCGCCAGCTCCTTGTTGGCGCGCAGGTGGCGCCACTCGCCGTGCACCGGCATCGCGTTGCGCGGGCGGGCGGCGTTGTATAGGAACAGCAGTTCGCCGGAGTAGCCGTGGCCGGAGGTGTGTACCTTCGCGTCACGGCCCGTGATCACGGTCGCGCCTATCTGGGACAGCATGTTGATCACGCCGAACACTGCTTCCTCGTTACCCGGAACCAGGGAGGAGGACAGGATGATCAGGTCACCGTCGCGGACGGTGATCTGACGGTGCTCGCGGCGGGCCATGCGCGACAGTGCCGCCATCGGCTCGCCCTGTGTACCGGTGGTAATCAGCACGACCTTGTGCGGAGCCATCTTGGAGGCCTCGTCCATAGAGACGATCGTGCCGCGCGGGACGTTCAGGTAGCCCATGCGCTCGGCGATCTCCATATTGCGGATCATGGAACGGCCGTTGAAGGCAACCTTGCGGTTGGCCGCCACGGCGGCGTCCACAGCCGACTGCACGCGGGAGACGTTCGATGCGAAGGAGGCGATGATGACGCGCTGCTTAGCGCCACGCACCAGACGCTTCAGCGTCGGCGCGATATCAGCCTCAGAGCCGGAGACGCCCGGGGTGGTCGCATTGGTGGAGTCACACAGGAACAGGTCCACGCCCTCGTCGCCGAAACGAGACAGCGCCGGCAGATCCGTCGGGCGGCCGTCCAGCGGGGTCTGATCCAGCTTAATATCGCCGGTGTGCACCAGCAGGCCAGCCCCGGTCTTCAGGGCGATGCCCAGGCAGTCCGGGATGGAGTGGTTCACGGCGAAAAAGCGCAGATCGAACGGACCGCGGCTTTCGTGCGAGTTCTCGTCCACCTCGATCAGCTTCGGGCGCTGACGGTGCTCCTGAGTCTTCGCAGCGATCAGCGCGCAGGTAAAGCGGGAGGCGATGATCGGAATATCCGCGCGCTGCTTCAGCAGCCACGGAATGGCACCGATGTGGTCCTCGTGGCCGTGGGTGATGACCAGCGCTTCCACGCGGTCCCACTTATCGTCCAGGTAGCTGAAGTCCGGCAGGATCAGATCCACGCCCGGCTCACCAGAGCTTGGGAACAGCACACCACAGTCGATGATCAGCAGGCGGCCTTCGTACTCGAAGACCGTCATGTTGCGGCCGATCTCTGAGATACCGCCCAGCGCGACGATGCGCAGGCTGCCCTTCGGCTGCTTTGGCGGCTTCGGCAGGCGCTGCGTCAGGTCCGCGCCCTGCATGGTCTTCAGCGCGCCCTTACGGCGGTCGCCACCGCGACCCCGGCCGCGCCCCTTGCCACCACCGTTATTCCGGTTGCCGCCGTTGTTGCTGCTATTGCCGCCGTTGCCGCGGCCGCGACCCCGGGAGCGACGGTTACGGTTGCGGTTGCCGCCACCGTTGTTGTTCTTGTTGCCGCCCTTGTCGGCAGAGCCGTTGTTGTCGTTGCCGTCGGAGTTGTTGTTGGCATTGTGGTTGGCGTTGTTCTTAGCGACGCCACCATCGTTGAAAACCGTCGCAGCCTCAGCGTTGGAGACAGCGGTGTTATCCGATTGTGCTTCCGCTTCAGCGCTCGGCGGAGCGGCCTTCCGAGTAACCTTGCGGCCTCGGGAACGTTGTTCAGTCATATTTTCCCTATACCCCTGCTGCCTGCAGGTCTTGAGCCAGCTGATCCATCTCAGCGGCTGTTGGTTCGATAATGGGAAGACGCGGTGCACCCACGTCCTTCCCCTTTAGCTTCAGTGCTGCCTTCGCGAATGTCACGCCCCCGAGGCGGGCCTGTGCCTTCTGTAGCGGCTGCAGTTGCACTGCGATGCTACGGGCGGTGGCAATGTCGCCTGCGTCGAACGCATCCCTCATCTGCTTGAGCTGTCGCGTTGCTACGTGGCCAATCACAGAGATGAAGCCGGTGGCACCTGCGACCAACCAGGGCAGGTTCAGCGGGTCATCGCCCGAGTACCAAGCCAGGTCGGTGTTCTCAATCAGCTCCATGCCTGCGGCCAAATCACCCTTTGCATCCTTGACGGCGGCGATCTGTGGATGATCGGCCAGTCGGTGCAGGGTCTCCGGCTCCACCGGCACGACGGAACGAGAGGGAATGTCGTAGACGCACACTGGAATATCCACTGCGTCCGCAACGGTCTTAAAGTGCTGGTAGATACCCTCTTGGCTGGGACGGGAGTAGTAAGGAGTCACAACCAGCAGAGAGTCAGCCCCCGCCTCTTGCGATGCGCGAGACATTTCTACGGTGACAGCTGTGTCATAAGACCCGCTTCCGGCGATCAGCTTTACGCGGTCGCCGAGCTCGGATCGTACTGCTCTGAGCAGGTCAAGCTTCTCGGTCGCACCTGTGGTGGGTGATTCTCCGGTAGTTCCGGCCAAGACCAAAGAATCGCAGCCCTCATCCACGAAGTGGCCAGCAAGTGCCACGCCCGCGTCCAAGTCGATGGAGCCGTCCTTCTTGAAGGGGGTCACCATCGCAAGAGAGATAGTTCCGAAGTGCGCGGATCCCCTTGTTGCTGCGTTACCTGTACTCATGACTTCCCAGACTACCTTCCTTCACGAGAAACTCACGTATTTGGGTGTTAATTTCGGCGGGTTGTAATGGACACCCCTAAGATCCGCCATCCTTAAGATTCACCGACGTACGGGCTCGTCGCCATCTCCCCGCCGTCGTGCAACTGCGTGATCGAGAAGTCCTCGAACACGTTCGGCGCTACTTCCTGCAGTTTACGCAAGCACGCGACAGCGATCCGGCGGATCTCCGGATCCGCATGCTCGGCGGCACGCATGGCGATAAAATGCCGCCAGCTGCGGAAGTTGCCGCTCATGACGAAACGGGTTTCGATGCAGTTCGGCAACACCGCTCGGGCCGCCTGCCGTGCCTGCTTCGTGCGCAACACGGCGTTTGGCTCCTCGGCGAAGTCCTCGCCCAGCCCATCCAGGATCTCCCGGTAGGCGTCGTATGCCACATCCGCTGCCTGCAAGAATAGCTTCTTCAAGTCCTCATTGCCGGCTACCGCTTCGGGCACTACGACCCGCGCCTCGTCGGCAGGTACGTAGCGCTGCGAAAGCTGGCTGAAGCTAAAATGCCGGTGGCGCATGATCTCGTGACCGCACGAGCGAGAAACTCCGCGCAGGTACATCGAGGCACTGGCGTGCTCGAGCAGCGTGGTGTGGCCGACGTCCATGATGTGGCGGACGTACGCCGCATTCGTCGCAGTGTGCGGGTTGGGCTTGTCCCACGTTTCGTAGCAAGCCCTGCCTGCGAACTCGACCAAAGCGGCACTATCATCCACGTCAGTTTGCCAGTTCAGGTCTGGCGCTGAGTCAAAGGCGGTGTGACCCACGAGGTCGATCTGTAGGGGTGCAACAGTAGCCATGAACTAGGCCTTAGCACCGCCGTTGACATCGCCGTCCAGTCCCAGGAACTTCTCCAAACCGATGGTCAGGCCCGGGTTCTCACCGATCTTCTCGACGCCGATCATGATTCCCGGCACGAAGGACTCACGGTCGTAGGAATCCTGCTTCAGGGTCAATGTCTGTCCCTTGGTGCCGAAGATGACCTGCTCGTGGGCAACCATGCCGGTCATGCGTACGGCGTGCACCGGTACTCCCTGCACGTCAGCGCCACGCGCCCCGTCCAGGGACTGCGTGGTGGCGTCGGGCTGCTCGGCCAGCCCCGCGGCCTTACGAGCGCGCGCGATGCCTTCCGCGGTGTGCACCGCAGTACCCGAAGGCGCGTCCACCTTGTTCGGGTGGTGCAGCTCCACGACCTCGGCGGACTCGAAGAAGGGCGCCGCGATCTCCGCAAACTTCATGGTCAGCACGGCGGAGATGGCGAAGTTCGGGGCGACGAGCACCCCAGTCTCCGGGGATTCCTGCAGCCAACCGCGAACGGTTTCAAAGCGCTCTTCCGTCCAGCCGGTGGTACCGACGACGGCGTGGATGCCGTTGTTAATGCAAAACTCCAGGTTGCCCATCACGGCATCCGGAACGGTGAAGTCCACCACGACCTCAGCCTTGTTATCCACCAGCGCCTGCAGGTCATCGCCGTGGTCGATGGCGGCCACCAGCTCGTGGTTCGCGTCCGCCTCAACGGCGGCGACAACGGCGCTGCCCACGCGCCCGCGGGCACCCAAAACACCAATGCGAGTCATAGATCAATCGCTCCTTAATAGCTAGCGGCTAGTTCTCTTCGACCAGGACCAAGGAGATCTTGCCGCGGTTATCGATGTCCGCGATCTCCACCTCGAGCTTGTCACCCACCGAGACCTCGTCCTCAACGCGCTCGATGCGGCGGTCGCCACCCAGGTTGGAGATGTGGATCAGGCCGTCGCGCCCCGGCAGCAGGGAGACGAATGCACCGAAAGCGGTGGTCTTCACTACTGTGCCCAGGAAGCGGTCGCCCACCTTCGGCTGCTGCGGGTTCGCGATGGCGTTGATCTTCTCCTCCGCCTCGCGCGCGGCCTCGCCGCCGACGGCGGAGATGAACACCGTGCCATCGTCCTCGATGGTGATGTTCGCGCCGGTCTCCTCCGTGATCTGGTTGATGGTCTTACCCTTCGGGCCGATGACCTCACCGATCTTGTTCTGCGGAATGTTGATGCTGGTGATCTGCGGAGCCAGGTCGCTCATGTCATCCGGAGAGTCAATGGCCTCGCCCATCAGCTGCAGGATCTCCAGGCGCGCGGTGCGCGCCTGCTGCAGAGCCTCGGCCAGCACGTCGGACGGAATACCGTCGAGCTTGGTATCCAGCTGCAGAGCCGTCACGAAGTCGGGAGTACCCGCGACCTTGAAGTCCATGTCGCCGAAGGCATCCTCGGCGCCCAGGATGTCGGTCAGGGTGACGTACTTGTCCTTGCCGGCCTTGCCAACCTTGCCGGTCACCAGACCCATTGCAATGCCCGCCACCGGCGCCTTCAGTGGCACGCCGGCGTTGTACAGGCTCAAGGTCGAAGCGCACACGGAGCCCATGGAGGTCGAGCCGTTGGAGCCCAGAGCCTCCGAGACCTGGCGGATGGTGTACGGGAAGTCATCGCGGCTGGGGATCACGGGCGTCAATGCGCGCTCCGCCAGTGCACCGTGGCCGATCTCGCGGCGCTTCGGGGAGCCCACGCGACCGGTCTCGCCGGTGGAGTACGGCGGGAAGTTGTAGTGGTGGATGTAACGCTTCGTGGTCTCCGGCCCCAGAGAGTCGATCTGCTGTTCCATCTTCAGCATGTCCAGCGTGGTCACGCCCAGGATCTGGGTCTCGCCGCGCTCGAACAGGGCCGAGCCGTGTGCACGCGGCAGCAGCTGGACGACGATGCCCAGGTCGCGGATCGTGGTGCTGTCGCGGCCATCGATGCGGAAGCCATCCTCCAGGATGCGGCGACGCACCACGGTCTTGGTGACCTCGTTGTGGGCCGCGCGGATCTCCGCCTCGCGCTCTGGGAACTCCGGCAGCAGGTCGTCAACGCTGGCCTGCATGTTCGCGGCCAGTGCCTCGTCGCGCTCCTGCTTGTCGGCGATGGCCATGATGTCTTCCAGCGCATCCTGTGCTTCCGCCTGGACAGAGGCGAAAACGTCCTCGCCGTAGGGCGGGAACAGCTCGAATTCGCGCGTCTCGGCGTCCACAGCCTTGGCCAGAGCGTCCTGCGCCTCACAGAGCGTGGCGATAAACGGCTTAGCGGCCTCGATACCCTGCGCCACAACCTCTTCGGTCGGCGCCGGTGCACCCTCGGCAATGCGCTCGACGACGGTGTCGGTAGCGCCGGCCTCGACCATCATGACGGCAACGTTCGGCTCGCCGCTGCCCGCGCCCTTCCCACGACCGCGACCACGGCCGCGAGCGGGCTTCACCGGCTCGGTCACGCGACCGGCCACGACCAGCTCGAAAATGGCCTTTTCTTCCTGCTCGCGCGTCGGGAAAGCAACCCACTGGCCCTCCGGGTGGTCGGAATCCACGACGAGCGCCATGCGCACGCCACCCACCGGACCGGAAACCGGCAGGCCGGACAGCTGGGTGGAGGCGGAAGCGCCGTTGATGGCCAGCACGTCGTAGCGGTCCTTCGGATCCATCGACAGCACGGTCACGATGACCTGCACCTCGTTACGCAGACCGCGCACGAAGGTGGGGCGCAGCGGGCGATCGATCAGGCGGGCGGCCAGAATCGCATCCGTGCCCGGACGACCTTCGCGGCGGAAGAAGCTGCCCGGGATGCGGCCGACGGAGTACATGCGCTCTTCCACGTCCACGGTCAGCGGGAAGAAGTCGATGCCCTCGCGCGGCTGGCGGGAGGCGGCGGTGGTGGACAGCAGCATCGTGTCCTCGTCCAGGTAGGCCGTCACTGCCCCATCGGCCTGGCGGGCCAGCAGCCCGGTTTCAAAGCGGATGCTGCGGGTGCCGAAGTCGCCGTTATCAATGGTGGCCTCTACTTCCCACACACCGGCATCCGGGTCAACGAGCTCTGCTTGGATGTTCTGCTTCTTCGTACTCATAATGGAGTTTCGCAATCGCCTTTCTGCGTTACCTTGCGTTGCACTCCACGGCGGTTGCCTGTTCGTCTGGTCTTCGGTGCCGACGCCACCGACGTGGAATTTTCTTGAACTATTCGATTGGCTTTTAGGTTTTAACCGGCATCAAGACTAGCACGAAATAGCACAAACGCCCGCCACCTCGTCTTTTGAACTAGCCCCCGAAAGTTGGACTGGTTTAATTCTAGGCGGTGAGGGGTTCAAGGGTCTGATTCCGATATTGCATCGGGGTCAGGCCCTTTAGTCGTTGTTGGATGCGTTCGGTGTTGTACCACCTGATGTACTCGTCGATCGCTTGATTGAACTCTGCGACCGTGTCGAAGACTTCACCGTGGTACATCTCTGTCTTCAAGTGTCCAAAGAAGTTTTCCATGACCGCGTTGTCGTAGCAGTTGGCTTTACGCGACATCGACTGCACACCACCGTTGTCGCCGATCAGGTCACGCCAGGAGGCATGCTGGTACTGGAAACCTTGATCTGTGTGCATCATCCACCCGGGTTCAGGCGCACACGCCGCGATCGCCTTGGACAAAGAATCGGTGGTCAACGCTGTCGACGGCGATGTAGCCACGCTGTGAGCGACGATGGAGCGGTCGAACAAGTCCATCACCGGTGACAAATACACCTTGCGGCCTGCAACCCTGAACTCGGTGACGTCGCTGACAAAAACGGTATTTGGCTGATCCGGAGTGAACTTGCGGTCGAGTGTGTTGTCAGCGATGTGGCTGATCGCCCCGCTGTAGGAAACATAGGGCCTGCGTTGGCGAATCTTGGCTCGAAGACCCATCTGGCACATGAGTTTGTAGACGAGTTTGTGGTTGACCACCCAGCCCTGGTTACGCAGGTCCAGCAGCACCCGCCGGTAGCCATAGCGATGCTTGTTACGTTCGAAGCACTCCCGGATCGCGTCTTTGAGCACTGCGTACTTATCCGGTTCGTTGAGTCGTTTCTGGTGGTAAAAGAACGTCGACCGTGGGATACCAGCGGCCTCTAGGAGGTACTCCAAGCGGTGGTGCGACTTGAGGATGACAATCGCCTGGACTTTCAGGCGTGTCCCTGGTTCCTCAAGTCCCGCAATTTTTTTAAGTACGCGTTTTCCGCTTCCAACCGTGCGATCTGACGGCGCAGCTTGTCTTCTTCTGTAAGCCGCTTCGGTGCAGCCGAGCCTTTGGGTCTGCCCT
>NZ_JFCH01000058.1 GCF_000738175.1 Corynebacterium jeikeium | reverse complement strand
GCCATGTTGCGGTAGTTCGCATCACCAGCGTTCTGCTCATCCACCTTCGCAGCCATACGCTGCAAAGACTCCAGAACCTGCTCCTCAGTCACCACACCATGCTTCAACCAGTTAGCCAAGTGCTGGGAGTTAATACGGCAGGTAGCGCGATCCTCCATCAGGTCAATGTCGTGGATATCCGGGATCTTGGAGCAACCAACACCCTGCTCCACCCAACGGACCACATAACCCAGAATGGACTGGGAGTTATTATCAATCTCCTCGGCGATCTCCTCAGCAGACCAATCAGCAAACTCCGCCACCGGAATGGTCAGAATGTCACCCAGAGTCTCACGACGCCCCTCCGTGCGCAGCTTGTCCTGCACCTCGAAAACATCCACCTCGTGGTAGTGGGTTGCGTGCAGCGTCGCACCCGTCGGCGACGGAACCCATGCGGTGGAAGCGCCCTCCTTCGGCTGGCCAATCTTCTGGGCCAGCATGTCAGCCATCAGCTCAGTCTTGGCCCACATGCCCTTACCGATCTGCGACTTACCCGGCAGACCATGCGCCAGACCAGCATCCACATTGTTGTCCTCGTAAGCGATCTTCCACGGCGCGGTCTGCAGATCCGCCTTACGCACCATCGGACCAGCCAGCATGGAGGTGTGGATCTCATCACCAGTGCGATCCAGGAAGCCAGTGTTAATAAACGCCAGACGCTCCTTAACCTGTGCGATGCAAGCATCCAGGTTGGCGGTGGTGCGACGCTCCTCGTCCATCACACCAACCTTCAAGGTGAACCGCTCCAGACCCAGCAGATCCTCCACAGCACCGAACAGGTCGTTGGTGAACGCAACCTCGTCCGGGCCGTGCTGCTTCGGCTTCACAATGTAGATCGAACCATTACGGGAGTTACGCAGCGGGTTGTTCTCATCCAGACCCGGGATCGCAGCAGCCGAAGTAATAACGGCATCCATGATGCCCTCGAAAATCTCCTCACCATTCTGATCCAGGATCGCCGGGTTCTGCATCAGGTGGCCAACGTTACGCACGAACAGCAGGGAACGGCCGTGCAGACGCAGCTCCTCACCATCACGGGAGGTAAACACACGATCCTCGTTGAGCTTACGGGTGAAGGTCTTGCCACCCTTCTCCACTTCCTCAGTGAGGTTGCCGGTGTTCAGACCTAGCCAGTTGCGGTAGCCCAGGGTCTTGTCGGTTGCGTCGACGGCGGCGACGGAGTCCTCAAAGTCCATGATGGTGGAGACTGCGGATTCGAGGTTCAGGTCCTTCACGCCGGCCTTGTCGGTCTTGCCGATCGGGGACTCCGGGTCGATCTGGATGTCGATGTACAGGCCATTGTTGTACAGCAGGATGTCGGTCGGGTTGGCCTTGTCGCCGCCGAAGCCTGCGTAGACCTCCGGGTTGCGCAGGTGCACATCATTGCCGTCGATGGTGGCAGCCAGCTGGCCGGACTCGACGGCGTACTTGGTGACGTCCTTGTGGGAGCCGGACTCCAGCGGTACAACGCGGTCCAGGAACTCACGGCCCCACTCGATGACCTTGTCACCGCGAACCTTGTTGTAGCCGGTGCCCTTCTCCTGGCCGTTCTCTTCAGAGATAGCGTCGGTTCCGTAGAGGGCATCGTACAGGGAACCCCAGCGGGCGTTCGCTGCGTTCAGCGCAAAGCGGGCGTTCAACGCCGAAATAACCAGCTGCGGGCCGGCGGTCGTGCCGACCTCCGGGTCGATGTTCTGGGTCGTAATCTCGAAGTCACCCGGTTCGTCGACCAGGTAGCCGATCTCCTTTAGGAAAGCCTTGTACTCCTCCGGATCCTGAGCACCCTTGTGGTCGGCATACCAGGCATCCATCTTCTTCTGCAGCTCGTCGCGAGTGTTCAGCAACTCACGGTTGCGCGGGGTGTACTCCTCGACGATCTTGCCGAAGCCATCCCAGAACTTCTCCTGCTCCTCGGCGGAATCCTTGCCGATGGCGGGAAG
>NZ_JFCH01000057.1 GCF_000738175.1 Corynebacterium jeikeium | reverse complement strand
GTGCGTAACGTTGGCCACCTGATGCAGAACCCGGCGATCCTGGATCAGAATGGTGAGGAGATTTTCGAGGGCATCATGGATGCCGTTATTACTTCGGCTGCTGCGATCCCGGGTCTGGATGAGAACAACCCGCTGCGTAACTCCCGTAATGGTTCGATCTACATTGTGAAGCCGAAGCAGCACGGCCCGGACGAGGTTGCGTTCACCAACGACCTGTTCGGTGCTGTGGAGGATCTGCTGGGTCTGGAGCGGTTCACCTTGAAGGTTGGTGTGATGGACGAGGAGCGTCGCACCACCGCCAACCTGGATGCTTGCATCGCACAGGTTAAGGAGCGTCTGGCGTTTATTAACACTGGCTTCCTGGATCGCACTGGTGATGAGATCCACACCTCCATGCTGGCTGGTCCGATGGTGCGTAAGGCGGATCTGCAGACCGCGCCGTGGAAGATCGCTTACGAGGACAACAATGTGGATGCTGGTCTGGCGCATGGTCTGCCGGGTAAGTCGCAGATCGGTAAGGGCATGTGGGCCAAGACTGAGCTGATGGCTGACATGCTGGCCCAGAAGATTGGCCAGCCGAAGGAGGGCGCTTCCACCGCATGGGTTCCGTCGCCGACGGGTGCGACGCTGCACGCAACCCACTACCACGAGGTGGATGTTTTCGAGGTGCAGGACAAGCTGCGCACGGAGGGGCGTCGTGAGACTCTGGGTGACATTCTGACCATTCCGGTGGCGGAGTTTGCTGATTGGTCTGCTGAGGAGATCGCCGAGGAGATTGATAATAACTCCCAGTCCATTCTGGGTTATGTGGTCCGTTGGGTGGAGCAGGGTGTTGGTTGCTCCAAGATCCCGGATATCCACGACATTGACCTGATGGAGGATCGCGCTACCTGCCGTATTAACTCCCAGCACTTGGCTAACTGGTTGAAGCATGGTGTGGTGACTGAGGAGCAGGTTCTGGAGTCTTTGCAGCGTATGGCTGCGAAGGTGGATGAGCAGAACGCTGGTGATGCGAACTACCGCAACATGGCGCCGAACTTTGATGAGTCTGTGGCTTTCCAGGCTGCGAAGGATTTGGTGTTTAAGGGTCTGGAGCAGCCGGCTGGTTACACCGAGCCGATTCTGCATGCCCGTCGTTTGGAGTTTAAGGCTAAAAACGGCATCGCCTAATTAGCTACATCTAGGGGGTGTTCGTTCTCCACCCCCCTGCAAGTTAGATCCCGTCTCTGAGGCTGTTGACGGAGCCTTGGGGCGGGGTTTTTCTCTTTGACTGGTGCAGAATAGATGCTGGTTAAGAGCCCGGGTTACTTGTTATGAGAGTAGCGACGGGCTTTAGCCCGATTGCCACAGTCCTTCATCGAGCACCACTGCCTCCGCAGGCCGTTAGAGCGATCCTCGAAGAGAATTCCACAACGCTCGTGGCCGCATATCTTCAATCGCTGCCGGTCATTAGTTCCGAAAAGTGCAACCGCGTCGGCAGCGACAAAACCTAATGCCTGCTCCAGCTCAAGATTCTTTGCCAGTGTCTTCCTAAGATCCGACTCTTCACTGCGAAGCAGATGCGGAGAGAAGGACTGAGTATCCAACTGAAGTAAAGGTCGCCTAGTGGACCATTCGTTGAGTACATCGATGGTGGAGTTTAACTCGAATGAGGAGAGCGTATTCATGCCGAGGCTATGCTCTGCCAAAAGTAGAACTGCCTCGCGAAGCGCCGTAACGCTTTCCTGATCAATGGGCATTGGAGTTTCCACAAGCTCAGGAAGTTCGCGGGCCCAAGACGTTGCTCGGCGAGCTTGGTTAAGCCAGCTGGCGAAGTCAGAACTATCGCCGAGAAGGTCGACCGTAGGATGCAGCGGATCTTTACGGCGCCGAAGGGTATTCGCAAAGTCAAGAGCAGGCCGCTCGCCATAAAACACAAAAGAAAGCTGGCGAAGCTGGTTTGTGGATGAAGTATTCATAAAATCTACAGTACCTCTTGAACTAACCCCCTCAGGGGGTTAGTGTTGGAGTATGACACGTCGCACACTTCCTCTGGCCTTGTATGCGTTTCCGTTGGTGGCTGGATTCATGCTGCCGAACCTCGCGACCCCGCTGATGGAACTGTGGCGTGCGGATATTGGCTTTTCTGCAGGGACGCTGACGCTCATCTTCATCATGTACCTTGGGGGGCTCGCGCCAGCCTTCTTGCTGGCACCGGGGCTCAGTGATAGTTGGGGAAGGAAGCGTACGCAGCAAGTGGCTGTGGTGCTCGGTATTGTTTCGTGCCTCTTTTACGTCTTAGCGGACAGTATTCCAATACTTCTACTGGCTCGGATCCTTACCGGTCTGTGCTCCGGAGCCCTCTTGGTGCTAGGGCCATCTGCTGTGCAAAGTATGGCTAGTAAGGATGAATCCTCTAAAGCTACGCTCACGGCTACGTTAGGTATCGCAATAGGGCTGGCAGGCGGACCATTGTTTGCAGGCGTGGTTGCGCAGTTGGCTCCATGGCCGACGAAGACGGTTTTCGTTCTTATGGCTCTCCTTCTCGCAATATCGCTGGTAGTGATCGGAACAGAGCTGGAGACGGAGCGTAAGCCCACGCGAGACTTGTTGCCTCACAAGGGGTTGAGGAAGAGAGACAAGCGCGTTGTTATTGCTGGTCTCGGGGCTTTTGGTCCGGGAATGACAGCTGCTGGAATTGTTTTGGCACTGTCTCCAACACTTCTCAACGGAATTAGTGAAACAAGCGGGCCCCTGGGTGCTGGCCTGATTGCAGGAGGTATGTATGCGGTTAGCCCGATCGCGCAGAGTCTAGTCCGTCGACTCCACAGCCTTGCGCACATCAGATTCTCTATGGTGCTGATCGCGTTGGCGATGTGCATCTTTGGCGCAGCAATGACGCAACAGAGCTTATGGTTCCTGATTCTAAGCGCGGTACTTATAGGTGCAGGGCAAGGGATTAGTAATTTGGGCAGCTTTGGACTGATCCATCAAAAGGTTGCCGAAGATTCGGTGCCTGGAGCAACAGCACTTTTGAGTTTGGGTACGTATGCCGCTGCGAGTGTTGTTCCTCTGGCAGGTGGGTACCTCATCGATCTAACCGGATTGCCGATTGCAAGCCTATGCATGGCGTTAGGAGTGGTTCTAATGGTTGCGGTGGGGTCTGTGTTTGCCCGGCAGAGCTATATTGACCAGACAAGGAGTGCCTAAAAATGAAGATTGGCATTAGGGCTGCTTTTTGTAATGGCATTGCCCTTCGCGCGCTTGACTTAGCCGTTGCCTATGCAGAGTCTCGCGAGGTTTGGAGTGCTCCTATATCCACCCATCAGGCTATTTCGAATCCACTCGCAGAGGTCAAAATAGATATTGAGTTGGCTCGGAATATGACTTTTCGTGCGGCTTCAGATTTCGATTCCGGCGGAGACTGTGGCGCTAGTGCGAATTATGCCAAATTCGCTGCGGCTAGGGCTGCGGTAAAGAGCGTTGATCGGGCGATCCAGACCCATGGTGGCAACGGATTTGCGAAGGATTATCGCGTCTCAGAATTATTTTGGCCGGCCCGTTTGTTTCGAACGGCGCCTGTCAGTGAGGAGATGATTCTGAATTATGTAGCCAACAATATTCTTGGTGTGCGCCGATCCTACTAGATAATTTCTCGAGAGGACTATTCTACAATGATTTCTAATTCCGCTATTTCTCAAGGTGCCGAGCGCGTAACTGCCGGCGGCCTTCAGGTTGCCAAGACTCTCTACGACTTCGTTAACACTGAGGTACTTCCCGCCATCGGCAAGGATTCCGCCGAGGAGCAGGAGAAGTTCTGGGATGGCTTCGGCAAGATCGTCGAGGAGTACACCCCGCGCAACCGTGAGTTGCTGAACACTCGCGACGAGCTGCAGAAGAAGATGGATGCCTGGTATGCCGACCACAAGGGTGCTCAGGATCCGGAGGAGTACAAGGCTTTCCTAAAGGAGATCGGCTACCTGGTCGACGAACCGGGTGACTTCGAGATTACGACCCAGAACATCGACCCGGAGGTCGGCACGACCGCCGGCCCGCAGCTGGTTATTTCGGCGTTGAACGCCCGCTTTGCGCTGAACGCAGCGAACGCCCGCTGGGGTTCCCTGTACGATGCCCTCTACGGAACCGACGCTATCTCTGAAGAGAACGGCCAGGAGAAGGGCACCGGCTACAACAAGGTTCGCGGTGACAAGGTCATCGAGTGGGGCCGTGAGTTCCTGGACCGCGTTGTACCGCTGGAGTCCGGCTCCCACAAGGACGTCACCAAGTACGCCGTCGAGTCCGGCCAGCTGGCTGCCACCATCGACGGCAATGATGTGCACCTGCGCAACCCGGAGGTCTACGCAGGCTTCGGCGGCGACAAGGCCAACCCGACCGACAT
>NZ_JFCH01000056.1 GCF_000738175.1 Corynebacterium jeikeium | reverse complement strand
GTGTGCGTAGGTTGTTTGAGAACTCAATAGCGTGATGAACCAAGTTTAGATACTTTGTTGACCAACCTTTGTGTTGATTCTGATGCATTGTATGTCTTTATTACTTTTGTGACTTGTTTCAGTGCTCCATTGGCTCGCATGGATTGTGGGTTGGTGGTGGTTACGCCAGCGTGGTTTTAACGTGTCCACGATATGTAATGTGCGTATCCCAGCAGGAGTCGCCTTTTTACGGGTGCTTGTTGGGCTGATGAATGGTTATTGGAAAAGTTTTTGGGATGTATGTTGTGTCTGATCAATAGTCAGCGGCGTTTTGTGTTGTTGGTGTTGGTTGATGTGATTTATTTATCCTTTTTTCAATTCTTTTGTCAGTAGTTTTTTGTTTGCCTGGTTTTCAGGCTCACCATGTGTCTGATGGCATTTTTATGGAGAGTTTGATCCTGGCTCAGGACGAACGCTGGCGGCGTGCTTAACACATGCAAGTCGAACGGAAAGGCCCTTTGCTTGCAAGGGGTACTCGAGTGGCGAACGGGTGAGTAACACGTGGGTGATCTGCCTTGCACTTCGGGATAAGCCTGGGAAACTGGGTCTAATACCGGATAGGACCATGCTTTAGTGTGTGTGGTGGAAAGTTTTTCGGTGCAAGATGAGCCCGCGGCCTATCAGCTTGTTGGTGGGGTAATGGCCTACCAAGGCGACGACGGGTAGCCGGCCTGAGAGGGTGTACGGCCACATTGGGACTGAGACACGGCCCAGACTCCTACGGGAGGCAGCAGTGGGGAATATTGCACAATGGGCGCAAGCCTGATGCAGCGACGCCGCGTGGGGGATGACGGCCTTCGGGTTGTAAACTCCTTTCGCTAGGGAAGAAGCCTTTTGGTGACGGTACCTGGATAAGAAGCACCGGCTAACTACGTGCCAGCAGCCGCGGTAATACGTAGGGTGCGAGCGTTGTCCGGAATTACTGGGCGTAAAGAGCTCGTAGGTGGTTTGTCGCGTCGTCTGTGAAATCCCGGGGCTTAACTTCGGGCGTGCAGGCGATACGGGCATAACTAGAGTGCTGTAGGGGAGACTGGAATTCCTGGTGTAGCGGTGAAATGCGCAGATATCAGGAGGAACACCGATGGCGAAGGCAGGTCTCTGGGCAGTTACTGACGCTGAGGAGCGAAAGCATGGGTAGCGAACAGGATTAGATACCCTGGTAGTCCATGCCGTAAACGGTGGGCGCTAGGTGTGGGGGTTTTATTTACGATTCCCGTGCCGTAGCTAACGCATTAAGCGCCCCGCCTGGGGAGTACGGCCGCAAGGCTAAAACTCAAAGGAATTGACGGGGGCCCGCACAAGCGGCGGAGCATGTGGATTAATTCGATGCAACGCGAAGAACCTTACCTGGGCTTGACATACACCGGATCGCTGCAGAGATGTAGTTTCCCTTGTGGCTGGTGTACAGGTGGTGCATGGTTGTCGTCAGCTCGTGTCGTGAGATGTTGGGTTAAGTCCCGCAACGAGCGCAACCCTTGTCTTGTGTTGCCAGCACGTTATGGTGGGGACTCGCGAGAGACTGCCGGGGTTAACTCGGAGGAAGGTGGGGATGACGTCAAATCATCATGCCCCTTATGTCCAGGGCTTCACACATGCTACAATGGTCGGTACAGTGGGTTGCGATACCGTGAGGTGGAGCTAATCCCTTAAAGCCGGTCTCAGTTCGGATTGGAGTCTGCAACTCGACTCCATGAAGTCGGAGTCGCTAGTAATCGCAGATCAGCAACGCTGCGGTGAATACGTTCCCGGGCCTTGTACACACCGCCCGTCACGTCATGAAAGTTGGTAACACCCGAAGCCAGTGGCCCAAACTTGTTAGGGAGCTGTCGAAGGTGGGATCGGCGATTGGGACGAAGTCGTAACAAGGTAGCCGTACCGGAAGGTGCGGCTGGATCACCTCCTTTCTAAGGAGTTTTTATTTTTTGTTTTTGTTTCTGGGTGAATAGGTAGCCGGTTCAACCATCCTTTGTTGGTGGTTGTTGGGTGCTGTTTTGTTCAGGTCGTAACTGTGGATGTTTAATGTGTTGGGGTTGGCACTTGTGTTGGGGTTGGGTGAGCGAAGTTTTGGTTTGTCATGGCTGTTGGGTGTCTGGGACAATCTGTTTGTTCCTTNTGTGTGGATGCTTGCTAATGGGCGGATGATCACTTCTGTGTGGTTGTTTGTGTGTTGTGGGTGTTCAGTGTTGTTTGAGAACTGTATAGTGGACGCGAGTATCTTCTTTTTTGTGATTTTTGTTTGAAATCATTGTTGTTCACGCGCTGGCTGCATGGATGTTTTGTTTGTGTGGTTGGTGTGTGGGTGTCTTAGTATTTGTGTGTTGTCTGTGAAGGGCGCACGGTGGATGCCTTGGGCATGATAAGCCGATGAAGGACGTGGAAGGCCGCGATAGTCCTCGGGGAGTTGTCAATCGAGCGTTGATCCGAGGGTGTCCGAATGGGGAAACCTGGCCACAGTTGTGTGTGGTCGCTGCATGGATGAATTCATAGTTTGTGTGGTGGTAACGCGGGGAAGTGAAACATCTTAGTACCCGTAGGAGAAGAAAATAATAATGATTCTGCTAGTAGCGGCGAGCGAACGTGGATTTTGGCTAAACTGCATGCGTGTGATACCTGGCAGGGGTTGCGTGTGTGGGGTTGTGGGGTTGTGTTGTGCGGTGCTGCCATGCCGTGCCCTGGTGTCATGTGTTAGCGGAAGTGGTTTGGAATGGCCTGCCGTAGACGGTGAGAGTCCGGTACGTGAAAGCATGTGGTGTTGGGGTTGACATGATGTACCCGAGTAGCAGCGGGCTCGTGGAATCTGCTGTGAATCTGCCGGGACCGCCCGGTAAGCCTGAATACTTATTGTGACCGATAGTGTATGAGTACCGTGAGGGAATGGTGAAAAGTACCCCGGGAGGGGAGTGAAATAGTACCTGAAACCGTGTGCCTACAAGCCGTCAGAGCCTTTTAGAGGGTGATGGCGTGCCTTTTGAAGAATGAGCCTGCGAGTCAGCGGCATGTCGCGAGGTTAACCCGTGTTGTGGGGTAGCCGTAGGGAAACCGAATCCTAATGAGGGTGTTTTTAGTGGCGTGTCCTGGACCCGAAGCGGGGTGATCTACCCATGGCCAGTGTGAAGCAGCTGTAAGAGGCTGTGGAGGCGCGAACCCACTTAGGTTGAAAACTGAGGGGATGAGTTGTGGGTAGGGGTGAAAGGCCAATCAAACTCCGTGATAGCTGGTTCTCCCCGAAATGCATTTAGGTGCAGCGTCGTGTGTTTCTTGCCGGAGGTAGAGCTACTGGTTGGTTGAGCGGGACTATCATCTTAGCGACGTCAGCCAAACTCCGAATGCCGGTAAGTCAGAATGCGGCAGTGAGACTGCGGGGGATAAGCTTCGTTAGTCGAGAGGGAAACAGCCCAGATCGCCGGTTAAGGCCCCTAAGAGTGTGCTAAGTGGAAAAGGATGTGGGATCGCGAAGACAGCCAGGAGGTTGGCTTAGAAGCAGCCATCCTTGAAAGAGTGCGTAATAGCTCACTGGTCGAGTGGTTCTGCGCCGACAATGTAGTGGGGCTCAAGTACACCGCCGAAACCGCGGAACTCAATCTTTTGGTTGGGTTGGTAGGGGAGCGTCGTGTGATCGTGGAAGCTGCCGGGTGACCGTGTGGTGGAGGTTATGCGAGTGAGAATGCAGGCATGAGTAGCGAATGATGCGTGTGAAACGTATCCGCCGGATGACTAAGGGTTCCTGGGTCAAGCTAATCTTCCCAGGGTGAGTCGGGTCCTAAGGCGAGGCCGACAGGCGTAGTCGATGGTTAACGGGTTGATATTCCCGTACCCGTGTGTGTGCGACCAATGGTGAATCAGTGATACTAACCACCCTGAAGCGTGTCACATGCACTTTGTGTGTGTGGTGTGTGGATGCGTGGGACCTGATCTGGTAGTAGCCAAGCGATGGGGTGACGCAGGAAGGTAGCCAAGCCACTGATTGGATTGTGGTGTAAGCGTGTGGCCCGCAGGATTAGGTAAATCCGTCCTGCATGTGGGTGAGGCGTGATGCGTACCCGTTGTGGGGATGTTGGTGATCCTATGCTGTCGAGAAAAGCCTCTAGTGAGTGCATGTACGGCCCGTACCGTAAACCGACACAGGTGGTCAGGTAGAGAATACTAAGGCGTTCGGGTGAACTGTGGTTAAGGAATTCGGCAAAATGGCCCCGTAACTTCGGGAGAAGGGGTGCCACTGCTGGTGAACGACGTGTTGAGCTGGTGGTGGTCGCAGAGAATAGAGGGAAGCGACTGTTTACTAAAAACACAGGTCCGTGCGAAGACGGGTAAGTCGATGTATACGGACTGACGCCTGCCCGGTGCTGGAAGGTTAAGAGGACCTGTTAGGACTTTTGTCCGAAGCGGAGAATTTAAGCCCCAGTAAACGGCGGTGGTAACTATAACCATCCTAAGGTAGCGAAATTCCTTGTCGGGTAAGTTCCGACCTGCACGAATGGCGTAACGACTTCCCTGCTGTCTCAACCACAGGCCCGGTGAAATTGCAGTACGAGTAAAGATGCTCGTTACGCGCGGCAGGACGAAAAGACCCCGGGACCTTCACTATAGCTTGGTATTGGTGTTCGGTTCGGTTTGTGTAGGATAGGTGGGAGACTGTGAAGCGGCTACGCTAGTGGTTGTGGAGTCGTTGGTGAAATACCACTCTGATCGGATTGGGCATCTGAACCTCGGCCCGTGATCCGGGTTAGGGACAGTGCCTGGTGGGTAGTTTAACTGGGGCGGTTGCCTCCCAAAGTGTAACGGAGGCGCCCAAAGGTTCCCTCAGCCTGGTTGGCAATCAGGTGTTGAGTGTAAGTGCACAAGGGAGCTTGACTGTGAGACTGACAGGTCGAGCAGGTACGAAAGTAGGGACTAGTGATCCGGCACCGGCTTGTGGAAGCGGTGTCGCTCAACGGATAAAAGGTACCCCGGGGATAACAGGCTGATCTTCCCCAAGAGTCCATATCGACGGGATGGTTTGGCACCTCGATGTCGGCTCGTCGCATCCTGGGGCTGGAGTAGGTCCCAAGGGTTGGGCTGTTCGCCCATTAAAGCGGCACGCGAGCTGGGTTTAGAACGTCGTGAGACAGTTCGGTCTCTATCCGCCGTGCGCGTTGAAACTTGTAGAAGGCTGTCCCTAGTACGAGAGGACCGGGACGGACATACCTCTGGTGGGCCAGTTGTCACGCCCGTGGCATGGCTGGTTGGCTACGTATGGGAGGGATAACCGCTGAAAGCATCTAAGCGGGAAGCCTGTTCTGAGATGAGGTTTCTTTTGAGGTTCCCTGTAGATTATGGGGTTGATAGGCCGGATCTGGAAGTCATGTGAGTGATGGAGGTGACCGGTACTAATTAGCCGATGTTCAACACATTATTTGTGTGCTAGGGTTTTGATTTCTTGTCGCATTGTGAGTGTGCTCGCGTCTGTTATGCAGTGTCTGGAACGGCAC
>NZ_JFCH01000055.1 GCF_000738175.1 Corynebacterium jeikeium | reverse complement strand
CGCCAGCGCAGGCCGTATGTTTCTTATGCTGGGGCGATCAGTCACATCGCTGACAACAAGCTTGACCGCAAGTTCACTCCGGATCGGCCAAATACTGTCTTTGTCAGCGACGTCACCGAGTTCAGGGTCGCAGGCCGCAAGGTCTACCTGTCACCGGTGATGGACCTGTTTGACCGTTCAATTGTTGCCCACACCGTGGCTACATCGCCGTCGACAGCGTTTACCGCCGATTCTTTAACCAAGGCGATTAGAACATGTGCGCCTGAACCCGGGTGGATGATGCACACTGACCAAGGCTTCCAGTACCAGCATGCCTCCTGGCGCGACCTGATCGGTGACAACGGCGGTGTTCAGTCGATGTCGCGTAAAGCCAACTGTTACGACAACGCGGTCATGGAGAACTTCTTCGGCCACTTGAAAACCGAGATGTACCACGGTGAAGTCTTCGGCACCGTCGCAGAATTCAACCAGGCAATCGACGAATACATCCAGTGGTACAACACCAAACGCATCCAACAACGACTCAAGGGCCTGACCCCGATGCAATATCGGAATCAGACCCTTGAAGCCCTAACCGCCTAGAATTAAACCAGTCCAACTTTCGGGGGCCAGTTCACAGTTAGGCAGGGTTACCTTAGTAGACAAGCGGGAATATTTACGACACACTTTTGTTGTCTAATCATGTAGGCACAACTTTTAGTTGCACAGGCGCACTCGAACAGAAGCCAAAGGAGGTATAGCGTGGCACGAACATCTGAGGAGCGGGCAACCCAGCCCACCGCAGAGCACGACACGCGGCACCGCATTCTTCTGCACGTGCTGCGCCACGGTCCGGTGAGCGCATCGGACATCAGCGAGGCGTTTGGTCTAAGCGCCGCCGGCGTTCGGCGTCACTTAGACAACATCGTCTCCGACGGCCTCGCCGAGGTCGTCGAGGCACCTCGATCCGGGCAACGTGGACGACCCGCCAAGCTCTTTAGACTGACGGACGAAGGCCGGGCGGAGTTTGGACATGATTACGACACGCTCGCCTTGCTGGCGATGCGCGCTCTTCGCTCTGCCGGCGGAGAAGAAGCGGTGGAGGATTTCGCCGCTCAGCGCATCAACGATCTGCTGCAGGACGTCTCCGACTCCGACGCGGACGTAGCCGCCAAGGCCCAGGCCATTGCCGACGCATTGACCAAGAGGGGCTACGCTGCCACTGTCGGTCACGCAGGCGGTGGCGTACAGATTTGCCGTCATCACTGCCCGATCCAAGATGTCGCTCACGAGTTCCCAGAACTGTGCGCGGCGGAGCACCGGGTGGTTGCAGAGCTGCTGGGACAGCACACTCAACCTTTGGCAACGATCGCCGACGGCAACGGTGTCTGCACCACCTATATTCCGCTTAGAACCATTGACCCTTCCCCCAAGAAGGAAAGTTAAACCATGACTCAAGCTGCACAAACACCTGAAACTAAACCCCAGACCGACGAAGAGATCATCGATTCCATCGGCGCGTACGGCTACGGCTGGCACGATTCCGATGTCGCCGGCGCCTCCGCCCGCCGCGGCCTTAACGAGGACGTCGTCCGCGACATCTCCGCGAAGAAGAACGAGCCGGAGTGGATGCTGAAGCGCCGCCTGAAGGCTCTGGATATCTTCGATAAGAAGCCGCTGCCGACGTGGGGCGCGGACCTTAGCGATATCGACTTCGACAACATCAAGTACTTCGTCCGCTCCACCGAGAAGCAGGCTCAGACCTGGGAGGATCTGCCGGAGGACATTAAGAACACCTACGACAAGCTGGGCATTCCGGAGGCCGAGAAGCAGCGCCTGGTCGCTGGCGTGGCCGCCCAGTACGAGTCCGAGGTTGTGTACCACCAGATCCGCGAGGACCTGGAAAAGCAGGGCGTGATCTTCGTCGATACCGATACCGGACTGCGCGAGTACCCCGAGCTGTTCGAGGAGTACTTCGGCACCGTTATCCCGGCCGGCGACAACAAGTTCTCCGCACTGAACACGGCCGTCTGGTCCGGTGGTTCCTTCATTTACGTTCCGAAGGGCGTGCACGTGGACATCCCACTGCAGGCGTACTTCCGCATTAACACCGAGAACATGGGTCAGTTCGAGCGCACGCTGATCATCGTCGACGAGGACGCATACGTCCACTACGTCGAGGGCTGCACCGCGCCGATCTACAAGACCGACTCCCTGCACTCCGCTGTGGTTGAGATCATCGTGAAGAAGGGTGGCCGCTGCCGCTACACCACGATCCAGAACTGGTCGAACAACGTCTACAACCTCGTCACCAAGCGCACCAAGTGCGAAGAGGGCGGCACGATGGAGTGGGTCGACGGCAACATCGGCTCCAAGGTAACCATGAAGTACCCGGCCGTGTGGATGACCGGCCCGCATGCGAAGGGCGAGGTGCTCTCCGTGGCTTTCGCTGGCGAGGGTCAGTTCCAGGACACGGGCGCGAAGATGGTGCACATGGCTCCGCACACGAGCTCGAACATCGTCTCCAAGTCCGTCGCCCGCGCCGGTGGCCGCGCTGCCTACCGTGGCCTGGTGCAGGTGAACAAGGATGCGCACCACTCCGCCTCGAATGTCGAGTGTGACGCGCTGCTGGTCGACTCCATCTCTCGATCGGACACATACCCGTACAACGACATTCGTAACGACCACGTGACGCTGGGCCACGAGGCCACCGTCTCCCAGGTCTCCGAGGATCAGCTGTTCTACCTGATGTCCCGCGGCATCGAGGAGGAAGAGGCAATGGCGATGATCGTCCGCGGCTTCGTGGAGCCCATCGCCAAGGAGCTGCCCATGGAGTACGCCCTGGAGCTCAACCGTCTAATCGAACTGCAGATGGAAGGATCGGTGGGTTAAACCAAATGACCACCCAACTCAACGAAACCGAAGCGACTATCACACCGGTCCAGGCTGGTACGGATCACCAGACCAAGGGCGACCGTTTCACCTCTTTCTCGGCCGCGGACTTCGCCGTGCCGCGCGGTAAGGATGAGGATTGGCGCTTCACCCCGCTGCGCGAGCTGCGCGGCCTGCACGATGGCTCGGCCGTAGCTGGCAAGCGCGCTGCCGTCGCCGTCGGTGTTTCTGATGATGACGCCCCCAACGTGACCGTCGAACAGTTGGAGCCGGGCGACGAGCGCCTCGGCCGCGCGGGTGCTCCCGTGGATCGTGCCGCAGCCCAGGCGTGGGAGAACACTGAGTCCGCGGACTACGTGCGCATCTCCAAGGATGCGGCGCTAAAGGCTCCGGTGACCATCACCGTCGACGGTCCGGGGGAGGACGGGATCTCCTACGGCACCCTGGTCGTGGAGCTCGAGCCCCACGCCGAGGCCGTGGTGTTCGTCCGCTACGAGGGCTCCGGCGCGCACTCTGACAACGTCGAGTTCGTCGTTGGCACCGGCGCGAAGCTGACCACCGTGGTCTTCGAGGACTGGAACGACGATGCAGTTCACCTGTCGAACTCGCATATCCAGGTCGGTCGCGATGCAACCGTGCGCCACTACTACGCGGCCTTCGGCGGCCACGTGGTGCGCTCCGTGCCGCACGTGCGCTACACGGACACCGGCGGCGACGCTGAGCTGCTGGGGCTGTACTTCGCGGATGCGGGTCAGTACTTCGAGCAGCGCCTGCTGGTGGATCACTCTATCCGCAACTGCCGCTCCAATGTGCTGTACAAGGGTGCGCTGCAAGGCGAGCCGGAGAAGGGCAAGGATGCCCGCGAGGCACGCACGGCGTGGATCGGCGACGTGCTGATCCGTCCGGAGGCCACGGGCACCGACACCTACGAGAAGAACAACAACCTGCTGCTGACCTCCGGCGCGCGCGCTGATGCGGTGCCGAACCTGGAGATTCAGACCGGCGAGATCGTTGGCGCGGGTCACGCCGCCACCGTCGGTCGCTTCGACGATGAGCACATGTTCTACCTGCAGTCGCGTGGCATCGACCCGGCTAACGCCAAGATGCTGATCGTCCGTGGTTTCTTCACCGACGTGATTAAGCGCATCCCGGAAGAGTCCATCCGCGAGCTGCTGGAGGACAAGGTCGAGGCCGAGCTGCAGCACACGGTTCTTTAAATTCATTCACCCCGTCAAAACCCAAAGAAAGCTTTTAACACACCATGAGCACTCTGGAAATCAAGAATCTGCACGCGCAGGTCGTCCCCGCCGACGAGAACGAGGATCCGAAGCCGATCCTGCACGGCGTGAACCTGACCATCAACTCCGGTGAGACCCACGCCATCATGGGCCCGAACGGCTCCGGCAAGTCCACCCTGTCCTACGCCATCGCTGGCCACCCGCGCTACGAGATCACCGAGGGCGAGGTGCTGTTGGACGGCGAGAACTTGCTGGATATGGAAGTCGACGAGCGCGCACGTGCGGGCCTGTTCCTGGCTATGCAGTACCCGACCGAGGTGCCGGGCGTTTCCATGGCTAACTTCCTGCGTTCTTCCGCCACTGCCGTGCGCGGCGAGGCACCGAAGATCCGCGAGTGGGTCAAGGAGGCCCGCGGCGCGATGGAAGAGCTGGCGATCGACCCGTCGTTCTCCGAGCGCTCCATCAACGAGGGCTTCTCCGGCGGCGAGAAGAAGCGCCACGAGATCCTGCAGCTGGGTCTGCTGAAGCCGAAGTTCGCCATCCTAGACGAGACCGACTCCGGCCTGGACGTTGACGCGCTGCGTGTCGTCTCCGATGGCATCAACCGCTACCAGGAGCGTGAGAACGGCGGCGTGGTAATGATTACGCACTACCAGCGCATCCTGAACTACGTGAAGCCCGACCACGTGCACGTCTTCGCCGACGGCCGCATCGTAGAGTCCGGCGGCCCGGAGCTGGCTGAGCAGCTCGAGTCCGAGGGCTACGAGAAGTTCATCTAAGCCTGCGCGTCACCCCTCCCATCCGTTTACTTCCTACCAACCTCGCTCGGCCCAGCCCTAGCTGGGCAGAAAGTGTGAACTTGTGAGTTCAACCAGTTCCCTGGACACCGCGAAGATCCGCAGCGACTTCCCGATTCTCTCGCGCACCGTGCGCGACGGGAAGAAGCTGGTGTATCTGGATTCCGGAGCTACCGCCCAGCGGCCAATGCAGGTGTTGGATGCGGAGCGGGAGTTCCTGACCACCCATAACGCTCCGGTGCACCGCGGTGCCTACGAGATCGCGGAGGAGGCCACCGAGTCCTACGAGTCCGCCCGTGAGGCCATCGCCGCCTTCGTCGGCGCCGAGGACCGGGAGATCGCCTTCGCCAAGAACGCCACCGAAGCGCTCAACGAGGTCGCCTACATTCTGGGCGACGCCCGGGCGGGGGAGCTGCAGGTCACAGAAGGCGACGAGATCGTAGTCTCCGAGCTGGAGCACCACGCCAACCTGGTGCCGTGGCAGGAGCTCGCCCAACGCACCGGTGCGACCCTGAAGTGGTACTCCGCTACTCCGGATGGCCGCATCGACCTGGAGAGCCTGGAGCTCAGCGAGCGCACTAAGGTCGTTGCGCTGACGCACCAGTCGAACGTCACCGGCGCCGTGCTGGACGTCAAGGAGGCCGTACGCCGCGCCCGCGCAGTCGGGGCGATCTTCGTCCTGGACGCCTGCCAATCCGTGCCGCACATGCCCGTGGACTTCCACGAGCTGGACGTGGACTTCGCCGCGTTCTCCGGCCACAAGATGTTGGGACCTAACGGCGTCGGCGTCCTTTATGGCAAGACCCAGCACCTCGACCAGCTACCTCCTTTCCTGACCGGCGGTTCGATGGTGGAGAAGGTCACTATGGAGCGCACGACATTCACTGAAGCTCCACAGCGTTTCGAGGCCGGAACGCAAATGACTTCCCAGGTCGTGGGTCTGGGCGCTGCCGTGAAGTACCTGAGCGAGCTGGGTATGGACAAGGTTTCCGCCCACGAAGCGGAGCTGACGGCCTACGCCCTGGAACAGCTGCAGACCATCGAAGGCTTGCGCATCATCGGCCCCACCGACACGCAGAACCGCGGTAGCGCCCTGAGCTTCGTCGTGGAGGGAATCCACCCGCACGACCTCGGCCAGGTCGTCGACGATCAGGGTGTGTGCATCCGTGTGGGCCACCACTGTGCATGGCCGGTACACACGTGCATGGGCGTGCAGGCCACCGCCCGCGCCAGTTTCTACATCTACAATGACTTTTCGGAAGTCGACGCGCTGGTCGCTGCCATCCGCAAGGCGCAAGAGTTCTTCGGCGCGGCGTAGAAAGCGTAAACGGCACAGCGTAGAAGAAACAGCGTAGAAACGGCGATTGAAGAAAGTACTAGAGGATATTAGGTCCCTATGAAACTTGAGCAGATGTACCAGGAAGTGATCCTGGACCACTACAAGCACCCGCAGCACGCGGGCCTGCGCGAGCCCTTCGAGGCCGAGGTGCACCACGTGAACACCTCGTGTGGCGACGAGCTCACGCTGCGCCTGCACCTCAGCGAGGACAACCAGACGGTCGAAGACATCTCCTATGACGCTGTGGGCTGCTCCATTAGCCAGGCCTCCACGTCCGTCATGGCCGAGGAGCTGGTCGGCCGCCCCGTCGCGGAAGCCTTCGCCAAGCTGGCGGAATTCGAGCGCATGGTCACCTCCCGCGGCAAGATCGAAGGCGACGACGAGATCATCGGCGACGGCATTGCCTTCGCGGGTGTCTCCAAGTACCCCGCCCGCGTGAAGTGCGCCCTGCTCGGCTGGAAGGCCTTCGAGGCCGCTGCCACTGAGGCCGGCGTGAGCGCTAACACCAACACAGAGTAAGGAACACACCATGACTGAGAACGCAGAACCCACCGCCCCGGAGATGGACCCCTCGCCTTTGGACAAGGCTCCGGAAGGCCCGTCGGAGCGCAGCCCGGAGGACATGGCGCTGGCCGGCAAGGTCGAGGAGCACCTGCTGGACGTTATCGACCCGGAGCTCGGCATCAACGTCATCGATCTCGGCCTGGTCTATGACATTTGGATCGAGGACAAGACCGCGGTGCTGAACATGACTTTGACTTCCCCGGCCTGCCCGCTGCAGGACGTGCTGGAGGATCAGGCGCGCGATGCTGTGATCAACAACGTCGACGAGGTTTCCGACCTGCAAATCAACTGGGTGTGGACCCCGGCCTGGGGCCCGCACATGATCAACGAGGAAGGCCGCGAGCAGCTGCGTTTCCTCGGCTTCACGGTCTAGCCCTAGAACAGCCTCTGCCACACCGCCCGGCCCACTGAACAGGGGCGGCGGAATAGGGGACGGAGGAACTCGTGGCGCAGCCCGGTTCCCTCCCTTAGCGCCCACATCGTGCGTGCCACGGCCAGCCCGTCGCGCCCGCTCAAATACGCCAGCTGCCTCCGCGTGTCCAGGGCAAAGAAGTGCCCGAAGAAGTCCTGTAGCGTGGCGCCATCGGCTCGGGCGATGAGCTCCCCACCGACTTGCCGCAGTACATACGCCAGCCACCCGCCGGTGCGGTTGCCGTCCAGAAAACCGTCGGCAGCCTCCAGAGCGTGCCCCAGCGAGTAGCCCGTCGCGGGATTGATAAACCCCGCCGCGGCACCGAACTTTCTTTCTTTATGACGCCGCCTGGTCCCCATCGGGATCGCGACCCGTTCTTCGCGCACTACAGTCTGGTTGCCTATGCGGTCTGCCAGGCGCGCCCGCAGAACCTCGAACACTTCTTCCTGTTTCGCCACATCGGCGCTGCAGTGCGCTGCCAGGATCGTCTCCTCGTACAGCCAGCCCTCGTCCGTGCGCTGAACGTAGCAGAAGCTGGGCGGGCAAACCCCGGCCTGGGCAACCGTCCCGGTCCAATCCATGAAGGTGGGGGTGGATTCTGAAGGGGCGTCACCAAAAGGCAAGAACCATCCGACAGCCAGTTGCCACAGTGCGGCGTCCGTACGTGGGGCGCCGGTGCAGTCGATGGCCTCCACGCCATTGGGAAGGCGCTCAGGTTTGATGCGCACGCCCGAGCTTCTCAGTGCTTCGACTACCGCCTCCTGGTTCAGCATCCGATAGCTAAATCCGAGGGTGCGGCGGGTGAGGGGAGTGCCCGCGACGACCTCCAAAGATTCTGGTGGGCCAAACAAGTGATCGGCCCAGGAGGGTATCTGCGTGGAGAACACCCCATAGGTGCCGGGGAAGGGGGAAGAGCTGTGGTCGTCGAAGGCCGGATCATAGGCGGTGACGTGGAAGCCGCGCTGTACAGCTCGAATGGCTAGAATCGCACCGGCTGGTCCGAGGCCTTTAAGCGCGAGCCGCTGGGTCACTTTAAACCTCCGATTCAGGATTCTTACCCCCGAACTTACACAGCCGTGTTTTACTCATCACTTCTTTAGGAAATTTTTGCGGCTTAATGCATTAGCTACAGGTATAAGAAGTGCCTAATAGAATAAGAAGCTTCGCAAGCTCAGGTTTAAGTTCAAGGTTTGGGGGGACAGGCCAAAATCGGGTGTAACGCTTAGCCTGCGGGCGCCAAACACAGTTTCTAACATGAACGTTGTCCTACTCGGTACGAACATACCGAAAGGTGGGGCACGAAAAGAAGACAACCCCGTCGGTGACACACACCGGATGCGACTCGGGACTGTGGGGGACCCGGGCAACGCGACTCCGGTGTTCATGGGGTGGGAAGGGTCGCCGACGGGGATGGCTGATAGGCTTCTTCCTTGTGATTGTTACTAATGACCTCGAGGTTCGGGTGGGGGCCCGAACCCTGCTGAACGCCCCCGGACAGCACCTACGAGTGCAGCCCGGCGATCGCATCGGCCTGGTCGGGCGAAACGGTGCGGGCAAGACCACCACCATGCGCATCCTGGCGGGCGAGGGCGAGCCCTACGGTGGCACCGTCACACGCAGCGGCGAGATGGGCTACCTGCCGCAGGACTCCAAAGAAGGCGACATCGAGCAGAGCGCGCGCGACCGCGTGCTTTCCGCGCGTGGCCTGGACCGCATCCGGCACTCCATGGAGCGCCAGCAGGAAATCATGGAGACCAGCGAATCCGCCGGCCAGCGCGATGCCGCGATCCTCAAGTACAGCCGCCTGGAGGAAAAGTACCACGCCCTCGGCGGCTACGAGGCCGACAGTGAAGCCGCGCAGATCTGCGACTCACTGGGGCTGCCCGAACGGGTGCTGGACCAGCCACTGAAGACCCTCTCCGGCGGCCAGCGCCGCCGCGTGGAGCTAGCGCAGATCCTCTTTGCAGCCACCGCCGGCTCCGGCCGTTCGCAGACGACACTGCTTTTGGACGAGCCGACTAACCACCTGGACGCGGACTCCATCACCTGGCTGCGCGGCTTTTTGGCCAAGCACGAGGGCGGGCTGATCATGATCAGCCACGACGTGGAACTGCTGGACGACGTCTGCAACAAGATCTGGTTCCTGGACGCTGTGCGCGGCGAGGCCGACGTCTACAACATGGGCTGGACCAAGTACAAGGACGCCCGTGCCACCGATGAGGCGCGCCGCCGCCGTGAGAAGGCCAATGCCGAGAAGAAGGCCAGCGCGCTGAAGCAACAGGCCGAGAAGCTGGGAGCCAAGGCCACCAAGGCGAAGGCCGCCAAGCAGATGGCCGCCCGCGCGAAAAAGATGCTGGGCAACCTGGACGAGATCCGCGTCGAGGATCGCGTGGCCAACATCAGCTTCCCGGAGCCCGCCCCGTGTGGCAAGACCCCCATGAACGCCAAGGGGCTGACCAAGATGTACGGCTCCCTGGAGGTCTTCGCCGGGGTGGATCTAGCCATCGACAAGGGCTCCCGCGTGGTGGTGCTCGGCTTCAACGGCGCGGGAAAGACCACACTGCTAAAGCTGCTGGCCGGGGTGGAACGCACCGACGGCGAGGGCGGCATAGTCACCGGCCACGGCCTGAAGGTGGGCTACTTCGCCCAGGAGCACGACACGATCGACCCGGACAAGTCCGTCTGGGAAAACGCCGTCGAAGCCTGCCCCGATGCCGGCGAGCAGGACCTGCGCGGCCTGCTGGGTGCCTTCATGTTCTCCGGCGAGCAGCTGGAGCAGCCTGCCGGCACCCTTTCTGGCGGCGAGAAGACCCGCTTGGCTCTGGCCACCCTCGTGAGCTCCCGGGCGAACGTGCTGCTGCTGGACGAGCCAACCAATAACTTGGATCCGCAGTCCCGCGAGCAGGTGCTCGACGCGCTGCGAACCTACACCGGTGCGGTAGTGCTAGTCACCCACGACCCGGGCGCGGTGAAGGCCCTGGAGCCCGAGCGGGTGATCGTGCTCCCCGACGGCGTGGAAGACCTGTGGAGCGATGAGTACATGGAGATCGTCGAGCTGGCCTAGCCCAGCCAGCTAGCTCACCATCCCCAGCGAGCTGCGGGAGTGCTCCACAAAGCGCCGCAGCAGCGAGTTCGCCGCCGCCGTATCCTGCCCCTCGAAGCGTGCGTAAGTCTCCGCGATCTCCGCGGGGTCGCAGTAGCCCTCGTCCTCGTAGAAGCTGAGGCGCCGAGTGATACCGGCAGCATCCATCTCCGGGTGGAATTGGCTGGTCCAGACGTTTTCGCGGTAGCGGTAGATCTGCACCGGGCAGGTTTCGCCGGTGGCCAGCAGGGTGGCCTCCGCGGGCACGCGCACCACGGAATCCTTGTGGCCCGTCAGCGCAGTGAAGCGGTCGGGGAGCGCACCCGTGATGGGGTCGACGCGCCCGGCGTCAGTAAGAGAAACCTCGCTGGTACCCGCCGATTCCGAGTACTTACTGTTGACCTCGCCGTCTAGGTAGTGCGCCAGCATGGAGGTGCCGTAGCAGGTGGAGAAGATGCCGAAGCGCTGCCGCTCCGATTCGACCTGGATGAAATCCACCAGCTTCTGCGAGATCGCTTCTTGCCATTCCACGTCGACCGGGCGGGTGATCGTAAACGGCGAGCCGCCGATAAACACGCCCTCCACGCCGTCGAAACTTCCCAGGTCGGCGCCGGGGTTATCCAGCGGTCGCTGTTCGAGCTCGGCGGGGGTGAGGCCGCTGTAGCTGAGGAAGTCGGCGTATTCCGCGGCGAGCACCTCGGCGCCGCTGCGGGGGCTTAGCAGTACGAAAGTCACATTCGTTACTGTAACAGACCGCTTGGTCTATTTACTATTTTTTGACGCCCGCGCGCCCCAACTTCTGCAGCAACTCGTGCGCACTGTCGATTTTCTTGTCCTCGAACCCCCGCACCCCATCGGCCGCAGCGGCCAGGGAGGCCAGCTCCGCTACCTGCTCGGGCTTGTGCAGGTTCCGCGCCCGGCTCAGGATCTCCTCCCGGTAGGTGTGGACGAGCTTGCGCTCCAACTTGCGCACCTCCGCGTAGCCGAAGATGTCCAGGCGCGTGCCACGCAGCCCCTTGGCCTTCGCCAGCGCACTGAGCACCGGGCGCATCCGTGGGCCGAGACCGATCTTGCGGTTCAGGCCCAGGGAGCGCAGCAGCGGCGGCTGGAACTGGACCGTGACCTTGCCGCCCTTCTGCGCCTCCGCGAATCCGGGGTCCAGCGCCAGGCGGGCGACCTCGTACTCGTCCTTGTAGGCGGAGAGCTTGTGCAGTCCAGCGGCGAAGCTGCGGGTCAGTTCTGCGGGGCCATTCGGGTTCACGCGCCGCTCGTGGGCGTAGACCGCGCGCACGTCGGTCAGGTAATCCTGGGCATCCTGCTCGGAACCCCAGCGGCGCATCTCGTCAAAGTACACCGCGACATCATCTACCAGGCTCGGCTCCAGAACTTCTTCGATCTTGGCCCGAGTGCGGTCCAGAGGCTGAACCTCCTGGTATTGGGAGTAGTCGGGCTCCACGCCCATCAGCTCGATCAGCGCCTCCGGGCGGCTCACTAGCTGGCGGCCGCGGCGGAAGGCCTGGATGTTGGCCTCGGCCTTCTTGCCGTTGATCCGCAGCGCCTTTTCCATCGACTCCGGGGTCACAGGCAGCGCACCAGCCTGTACCGCAGCGCCGATGAGCAGCATGATCTGGAACGTGGACTCACCGAAGAGCTTGGTGGACACGCGGATTGCGTCGGTGATGATCGCCCGCTTCGCCGCATGCCCCAGCGCGCCGGTGATCTGCACGCCGTCGGGGCGGGTGGCCTTAACGTCGGTGCACATCTGGCCTGTGGGGGTCGCGGAGTTCGACAGCACGGCAACCGTCCGCGCCGCATTGAGCACCGACGTGCTGGCATCTTCTGCACCCGTCACGCCGTCCAGCGCGATCAGCAGGTCCGCGCCGCCGCGCGGCACCGTTCCCGTGTGCTGGCCAATACTCTTAGAGATGCGCAGATCGGAGACCACCGACCCGCCCTTCTGCGCCAGGCCCGTCATGTCCGTGCCGCGCACCGCAAGTCCATCGAGGTGTGCGGCGGTGGCGATTACGGCCGAGGCCGTCATCACTCCCGTGCCGCCCACACCCGAGATGCGGATGTTCCACGGGCGCTTGCTGTCCAGCGCGCTCTCCGGCACCGGGTCGAGAGCGTGGGCGTCAATAGGCGGCACCTCGCGCTTCTCCTCGACCGCAACGACGGTCGTGAAGGCCGGACAATCACCGGACAGGCACGAGCGGTCGGTGTTGCAGCTGGTCTGATCCACGCGGGTCTTGCGGCCGAACTGCGTGTCCACCGGCTGCAGGGACAGGCAGCCGGACTTTTCACCACAGTCACCGCAGCCTTCGCAGATGCGCTCGTTGATCACGATCTTCTCGGTGGCCTGGGCGCGCTGGTTGCGGTTGCGGGCGCGGCGCTTCTCGGCGGCGCACTCCTGGTCGTGGATGAGCACGGAGACACCCTGTAGGGCCTCCAGCTCCTTCTGCACCTTGGCCAGATCCTCGCGCGGGCGCACCTGCACGCCGGAACCCCGCAGGGCGCGCCGCGTGCGCCGCACATCGTCGCTGGTCACGACGATCCTGGCCGGGTTCTCCGCCCGCACCATGTCGACCAACCCCGCCAGGCTCGGCTGCCCCACGGGGTCCTGGCCCCCTGTCATCGCTACCGTGCCGTTGTGCAGCAGCTTGAGGGTTGCGTTTACCTTGGACGCCACCATTGCCCGCAGCGCCAGCGATCCCGAATGCAGGAACGTTCCGTCGCCCATATTCTGCACAAAGTGCTCCTCGGACACGAAGCTGTGCATTCCAATCCAGTGTGCGCCCTCGCCGCCCATCTGCGCGGTGCCCATGATCTTGCCCACTCGCTTGTCATCCATCAGCATCACCATGGCGTGGCAGCCGATTCCGGCACCGACCAGCGTGTCCTCGTCCGCGCGGGTAGAGAGGTTGTGCGGGCAGCCGGAGCAGAAATGGGGCACGCGGTTGGGGACCGCCAACGGCAGGGAGATCCGGGTGGGGCCGCTCTCCACGCCGGCGACCTCGATGCCCTCGTTGCGCAACAGCTTGGGCAGCTGCTTCAGCGGATCATTCACGTGCTCGATCGCGGGGCGCACCGGGAGGTCGTAGAGGCACGCGCGAACGGATTCCAGCAGGTGAGTACCTAGCTCCTCGGCGACCACGAGAGTATCCAGCCCCTCGCAGAAGCGCTCCAGCTCCTGTGGGTCCAGCGGGTAGGTCATCGCCAGCTGCAGCACGCGAACGTGCGCCTCGCCCACGACCTCCGCGACCTCCAGGGAGGTGTTGCCTGCGCAGATCACGCCCACGCGGTCGCCGCCCCGGGCGCCCCACCAGCGGTTCAGTCGGTGCTCGCGGGCGTACTCCAGAGCCCGCGGCAGGCGCTCGCCCACGCGGGTGTCCTCAAGGTCGAGCAGTCGCTTGCCCAACAGGCGAGCTTCGGGCTCGTGCTCGCCGCCGCGCTCCAGACCGCGGGCCGTCGTGGCCTCGCGGATGGCCTCCAGATCCACGCTGGCGGAGCCGTCAGCCACGGGGGTGGTGATGCGCAGCGCTGTCCACAGGCCGCTGTAGCGCGACATCCACGCTGCGTGCGTGCCGAGGCGCAGCACGTCGCCAGCGTCCGCCGGCACGAGGGTCGGCAACCCGAGATCCGCAAGGATTCGCCCGGAGGCAGAGGGGATCGTCGAGGACTTCGCCGTCGGGTCGTCGCCCACGAAGGCCACCGCGCCGCCCGTGCCGCTGGTGCCGGTCATGTTCGCGTGCCGCAGCGCATCGGCCGCCCTATCCAACCCCGGCGCCTTGCCGTACCAGTAGCCGACCACGCCGTCGATGCCTTCCTTGACCGTCGCCCGATCCGTCATCTGCGATCCCGCTACGGCGGTGACGCCCAACTCCTCATTGACGGCAGGGAAGTGCTGCACATCAAACTGGCCGAGCAGCGACTTGCGGCGCCCCAGCTCAAGGTCGTACCCACCCAGCGGGGAGCCCTCGTAGCCGGAAACGAAGCTAGAGGTCTGCAGCCCAATCTCACGGTCTGCCTCCGCGCGATCCAGCACCGTGCGCACGAGCGCCTGGATGCCGGTTAAGTGGATGTGCCCAGTCTTCTCCCGATAACGCGACTGAGTGTAGTCGGGGAGGTCCTGGACGGTGGAGATTGTGTCGGGGATGAATGTGGAGGTCATCGCTGTTCACCCTTTCGTGCGAGCTGTCAGTTTGTGGTTTGAATCACATTAAGCGACAGCCAACGCTACCCGGTAGCACCCGCGGGAAAATAGTTCACTTAGCAAAGGTTTTTTAGATTCCAGACCTAAAACCTAGGCCAATGGCCTAGAATCCCACCCAAGCGACAACAGATTTGCACACAAAAGTAGATGTTTTTTGCCAACAGGCCGCGAAGGGGCGTCACAAAGATAGGGCAGAGGAATGAGGGACCTCGACCGGACAGACATCGAGCTCTGCATGCTACTCAACGAAAGGCCCAAGGCCGGGGTGCGCGAGTACGCACGGGTGCTCGGGGTGGCGCGCGCGACGGTGAGCAGCCGCATAGACAAACTCGTGGAAAGGGGAGTGATCGGCAGCTTCGCCCCGCACTTCGACCCGGGTGCGCTAGGCTTCCCGCTGGGCGCTTTCGTGCACGTCACACTGGACCAGCGGACGTTAGACCAGGCGACCGCGGCAATACTGAGAATCCCGTGGATCACGGAGGCGCATTCCATTGCCGGGCCCTACGACCTATCGTGCCGCGTGGTGGCGCGTGATCACGAGCACCTGGAGCAGATCACCCTCAAACTGCAGGAAGTCGAGGGCGTGCAGCGCACGCGCACGGAAATCATCCTGCGCTCCCGCATCCCCGCCCGCCACGGCCAGCTGCTGCAGGCGTTAGCGGATCTGCGAAACCTCTAGAGCCGCCTTGACCTGCTTGGCCGACAGGTCGGTAGAAATCGTGGCCGTTTCCGGCTGGCCCGCGATGTACCGGCAAATGGTCCATCCGTTGGTGAACTCGGGCTCCAGCACGTCCATGGGGCCATCGGCCATGTGCAGGTTATAGGGTCGACCCTCCCAGTTCGCCGGGGCGTTGAACTCGCCGGTGCGGAACGTGAACGGCTCGGTGCCGTCGGTGGGGTAGGCCTGCACCATGGCCTTGTAGTAGTAGCGGCGCTCCGTGTTCATGCGCTCCCCGTTGTCGTTATGCGTCGATACCCGGGCAATCCACACGCCGCCCACGCGGGCAGGAGCAAAGCGCAGCCAACCATTTCCCCATGCTTTGCCCAGGATCCGCAGTCGACCGCGACGCTTGAAGGCGCTATAGAGGGCCACGCCCGCCATCAGCAGGCCAATGGCTCCGATCACCAGGCCAATAACCAGAGTCTGGGTGCCGCTGCCGGCGACCAGGAAGCCTCCCAGGCCTAACAGCACCACGCCAATTGTCAGCACTACCGTCTGCACCACGCTAAAGCCCGCGGTGTTACCAGCAACGGGCATGCGGCCGTTGTTCGACAGCGCGGCGTTCAGCGCAACCGACCCGGCGGGTAGGGTACAGCGCTGATCAAATGTGCCCGACTGGTCTCCCCGCACCAGCCCATCAAACGGGTCATCGATGACCGCAGAGGAGCGACCGTACTTAAAGACCTGCACCATACGAGCGAGTAGTCCTTCCTAGTTGCGGTAGCCGTGCAGCGGGGCGGGGATGAAGCCACCGCGGTTGATGAACTCGGCGCTGCTTGCACGGTTCACGCCGATCACCGGCGCGTAGCCCAGCAGGCCACCGAAGTCCACGTCGTCGCCCACCTTTGTACCGACCGCGGGGATCACGCGCACGGCGGTGGTCTTATGGTTCATCACACCGATCGCCGCTTCGTCGGCGATCATGCCAGCAATCGACTCCGCGGGGGTGTCGCCCGGGATGGCGATCATGTCCAGGCCTACGGAGCAGATGGCCGTCATAGCCTCCAGCTTGTCGATGCTGATGGCGCCGCTGCGCACAGCGTCGATCATCCCCTTATCCTCGGAAACCGGGATAAATGAACCCGAGAGACCACCGACGCGCGAGCAGGCCATCATGCCGCCCTTCTTCACCGCATCGTTCAGCAGCGCCAAGGCGGCAGTGGTGCCATGGGTGCCCACCTGGCCGAGCCCCATGTGCTCCAAGATGTGCGCCACGGAATCGCCGAGTTCCGCAGTGGGAGCCAGGGAAAGATCCACGATTCCGAAGGGCACGCCCAACCTTTGGGCGGCCATCACGCCAACCAGCTGGCCGGTGCGGGTGATCTTAAATGCCGCCCTCTTGATCTCCTCGGAAACCTCGTTGAGCGTTGCGCCTTCCATTCCAGCGACCGCGCGGTCGACCACGCCGGGCCCCGAAACACCCACGTTGATCACACAGTCCTGCTCTTCTACCCCGTGATAGGCGCCGGCCATGAACGGGTTATCGGAGACTGAATTGGCAAACACGACCAACTTTGCGCAGGCCAGCGTACCGCCCGGCCCGTATGTGGAGGCATCCTTGATGACGTGCCCCATCTCGCGGACCGCATTCATGTTGATGCCCGCCTTCGAGCTGCCGACGTTCACGGAGGCACAGACCACGTTCGTCTCGTTCAGCGCCTCGGGCAGCGAGCGAATCAGGTCCAGCTCGCCGCGCGTGGCCCCCTTGTCCACCAGGGCCGAGTAGCCGCCGATGAAGTTCACGCCCACCTCGGTGGCCGCGCGATCCAGTGCTTCGGCAATGCGCACCGGGTTGCCCTCTACCGCGGAGGCGAGGATACCCACCGGGGTGACGGAGATGCGCTTGTTAACGATGGGGATTCCCAGCTCGCGCTCGATCTCCTGAGCCACCGGCACGAGGTTCCGCGCGTAGTCCACCACGCGCTCAAACACCGCCTCGGCGGTTGCTCCCATCGTTTCGCGAATGCAGGGCATGAGGTTGATGCCCATCGTTACGGTCCGGATGTCGAGACGGTACTTCTCGATCATCTCGATGGTCTCTAGGATGTTGTTGCTTTGGTTTGTGACGCCACGACGTGGATTCATTCTTTAACCCTTTCGAATTCTTACACGTCGTGCATGGCGGAGAAGATGGCCTCCGACTGCACACGGATGACGAGCTTCTCCTGTTTTTCGACCTCCGCCATTCGGTCCTGCACGTCGGCGATCCCGTGCTGGGAGTCGTCGATACGAACGTGCAGGATCATGGTGAAGTAGTCGTCCATGATGGTCTGGGAGACGTTGAGGATGTTGACGTCTAGCTCGGCCAGGGCGGTGGACACGGCGGCGATGATTCCAGTGTGATCCAGCCCGGTAACGGTCATGATTGCGATCATGCACTACATGCTACTCACCGGGTTGGACAGCCTATTGTCCGGGGGAACGCAGAGCGCTTTCCACGAAGTCCAGCGCGTCGGATAGCCCTTCGGTGCCCTGTCGCTGGGCAAGCCGTCCGAGCACACCCTCGAGCACTAGCTCCAACGTCTGGGCTATCGTCTCGATCTCCACATCCTTGCGGATCCGCCCGCTGGCGCGCTGTTCCCGCAGGCGGGTGCGCACGGTTTCACGCAGCGCCAGCTGATCCAGCTCCCACTTCGCCGCGAAGCAGGGGTCGATGTTCACCCTGCGGGTGATCTCCACACGCATACCCCACCAGTCGGTCAAGTCTTTTGACTTGACTAGGGCGCGAATAGCACCGATAAGCCCCTCGTCGGCCGTTAGTTCGGCCATTTTGCGCATGTCTTCATGGGCAACCTCGAGAAACAGCTGATCTTTGTTGCCGTAATGGTGGAAGATCGCGCCGCGGGACTTGGCGATGGTTTCTTCCAGCCGGGCGACGGTCGCGCCGTCGTAGCCGTAGCTAGCGAAGCAGTGGCGCGCGCCGGACAGGATCTCGACCTTCCGCTCTGCCAGGTCCGTGTCGCTTACTTTGGGCATCTGCTTAAACCTCGTTGTGTTGTCTAAGAGCACAAAGGCGGTGACCCGCGCTTCTCTCCCCGTGGGGAAGAGGGCGCCGGTCACCGCCTCATGCCAGGCCTATAAGGAGTTATTCCTTACTTGCCGGACATCATGTTGCGCAGAACGAACTGCAGGATGCCGCCGTTGCGGTAGTAGTCTGCCTCACCGGGGGTATCGATGCGGGTCACGGCGTCGAACTCAATCTTCTCGCCGTTCTCCTTGGTGGCAGTTACCTTGACGGTCTTCGGGGTGGAGCCGTTGTTGAGCTCCTCGATGCCCTCGATGTCGAAGGTTTCGGTGCCCTCGATGCCCAGGGACTTCCAGGACTCACCCTCCGGGAACTGCAGCGGGACTACACCCATGCCGATCAGGTTGGAGCGGTGGATACGCTCGAAGGACTCGGCGATGACGGCCTTCACGCCCAGCAGCAGGGTGCCCTTAGCAGCCCAGTCACGGGAGGAGCCGGTGCCGTACTCCTTACCACCCAGAACGACCAGCGGAGTGTTCTCCTTCTGGTAGTTCATGGCGGCGTCGTAGATGAAGGACTGCGGGCCGCCCTCCTGGGTGAAGTCGCGGGTGTAGCCGCCGGAAACACCGTCGAGCAGCTGGTTCTGCAGGCGGATGTTAGCGAAGGTACCGCGAACCATGACCTCGTGGTTACCACGACGTGCGCCCAGGGAGTTGTAGTCCTTGCGCTCCACACCGTTTGCATCCAGGTACTGAGCAGCCGGGGTGCCCGGCTTAATGGTGGAAGCAGGGGAGATGTGGTCGGTCGTCACGGAGTCGCCCAGCAGAGCCAGGACGCGTGCGCCCTTGACGTCGTTGACGTCCTCCGGCTCCTTGCTCATGCCGTCGAAGTACGGAGCCTTGCGGATGTAGGTGGACTTCGGATCCCAGTCGAAGGTCTTGCCGGACGGAACCTCCAGGGAACGCCAGCGCTCGTCACCCTCGAAGACGTTTGCGTAGTCCTCGGCGTACAGATCCTTGGTGATGGAGGAAGCGATAACTTCCTCGATGTCCTCGGTGGACGGCCAGATGTCCTTCAGGAAGACATCGTTGCCATCCTGATCCTGACCCAGCGGCTGGGTCTCGAAGTCGAAGTCCATCGTGCCGGCGATCGCGTAGGCGATAACCAGGATCGGGGAGGCCAAGTAGTTCATCTTGACGTCCGGGTTGATGCGCCCCTCGAAGTTACGGTTACCGGACAGGACAGCGGTGGCAGCCAGGTCGCCCTCGTTGATGCCTGCGGAGATCTCCTCCGGCAGCGGACCAGAGTTACCGATACAGGTGGTGCAGCCGTAGCCGACCAGGTAGAAGCCCATGGCCTCCAGGTCCTTCCACAGGCCCGCCTTCTCGTAGTAGCCGTTAACAACCTGGGAACCCGGCGCCATGGAGGTCTTAACCCACGGTGCGGACTTCAGGCCCTTGGCAGCAGCATTGCGTGCCAGCAGGCCAGCGCCGACCATGACGGACGGGTTGGAGGTGTTGGTGCAAGAGGTGATGGAAGCGATGGCGACCATACCGTGGTCCAGCTCGATGTCCTCGCCGTTGTAGTTGACGGTGACCGGGTTGGACGGGCGGCCCTCTGCGCCTGCAGCTGCGGAAGGAATGTTGCCCTTCGCATCAGCAGCGGATGCCGGGGTGCCGGCAGCCTGGGCAGAAGTGTCCTCGGTAGCCGGACCCTCTGCGTCGAAGTCCGGGGTAGAGGCAGAAGCGTCGGCGTCGACGTAGTTGTGCAGGTCCTTGCGGAACTGTGCCTTGGAGTCGTTCAGCTCGATGCGGTCCTGCGGACGCTTCGGGCCAGCGATGGAAGGAACGACGGTGGACAGATCCAGCTCGAGGTACTCGGAGTACTCGACTTCCTTCTCCGGGTCCAGCCACATGCCCTGTGCCTTGGCGTAAGCCTCGACGCGGTCCAGGGTCTCCTGGTCGCGGCCGGTCAGCTCCAGGTACTTCACGGTCTCTTCGTCGATCGGGAACATAGCCGCGGTGGAGCCGAACTCCGGGGACATGTTACCGATGGTTGCGCGGTTGGCCAGCGGCAGCTCGCCAACGCCCTTGCCGTAGAACTCGACGAACTTGCCGACCACGCCGTGCTGGCGCAGCATGTCGGTGATGGTCAGAACGACGTCGGTGGCGGTAACGCCAGCCGGGATCTCGCCGGTCAGCTTGAAGCCAACGACGCGCGGGATCAGCATGGAGATCGGCTGGCCGAGCATTGCAGCCTCAGCCTCGATGCCGCCGACACCCCAGCCCAGGATGCCCAGGCCGTTTTCCATGGTGGTGTGGGAGTCGGTACCAACACAGGTGTCCGGGTAAGCCAGGCCGTTGTTGTCGAAGACGGAGCGGGCCAGGTACTCGATGTTCACCTGGTGGACGATGCCGGTTCCCGGAGGAACGACGCGGAAGTTCTCGAAGGCGCCGGTGCCCCAGCGCAGGAACTTGTAGCGCTCGTCGTTGCGCTGGTACTCGATCTCGACGTTCTTCTCCAGAGCGTCGGCGTTACCGAATGCCTCGATGATCACGGAGTGGTCGATGACCATCTCAGCCGGGTTCAGCGGGTTAACGTCGTCTGCGTTGCCACCCAGGGCAACCACGGCGTCACGAATGGTGGCCAGGTCAACGATGCAGGCCACGCCGGTGAAGTCCTGCATGATAACGCGGGCCGGGGTGAACTGGATCTCGAAGTTGGGCTCTGCGGAAGGATCCCAGTTGGCGATGGCCTCGATGTGCTCGCGAGTGGTGTTCTTACCATCCTCGTTGCGCAGCAGGTTCTCGCCGAGAACCTTCAGGGAGTAGGGAAGCTTCTCCATTCCCGGCACAGCATCCAGCGCGAAGTAGTCGTAAGACTTCTCGCCGACCTGCAGAGTGCTCTTGGAATCGAAGGAGTTAATGCTTTCAGCCACAGTGAGCTCCTTTAATCTCTTCTCTTAGTCGAAATGTCGTCGTCGATGTGGTCGCCGCCGCACACGGGCCAGCCGCCCGCGGCGGGGGCTCTGCTTACCATTGTGGCAGCATTCTTGCCGCGACGTCACCACGAATTTTAACAGTACGATTGTCCTGCTGCGAATCCTGCAGGTTTAAGCGTGTCGCCGTTACCCCCACCCCTCTTTTGGTGCTAAAAACGTCCCATGACCGATACGCCTAACCCTGCCCCTTCGGACGACGTTGCGCAGCTCATTGCCTCTCTTAATGACGCCCCTGTCTTCGTTGCCGAGGATTTCCCGACCGAGGTGGAGTCTGGATCGGCCGGCCTATCCAAGAGCCTCAACGAGGTGGTTGAGGCGACCGAGAGGGGAGAGTCGGCGTCCAAAATAGGCACCCTAAAGATCGGCTATATCAATCAGGACGGGGAGCGCCACAACAATCTGCGCGACGTCGCGCAGAAAGTGCTCGACGGCACGGACGCGGACACGGTGATTCTGAAGTCCCCGAGCCAGGCGACGGCAGTGTCGGAGAATCTGTCGCGCTATGCCATCGAATCGAACTATAAGGTTCTCTCTGGCGCCAACAGTCACCCGGAGGCGACGCAGGAGTTCCTCAACCAGGCAGCAGGGTATGAAGCTCCAACCGGTCTGGCCAACGTGGGAGTGGTTCTAGCAGTGGCCGTGGCGGCCGTAATCGCTTCGTTATCAAAGCTGCGGACTAAGCAGAAATAGATAACGGTTTAAAATAGTCAAGCCTGGGGGATTGACTAACCTTAAGGGTGAATCTAGAAAAACGGGGGCTTTCTACAGGTGGTGCAATGCGACACGCCTACACGCTCGTAAATGTGACATAAATCACACTTGTAACTTTTCCGTTACTATTCGCAGGTCAAGGCAATTGCCGTTACTTATGTGACTAGTGCGATTCATGGGATTCATGGTGAAAAAGTTTACGGCCTTGACTCGTGTGCTCTAGGGTTCCCAGTGTCAACTTTTGAAACGAGTTGATCTCGAAGTGATTTTTGAGAGTCACCCGACGGGACCTGTACTGATCGCATGGGGAAGTGCGGCCAGCTGGACCGAGGGTTTCGCTCGCTTCAAAGCCAGTTGTATAAACACCAGGAGAATCGATCGTGACACCACGACCACAAAGCCGTAAACGAACGGTGCTGGCCGTCGCAGTGACCGCTGGAGTGACGCTGCAGTCGACGACTATGGTCGCCCAGGCCGACGACAAGCGCACCGTCGAAAGCTTCCTGGCCGACCTCGTCGGCCAGGTTTCTCGTGCCAAGTCCCAGGTTTCCGAAATGGAGACGCTCATGGGCTCGCTGCGAGAGGATGCCAACAAGGCTCGCGTCGACCTCGTCAACAGCCAGTCCGCCGCCCAAACGGCCCAGGACAAGGTCATGGACGCACGCGGACGCCTCAAGGATTCCGATACCGAGGTAACCAAGGCACAGGCGAAGCTGAACGACATCGCGCGTTCCGCCTACGCCCAGGGGGGCGACGCCTCCGCAGTGAACCTGGCTGCCGGCGGAAGTGACGCGGTTGGTGACACGCTCGATCGCTCCTCCTACATCGACGCAGCCTCCAAGAAGCAAAAGGACGAGGTCGACCGCCTCGACCTTGCGCGTACCCAGAACGCCAACGAGGAATCCTCGCTGCGCGACTCCCGCGACAAGGCGAACTCCGCCGTCGACGACGCGGTAAGCAAGTACAACACCGCGCGCGACACCCTGGACAATTCCCAGAAGACCCTCACCGCGAAGCAGAAGGAATACAAGCGCCTGCTCGATGAGAAGGCGAAGGCGGAAAAGGCACTGCGCGAGGCCCGCGCCGCCGTGGAAACCTTCACCAACACCCACCCGGAGGCTTCTAGCTGGGACAAGCGCAAGGTCGCCGAGAAGGCCGCCGAGAAGGCTGGCGCCGAGGTCGAGAAGGCCGAGGACGCCGAAGATAAGGCCCCGGAGACTCCGGCGGAGGAGACTCAGTCCACTGAGAACTCCACCGAGACCACCGAGACCACCGAGAACACTGAGGACGCTCAGCCGGCTAAGGCTAACGAATCCACTGAGTCCGACCAGTCCGACCAGTCCGACGAGTCCCCGGCACAGGGGTCCCTTGGCAACCCGGCGGGCCTGCCGGAGCTCCCGGCGGAGCTGCAGTCCTCCTACGACCTGAACCCCAGTGGCGATGACCAGCGCCAGGCTGCCCTCGACGGTCTGCGCAAGGCCGGCGAATCCGCGCTGATGGCCGGCTTCACCACCGCATTGTCCGGAAACCCGGATGGTGCCGTGGCAGCCGCGGCCCGCGCGGGCCGCGAAACAGCAGGCCAGGAGTACGACCGCGCCATGGGCGCCGGTACTAGCACCGCACCAGCCGCGCAGGAAAACCCGGAAGCTGCAGAGGCTCCCGAGACTCCTGAAGCTCCGGAGAACCCGGAGACTGCAGAGACCCCCGAGGCTCCCGACGAGGCCGTAGCCCCAGAAACTCCGGAAACTCCGGAGAACCCGGCTGAGGCCATCGCCGACGCCCTGGATCCGAGCAGCCCCGATACCTCCGGCACCGCCGAAGAGAAGATCGAGCGCGTCATCAAGCGCGCCGAAAGCCAGCTGGGCCTGCCCTACGCATGGGGCGGCGGCAACTTCCACGGCCCGACCAAGGGCATCCGCGACGGCGGTGTAGCCGACGCGCACGGCGACTACAACAAGGTCGGCTTCGACTGCTCCGGCCTGATGATGTACGCATTCTACGGCGTGGGCATCGAGTTGCAGCACTACTCTGGCTACCAGTACACGGCCGGCAAGCAGGTTCCTTCCTCTGAGGCCAAGCGCGGCGACATGCTGTTCTGGCCAGGCCACGTCGCCCTGTACCTGGGTGACGGCAAGATGATCGAGGCCCCGCAGTCCGGCGATGTCGTCAAGATCTCCGACGTGCGCTGGGGCGGCATGCAGCCCATGGCAGTCCGCATGATCGAGTGATGATCTAACGCAGCAGCTCCCGCTGCGCATAGTCCACAGCCACCATCCGGGCGGTTCTTACCGCCCGGAGCATTGGCATTAGATGGGGGTCCAGGCTCGCACCCACCTCGGAGCGCTTAGTGACCTCCACAATCGCCGCCACCTGATCGGCCCTGGCCATCAGCTTCGCGGCGCGACTGGGCACTCCCGGCGGCATGCCGGGAAGCCCAAAGGCATCGTTCAAGGCTCCCACCGCCAGCTCAGCGCGTTGAAACGCCGCGCCACCGCTCGGCACGTGCCCTGCGTTCCGCACCATCCTCGTTGCATTATCCGCAGCCTCACGCAGCAGTTGATCTGCCTCACCCGGCGAGTAGACCGGCAGCGGTGGAACTGGCCCCTCCAACTGATCCCACGACCAACTGACCAGGTGGGCGTCAATAACACGAGGGCTAAGCACGTGGCTGACCAAGGGGTCGCGGTCGGCGATGATTAGTGACGCCCCCTCCGGGCCAACCGGCAGCACGGTCGCGTCGCCGGGGCCCGAAAGCGCCAGCTGGATCAAGGGGCGTTCGTCCAATCCGACGGGCGCCTCGTCGGCCACGGAGCGGATATGGCCGAGCATCTCCACCAGTCCGCCCCCGTCGGGCTCCAAGCGGTGATGCTTGCCCTGGGTGGCGTGGAAAGCGTCGATCACTTCGTCTGCCCCGATGATCCCGTGCAGCCACCAAGCCAGCCATAGGGAGGTGTTCTGCACGGGCGACCACAGTTGCGCCCCAAGCCACGTCGGTACCGGATCAGTCATTTTTCCTAGCCTAAGCTGGTTGTCCATGAGCTTCAATTACGGTGACATCATGAAGGGCCACTCTCGCAACCAGAAACCCAGCATTACGCGCGTCGCGCCGGAGCTGGGCATGGTGGTGGAGGTCATCGCCGATGACTTCGTCGGTGCCGTGGTGGGCGGGGAGAAGACCGCCGACGGCGACTTCATTCGCCTGGAGGATCGCTACGGAAAAACGCGCCTGTTCAAGCTTCGCGAGGGCGCATTTCTGCTTGAGGGCAAGCCTATTACCTTGACTCGTTATGTAGATCCCAGGATGCTGCCACCGAAGCAGCGCACCTCCAACTCAGGCTCGCGGCGCGTAGAAAACGTACAAGCCAAAGTCGCGGCGCCCTCCCGCATTTGGGTGGAAGGCATCCACGATGCCGCAATCGTCGAACAAGTCTGGGGGCATGACTTGCGCGTGGAAGGCGTGGTCGTCGAGTACCTGGAGGGCCTCGACAACCTGCCGGAGCGGCTCGCCGAGTTCCAGCCCTCCGCGACCCGCCGTGTGGGCGTGCTCGCGGACCACCTCGTGGAGGGAACGAAAGAGGCGCGTTTGACCGCATCCTTAGGCCCACACGTGATGGTCACCGGCCACCCGTACATCGACATCTGGGAGGCCGTGAAGCCGCAAAGCGTTGGCATCCGCGCGTGGCCGAAGATCCCGCGCGGCATCGATTGGAAAACAGGCGTGTGCCAAGAGCTCGGCTGGGGTAGCCCGCAGGACGGTTGGCGTCGGGTGGCGGCTGCAGCCAAGACCTTTCGCGATCTGGACTCCACTCTTATCGGTGCGGTGGAAAGGCTGATCGATTTCGTTACTGTCCCGCCGGAATACTGAAACACCAACTAGGATCCTGACTATGGGTCCGATCATTTGGTTAATCGCAGCGGGAGTGTTGGCCCTTGGCGAGCTCCTCGTTGCGGATATGTCCTTGCTCATGCTCAGTGCGGCTGCATTGATCACTGCCGGGATTTCGCTGGCGGACATTCCGGTATGGGCAGAAATACTGGTTTTCGGCCTGGCTTCACTGGCGACCATCTTGGCGATTCGGCCCATCCTGCGCAAACGCCTTATGCAAGCACGCTCAGAACATACCTTCGACCACGCCGAACTGACGGGTAGGAACGCAGTGGTGGTTGAGGCTGTTAGTGCCGAAGTACAAAGCGGCGGCATGGTGCGCATCGCCGGCGAGCTGTGGTCGGCGCGCTCGGCAACCCCAGGGGATGTTTATTCCCAGGGAGAGTCCGTACAGGTGATAGACATCGACGGCACGACTGCAGTCGTGTGGAAGAACAAATAGAAGGGCTTAACGACTTATGAGCTTCACAATTTTCTTGGTGGTCTTGCTGCTCATCATCGCTACGGTGATCATCAAGATGGTGGCCCTCATCCCACAGGGTGAGGCGGCTGTTATCGAACGCTTGGGTACGTACACCCGCACTGTTTCCGGCGGTTTGACGCTTCTCGTTCCCTTTGTCGACCGTATCCGCGACAAGGTCGATACCCGTGAGCAGGTCGTGAGCTTCCCTCCCCAGGCCGTGATCACGCAGGATAACCTGACGGTCGCCATTGATACCGTGGTCACCTTTCAGATCAACGACCCGGCGCGCGCCATCTACGGCGTGAACAACTACATCGTCGGCGTGGAGCAGATCTCCGTCGCCACGCTGCGCGACGTGGTTGGTGGCATGACGCTGGAGGAGACCCTGACTTCCCGTGAGATCATCAACCGCCGCCTGCGCGGCGAGCTGGACGCGGCCACCACCAAGTGGGGCCTGCGCATCTCCCGCGTGGAACTGAAGGCCATCGACCCGCCGGCATCCATCCAGCAATCGATGGAGATGCAGATGAAGGCGGACCGCGAGAAGCGCGCCATGATTCTTACCGCCGAGGGTCGCCGCGAGTCGGACATCAAGACCGCTGAGGGTGAAAAGCAGGCCCGCATCCTGGCTGCTGAGGGTGAAAAGCACGCGCACATCCTGGCCGCAGAGGCCGAGCGCCAGGCAGCCATCCTGCGCGCCGAGGGTACCCGCGCGGCCCGCTACTTGGAGGCCCAGGGTGAAGCCAAGGCCATCCAGAAGGTCAACGCGGCTATCAAGTCCGCTCAGGTCACGCCCGAGGTGCTGGCCTACCAGTACCTGGAGAAGCTGCCGGAGATGGCGAAGGGCTCTGCCAACAAGACCTGGATGATCCCAATGCAGTTCGGCGACTCCCTGGAGCAGTTCGCCAAGGCCCTGGCCAAGAAGGACGACGAGGGCGTGTTCCGCTACGAGCCGAAGCCGGTGGACGATGCCACTCGCGAGCAGGCCAACGAGTCGAGCTCCGAGGATTGGTTTAACACCGCCTCCTCGCCCGAGATCGCCGAGGCCGTTGCCGCCGCCAACGCCGTGGCGAACAAGCCCGTCGACGAAGCTGCGCTCGACAATCCCTACAACGAGGGCTAGTTCTTTAGCTCGTCTGCCCTGGCCAGCATGTGCACGGCCAGGGTCCAGCCGGCCTGCTCCGCATGCCAGCCCGCCGCCGCAAGCCGCTGGCTCATCGCCTGCTTGCTGATGCCCACAATCTCTGCCGCCTCGGCTTGCAAGTGCCCAGCGCGCAGCAGGGCAGTGGCCTCGCGGCCCTCCTTTGTGCGCCGCGCCAGCACGTGGGCCAGCAGGGTGAAGGCCGCCGCGATGTCCTGGGCAACTTCGGCCGCCCGCCCCGGGGCGATCACACCGCCCGGGCCTGGCTTTTCAATCCGCACCGACACCGCCCCCGCACGCTGCGAGCGGGTCACCGCGCGGGTGGCTGCACCGATGGTCTCTTCCACGGACGACGGGGCGTCCCCATCAACCTCCGCAACCACCGAGCCAATGCCGAGTGCGAAGTCACCCGCCTGTAGCAAAGACATCACCAGACCGCCGGCCTCGTCGGGGCCGGGCGCGATGCAGACGAAGTCCTCGATGCCCTTCATCTCCACGGACTCGACCATCGAGGATCGCTCCAGTGCCGCCGCGACGTCGCGGACGTATTCTCCACGGCGTTGCGAACGGCCCCGGTAAGCGGCATACACGGCAAACATGTTTATAAACCTACTTCATTGGCTTTGCGCAGCTGGCGCCAGAGTCGAATCTCGTTCGCAGCGAGCGCGAAACCGGCGCACACCACCACAACGCTGAGTAGCAAGATCCACGGCTGCCCACCCGTAGCGAGCGCATCGGAGGCCATAGCCGTGGCGATAGTATTCGGCGCGGAGCCCACGATCGTAGCCAGCACATAGGGCACAAACGGGATGCGGCTCAACCCACAGGCGTAATTCAGCAGCGAAAAGGGGATTGCCGGAACCATGCGCAGCCCCAGCACGGCGATCCAGCCGCGCTCGGCGATCCTTTCCTGCAGAAACTGGATGCGCTGTGCATCTTGGGTCTTCTTTTCCACCCACCTGCCACCGACGGCATGCACCAGGATCAGCGACAGCGCGGCCGAGGCGCCCACGCCCACCAGCGCCAGCACCGAGCCCCACAGGGACCCGAACATCACGCCCGCGGCGATAGTCCAGATCGTGCGGGGGAGCGGCAGCTGGGTAAAAGCGACCAACAGCACCACAAAAGTCAGCGGCGCCCAAGCGCCCGTGGAGGCCACCCAGGTACGAATATCCTCGACCGCGGGTTTCGGGACGAAGTAGACGAAAGCGACCAGCAGGATCGGAACGAGGACGCTTAAGAAACGGTACCGCAGCTTTAGCCCCCACCACGCGCTAAAGGCGTGGCCTACAAAGCGTGGGATTTTCATGTTGTGTCCGGAGGGGGACTTGAACCCCCACGTCCGTTAATAGGACACTAGCACCTCAAGCTAGCGCGTCTGCCATTCCGCCACCCGGACTTGGGTTGCGCACACCACAGTAAGTGGTGGCAACTCCCGTCACTTTAATGCCAAGCCAGTGATTTACACAAATACGCAGGTCACGGGGAGTTACTTGTATATGGATAAGCACTTTAGTGCGCTCGCCCAAAGCTTTGACTAGCGTGGTGCTATGTCCGATAACAACGCACAGCACCAGCCCACTTATATCGATGACCGCTTCCCCGGCCCGGATCCGTACGCGCCGCTGACGGATCTGCCCGCGCTGGAGGTCACCAGCGAGACCTTCGCCGACGGCGATCGCCTGCCCGAGGAGCAGCTGGGGGGCAACGATGTCTCGCCCCAGCTGAGCTGGTCTAAAGGCCCGGAGGGCACGAAGACTTACGCGGTTACCTGTTTTGATCCGGACGCCCCTACGGCCAGCGGCTTCTGGCACTGGGCAGTCTTTAACATTCCGGCGGACGTAACCTCCCTGCCGCTAGGCGCTGGCAACGAAGACCTCAGCGGCCTGCCCGAGGGGGCAGTGGCGCTGCGCGGCGACAGCCGTTCCTGGGGCTACTATGGCGCCAACCCGCCGGCCGGCCACGGCCCGCACCGCTACCTGTTCGCCGTTCACGCGGTGAGCGAGGAGCTGGACATCGACGACCGCCAGACCCCGACCGTCCTGGGCTTCAACCTGAACTTCAAGGCCACCGCCCGCGGCATCCTCTGGGGTTGGGCAGAGAACTAGTTCTCCACCCACGGCAACCCGCTGCCCACGGCCTGCGAGATGTTCTCCAGGCCGTGGGCTTTCAGCTGCGCGGACAGGCCCTGGTGGATCTCGCGGATCCAGTCCGGGCCGCCGTAGATGAAGGGGGTGTAGCCCTGGATCAGGCTGGCGCCGGCGGCGATGCGCTCCCACGCTGCACGCGGGGAGTCGATTCCTCCCACGCCGATCAAAACCAGCTTCCCGTCGGCGCGGGCCGCCAGGCGGCGCAGCACATCCAGCGCGCGGGCTGCCACCGGGGCGCCGGAAATTCCGCCTCCCCCCATGGCCTCCACCTCGTGGGCCGGGGTCTTCAGGCCCTCGCGGCTGATGGTGGTGTTCGTGGCGATCAGACCCGTCACGCCCAACTCGATGGCCAGGTCGCAGACCTTGTCGATGTCCTCGTCGCTTAAGTCCGGGGCGATCTTCACAAACAGCGGGCGGGTGCTTTCCTCCTGCACCGCACGGATGATCGGCCGCAGGGATTCCACGGCCTGCAGATCGCGCAGCCCCGGGGTGTTGGGGGAGGAAACGTTGATCACCAGGTAGTCGGCCACCCCGCCGATGGCCTTGGCGGACTCGCGGTAGTCGCGGTCCGCAATTTCAGCGGCCACCAGCTTGGACTTGCCGAGGTTCGCGCCCACCGGAATGTCCGTGCTGCGCTTCTGCAGGCGCATAGCCGCCGCACGGGAGCCCTCGTTGTTGAAGCCCATACGGTTGAGGATGGCTTTGTCCTCCGGCAGGCGGAACAGGCGCGGGGTGGGGTTTCCCGGCTGCGCCAGGGCAGTTACGGTGCCGATCTCCGCGAAACCGAAGCCCAGCGGTCCCCAGGCGTCGACCTCCTTGGCGTCCTTGTCGAAGCCCGCGGCCAAACCGAGCGGACGCGGGAAGGTGAGCCCGGCGATCTGCTGGCTCAGCGCGTCATCGTGCACGGCCAGAGCGCCGTCCATCGCAGACAGGGCAGCCCTGGAGCCCGCCACCTGCTGCAGCCCGCGGGACATCAGCCCGTGGATGCGCTCCGGGCGCAGGGTAAACATTCCCTTCAGCGCCACCTGGTAGGCGCCGTGACGAATCTTCTTCAGCATTTCTGATCCCCTTTTTATTCCTTCTCCGCCGGGTATTCGTCGTCCGGCGTCGTCTGCTTGTCCTGCACCGCGTCATCCACCTTCTGCGCGCTGTACACACTGACCTTTCCGTCTTCTGTGACCAGCACCAACGCGCCGTTGGCGGCGTCCAAAACCTCGCGCACCTTGCTCGGCGCGTCGACTTCGGCGACCTTCACGGGCGCGCCACTGTCGATGCGGAAGGACGTCAGCTTGTTTTCCCCGGTCGAGCTCACCCAGGCCAGCTGGCGCTTCGCATCCCACGCCACGCCCCACGGGGAGGCCTTCGTGGGGGTCGCTTGATGCAGGCGCACGACGTCGTTCATGGTGTAAATCAACATCTGGTCCTGGCGCTCGTCGCTGGCAACCACCACGCCGTCGTCGCCGCGCCCGGTGGCCACCTGACCCACGCCCTGCCCGATGCGCAGGGAAGCGTTCAGCGAACCATCGTCCACGTCCACGTCGTTGATGCTGGTCTGCCCCCGGTCGATCAGCGCGGCGCGCTGTCCGCGGCCGTGCGGCTTGACCAGAACGGCCTCGTCCAGGCTGCGGCTCACGATCGCCTCCCCGGTCTCGTTGCCGTCCTTGTCGTAGAAGCGCGCCTTGTCCTCGCCCGCCTTGCCCAGCACGGCCTTGCCATTATCCAGGAAGGTCACGGCGGTCACCTTGCCGTCCACGTCTAGGCTGCGGGTTTCCTTGCCGTCCGGCCCCAGCTCGATGGCCTTGTCCTGGCAGGCCACGGCCACGCCGGTTGCGGTGGTGGAGATGTTATCGCAGGAATCGTCGACATCTACCTGACTTGGCTTGTCCTTGGGGCTGGTGGCGTCAATAAAGTGCACCTTGCCCTTCGTAAGAACCGCAACCAGGTTCGCCCCCGGCGCGTTCTCGTCGGCAGAAAGACCTACGCGCGCGGCTCCGAGGGTGGATTCACCCAGCTCTATCTGCTCGCCCAGACCGGACGAACTATCGGGGGAGTCCTGCGGCTGCGCGGGCTCACCTGCAGCAGGCGCGTTTTCTTCCGGCTCTTCGGATCCACAGGCGGAAAGTGACCCCAGGGCCAGGGCGGCAGCGGCGGTCACGCAGAGAGTTCGGCTAAAGCGATTGACGTGCACATTCACAATTTCTAACGCTACCAGCCCGGCCACGTCACTCTTTCACGGCGGGGGAGAAGGACTAGGCTCAATCCCCATGACTACAGATATGACTTGGGCGCAGACGATCATTCTGTCGCTTATCCAAGGTCTGACGGAGTTCCTACCTGTGTCTTCGTCCGGCCACCTGCGCATCTTCTCCACTCTGCTGTGGGGCGAGGATGCCGGCGCGTCGTTTACGGCCGTCATCCAGCTGGGCACGGAGCTGGCGGTACTGGTGTTCTTCGCCAAGGACATTTGGAACATCGCCAGCGCCTGGTGCAAGGGTGTATGGGAGTGGCTCACCGACCTCACCGGCAAGCACGGCCGCCGCGTACACCGGGAGACCTTCGATTATCGGATGGGCTGGATGGTCATCGTCGGTACCCTGCCCGTGGCCGTCCTGGGCTACCTGGGCAAGGACCTGATCCGCGATAACCTGCGCAACCTCTGGATCACGGCCACCATGCTGGTGCTGTTTTCCTTCGTCTTCATCCTCGCCGAGCGCATGGGCCGCCGCGAGCGCAGCTTCGACGAGCTGACCATGCGCGATTCGGTGATCATGGGCTTCGCGCAGTGCCTGGCTCTCATCCCGGGTGTCTCCCGCTCCGGCGGCACGGTCTCGGCCGGTCTGTTCTTGAACCTGGATCGCGAGGTCGCCACCCGTTACTCTTTCCTGCTCGCCATCCCCGCTGTGCTGGCCTCGGGGCTTTTCTCGCTTCCTGACGCCTTTAGCCCTGACGCCGGACAGGCCGCCTCGGGCGCCCAGTTGTTCGTGGGCACGGCGATTGCCTTTGCAGTGGGCTATGCGTCTATCGCCTGGCTGCTGAAGTTCGTGGCCAACCACTCCTTTGCATGGTTCGCGCTGTGGCGTATCCCGCTGGGCCTGGCGGTTATGGGTCTGCTCGCATTCGGGGTACTGCCAGCCTAGAATCGGAACCCATGCACTCTTGGCCCGAACCGGAAGTCCCACAGCTGCCGGGTGAAGCCCCGCAGCTTCGCCTGTACGACACTGCCGACGACGTGGTTAAGCCCGTCGAGATTCCCGCCGGGGAGGTGGGGATGTACGTCTGCGGCATTACCCCGTACGACTCCACCCACCTGGGCCACGCAGCCACCTATCTGACCTTCGACCTGATCCACCGCTACCTGCGCGCGGGCGGCCACAGCGTGCACTACGTGCAGAACATCACCGACGTGGACGATCCGCTGTTCGAGCGCGCCGAGCGGGACGGGGTGGATTGGCAGGATTTGGGCACTAGCCAGATCGACCTGTTCCGCTCCGACATGGAGGACCTGGCGGTCATTCCACCGCGTGACTACATCGGCGCGATGGAATCCATCGACGAGGTCATCGAGATGGTGGCCAAGCTCCTGGAGGTCGGCGCCGCCTACCAGCTGGAGGGCGACGAATACCCGGACATCTACGCCGACTACACCTTCCTGCCGCAGTTCGGCTACGAGTCCCGCTACAACGAGGAGCAGATGGCGAAGTTCTTCGCCGAGCGTGGGGGAGACCCGGAGCGCCCCGGCAAGCGGCACCCGATGGATGCCCTGCTGTGGCGCGCCCACCGCGAAGGCGAGCCGAAGTGGGAGTCCCCCTTCGGCGCCGGCCGCCCCGGCTGGCACATCGAATGCTCGGCTATTGCCGTCAACCGCCTGGGCGCCCCCTTTGCGATCCAGGGTGGCGGCAGCGACCTGCGTTTCCCGCACCACGAGTTCTCCGCCACGCACGCCGAGGCCGCCCACGGGGTGGACCGCATGGCTCACCACTACGTTCACACCGGCATGATCGGCCTGGACGGTACCAAGATGAGCAAGTCGCTGGGCAACCTCGTGTTCGTCTCCAAGCTCACCGCCGCCGGCCACGAGCCCGCGGCCATCCGCCTGGGCGTGTACTCGGGCCACTATCGCCAGGACCGCGACTGGACTAAAGACGTGCTGGCTCACGCCGAGCATCGCCTGGCCACCTGGCGGGCGGCCCTGGCCGCCGGCTCCACCACAACCGACGAGGCCCGCGAGTTGATTGCCGCCGTCCGCGGCCACCTGGCCAACGACCTTGACACGGCGGCGGCCCTGGAAGCGCTCGACGACTGGGCAGCGGCCACCAAGGCTGGGGCGGCAGGGGATGAGGCTGCGGCGTCAGAAATAAAAACCGCAATCGATGCGCTGCTGGGCGTGCGACTCTAGCTCGCACAGGGCAAACTGTCTCTTATGAGCACCACACAGCTGAGCACAGCCACCACATCCGCCCGCGAGGAGTTCCTCGACAACCTGCGCCAAATGGCGACAGGCAGCTACCTGCGCGACGAGGATCGCGAATTTTGGGAGGCTCCGTACCCAGAGTCCGCGGTGGACGACGCCCAGGCCATCGTCGACGGCATGCTGCAGGCCGCGCAGTCCGTGGCTGCCAGCAGCGAAGCCGAGCTGAAGAAGATCGCCGCCTCCCTGAACCTGCAGAACACCGAGGAGAGCGCGGACGAACAGCCCACCGCAACCACGATGGCGATCGCCGCCGTGATCAACCAGCACATCGAGAAGCTCAAGGAGCTCTCCGCCCGCCATGAGGACGCACTGCTGGAGGACGAGGAGATCAAGGACCTGCTCGCCCTAGTGGAGAAGCTGGCCGTGGACCTGGACGCCGACGAGATGTTCGTGACCACCCAGGCCGAGGCCGTCTGCGAAGCCTAGCGCGGGGCCAGCATAATCCCCTGGTTGCAGGTGCCGATGAGGCCCTGCTCGTCGTAGATCCGCGTGACGGTAGTGCCGATGCCGTCGGTGCCGTAGTTGGCCTCTGCGGATAGGCCCAGCCACTCGCCGCGCATCTCGTGGTGCAGGTAAACGGTCGTATCGACGTTCATGTACGTCCACTTGTCCGTATCCAGCAGGTTATTCAGGCCGTTGGCGATGTCCACCGTCTTCATCAGGCGCACCCACGTGGAATCCTCCTTGCCCTCGACGGCCGGCAGGTCGGTGCGAGACCAGTAGATCGCGGGGTTGCGGGATTCGTCGACGTTCAGGTGGCGCTCGTCCAGGTCGGCACGGCGGGCCTCGATGGAGTTGATGTAGCCACTGGCCCAGCGGTCGAGGAAGTCGCTGCCGTCCCCGGCGCCAGAGGGCCCAGGCATGGGCTCGCCGACGGTGCGCTCGATCTCCTTTGTATCCCCGCGGCGGATCCACCAGCCGGAGCCCCGGATGAACTCGCGGCCGGTCTCGTCGGTGACGATCGCCTCGAGGAAGCTGATGCGCTTGCCGGGGCGGACTACTCGCGCGTGAGTACGCAGCTCGCTGAGCGGCACCGCGCCCAGGATCTCGACGGTCATGCGGCTAAAACGGCCTTCTTCCAGGGACAGCCCGGCGTCTCGCGCACCGTCTTCCAACACCGTGGCTACCAGTGCGGCGGGCGGGGAGCCGTGTTGGAAACCCGGCCCCCAGGGGCTTTCCGTGTGCTGGGTGGGGTGGTAGTTGCGGTAGATCTGGCCTTCTTCCTCCGTGACCTGGCCGGGGACGAAGTATGCCGACTGCTCGCTCATCGCGCTCCTTACTTCTGGTGTGTCCTACGTCACTAACTATGGCACAGGGGCGCCGGTGGGAAGCGCAATTGACCTAAACTGAACGTCATCATGAAAGCAATACTTTGGGACATGGACGGCACCCTGGTCGACACCGAACCGCTATGGGGCATCGCAACCTTCGAGATGGGCGAGAAGATGGGCCGCCCGCTGACCGCGGAAGTACGCGAAAAGACGGTCGGCGCGACCACCCCCACCACCGTCGAGATCTGCGCGGCTCACGCGGGGTTGGTGCTTGATGACGCCGCCAAGGCCGACTGGCTTAACTTCATGTACACGCGCGTCGAGGAGCTCCTTGCGGGGCAGCTGGAATTCCGCCCTGGTATCAGGGAGATTCTTAGCGAAGCCAAGGCCGCCGGGTTCCCGATGGCGCTGGTGACAAACACGAACCGCGCCCTGACAGAGGTTTCGCTGAACTCCATTGGCCGCGAGTTCTTCGACTTCACCCTGTGCGGCGACGAGGTGCCCAATGGCAAGCCCGCCCCGGATATCTACGCCACCGCCGCCGCGCGCTTTGGTTTCGCCCCTGACGAGTGCCTGGTGGTGGAGGATTCCACTACGGGCATGACCGCCGCCCGCGACGCGGGCTGCCGCGTGCTGGGCGCCCCCACCGACCCGGAGACCGCGATCCCGCAGGGGGTGCGCACCCTGGCTGAGCTGCACAGGGGAGCCCAGGACCTAAGCGGCTTCGGGTTGGAGGATCTGCGCCAGATCCACGCAGAGCTGGGGCACACTGCACCGGCAGGTGTGCGATCTGCCACAATGGAAGATGTGAACGAACAAGAACTCAAGACCTTCGATTCCCTTTTCGCCGAGCTGTCTTCCCGCGCCAAGGAGCGCCCCGAGGGCTCCGGCACGGTCAAGGCTCTGGATGCCGGCGTGCATTTCCAGGGCAAGAAGATCGTCGAAGAGGCCGGTGAGGTGTGGCTGGCCGCGGAGTACGAGTCCGACGAGGAGCTGGCCGAGGAGATCTCCCAGCTTCTGTACTGGCTGCAGGTCGTAATGGTTGGCCGCGGCCTGACCCCCGCTGATGTTTACAAATACCTCTAGACCACATAAAGCAAACCCGAGAAAGGCAGCCACCACGATCATGCTGCGCGTCGCAGTCCCCAACAAGGGATCCCTGTCCGAGACAGCCACCTCGATTCTGAAGGAGGCCGGCTACGCCACCCGCGGCGATTCGAAGTCTCTGACTATCGCCGACGAGGACAACGGGGTGGAGTTCTACTTCCTGCGCCCCAAGGATATCGCGATCTACATCGCCTCTGGCCACCTGGACATCGGCATCACCGGCCGTGACCTGGCCGCGGACACGCGCGAGGAGGTCGACGAGCTGCTACCCCTGGGCTTCGGCGCCTCCACCTTCCGCTATGCCGCTCCGAAGGACGAGGACTGGACGGTAGAGCAGCTCGCCGGCAAGCGCATCGCCACCAGCTACCCGAACCTGGTGCGCAAGGACCTCGCCAACCGGGGCCTGGAGGCACAGGTGATTCGCCTGGACGGCGCGGTGGAGATCTCCATCCGCCTGGGCGTGGCCGACGTCATCGCCGACGTGGTCTCCACCGGCCGGACGCTGCGCCAGCAGGGCCTAAAGCCGTTCGGCGAGCCGCTCTGCGTCTCCGAGGCCGTGATCGTTGGCCGCAAGGGCGCGGAGGTGACCGCTGAGCAGCGGGTGCTCATCAAGCGCATCCAGGGCATCCTGCACGCCCACAACTACGTGATGCTGGACTACAACGTGGCCCGCGAAAACCTGGACAAGGTAGCCGCCATCACGCCAGGCCTGTCCGCCCCGACCGTCTCTCCGCTGGCCAACGACAGCTGGGTGGCCGTCCGCGCGATGGTGCCAAAGACCCAGGCCAACTCCCTAATGGACGAGCTTTCGGCCCTCGGCGCGGAGGCAATTCTGGCTACCGACATAAGGATCGCGCGCATCTAGGTTCGTTTTCGTTAGGGTGGGGGAACAGAAAGTTGTTCCCCAACCAGAGGACGAATCGTGACCGATAAACCAATTCCGTCAAAGGCAGCGGCGGAAGTTCACGGCGATGCAGTCGTGAGCTCCACCGACATCATCACGTCGGCTGAAACACACTCCCAGCTGGCGCGTGCTGCAAAGAGTTTCCGTACCGAAGAGGATCTGCTGGGCACCATGGAGGTGCCCGACCACGCCTACTACGGCGTGCACACCCTCCGCGCGGTGGACAACTTCCAGGTCTCGCGCACCACGATCAACCAGATCCCGGAGTTCATCCGCGGCATGGTGATGGTCAAGAAGGCCACCGCCATCGCCAACAACGAGGTCTTCGCCCTGCCGGATGAGAAGGCCAAGGCCATCATCTGGGCCTGCGACCAGGTGCTGGAAGAGCACCGCTGCATGGATCAGTTCCCGATCGACGTCTTCCAGGGCGGCGCGGGCACCAGTGTGAACATGAACACCAACGAGGTGATCGCCAATCTCGCCTTGGAATACCTGGGGCACCCGAAGGGCTCCTACGACGTCATCAACCCCAACGATGACGTCAACATGTCCCAGTCCACCAACGACGCTTACCCCACCGGTTTCCGCCTGGGCCTGCACTTCGCAATCGACCAGCTGACCAAGCACCTCGACGCGCTCGAGCGCGCGTTCCTTGCCAAGGGCCACGAATTCCGCAACATCCTGAAGATGGGACGCACCCAGCTCCAGGACGCCGTGCCCATGTCCCTGGGCCAGGAGTTCCGCGCCTTCGGCTACAACATCGCCGAGGAGCGACTGCAGCTGGAGCGCGCCCAGGCGCAGCTGCGCGAGATGAACCTCGGCGCCACCGCCATCGGCACCGGCGTGAACACCCCGCCCGGCTACCAGAACGCGGTCATCCGCGCGCTCAGCGAAGTCAGCGGCCTGCAGATCGAGCCGGCTCGCGACCTCATCGAGGCCACCAGTGATACCGGCGCATACGTCAATGCTCACGCCGCCGTGAAGCGCGTGGCGATGAAGCTGTCGAAGATCTGTAACGACCTGCGTCTGCTGTCCTCTGGCCCGCGCGCCGGTCTAAACGAGATCAACCTGCCGGAGCGCCAAGCCGGTTCGTCGATCATGCCGGCCAAGGTGAACCCGGTCATCCCCGAGGTCGTAAACCAGATCTGCTTCAAGGTTTTCGGCAACGACCAGACGGTGTCCATGGCCGCCGAGGCCGGCCAGCTGCAGCTCAATGTCATGGAGCCGGTCATCGCCCAGTGCGTGTTCGAGTCCGTACGTTTCCTGGCCCGCGCCTGCACCACGCTGCGCGCCCTGTGCGTCGTGGACATCACGGCCAACGCCGACGTGTGCCACCGCTACGTGGAGAACTCCATCGGCATCATCACCTACCTGAACCCGCTGATCGGCCACCATAACGGCGACCTGGTGGGCAAGGAGGCCGCCCGCACCGGCAAGCCCGTGCGCGACCTGGTTCTGGAAAAGGGCCTGTTGGACGAGGAAACCCTCGACGAGGTATTGAGTCCGGAGAACCTGCTGAACCCGACGTTCCAGGGCAAGCTCTACACGGACTACGAGGAGGAAACCTCCAAGGGATAGTCCGGCGGGGTGCCACCGAAGGCGGGGCAGAGGTCCTGGAAGTGGCACCACCCGCACAACTTGGTGGTGCGCGGCTGGAAGTCTCCGCTGCGCACATCCGCCAGGATGCGCGCCCACAGCTCGCCCAGTTCGCGCTCGAAGGCAGCCAGCTCGGTGGCCGTGGGGCTCAGCACCATGTCGTCGCTGACCTTCAGGTACATCAGCCTCAGCTGGGTGGGCAGCTCGCCCGTCATGCGCCACCACACCAGGGCGTAGAACATCATCTGAAAGCGGGCCGAGTCCGCAAAGCGGGGTGCGGGCTTCTTGCCCGTCTTGTAGTCCACCACGCGCACCTGGCCGGTCTCCGCGATATCCACCCGGTCGATGAAACCGCGCACCGGTACATCGTTGGGCAGCGTTAGATTCACGAATTGCTCGCACTCGTGGGCGTCAAAACCATCCGGGTTTTCCATCTGGAAGTAGCCCTTCACCAGCTCGCGGCATTCCTCCCAGAACTCCACGGTGGACTGCTCGGGCACCAGCTCCGAAAGCTCCGGGTCTTTGGCCAGCATCTTCTCCCACTCCGGGCGAATCATCTTCACCGCCGCCGGGTAGGTGCGGCTGCCGCGTGGCAGCTGGTGCAGGTTCTCCAACACCGCGTGGACCAGCGTGCCCTTTACCTGGGCGATCGTGTTCGGCTCCTCCAACTTGTCGATCGCCCGAAAGCGATACAGCAGCGGGCACTGCTTGTAGTCGTTGGCGCGGGAAGGGGAGAGAGCTAGTTTCGTAGTCACCCGACCCACCCTAGTAAAATGAACCGGATCTCTTAAAGCAGGAAGGAAGACCACATGGCATATTCCGGCCGTTTCACCGAAGGCGACCGCGTGCAGCTCACAGACGCCAAACGCCGCCACTTCACCATCACCCTGGCCGAGGGCGAGAGCTTCTTCACCCACAAGGGCGAAATCCGCCACGACGACATCATCGGCCAGCACGAGGGCACCGTGGTCAAGTCCTCCGGGGCCGCCGAATACCTGTGCTTCCGCCACCTGCTGGTCGATCACGTGCTCTCCATGCCCCGCGGCGCGGCGGTGATCTACCCGAAGGATGCCGCCCAAATCCTCGTGGAAGGCGACATCTTTCCGGGCGCCACGGTGCTGGAAGCCGGCGCGGGCTCCGGTGCCATGAGCACCTGGCTGCTGCGGGCCGTGGGGCCTAAGGGCAAGGTCATCAGCTACGAGATCCGCGAGGATCACCTGGCCTACGCCAAGGACAACGTGGAGGACTACTTCGACGGCCACCCGGAGAACTGGGACCTGCGCTTGGGCGACCTGAAGACCGTCACCAAGGAGGATGTCGGCGACATCGACCGCGTGCTGCTGGACATGCTGGAGCCCTGGGAGATGCTGGACACCGTCAAGGACGTGCTGATTCCCGGCGGGGTGTTCATGACGTACGTCGCTACCGTCCCGCAGCTGATGAAGGTCATGGAGGGCATCCGCGAGACCGGCTGCTTCACCGAACCGAAGGCCTGGGAATCCCTGGTGCGTGAGTGGAAGGTCGATGGTCTGGCCACCCGCCCCGAGCACCGGATGAACGCGCACACGGCATTTCTGATCCTGGCGCGCAGGCTGGCTGATGGCGTCACCGCACCTCGACCGCAACGCCGCGCGCGCCGTTAGTAGACTGGTCAGTATGACCGAGAACACATCAGCGGAAGGGCCGCAGACTCTGCGCGAGTTGCAGATCGCGAACCGACAACTCGGTGCGCGCAACGCGAAGCTCGTGGAGCTGCTGCAGGCCAGCCGCACGAAGCTGGAGGAGATCAACGGTCGGCTGGAAGCGCTGGCCGAACCGCCGAGCACCTACGGCACGCTGCTGCAGGCCAACCGGGACTTCACCGCCGAGGTCTTCACGGCCGGCCGCCGGATGCGCCTGATGGTCTCGCCGCACGTCCCGCAGCACGAGCTGGTACCCGGCGCGATGGTGCGCCTGGGGGAGGGCCAGCAGGTCGTGGAGGTCACCGGCCAGCCAGACTTCGGCGACATCGCACAGGTCGTGGAGGTTACCGGCGACCGGCTGATCATCGCCGACAAGGTGGGTGAGGAGTACGTGGTCAAGGCCGCCGGCGACCTGGCAGGCGATGTGGTCACTGGGGACTCCGTGATCGTGGACCGCAAGTCCGGCTGGGCCTTCGAGGCCGTGCCGCGCGCGGAGACGAACAACCTGATCCTGGAGGAAGTCCCGGACGTCACTTACGACGACATCGGCGGCCTGGGCCAGCAGATCACGCAGATCCGCGACGCGGTCGAGCTGCCTTTCCTGCACCCCGAGATCTACACCCGCTACGGCCTGCGCCCGCCGAAGGGTGTGTTGCTCTACGGCCCGCCCGGCAACGGTAAGACCCTGATTGCGAAGGCTGTGGCGAACTCCCTGGCGCAGTCGGATTCCCCGTACTTCCTGAACATCAAGGGCCCCGAGCTGCTGAACAAGTTCGTGGGCGAAACCGAGCGCCAGATCCGCGCGATCTTCGAGCAGGCCCGCCGCGTGGCTAGCTCCGGTCGCCCCGTCATCGTCTTCTTCGACGAGATGGAGGCGCTATTCCGCACGCGCGGCACAGGCGTGAGTTCCGACATGGAGTCCACCGTCGTCCCGCAGCTGCTCGCCGAGCTCGACGGCGTGGAGGCCGCGGGCAACGTCATCGTCATCGGCGCCTCTAACCGCGAGGAGCTCATCGACCCGGCCATCCTGCGCCCCGGCCGGTTGGACGTGAAGATCCGCATCGCTCGTCCCGATGCCGACGGTGCGGCCGCCATCCTGTCGAAGCACCTCGATGCTTCTCTACCTATTGACGCCGACTTCTCCGCCGCCGCCGGTTCCAACGAAGCGGCAGCGGAGGCCCTGCGGCAGAGCATCGTCGACGAGCTGTTTACCCGCGACGAGGCGCACCGCTATGTCACGCTCCACTACGCCGACGGCAGCCGTGAGGACCTGTACTGGGCGGACTTCGTTTCCGGCGCGATGCTTGCGAATATCGTGGACCGAGCGAAGACCCTAGCTATCAAGGACGCGCTACATAACGGCACAGACGGCCTGCGCCCGGAGCACGTAAACGCGGCCGTTCTGGCCGAGGTGGGGGATTCCGAAGATCTGCCAGATACCACCAACCCCGCGGAGTGGGCGCGCATTTACGGCCATGGCACAAAGCGCGTGGTGGACATCGACGTGCACAAGGTCTAGGGAGGATACAAGTTTGTTTGGCCCGCACATCATTGGCTCGGAGACGGAGTACGGCATCGTCGCCGTGGATGATCCGTCGGCCAGCCCGATTCATACCTCCACCCAGGCCGTTGTGGCGTATGCCGAACACAGCGGCCAGGGGGTGAACCGCCGCACCCGTTGGGACTACGAGAACGAATCTCCCCTGCGCGACATCCGCGGCTTCGACCTGCGCCGCTACCGCCGGGGATCCGCCCCGGTGCTGGATCCGAACGCGCTCGGCGCGGCGAACGTCATCACCGCCAACGGCGCACGCTTCTACGTGGATCACGCGCACCCAGAGTATTCCTCCCCGGAGACCACGACCGCTCGCGACGCGGTGGTGTGGGATAAGGCCGGGGATATCATCATGCACCGCGCGGCGGAGGCAGCCGAGCCGGAGCTGAAGATCTACAAGAACAACGTGGACGGCAAGGGTGCTAGCTACGGCTCGCACGAGAATTACCTGTACCCTCGCGACCTGAACGTTGAGGACGTGCAGGCGGCTTTGATCCCGCACTTCGTCACCCGGCAGGTCTTCTGCGGGGCCGGCCGCATCGGGCTGGGGCAGCAGGGCGAGCAGCCGGGCTTCCAGATCAGCCAGCGCGCCGACTACATCGAGACGGAAATTTCGCTGGAGACCACGCTGAACCGCGGCATCGTGAACACCCGCGACGAACCGCACGCGGAGGCCGACAAGTGGCGCCGCCTGCACGTGATCATCGGGGATGCGAACTTGAGCGAGTTCTCCAATTACCTGAAGTTCGGTACTACCGCGCTGGTGCTGGCGGCGGTGGACCAGGGCGCCTACTTCGGCGATCTGCGGCTGCTGGAGCCAGTGTCGGACGTCCAGCGCGTTTCCCGGGACCTGGACTGCACCTACCGCCTGCGCTTCTATGGACAGGCGGAACGCACGGCCATCGAAACCCAGCGGGAGATCCGCAAGCGCGTGGGGGAGATCATGGAGCTGCGCGGCGACGATCTGGAGGTCTATGAGCTCTGGGGCAAGATCCTCGACGACCTAGAGTCCGATCCACTGTCTACCGCCGACCGGCTGGACTGGACGGCCAAGCTGCAGCTGATGAACGCCTACCGGGCGCGTGGCCTGGAGTGGACAGACCCTCGCCTGGCCCTGGTGGACCTGCAGTATACGGACATCGACCCGCGCCGCGGGCTCTACCACGCGCTGGTGCGAAAGGGCCGGATGCAGACCCTGCTGGATCCGGTGGAGATCGAGGCCGCGGTGGACACCCCGCCACAGGCCACGCGCGCGTGGCTGCGCGGGCACCTGGTGGCGAACTACTCCGCCGACATCCTCTCGGCGAATTGGGATAGCGTCATCGTGGACACCCCGGACGGCGCGGTGCAGATCACTATGGACGACCCCCGCGGGTTCAACCAGTTGGAGCTGCGAGCGTTGTTGGAAGCGCAACCGCGCCCCGGCATCGGCGAGCTCGTGGCAGGCTTGAAGGAAATCAACCCGGACAAGATTTCCGGGGTTGGCAGAAAGGAAGATTAATCATGGCACAGGGCGGACAGGTCAGCGCCGGCGGCGGTCGGCGCGACGACGACGAAGCAATCGAGCAGACCTCCGGCGCGGGCACCCAGCAGGTGAACGTCACCGGAACCGACGATCTGCTGGACGAGATCGACGGCCTGCTGGAGAACAACGCGGAGGAGTTCGTCCGCTCCTACGTACAAAAGGGCGGCCAGTGACCGCCATCCGCCGCCGCATTATGGGCCTGGAGACGGAGTATGGAATTGCGAACATGCAGGATTCCTCCCGGCGCCTGGGCCCCGACGAGATTGCCCGCAAGCTCTTCGCCCCCGTGGTGGAGGAGCACCGCAGCTCGAACATCTACACCGAGAACGCCTCGCGCCTGTACCTGGACGTCGGCGCGCACCCGGAGTTCGCCACCGCGGAGTGCGATAGCCTGCACCAGCTGATCGCCTATGACCGCTCTGGCGACCTGTTGTTTCACGAGCTGGCCGACCGCGCCGAGCAGGCCGTCGGCGGCAAGGTCTACCTGCTGAAGAACAACACGGACTCCCTGGGCAACTCTTATGGCTGCCACGAGAACTACCTGGTCAGCCGCGATATTCCCCTGAAGGGTCTCAGCAAGCAGTTGCTGCCTTTCCTGGTTACCCGCCAGCTGATCTGCGGCGCGGGCAAGCTTGCTATCCCTTATCCCGGTGCGCCGAACGAGAACTTCGGCCCGGGCTACACCATGAGCCAGCGCGCCGACCACGTCTGGGAGGGCGTGTCCAGCGCGACGACCCGCTCGCGCCCCATCATCAACACCCGCGACGAGCCGCACGCCGATTCCTCTAAGTACCGCCGCCTGCACGTCATCGTCGGCGATTCGAACATGTCTGAGGTCACCACGGCTCTGAAGGTCGGCTCCACGCTGCTGGTGCTGGAGATGATCGAGGCCGGCGTGGCCCTCCCGGACTTCGAGATGGCCAACGAGATCCGCTCTATCCGCGAGATCTCCCGCGACTTCACCGGCCAGGTGGACATTGCTCTGCGCAGCGGGTCGACCGCCACGCCGCTGGAGATCCAGCGCGCTTTTTATGACGCCGCCTGCGCCTACCTCGCCTCGCGTGAAGACCCGGAGCAGGGCACCCCCAACGCGGAGCTCACCCCCGTGGTGGATCTGTGGGGCCGCGTGCTGGACTGCTTCGACACGGGCGACTTCTCGCCGGTCTCCACGGAGATCGACTGGGTGATCAAGAAGTCCCTGCTGGATCGCATGGCCGCCGCCCGGGGCCTGGATCCCATCGACCCCCGCCTGGCGCAGATCGACCTGATGTATCACGACATTCACCCCACCCGCGGCCTGTTTAACGTGCTGGCTCGCCGCGGCCTGGCGCGCACGCTGCTGGCCCCGGAGACGATCGAGCAGGCCGTCCGCCAGGCCCCGCCGACGACTCGCGCGGCGGTGCGCGGTCGTTTCATCGCGGCGGTGCGCGCCCACCCGGAGCTGTCCTACACGGTGGATTGGATGCGAGTGAAGGTCAACGGCGAGAACGGGGCGGAAGCCCTGCTGGCCGACCCCTTTGCCAACACCAGCGAGGACGTCGACCGCATCATCGAGTCCCTGGAAGCCCGATGAACCGCAACCGCCCCGTCGAGACTCACTGGATTCCGGGCGCCACGCGCCTGTTCAACTTGGTGATCGCGCTGCTGAACTCCGACTGCCCGCGCTCCATCGAGTGGGTGCTCACCAACGTCGAGGGCTACCAGCACGCCAACGATGGCTCCGCCCGCAAGCAGCTCGGCCGCGACCGCCAGGACCTCGCCGAGCTGGGCGTGCGCATCACGGGCGAAGACATGCTCACCCTCGACCCCGCCCAGACCTTCCTGCCGGACATCGAGTTCACCGACGGCGAGGCCACTGTCCTCGCCGCCGCCAGCCGGTGGGCACAGTCGGGGGAGATGCAGCACGCCGCCCGCTCCGCCTACACCAAGCTGGCCGCCGCGGGCATGCAGCACCGCGTTTCCACCGGCGAGGTCGCCGTCCCCAGCGTCCCGGACCACACCGCCCTGGACGGCGATTCCCTCGACGCGATCTTCCGCGCCCTCGATAACGGCCTAGTCTTGGAGTTCAACTACTATCCTTCGCTGGTCGATACTCCCCAGCGGCGTCGACTAGAGCCCTGGGCCTACGGCGCCAAGGAGGGCCTAATCTACGTCACGGGCTTCGACCCGGACCGCGAGGCCCAGCGCACGTTCCGCTTAGCGCGCATTGATTCCGTCGCTGCCCTGCCGGAGTTCGCCCAGCACCCGCGCCCGGAGGGCACCCCGCAGCAGCTGATCCAGCAGGGGCTTTTGAGCAGCCGCCAGATGGTCACCGCCACCGTGGAGTTCCCGGAGCCCGGGGCCTGGGAACTGCGCCGCCTGGCCGACGAGGATGGCCAGATCGGCCCGGTGGAGCGCGACTGGTTTGTCCGCACCGCCGCGGCATACGCGCCCCACGTAATCGTCACCTCGCCGCCGGATGTCGTCGCCGATGTTGTTGCCGTTCTCAAGGAGGCTGCTTCATGACGCCCCCTCGTTCCAATGCCGAACAGTTCCTCCGTACCCTGTCCGTCCTCGCCTGGTTCCGGTCTCACCCGGACAGCAGCCTGATGGCGGCCTCTCGCGCGTTGGACCTATCCACCGCGCAGATCGCCCACGAGCTCGGTCAGGTTTCTCAGTGCCGCGTGCCCGCCAGCATCCTCGACATGCCGGTGGAGATCACCGTGGATCGCATGCGCGCCTCAGTGGAGTTTTCCGCGGGCCTGGATCGCCCGCTCGCCCTGACCGCGATGGAGGCCGGCGTGCTGCTGCTGAACCTGCAGGCGCTGCGCTCCACCGCGCCAGCAGAGGCGCAGGCGGACATCGACTCCGCCAGCGAGAAGATTCAGGCTCTCTTACGCTCCCGGCGCGAGTACACGGATTCCTTCACCCCCGAAACGGCGCCCTCAGCCCCCGCCCATGTGCAGCTGCGCCGACAGCTCTCGGAGGCCATCCAGTCGCGCCGCCAGGTCACTTTCAACTACCAGTCGCTGTCCAGCGATAGCTTCAATACCCGCACGGTAGACCCCGACCACGTGGCCCTCGTGGACGGCGACTATTACCTGTGGGCGCGGGAACGTGGCGTCACCACAAAAACCTTTGCGCTTGCGCGCATCGACGGGCTCGACCTGGGGGAGAAGGGTTCGGCCAGTGCCCAACAGGTGCCCGAGATCGACCCTGAGGATCCCTTCGGCTTCGGCCTCAGCGACGACTGGGCGCGCCTGGAGTTAGACGAGTCGCTGCGGTGGATGCTGGAGTACTTCCCCATGTGGGTAGTCGAGGACGAAACCCGGCTGGTCGTCGACGTGCCCGACACCGGTGAATGGTTTTTACGGTTCCTGCTAGGGTTTTCACCCGGTATTCGCGAGGTAGAACCGCTACCATTAGCCGAGAACTTAAAAGCTCTAGCGCGGCGTGGCCTCGATGCCTACGAGGCTCGCGGGCTAGGATAGTAAGACCGATCCCCAACGACAGAAAGCTCGTAGATAATGCCGAACCTTGGCGTTCCTGAACTACTAATCATCGCTCTGGTCATCTTCCTGCTGTTCGGAGCGACCCGCCTGCCCAACGCAGCGCGTTCCCTGGGCCGTTCGATGCGCATCTTCAAGTCCGAGATGGACGAGATGAAGACCGACGGTGACCAGAAGGAGCTGGCAAAGAAGCAGGCTCCGACCGCCGAGCAGCAGCAGGCCCAGGATCTGGCTCAGCCCAAGTCCGAGCAGCCGAACGAGCACAACGCTTAAAAATTAAGTGGCTAAGAAGCTAAAGAAGCCCGCCGATGGTTCGATGACCATCGTCGAGCACATCAATGAGCTACGTAAGCGCGTATTCATTTCCCTGGTTGCCATCTTCATCGGCACGATTATCGGCTACATCTGGTACAACGTCGAAGTCGGTCCGATCCCTTCACTAGGCGAGGTACTGCGCGGGCCGTACTGCAACCTGCCGCCGGAAGCCCGCTTTGGCTCCGAGGCAGGGGAGTGCCGTCTGCTGGCAACCAGCCCGTTCGAGATGTTCATGCTGCGCCTGAAAGTCGGCGCCCTAGCAGGCATGGTCTTTTCCTCGCCAATTTGGTTAGGCCAGATCTGGGCGTACATCACCCCGGGCCTGCACAAGAACGAGAAGCGTTGGACATTAGGCGTGGGTATTTCCGCTGGCCTACTGTTCACCGTCGGCGCGGTGCTGGCTTATTTCGTGCTTGCCTTCGGCTTGGAGTTCCTGCTGACCATCGGCGACGAGGCGCAGATCGCTGCCCTGAACGGCGAGAAATACTTCAGCTTTGCCATGGCGCTGTTGCTAATTTTCGGCGTGAGCTTCGAGGTACCACTCATTACCGTGCTGCTGAACTTGGCGCACGTAGTCACGTATCAGCAGCTGAAGGATAAGCGCCGCTTCATCTGGGCCTTCCTGTTCCTCTTCGCCGCGTTCGTCACCCCGGGCCAAGATCCGATTTCGATGGTGATTCTGGCGATTGCGCTGTGCGCGATGATGGAAATCGCCACGCAGATCGCCCGCCTGAACGACAAGCGCCGCCAAAAGAACCAGGCGGACTGGCTCGAGGTAGATGACGACGAGTCCACCGGCATCGCCGCCCCGGAGCCCATTGCCCCAGTGACTGCAACCCCGGCGCCGCAGTCCACCAGCGCGGCCCGCCCGATTGACTCGCCGAAGCGCCAAGATCCAAAGGCTCAAGACTTCACCCGCAGCGATTTCGATGACATTCTCTAGCCCCCAGGTAGAGCGCTTCTGCGCCCAGTACGACTTCCCGCTGGACGACTTCCAGGTCCAGGCGGCCGAAGCCATCGACCGGGGCAAGGGGGTGCTCGTCGCCGCCCCGACGGGCGCGGGCAAGACCATCGTCGGCGAGTTCGCCGTGTTCGCCGCCTTCCACGGCGACGGCACCTGCTTTTACACCACACCCATCAAGGCCTTGAGCAACCAGAAGTTCCACGACCTGGTGGAGCGCTACGGCGAGGCCAACGTCGGCCTGCTCACGGGCGACGTCACCATCAACGGCGACGCGCCCATCGTTGTGATGACCACCGAGGTCTTGCGCAACATGATCTACGCCGACTCCGAGCGGCTGGAAACCCTCACGCACGTCGTCATGGACGAGGTGCACTTCCTGGCCGACCGTTCCCGCGGCCCGGTCTGGGAGGAGGCGATCCTCAACCTGGACCCCCGCGTAATCCTCGTATCCCTGTCGGCCACCGTCTCCAACGTCGAAGAATTCGGCGGCTGGCTGTCCGCCGTCCGCGGCGACACCGAGATCATCGTCACCGAGAAGCGACCCGTTCCACTGACCCAGTTCATGATGGTCGGCCGCCAGATCCTGCCCCTTTTCGAGGGCTCGGAGCAGCACCTCGGCGCCATCAACCGCAAGGTCGTCGCCGCCGCCGCGAAGGCCGAGGAAACTGGCAAGCGCCGCGGGCCGAAGCGCGGCGACGTGGTGCAGCACATGGCCACCGCCGGCATGTTGCCTGCGATTTACTTTATCTTCTCGCGTGTTGGTTGTGACGCCGCCGTTCGCGCCCTGCTGATCGATCGCGTGGACTACTCGTCTCCGTCGGAAAGGGAGGAGATCCTGCGCACGATCGACGCGGGCGTTTCCGACCTGACGGAGGAGGATCTGAACGTCCTGGGCTTCCGCCAGTGGCGCCGGGCCCTGTCCCGCGGTTTCGCTGCCCACCACGCCGGCATGCTGCCGGCCTTTCGGCACATCGTGGAGGATCTGTTCGCCCGCGGACTGCTGAAGGTTTGCTTCGCCACGGAGACTCTGGCGCTGGGAATCAACATGCCTGCTCGCTCGGTGGTGCTGGAGAAGTTGGTGAAGTTCAACGGCGAGACGCACGCAGACCTCACCCCCGGCCAATACACGCAGCTCACGGGTCGCGCCGGCCGCCGTGGCATCGACACGAAGGGTAACGCGGTGGTGCTGTGGAGCCAGGGGCTGGATCCTTATGGGGTTGCGGACTTGGCGTCAACAAGAACCTATCCGCTGGATTCCACCTTCCGTCCCGGCTACAACATGGCCGTGAACCTCATCGGCACGATGGGGCTGGACGAGGCCCACCGGTTGCTGCTGCGTTCGTTTGCGCAGTATCAGACCAATGGCGCGGTGGTGGAGAGCGCCGAGCAGATAGAGAAGCGGCGCCGAGAGCTGGCCCAGCAGGAAAAGCAGCTGAAGGCCACGATCCGCGAGGTGCGCCGCCCCTCGAACAGCCTCAACGAGGACTTCCAGCTGGTCACCGAGTATGGCCAGCTGCGCCGCGAGCTCTCGCAGGAGGAACGCCGCGCCAAACGCATGGTCATCGACGAGGCCTCGACAGAAACCACGGCCCTTCTGCAGTCCCTGCAGCCCGGCGACGTGATCGCGCTGCCTACCGGCAAGAACCCCACCACCGCCGTGATTGCGCGTGCCGACCACCGCGGTCGGCCGACGATCATCACTGACGACGGTTGGGTGGAGCGCATCAACCCCGACATGTTCGGCAACACCCCGGTGCACATCGGCCACATGCGCCTGCACAAAGGCGTGGCGCGCAACCCGAAGCGGCAGGCCAGGGGAGTGGCCGCCAACCTGCGCCGCCTCCAGCTGGATAAGCCCAAAAAGCTCCGGCCCCGGGCGCGCCGCCGCTCGCTGCGCGCTGTTGAGCTGCGCGAGCAGGTGCACGCCCACCCGGTGCACGCCTGGGAAGGCCGCGAGGAGCTCTGCCGTGCCGCCGAACAGTACCTGAAGGCCGCCCGCCGCCTGGAGTTCGAGCAGAAGGAGCAGCCGCAGGAGTCCGATTCCCTGTCCGCCCAGTTCAACCGCATCCTCGCGCTGCTGGCGGAGCTGGATTACGTGGAGCTCGAGGGCAACACCGCCCGCATCACGATGGAGGGCGAGCGCCTGTCCAAGATCCACCACGAGTCCGACCTGCTGGTCGCCCAGTGCCTCCGCCGCGGGATCTGGGACGAGCTGGACCCGGCGGAGCTGGCGGCCGTGGCCAGCACTTGCGTATTCGAGAACCGTCGCGACTCCGGCGCCAAGGACGATGGCGTGCCCACCGAGCCGCTGGCCGAGGCGATCAGCCAGACGTGGCGCATCTACCAGGAGCTTTCCACCGACGAGCAACGTCACCGCCTGACTGTGACGCGCGAGCCGGAGCTAGGCTTTGCCACCGCGGTACACCAGTGGACCGCCGGCGCCCCGCTGGAGTACTGCCTGCGCGCGGCCGAGGCTAGCGGCGCCACCCTGACTCCCGGAGATTTCGTGCGCTGGTGCCGCCGCGTGATCGACCTGCTGGATCAGATCAAGCTGACTGGCTATTCCAATGAAGTGAAGGCGGCCTCCCGCAAGGCGGTCGCCGCGATGAGACGAGGAGTTGTGGCCCTCGATGGCTAAGAAAATTGCAATCTTCGGCGCGACCAGCGAGATCGGCGGCGAGATCGCCCGCCTGCTCGCCCCCGGCAATCACCTGGTGCTTGCCGCCCGCCGCACCACGGACCTGGCCGATGAGCTGTACCGACTCGGTGCCACGCAGGTCGATTCCTTCTTTTTTGACGCCACCGACGTGGATTCCCACGCCGACCTCATCGCGGAGATCGAGGCCACCGGCCCGCTGGACGTGGCGCTGGCGATGTTCGGCGTGCTGGGCGACCAGGAGCTCGCGGAGCGCGACTCCTCCGAGGTCTACCGCGTGCTACACACGGACTTCACCGCCCAGGCGGTGCTGCTGACGGAGCTGTCCCGGGTGATGAAGGGCCGCGGCAGGGGAGTGCTGGTGGCCTATTCCTCCATCGCCGGGGCTCGCGTGCGCCGCCCGAACTATGTCTACGGCTCGGCCAAAGCCGGCCTGGATGGCTTCTGCCAGGGCATGCAGGACGCACTGCAGGGCACCGGCGTGCGACTGGTGATCGTGCGCCCGGGCTTTGTGATCGGCCGGATGACCCGTGGCATGGATCCGGCGCCTCTGTCTACCACGCCGGATGTGGTCGCCGAGGCAACGGTACGCGCCATCAACGACGAAAGCGCGGAATCCGTATGGATTCCGCGCTCCCTAAAACTGCTAGCTGCCGCCATGCAGGTGGCCCCGCGTTGGCTGTGGCGGCGTGCGCCACGCTAGACGTGGAAGATGTTGTAGACGATCGTCCGCAGGATTCCGAAGGCCACGGAGATGCCGGTGGCCGCTGCGATGCCGATCGCAACCTTGGCGAACGGGTTCAGGTTCTCCCACCACTCGTCGGAGTCGCTCGAGCCTTCTGTCGTCGAGCTGGAGCTGGTGCTGGAGTTCTGGGGGGCAGTTTCTGCCACTGCCGGGGTGACGGATGCTAGAGCAACCGTGGGGGCCAGAACTGCAGCGAGGATAGAGCGGCGTAGACGCATCGAAGTACTCCCTAAAACGTAGTTAAGTTATCGCGTGTAGGAACTATTCTTCCCACACTTTCGTTATCGTTATGTAAGCACGATTTCGTTACAAAGATCGCGTTTTCATAACAAATTTTCAGACAGATACCATAGGAGTTTCCACACAGCCATGCAATTCTTACCCGCCGTGTATCTCGTCGTAGAAATCATCGCCTTCATCCTCTTGGGAGTGTGGATCGGCTGGGGCTGGGCGCTGCTGATCCTGTTGGGCCTGTTTGTGCTAGGTATCGCCCTGGCCACCTGGCAGATGCGCGAGCTCACCGTCCGCGCGCTGCAGCAAAAGGGTCGTCCCGGCGAGCTCACGGCCGACATGGCTCTTTCCATGGTGGGCGCTGTTGGCGTGGCCGTTCCCGGCATCGTCACGAGCTTTCTCGGCATTTTCTTCCTGATCCCGCCGACCCGTTCCTTGATCCGCAAGATGCTGGGCCAGGCCGCACGCCGCTCCCTGGAGCGTTTCGGCGTGACCACCTATTCGCGCGTTAGCCACATCCAGAACTCGGGCGGTTGGGGAGACGTCATCGACCACCGCACGGGCGAGAACGGATGATTTTAAGGCTCCTCGCCGCTGTTTTTAGCGGTGTGATGGTCTTTGCCTCCTTCGAGCCGACTGGCCTGTGGTGGGCCGCGCCGCTCGGATTTGCGCTGCTGTTCTACTTCGCCGACCACCGCCACGCCATGTTGATGGCCTGGGTGCAAGGCCTCACCATCTACGGCTTGTTGCTGCCGTGGGTCGGGGAGTTCGTCGGCGCGGCCGCCTGGATCGCTTTGGCGCTGGTCCAGTCCCTCTACAGTCTGCTGTTCGGCGCGGGGCTAAAGCTTTTAGTCCGACGCCCCCTCACGGCCCAAATCATCGGCATTCCGACCTGGTTCGTCGCGACTGAGTGGCTGCGCTCTTCCTTTCCCTTCGGCGGCTTTCCATGGGGGCGCATCGCGTGGGGCCAGGCCAGCGGCCCGATTAGCTGGCTGATCCGTCTCGGTGGCCCCGCACTTGTCACCTTCGCCGTGGTGCTGATCGGCTTGCTGCTGTCTTTGAGCCTCCGCAGGCACCGGGCGCCTGCGTACTCCTTGGCTGGCGTAGTGGCCGTGATCGCCGCCTACGCGCTGCTGATTCCCGCCACGCCCACCGACCGCACCGTGGATGTCGTCGCAGTGCAGGGCAACGTGCCGCGCCTGGGTCTGGACTTCAATGCCCAGCGCCGCGCCGTGCTGGATAACCACGTGCGGCGCACCGAGCAGTTGGAGTCAGATCCGGACATCGTCATCTGGCCGGAGAACTCCTCCGACGTCAATCCTTTCACCGACTCCGGCGCCCGTCAGCAGATTGAGCGCGCCCAGCGGTCCGTCGACGCACCGATCCTCGTCGGTACCGTCAGCCCGGAGCACAACACGATGGTGGTCTGGGATAGCGACGGCCCAGGGGAGAGCCACGTCAAGCGCTTCCTACAGCCCTTCGGCGAATATATGCCCTTCCGCGATTTCTTGCGCAAATTCAGCGAGCATGTCGACCGCGCCGGCAACTTCCAGCCCGGCGACGACAACGGAGTGGTCCACATGAACGGCATCCCCGTCGGCGTGGCCACCTGTTACGAGGTGAGCTTCGACGGCGCGTTCCGCATGGCTGTGCAGGGCGGCGCGCAGATTCTCACCAGCCCGACGAACAACGCGACCTTCGGGTTTACGGACATGACGTATCAGCAACTTGCCATGTCTCGCATGCGCGCCAAGGAGTATGATCGCGCAGTGGTGGTCGCCGCAACCTCGGGTGTGTCGGCGATCGTCAAGCCCAATGGTTCGGTGGAGCAGCGCACTGCCATTTTTACTTCTGACGCCCTCGAGGCCGAGTTGCCCCTAAGCGATACAATGACACTGTCAGCCCGCGTCGGCCCATGGGTGGAATGGATTCTAGCTATTCTGGGTCTGCTGTCCGTGGCATTTACTTATAGGAGAGGTAAGAAAGCTTTTCATGACTAAGCTGAGCGATAAAACACTGGTCATCATCCCGACCTACAACGAGAGGGAAAACCTTCCTCTGATCATCGGTCGACTGCTGAAGGCCGAGCCCGAGCGCGTGGACGTCCTCATCGTCGATGATTCCAGCCCGGACGGCACCGGGGACCTGGCCGACGAGATGGCCGCTGAGAACTCGAAGATTCACGTGATGCACCGCGGTGGCAAGGGCGGCCTGGGTGGCGCCTATATCGCTGGCTTCCACTGGGGCCTGGAGCGCGACTACGAGATCCTGTGCGAGATGGATGCCGACGGCTCCCACGCTCCCGAGCAGCTATACCTGCTGCTCGACCGCATCGATGCGGGCGCGGAGATGGTTCTGGGTTCCCGTTACGTCAAGGGCGGCAAGACCGTGAACTGGCCGGTCAGCCGCGAGGTTCTGTCCCGCGGCGGCAACATTTACGCCTCTCTGGCGTTGGGCGCGGGCCTGTCCGACATCACCGGCGGCTACCGTGCGTACCGCCGCGAGGTGTTGGAGGAGATCGACCTGGATGCCGTCGATTCCGCTGGCTATGTCTTCCAGGTAGATCTGGCTTGGCGAGCCGTCGAAGCCGGCTTCGACGTGCGCGAGGTTCCGATCACCTTCACCGAGCGGGAGATCGGCGATTCCAAGATGAGCGGCAACATCGTCTCTGAGGCTCTGCTGCAGGTGACGAAGTGGGGTGCCGTGCACCGCTTTAACCAGGTGAAGAACCTGGCCCAGGAGTCTTGGCGCATCGGCGCCGGCACCGTGCGAAGCTACTTCTGATTCGCTTCCTGCTGCTCCTTCATGAGCTTCACCGCAGTGCGGCGGCGCTTACGGAGCAGTTCAATGCGCTCGTCGAGCAGCTCGTCGAGCTCCTCGAGGCTGCGGCGCTCGCGCAGCATGTCCCAGTGAGTGCGCGGGGGCTTCACCGGCTTGGATTCCTGGCCTTCGCCCTCGACCAGCGTGCCCATCTGGCCGTTCTTGCACATCCACTCCTGTGGAACCTCCGCATCGTCGGCGAAGGGAACCTCGTAGATTTCCCCAGCCTCGGTGCGGTATTTCACCATGCGGCGGGGAGCTAGGTCGTGGTCGCGGTCCGTCTCATAAGAAACGGCACCCATGCGACTTCCGCGCAGTACGCGATCGGCCATTCTTCATCACTCCTAAATCAGTTCGAACTAATCCATCATAACAACGAAGTTTCGTTAAGAATTGTTCCATGCCTCGACCAAAGCACTGCGCCTGGTGCGGCAGGGTAGTTGAACCCGGCCCGACGAACCGGCCCCGCAAGTTCTGCAATCAGTCGTGCCGCCAGCGCGCCTACGAGCAGCGCGCCCAGTTGGCGGGCACCTCGATCCCGGCGGATTCCGTCATTATGTCGGCCAGCGCGGCCGAGAAGTTCCACGATGACCTCTTCGAGCTGCGCTGCGCAGCCGAGGACCTATGCACCGCGGCAAAGGAAGGGGAGTCCGCCAAGGTGGTGGAGGAGTTGGCGTCCGAACTAGAGAACCTGACCCGCCGCATCGAGCAACTTAGGGGACGCAGGTAGGAAGGGCTATGCTATAGGGCATGCGTAAGGGAATCATCACTCTCGCCGTAATTGGCATGATTGTCGGTGTGCTGATGGCTTTCGGGCCGCTGGTGGCGAACTACTTTAGCGACCGGGGCTTGCGAACCGCGGACATTACCGCAGGTGGAGAGCCCGCTAGCGTGGGAATGGACGGCTCCTGGCACGTGGTACGGGGAGCCGGAGATAACGTTTCGCAGGCTGGCTACACCTTCGACGAGAAGTTGCCCGCCGGCTCCAAGACCACCTCGGGCCGCACCGAGGACGTCGAGGGCGACGTCAAGGTTGAGGATAAGAAGCTCACCGAGGGCAAGATCACGGTCGACGTCGCCAGCATCAGCAGTGACGTGGAAAAGCGCGACATCAACGTGCGCAAGAGCATCCTGCACACCGATAAGTTCCCGAAGGCCACGTTCACGCTGACGGAGCCCGCCGACGTCTCCAATCTGCCGGACGATGGCACGACCGAGAAGGTAAAGGTCACCGGCGACCTCGAGCTGCGCGGCAAGAAGAATCCGGTGACCGCCGAGCTGAAGGTTCTGCGCACCGGCGAGCACGTGATCCTGCAGGGCAACATCCCGTTTAAGCGCAGCGACTTCGACATCCAGACTCCGCAGTTCGTCGCCGCAACGATCGCCGACGAAGGCACCATCGATCTATTGCTCGTACTCGAGCAGGATAAGTAGGCGCGGTCAAATGTCTCCAGAGATGCTCAAGTACTCGCGCATCATGCGCATCGTGGTGCTGTTGTTCTTTATCGGCTATCTGCTGTGGCAGGGCACGGGCCTGACGTATTTCTTCGCCGCGGTCTGCGCGCTGTTCCTGGCCGCCACCTGCTATCAGCTGTGGCAGTCCAGGGATTAGCCGATAATATACATTATGACACTTTAGCTTCCTGCCACGTTGGGTAGCGCTGCGCTGCCTTCCACGGATCCTTGCAGCTGCCCCACCGGCGCCTCGCACGTGCGCCCCAGCGGTTCGCCGCGGAAACGCTTCAAGATGAAGTCGATGCCGAACGCGCCGCCCGTCACCGCCTGGATGAAGTGATTGTATTCGCCCACCGGCGGCATGATGTCGTCTCGGTACTCAACCTGTGCGCCCTTCTCGCACCACGTGCGCGCCAGTTCCTTCGCCTGGTTGTACTCGACGTTCTTGTCGTGACGCCCAGATATCACCATTACCGGCGCCACCGGACGCTTAAGCCCAATGCGCTGATCCTCCATAGCTTCCCGCGCCTCGGGCATCTCCTTCAACAACTCATCGAGCGTCTTGCCCGACTTTGTCCACTCGCTGGTCTTCTTGTGCCCGTATTTGTCCGTAATCTCCCCGGTGCACATCGTAGACAGATCCTTCAGCGCCTGCTTGCCCTCTTCGTTGAGGTGCTTATCCAGCAGCGGCTGCAGGTGCGGATAGCGCTCCAGCAAGCCGTTGATCGTGAAGCCGATTGCTCCCATAAGATCCGAACCGTCAATGTTGCGCTGCACCGCCTCCAGGTCCGCCGGCGGCGCAGATGCATACGCCCCGACCACATTGAGCTCCGGAGCGTACTCGCCCGCCGCCTCGACCGCCGCAGCCGACGCGCCGCCGCCCTGCGAATGCCCGTAGAACGCCACCGGCCCGTCACCCACACCGGCAGCGCGCGCCGCATCCAGCATCGCGTGGGCCTGATCGTCGCGGTTCATGTACGTGTGCATTCCCGGCGTTCCCATGCCGATGTAATCGGTCACCACCACGCGCACACCCTTGGAGGCAAATACCCAGTCGTAGATACCCTCCAGATTTACCGCCCGCTTAGCCTTGATCGGATCCGGCTGCCCGTCCAGCGGCCAGTTCCTGCTCGGCGCGCACTGGTCGCCCTGCCCGACCGTTCCGCGGCCGATCACCACTGTCGGGCGCGGCCCCTCGCCTTTCCACTCCACGACCGGCTCCACGATGTAGCCGCTGACCTGGGCTTTCTTCCCGTCCGAGGTGGTCGTCGTGTACTCGATTCGGTCCACCGTCTTCGGCAACCTCATGTGCAGGTCGCCGAACACATTGGAATATGCGACCTTCTCCCTCTTAGTTATCTGCGCAGCCTCGGCGGGCGACGCGAATCCGGCAAATGCAATGGCTGTTGCGCATGCGAGCGCTGCTGTTTTCTTAAGCATTACTTTGTTGTACCAAACCAATTACCCCCGATGGGGTAAAAACCGAAAACTTTGCCAACAGAAACTAAGGGCGTCAATAAGTTAAGTACATGGACCTCAGCAACATCCGCATCGGTACCGCATCGGCCGGGCTGCAGATCGAAGGATCACCTCGCCCCAACAACTGGAGCGAGTGGGTCGCCAAGGACGGCACTACCCCGCACCCCACAACCGACCACTGGCGCCGCTGGCGCGAAGACAACCAGCTCATGAGCGACCTCGGCCTGCAGATCGCTCGCGTCGGCGTGGAGTGGTCGCGCGTGGAACCCGAGCCCGGCCGCTACGACCACGAAGCGCTTCAACGCTACAGAGAAGAGTTCCTCGACCTGCGCGAACGCGGAATCGAACCACTAGTCACCCTGCATCATTTCGGCCATCCCGCCTGGTTTGAAGCCAACGGCGCATTCACGCGCGAGTCGAACGTGGAGATTTTCCTGCGCTACGTCGATGTCGTGCTCGACCACTTGGGTGACGTGGTGACCGACTGGATCACCATCAACGAGCCGAACGTCTTCGCCACCGAGGCTTACCTCTTCGGCTCCACCCCACCCGGCCGCGGGGGTCTGCCAAAGGTGCGCCCGTGCCTGCGGAACATGGCGGCTGCGCACATACTGGCCTACCAGCGCATCCACTCACGCTTGGATAATCCGCGAGTTACCTTCGCCCACCACCGCCGAGTCTTCGCGCCCATGAACCCGCGCAACCCCATCCACCGGCTGCTTACTCCCCTGGTCGAATGGCTTTTCCAAGGTGCGATCGAGCCTGCTTTCTTCGAGGGGCGCTTCCACCCCGTGCTCGGTCGCCCTAGCCTCAACCTGCCCAGCGGCGGGGTCTTCGCCGATGCTGTGGCCATTAACTACTACTCGCGCACGGCGGTTCGCGGTTTTTCTGACGCCACCTTCCCCGGAACCCCAACCAATGACCTCGGCTGGGAGATCTACCCGCCGGGGATTGCGGAGGTCTCCGCCGAGCTGGCCAAGCGCTACCAGCTGCCGGTCTGGATCACGGAGAACGGAACCGCCGACGCCGCCGAACGCTTCCGTTGCGCGTTCATCCTGGACCACCTGGCGGAGCTTTCCCGCGTTCCGGAGGTCGAGCGTTACTACCACTGGTGCTTCGTGGACAACTGGGAGTGGTCCGAGGGCATGGCGCAGAAGTTTGGCGTAGTGGACGTTGATCGGCAGATCAAGCCCGCTGGGCGTCTGCTGCAGGCGCTGATCCGCGAGGGTGCCATCACCCCGGAAATCGATGCCAAGTTCAGAGAGAAGGGCCAGTGATGTTGCAGACTCTTACTGCCGCCGAGCGCGAGCCGAAGCGGTTCTATTGGAAGTTCGGAGTGGCCTTCTTCGGATCCGTCTTCGCCTGGGCAGGCCCCACGCAGCTGCTGCTGGGCTTGCAGATGATTGAACTACGGCCGGACACCAAGGAGGATTCCCTCGCCCTCATGATGATGCTCGGCGGCGCGACCGCCGTAGTAACGAGCCTGCTGACCGGCTACATCGCCGACCGCAGCTGGTTCTGGGTGGGGCGTTGGGGCAAGCGGCTGCCTTGGGTTCTGCTGGCCGCGCCCCTGGCCACGCTGGGATTGCTGCTGATGTCTTTCACCCCCGACTTTTGGGTACTCACTGGGCTGTGGTGCTTGGTGCAGGTCTTCGTTGCGTTCGTGACGAATAACCTGATGACGGTCACCGCAGATGTTGTCCCGCAGGAGAAGTTCGGGTTAGTTTCCGGGATCGTCGGCGCGACCTACACCTTCGGAATTGTCGGCGGGACCGCCGTTGCCGCGGCTTTGCCGATCCAGCAGGCGTACTGGGTTGTAGGCGTCATTTCCCTTCTCTTTATCTTCCAATTCGCTTTCGGTCGTGGTCACGTGGACGTGCACGTGCGCCCGTACGATTCGCTGTCCGCGACGGTCGGCGACGAGGGCTCGTACCGCAATTATTGGCTTGTCTTCACCAGCCGTTTCGTGATCCACCTAGCCAACTACACCAGCCTGTTCTACTTGCTGTATTACCTGCGGGATCACATTGGAATACCGGATCCGGATGCGGGCGTGCTGATGCTGACCCTGCTGTATGCGGTCTTCACCATCATCACTGCGTTTATCAGCGGTGGCGTGTCGGACCGGTTGGGCCGGCGGAAGACTCTGGTGGTCGTTTCGGCGCTTGGAGTCGCGGGCGCTACGGGCATGATGACTATCGCCACCGGCATGGGTTTGGTTTATGCCGCGGCGATGCTGTTGGGGTTGAGCTGGGGAGTGTTCAGCAGCGTGGATCAGGCCATGGTTAACGAGTCGCTGCCCAGCAAAAAGAACCGTGCGCGCGACGTGTCACTGATGTCGCTCACCCAGGGGGTCAGCAACATGTTCTGCGGTGGCCTCGCGGCCCTCGCGTTGAGGCATTTCGATTACCCCGGCATGTTCCTGATGTGCAGCATCATCTGCGTGTTCGGCGCGCTGCTGGTGCTGCCCGTCACCTCCTCAAAGTAGTGGTTAGAACGGCGGCTCCTCTTCGTCCTTCTGCAATTGTTCGAGCTGCTCGATCTGGCTGCTCAGTTCCTCTCGCGCCAGCTCGGCGATGGCGTTGGCGATCGTGATCTCACTGTTGATCCGCCGCTGAAGCTCTTCCTTAATTTCTTCGACGGAAGCGCAGTTCAGCATCTTCTGCAACTCCTCGCGGGTGATAGACAGCCCGCGAGGCATCATCGGATCGGCGTTGAGCTTCTCCTCGTTGAGTTTGCGCACCACCCGGGCCTTGCGTACCCCGCGCTCGGCGAAGTTCTCGCGCGCCAGCGGCCCGTCGGGCACGGTGACAACCTCGTGGCCGTCTCCGTGCGAGGTCCACACTTCGGTGCCATCAGCGTGCAGCGCGACGTCCCAGGTACCAGCCGTCTTTAGGCGGTGATGGGTGCGACAAAGCAGATGCATATTTGCCGTCGAAGTCGGTCCGCCTTCGGCGTGGCGGTGCACATGGTCGATGTCGCATGTGTACCCCGGCGCATCGCAGCCCGGGAAACGGCAGTGCCCATCGCGCCCTATTACTGACGCCCGCAGCAACTCCGTCGGCTGGTATCCCTCCGTCGCGGTGTAACCGGGGGCTGCCAGGTGGGTGACTTTCGCGAGCCACTCGCAGCTAGCGGCCTCGGACAGCCAGTGGTCTTCGGCGAAGACTCCGCGGGGTTGCGACCCGACGGCCTTATACAGGTTCAAGGTGACCTCGGTGGTGATGTTCTGCTCGAGCATCGCCAGGAAGGCCTCCCCCATGGAGCATCCGCGCTTCAGGGAGGCCGCCTTCACCGCCTTGTGCAGTTCCACGCCACGCAGGCGCGGAACTGTGAGGGTAAACGCAGTGGTCTCGTACTCACTGCGGTCGATCACCAGCTCCGGCGAATTCGTATCCATGGGCGGAATATCGTCCAATGGAGCCGCCAGCTTGTCCCGGTCCCCCACAATCGCCTTGACCTTGTTGTACGCCGCCCGCGGGGTGGGAACCTGCTGGTTCGGCACGGTGGGTTTGAGGGCTTTCAGGATCTCCTGCTCCACCTCGGCGCGCTTGTCCGGGGCTACGGCCTCGACAGCCTCCGTGACCTGCTGGATATGGCGAATAGTGAAAGCGCCGCTGCGGAACAACTGGTGGAGTTGTGGGAAGACTTGGAGCATCAGCCCAGCGTCGGCATAGTTGGCCGCCACTACCTTGCTGATACCGAAACGCACGGCGAGCTTGGAAACATGATCGGGAACGAGGTCGTCCGGCCCCGGAGTAGACTGCTCGACCATGGCGAGGTGGGTCAGATTGAGAGCACGGGACGTCGCCGTTAGCGGGTCGTCGGAACGCGCAAGCCGGTAGTAAGGCTCGGCGCTATCGGGCGGTGGTTCGATGGTGTTTTCGGTGAGTGTTGTGGTGTTCATACGATCCCCTTCGTGAACTAACACGAGTTTAGAACACACAATCGAACGATGTCAATACCCCTAGCAAATTAAATGCTAAGACTCAACCTTTACTAGAACGTTTGAACTATTCTTCTTTCGTCGCCCAACTCCCAGATTTCGTGTAAAAATGACACCATGAGCACTTTGGACCTCTCCCAAGAAACCGTCCTCATCACCGGCGCCAGCTCGGGTCTCGGCAAGGAATTCGCCACCCAACTGGCAGCCAAGGGCGCAAACCTCGTTCTGGTCGCGCGCCGCCAGGATCGGCTGAACAAGATTGCGGCGGAGATTAAGAGGCGTCATAAAGTAAAAGTCGAGGTAATAGCCAAAGACCTATCCGAGCACGGCGTGGCGGGCGAGATCTCGTGGGAGCTTTCTACGCGCGGGATTACGGTGACCTCGCTGATCAACAACGCGGGCTTCGCCAACTACGAATCGTTCAGCGACGTCCCAACCGACCGCCTCCGCGCGGAGATCGCAGTGAACGTGCACGCGCTGGTGGAGCTGACCCACATGTTCCTGCCACGGTTCGAGGATCGCGGGAATGGCTTCATCCTGAATGTGGCGTCTATCGCGGGGTTCCAGCCCTCCCCTAGCATGGTCGTTTACGGCGCCACCAAGTCGTTTGTGCTGTCGTTTACGGAGGGGCTGTACGCCGAGCGCAAGGGCTCCGGCGTGCGGATTATGGCGTTGTGCCCAGGGCCGACGGAGACCGAATTCTTCCGCGTAGCCGGCAGCGACCGGGCCGACGGCGGCCTGAAACGCATGAGCAGCCGCGACGTCGTAGCTGCCGGCATCGAAGCCCTGCTGCGCAAGTCCCCGCCGCCGTCCGTGGTCGCGGGCACGTTCAACAAGGTGCTGATGAGCGTGTCGCAGCGCATGCCACGGCGCGCTATGACGGAGATTATGGCGCGGGTGATGAAGCGCTAGCTAACTCCAGCAATAGCCGCTCATCGCGGGCGACTAGCTGCACGCCGACAGGCAGGCCATCACTCCCCTTACCTGCAGGAATGCTCATCGCGGGGTGTCCGGAAACATTCCACAAAGCAGTGTAAGCGACCGACGGCAAACTAGCGATCTGCGCAGCCAGCATGCCCTTGCCCGACAGCACACCGGCGCGCGCCGGGCGGGAAGCGACGGTTGGGGTCAGTAGCACGTCGATGTCGTCGAATACCCGATCCAACTGTTCCCCCAGCCGATCCGAAAACTCTTCGGCCCAGCGCAGCACCGGACCTTGCGCCCACACTCCTGCCGCGCGGGTGACCTTGTGGCGCCTTTCGATGCGGCCGGGATATTCCAGCTGTGCGATCTCCTTGCGAATCCCCGCGAAGAACTGCGTGACGAACGCCGCCGTCGGATCCTTATGCTGCAGTGTGCAGTTGCGCACCTCGTGGCCCATTCCGCGTAGCCGGTCAGCCATCGCGCGCACAGCACGGACGTGGTCTCGGTGCGGTGGGGTTAGCGGCGTTGAGGGTTGCAGGCTCACACCGATTCTTAGTGACGCCCCCTTGGTTTCGGTAGCGACGGAGTCAGATAGGGCGTCAAAAAGAAGGGCACAGTCGCGTGCAGAACGAGCGATAGGGCCGGCGGTGCCGAGACGGCACCACAGATCCTCCCCCGGGAGTGTGCCGCGGGCGGGCTTAAGACCGTAAAGGCCACAGTGCGCGGAGGGAATGCGGATGGACCCGCCGCCGTCACCGCCGACGGCGAAAGGCACCCAACCAGCGGCAACGGCAACTGCAGAGCCTCCGGAGGAACCGCCCGGGGTATAACGCGGATTGTGCGGGTTGCGGGTGATCCCGCGGGCCTCGGACTCGGTGAACGGGAATGCGCCAAACGCAGGCATGGTGGTTTTGCCTAGAATGATCGCCCCGGCTTTGCGCAAGCGGCGAACGATTTCGTCGTCGGCGGTAGCGGGCGTGGGGTTCGCGTTCGTGCCGAAGGTGGTGGGTACTCCGCGGACCGCGACTTCCTCCTTGATGAGCACCGGCACGCCGTGCAGTGGGCCGGGGTCGGCGCTGGAATCTAGGTCGGCGGCGGCTGCCAGCGCTTCATCGTCCAGGAGTACCGAGATGGCATTGAAGTGCCGATCCTGGGCGCGGATGCGGCGTAGCGTCTTCTCAATGAGCGGAACCGCGCCGTGTTCCAGCGCCTCGGCGCGCCATTCGTTAGAGCTGAGCAATGGTAGCCTTCAGGTTTTCGCCGACCCGCTTGCCGGAGTGGATGCAGCCACCGAGGAAGGTGCCCTCGAGGGCGTTCTTGCCGTGCATGCCGCCACCGCCGAAGCCGGCGACCTCGCCGGCTGCGTACAGGCCGGGCAGGACCGAGCCGTCGGTGCGCAGGCAGCGGCCGGAAAGGTCGGTCTCGATGCCGCCGAGGGTCTTGCGGGTCAGCACGTGCAGCTTGACGGCAATCAGCGGGCCCTTCGACTCATCGAGCAGGCGGTGTGGGGCGGCGCAGCGGACGATCTTGTCGCCCAGGTATCCGCGGGCGGTGCGGATGTAGTTGATCTGCGCGTCCTTGCTGAACTTGTTGTCCACCTGCGAGTCGCGGTCCTCGATAGTGCGGCGCAGTTCGTGGACGTCGATGGCGGGGGCATCGTCGTCAGCGATGGCGTTCATGCCCTCGACCAGGGAGCCCAGGTCGTCGGCGACCACCCAGTCCTCGCCGTGGTCCATGAATGCCTTCACGGCGGGGTGCGTGCCGGGGCCAACCTTGGAAAGTAGGTTCTTGACCTTCTTGATGGTCAGATCCGGGTTCTGCTCGGAGCCGGAGAAGATGAACTCCTTGTCGGCGATCGTCTTGTTCAGGATGAACCAGGAGTAGCTGTGGCCCGTGGTGCCGAGGTGCTTCATGGTGGAGATCGTGTCGCCACCTGGGATGATGTTGCTGGGGAAACGCTTGCCCGTCGCGTCAATCCACAGCGAGGACGGGCCCGGGATGATGCGGATGCCGTGGCCAGGCCAGATGGAATTCCAGTTCTTCATTCCCTCGGTGTAAGCCCACATGCGGTCGGTGTTCACCAGGTTCGCGCCGGCGGTTTCGGAGATCTGGATCATGCGGCCGTCCACATGGGCGGGCACGCCGGTGACCATGTCGTTCGGCACCGGGCCCCACTGGTCGGTCGGCCACGCACGGCGCACCAGGTCGAGGTTGCCGCCGATGCCGCCGGAGGTCACTACGACGGCACGCGCGCGTAGCTCGAACTCCCCTACGGTCTTTCTAGATGACGCCACGCCGCGGTCCAGATCGCTCGGTTCCAGCACGCTGCCGCGCACGCCGACGACGGCGTCATTTTCTACAATTAGCTCGTCGACCTGGTGCCGGAAGCGGAACTCGACCTTGCCTTCCGCCTCTGCGGCCTCGATGGGTTCGCGGAAGACACGTACGACCTCCGGTCCGGTGCCCCAGGTCAGGTGGAAGCGGGGCACGGAGTTTCCGTGGCCGCTGGCGTCTCCGGAACCGCGCTCGGCCCAGCCGACAGTGGGCAGCACGTTGAGGCCGAGCGCCTTGAGGTAGTCGCGCTTCTCAGTGGCTGCGAAACGGACGTACTCGCGGCCCCAGCGGCGCGGCCAGTAATCGTTCTGGGAATCGTCGAACTGCGCGGAGTTTTCCCAGTCGCGCCAAGCGAGCTCCTCGGAATCCTTGACTCCCATCAGCTTCTGCTCGGGGCTTCCCACATAGAACAGGCCACCAAGCGACCAGAAGGCCTGTCCGCCCAGGTTGTTACGGTTTTCCTGGTCCAGGATCAGGACCTTCAGACCCGACTTCTGCGCCTCGTAGGCGGCGACGAGGCCGGCCAGGCCGGCGCCGACGATGATGACATCGGGGTTCGTGGGAGTAGTCACGGAAGAGTTCCTCTCGGGGTTATGCGCGAATATTTATTATTACGCTAAAACTATCCGGCGAGCCCCGCGGGGAAATCGCAAAACTACTTAGGGGCGAGGACGAATTGGACGCACCCGATGTCCTCGGCGGTGGCCAGGGCCTCGTGGAGGGCCAGCTGGTAATCCCAGAGGTGGCGGAACACCGGGTCAAAGCCGGCGGCCGCGGCCTGGCGCTCGCGGGAGAGGAAGTTCGCACGCCACAGCGGCAACGTCGCGCGCAGGTGGGCGCTGAGGTTGTTCTCCGCGACGACGGCCAGTTGGGTGTGCTCGGCAGCGGCCTCGCGGACCTGCTGGACGGTGGGATACTCCAGGGCGGGCCAGACGTAGGCGCGCATGACATCCAGGGACTCGCGGGCGGTCTCCCGCATCTCGTCGGTGGCGATGATCGACTGGATCACGGCGAGCCCATCGTCGGAGAGCATGCGGTCAACGGCCTTGAGGTAGTGGCTCAAGCCCCCGAGCCCCAGGGTCTCCATGCGCTCGACGGAGAAGATGGCCTCGTAACGGCCGGACCACTGGCGCGGGGAGGGCACCGGCCCGGCGATGACCTCCACGTTCACCGCTCCCCCGACCCCGGCGGTGTGGACGCGGGCGCGCACAGCGTCCGCATGGTCTTCGTCGCTGGTCAGGACGTCCACGCGAGCGCCGCGTTTGGCGGCCTGAACGGCCAGCTGGCCACCGGAAGAAGGCATCTCCAGCACGCGGTCGCCGGGGCCGACCTCGGCCTCGTCGAGCATGGTGGTGATGCGGCGGCGCTGCGCGTCGTCCAGGTCGAGACGCTCCACGGGATCCGGCTCGCCGAACCAGGTGAAGTCGATGCCGTCCTCGTGCGCACTAGTGCGGGAGGCGCTACTGAACTGGGCGGATCCCGTGGCGCGGGTGGCACCGGCGTAGAGCTCTACGAGAGCCTCCGGCAGCTCTCCCGGGGCAGGGCCTCGGCGCTTCGACGTGCGGCGGGCGAAGAACTCGCCAAATCTGCCCTCGAAGGGCTGATCCATCAGAGCTCCGAGGACCTCCGGGAGGGGTTCAGCCGACCACTCCCCGGCCATGTATCCCTCTGCCAGACCCAACCAGCCCTCAGCGACCACCCGATCGATCACCTGGCCATCCCGAACAACCATGTGCGGCACCGTGTCGGCGTCCAGAGCAATTCCGTGGGAAGAAAGCAGCGCCTCCATGCGCGCGGTGACGGCCTCGGCCCGGCGGCCCATAAAACGAGAGTGCGGGGCGGCAACCAGGCGCGGCCAGCGTTCCTCGTCGATGTACGGAGACGTCATCTTGCCTTCCTTTTGCGCTGTAACTCCCCCCCGAAGTTACTAGGGAAACAACTTTTGGCTTCCGAGGCGCAACCGAAAGCGCCCGAATTTCTCGAAAACCGGGGGATCTCGGTGTGAAGCGCACGGCTGAACCAATTAAGATGGTGCCGGATTACAACCATATTTGAGGAGAAGCAACTAGATGACCAGAACAACAAACCGCCACCACGTCGTAATCATCGGCGCGGGCTTCGGCGGACTGTTTGCGGCGAAGAAGTTCAAAAACGAGAACGTCCAGGTCACGATCGTCGACCGGACGAACCACCACCTGTTCCAGCCGCTGCTTTACCAGGTTGCGACCGGCATCCTCTCCGAGGGCGAGATCGCCCCGTCTATCCGCCAGATCCTGGCGGATCAGGACAACGTCCGCGTGGTCAAGGGCGAGGTTCGCAACGTAGACATCAACGAGCAGACCGTCACCGCCGACCTGGGCGGCACCGATGCCGTACTGAACTACGACTCGCTGATCCTGGCGGCCGGCGCAGGCCAGTCCTACTTCGGCAACGAGCAGTTTGCCGAGTTCGCGCCGGGCATGAAGTCTGTCGATGACGCCCTGGAGATCCGTGCTCGCGTGACCGGCGCGTTCGAGCGCGCCGAGATCACCACCGACCCGGAGGCCCGCAAGCGTCTGCTGACCTTCGTGGTCGTCGGCGCCGGCCCAACCGGCGTGGAGCTGGCCGGCCAGCTGGCAGAAATGTCCCACCGCACCCTGCGCGACGAGTTCCGCGAGATCAACACCGAGGACACCCGCATCCTGCTGATCGACGGTGGCCCGCAGGTGCTGGCACCGTTCGGCAAACGCCTGGGTCGCAAGGCTGCCCGCCGCCTGGAGGATCTGGGCGTGGATATCGTCCTCAACTCCCTGGTCACCGACGTATCCAAGGAGGGCGTGTGCTACAAGGACATGAAGACCGAGGAGGAGCACTTTGTGCCCTCCTACGCCAAGATCTGGTCCGCTGGTGTCGCCGCTTCTCCGCTGGGCAAGCACGTGGCCGAGCAGGCTGGCATCGAGGTCGACCGTGCGGGTCGCGTGCCGGTGAACGACGACCTGACCCTGGGCGAGCACCGCAACATCTTCATTGTCGGTGACATGATGAGCAAGGACCGTCTGCCGGGCGTGGCCCAGGTGGCAATGCAGGGCGGCCAGTACGCGGCAAGCACTATCCTGGATGAGGTCAACAACGGCACCGCCCCCGAGGGGCGCGTTCCGTTTAGCTACTTCGACAAGGGCTCCATGGCGATCGTTTCCCGCTTCAACGCGGTCGTGAAGATGAACAAGGCCGAAGTCTCCGGCTTCTTCGGCTGGGTCATGTGGCTGGTGCTGCACCTGCTGTACATGGTCGGCTTCCGCAACCGTGCGGTCGCAGCTTTCAGCTGGGGCCTGAACTCCGTGTCCCGCCGCCGCTGGCAGCTGGTGGCAACCCGCCAGCAGCTGCACGCGCGCAACGCGATCCGCAAGCTGCGCGACCTGGAGGACAAGGAAGGCATCCGCTCCATCGAGGTGCGCGACAACCTGCGTTTCGGCGAGGGCCGCGACACCCGCGCAGTCTCCGACTAGCGCCTACCGAGCGCGCTGCATATCCGGCACCACCTGCGTCTTGAGGAAGGTCAAGGCGCAGGTCTTGCCGGTTTTTTCGTTTTTGTGCTCAATACGGAACAGGTGCGTGGTGCGCCCAACGTGCTCTGCCTGGACGGTGGAGACGATGACGTCGCCCTTGACGGACGGGCGCAGGAAGTGCGTCTGGTTAGAGGTGCCCACGACTGCCGGGCCGGCGCCCGCGGCGACGAAGCTGGCCATCGAACCGGCGGTCTCCCCCAGGCTGGCGTACACGCCGCCGTTGGTCACACCCCAGGGCTGCAGGTGGTCCTCGGTGATTTCGAGGGCCAGTTGCATCTTGTCCGGGCCGACGGCGCGGTACTGCACGCCAAGAGTGCGGTCGAGGGTGGGGTGTTTGGCTAGCAGTTCATTGAGAGTGGCGATCTCCTGCTCGGTGAGATCACGCTCGGTGGCAACACGACTTAGTTCAATGAAAATATTGGACATGTGCCTAAGACTAACCAAGACATCGCCCTGTAAGATGTAAAACCATGACTACTGCTGAAGGAACCGCCCAGATTGGTGTTGTTGGACTGGCCGTGATGGGCTCCAACATCGCCCGGAACTTTGCCAACAACGGTCACACCGTGGCCGTCTACAACCGCACCACCGCGAAGACCGACAAGTTCATGGAGGACTTCGGCGAAACCGGCAACTTCGTTCCCGCGGAGACGATCGCCGATTTCGTTAAGTCGCTGGAGCGGCCCCGTCGCGCCCTGATCATGGTGCAGGCAGGTGCTGGTACTGACGCCGTTATTTCCCAGCTCGCCGAGGAAATGGACGAAGGCGACATCATCATCGATGGCGGTAATGCCCTGTACACCGATACGATCCGCCGCGAGGCTGAGATGTCCGAGCGCGGCCTGAACTTTGTCGGCGCAGGCATCTCCGGCGGTGAGGAAGGCGCGCTGAACGGCCCGGCAATTATGCCCGGTGGCCCGGCCGAATCCTGGGAGGCCCTGGGCCCACTGCTGGAGTCCGTGGCCGCGAAGGTCGACGGCACGCCGTGCGTGACGCACATCGGCCCCGACGGCGCGGGTCACTTTGTGAAGATGGTGCACAACGGCATCGAGTATGCCGACATGCAAGTCATCGGCGAGGCCTACCAGCTGCTGCGCTACGGCGCGGGCATGGAGCCGGCGGAGATCGCAGAGGTATTCAAGACCTGGAACGAGGGTGACCTGGATTCCTACCTCATTGAGATCACCGCCGAGGTACTTTCGCAGACCGACGAAAAGACCGGCAAGCCGCTGATCGACGTAATCGTGGACTCCGCGGGACAGAAGGGCACCGGCCGCTGGACCGTGAAGGCGGCCCTGGACCTGGGCATCCCGACCACCGGTATTGGTGAGGCCGTGTTCGCCCGCGCGCTGTCGGGCGCCCGCGAGCAGCGCGACGCCACCATCGGCAACCTGCCCAGCGGCGAGCTGTCCACCCTGGACGTGCCGAAGGAGGAGTTCATCGAGGACGTCCGCCGCGCGCTGTACGCCTCCAAGCTGGTGGCATACGCGCAGGGCTTCGACGAGATCAAGGCCGGATCCGAGGAGCACAAGTGGGGCGTGGACCCCCGCGACTTGGCCACCATCTGGCGTGGCGGCTGCATCATTCGTGCGAAGTTCCTGAACCGCATCCGCGAGGCCTACGACGCGAACGCGGAGCTGCCCTCCCTGCTGCTGGACCCGTATTTCAAGGGCGAGTTGGGCGGCCTGATCGACTCTTGGCGCCGTGTGGTCATCCTGGCTACCCAGCTGGGCCAGCCGGTTCCGGTGTTCGCATCTTCCCTGTCCTACTACGACTCGCTGCGCGCCGAGCGTCTGCCGGCGGCTCTGATTCAGGGCCAGCGCGACTACTTCGGCGCCCACACCTACCGCCGTACCGACCGCGAGGGCTCTTTCCACACCCTCTGGTCCGGGGATCGCAGTGAGGTCGAAGCGTAATTGTCCCGATCAGAGTTCGGAAAGCTCGGGCTAGATGATTGCATCACCAAGGAGCTTTCCGCCGAGGGAATAACCAAGCCCTTCCCCATCCAGGCGGCCGCCATCCCCGCGGCCGTCGAGGGGCGGGATGTTCTCGGCCGTGGACCGACAGGTTCCGGCAAAACATTCACGTTCGGGCTGCCGATGATTCAGCTGCTGAGGCGGGGGGCGTCCAAACCAAAAAAGCCGCGTGGCGTGGTGCTGGTACCGACCAGAGAGCTGGCGACGCAGGTGCGCTCGCGGCTGGATCCGATTGCGAACGCGGCCGGTCAGCGGCTGCTTGAGGTCGTCGGCGGGGTGAAGATTCAGCGGAACATTACGGCGCTGGCCAGGCCGGTAGACATTCTGGTGGCCACGCCGGGGCGCGCCCTGGATTTGCTGGGTCAAGGCATGCTGGACTTTTCCGACGTGAAGGTCGTAGCCATCGACGAAGCCGACCAGATGGCCGACATGGGCTTCTTGCCACAGGTAACCAAACTGCTGGACCGCATGCCGAAGCAGGCGCAGCACCTGCTGTTTTCCGCCACCCTGGACGGCGACGTGCAGGTGCTGGTGGATAAGTACATGCGCGAACCCGTGACGCACTCCACCGGCGAGGCCACCGCCAGCGTAGACACGATGCGCCACCTGCTGGGCGTGGTGGAAAGCCGCGAGGAGCGCAACGAGCTGATCGTGAGCATTGGAAAACTGCGGAAGCGCACTGTAATGTTTATGCGCACAAAATACGCTGTGGACCGGCAGGTCAAGAAGCTGGTGCGAGCGGGAGTGCCCGCCGTGGGGATCCACGGAAACAAGGGACAGAACACCCGCCAAGCGGCGTTGGACGGCTTTACCCAAGGCAAGAACACCGTACTGGTGGCCACCGATATTGCCGCCCGCGGGATCGACGTGAAGGACGTGGAACTGGTCGTGCACATCGACCCGCCCGCAGAGCACAAGGCGTATGTCCACCGAGCCGGGCGTACCGCTCGCGCCGGGGCCAGCGGCACGGTGGTGACGCTTTCCTTCGCAGACCAGCAAGCTGATACCGAGAAGATGATGGCCAAGGCCGGGGTGCATCCAACCGTGCTGCCGGGCGCCAAATTGGTCGCCGAGCTGAAATAGATTTAGGAGTCGGAATACTCAAGTGGACATAGTTCTTTCCCTAGTCGGGCTGGTCCTGTTTGTGCTGCTTACAGGCGCAACTGGCCTGTTCGTGGCCGTGGAGTTCGCGATGACGGGGCTAGAGCGCTCTGCCATCGACGAGCACGCCCGCACCAAGGGCGATGGCACGGCGAAGCTGCTGCAAAAGGCGCACGGGGAGCTCTCCTTCCTGCTCTCCGGCGCCCAGCTGGGCATTACGATCACCACCCTGGCGACGGGTTATCTGGCGGAACCGATCCTGGCGAAGTTCTTCGACCCGGCGCTGGAGTGGATGGGGTTAAGCGAGGCCGCAGCCATGCCCATCGCGCTGGTTCTGTCGCTGATTGTGGCGACGGTGCTGTCGATGGTGTTCGGCGAACTGGTGCCGAAGAACCTGGCAATCACCCACCCCATCGAAGTGGCGCGAACCGCTATCCGACCGGCGTGGACATTCAACGTGGCCCTGAAGTGGTTCATTAACGGAATGAACTCGACGGCCAACGCGGTTGTGCGGAAGCTGGGCATTGAGCCGGCGGACGAGTTGGCGTCCGCACGATCGGCCGAAGAGCTCTCGGCGCTAGTGCGAAACTCGACGGGCAACGGTGGGTTCACCGAGTCCAAGGCGCGGATTCTGGATCTGTCGCTGCGGTTTAGTGACGCCTCAGCGGAGGATGTAATGACACCCCGGTCGACCGTCGAATCCCTAACTGTCGATGAGACCGCGCTGGATCTGATCGAGCTGGCGCTGGAGACCGGACACTCGCGCTTTCCCGTGACCCGCGGGGATCTGGACGAGACTGTCGGAGTGGTGCACGTGAAGGATGCGCTGACTATCCCCCACGACTCGCGCCCCACCACCACCTTGAACAAGCTGATGAAGAACGTCCCCTCCGTGCCAGATTCCTTGAGCGGCGATGACGTGCTGAACCAGGTGCGAGCCGCGGGCTCGCAGCTGGTGATGGTCGTGGACGAGTACGGCGGCACCGCCGGCATCGTGACGATCGAGGACGTGGTCGAGGAGATCCTCGGCGAGGTGTGGGACGAGCACGACGATGTGGAAGAGGACAAGGAAGTCCGCAAAACGGGCACCCACTGGGAGGTTTCCGGCCTGGTGCGCACCGACGAATTGCCGGACGCGGTGGGCTACACCGCGCCAGAGGGCGACTACGATACGCTCGGCGGTCTAATCATGGCCACGCTGGGGCGCATCCCCGCCGAGGGTGACGAGGTGTTGCTGCCAGTCGGCGACAACGAGATGATGGAGAGCTTCGAAACGGGCATGTCCGGCCGCTGGCGGGCCACCGTCAAGGAGATGGATAACCGGCGCGTGGACAAGGTGCTGCTGCAACCGCTGACCAAGGAGGAGGCAAACTAATGAGTGACATTTGGGCCATCGTCTTTGCCGTCTTCCTGCTGGCGCTCAACGCCTTCTTCGTGGCGGTGGAGTTCGCGCTGATTTCCTCGCGCAGGGATCGCCTGGATTCCATGATCGCCGCGGGCAACAAGCGCGCCAAGCGGGTGCTTTACGCCAGCGAGCACCTGTCGATCATGCTGGCGGGCGCGCAGTTCGGCATTACGATCGCCTCGCTGCTGCTGGGTAAGGTCGGCGAGCCCGCGATCGCGCACCTCATCGAGGCGCCGTTCGAGGCACTGGGGCTGCCACCGGAGATGCTGCACCCGGTGAGCTTTGCGATTGCCCTGCTGGTCGTGACGATGCTGCACATCATCCTGGGTGAGATGGTGCCGAAGAACATCGCCCTGGCCGGCCCGGAAACCGTCGCGACGTTCGTGGTGCCACTGCACCTTTTGTTCGTCAAGGTCACGAACCCGATCATGCAGCTGCTGAACTGGATCGCCCGCCATACGCTCAAGCTGATGGGCGTGGAGCAGAAGGACGAGCTGGATTCCACCGTCTCCCCCGCCGAGCTGGCCAGCATGATCCAGGATTCCCGCTCCGAGGGGCTGATCGCTCCAGAGGAGGCCAACCGCCTGGACAAGGCCCTAAGCTCTTCGCGCCGCACATTGGACGAGGTTCTGATCCCCGCGGCCGACGTGCATTGCATCCGGCAGGACGGTCCGCGGATGAAGGTCGCGGCCGTGGAGAAGGCGGTGCAGGAGACGGGCTATTCCCGCTTCCCCGTCACAGATACCAAGGGAAAGTGGATCGGCTACGTCCACGTCAAGGACGTATTGGACAACCTGGTGGAGCCCGACGGCCAGTTGGATACCACGGACATCCGCCCCTTACTGGAGGTCAAGACTGGCTCCAGCTTCGATGTAGCGATGCGCAACATGCGGCGTACCTCCAGCCACATCGCCGCGGTAGTGGATACAAATGGGCAGATTATCGGCATGATCACGCTGGAGGACATCATCGAAGAGCTCGTCGGCACTGTCCGCGACTGGACCCATGACTGAGGTACTGCACGACTGGCGCGATAGGCAAGCAGCCCACCGGGAGCGCGTGCAGTGCCTCACCGAGGGGCACCGCCGACGCCGCGCTGAGGGTGAAAGGCACCCGGTGTGGGATTTCATGTTCAGCTACTACCCCACTACTCCTGGGAAGTTGAGCCACTGGCATCCGGGCGTCAATAAGGGTGTGGTGTGGGATGGCAACGGCGACCTGCCGCACTACAAGGATCACTATGTGCGCCGTGGCGACGTGTGGACCCTCGATACGGAACGGTTTATGGCCGCGCGAGGCAAGACGGTGCGCTATATCGCGCGGTTGTTGGAGGCGACGTATCGGCACCCGCCCGTGCTCGGCTGCTTCGGGCTGCATGAGTGGGCGATGGTCTACAAAGATGCGCCCCGCCACCCCGAGCCTTTGCGGCTGGGAGTGGCCGGTACCGACGAGGTGGTGGAGGCTTCGCAGTTGAAGTGCACGCACTTTGACGCTTTTCGCTTTTTTACGGACGCCGCCGCGCCTCGCAACGCCCACACCCCAACACGCGCCTCGCAGCCTCAGCTCGAGCAGCCGGGCTGCCTGCACGCCACCATGGATCTATACAAGTGGGCCACGAAGCTGGGGCCGCTGATCCCCGGCGAACTGTGGCTGGACTGCTTTGAGCTGGCCTGTGACGTGCGTCGGTTGGACATGGAGGCTTCGCCCTATGATCTGCGCGAATGGGGTTTCGAGCCGGTGCGGATCGAGACCCCGGCGGGACGGGCCGACTACGTGACTCGACAAAAGGGGTTGATGGAGCGCGGGCAGGAGCTGCGCAAGCGGCTGCTGGCCTACACTGGATAGCAAACTACTGGGAGGAAGAAGAATCGTGGCACGTCACGCAAGCGGGAAGCAGAACTATCGGGTAGCCGGGTGGGTCTGGGCAGCGCTCGCGGCCGTGATCGTGGTGGCGCTCCTGGTGGCCGGGTGGATTGCACTGGCGAGGAATAACCAGGATGACTTGGCCGCGCCGGAATGCCCGCAGGGGGACTTCGTGGTGCAGGTGTGGGCTGCGGATGAGTCGGAGCTGAAGGATGCGGTGCAGGAGTTCAACAATGCGAACGAGGTGGAGCTGGACCACTGCCTGAAGGCGGAGGTTGTGCGCAAGCCAGATGCAGAGGCAATTAAGGCCTACAAGGCGTGGGGTGAGGGTGGCCAGCCGGGTGCGGAGCTGTGGAAGCCAGCGGATAGACAGCTGGCTGATGAGGCGCTGGCGGTCTCCAAGGTGGAGATCGCCGAAGAGAATGGTGGAGTGTTGGCCCCGCAGCTGCAGGATAATCCCCTGCCGGAGCTGAACCAGCGGGCGCGGGGAGCTTTTCTGAGGCAGCTCTAGGCCATACGGCGACGGCGGCGCTCGGCCAGCTCGTCGATGGCAGCGTCCTGCACGACCTTCTCGGAGGGGAAGGCAGTGATGGTGCCGGTGAGTTCCTTCATCAGGCCCGGGACGGCAATGCCGAATACACCCTGGCCGCCGTTGAGGAGGTCAATGACCTCCTCGGAGGAACGGCACTCGTAGACGGTGTGACCGTCGGAAACGAGGGTGATGCCGGCGAGGTCGTCGACGCCCAGATTCTCCAGCTTCTCCACGGCCTTGCGGATGTTCTGCAGGGAGATGCCGGTATCCAGCAGGCCCTTCACGATCTTCAGCACCAGGATGTCACGGAAGGAGTACAGGCGCTGGGAGCCGGAGCCGACGGCGTTACGGATGCTGGGCTGAACCAGCTTTGTGCGGGCCCAGTAGTCCAGCTGACGGTAGGTGATGCCGGCGACTTGGCAGGCGATCGGTACGCGGTAACCGACCTCGTCGTCGGGGCCATGGACGTCGAAAAGGGCATCCTGCATGAAACACTCCTGGTGTAATTTCAATTCTCTTCTAAAGATTAGACCGGTTTGCGGCACAGTCAACCGCTAGCCGAACATTACTTTAACACGAGTCACAAAAATCACACGTGTAACAACAGGCGTGTCATTCCTTTAACCAGTCGTCGAGATCGCTCGACAGACCCAGGCCCTCCCACATTTCCTGGAAATCGGAGTCTGCGTTGTCGCTGGCGGTGAAGCCCATGTCCTCCGGGTTCCAGTCCAGCAAGAAGTCCACCTGGTCGCCGTCCTCGTCTACCTGCTTGAGTTTCGCCTCGAGCTCGTCAACCCAAGCTGGGTTAACGCGGATGAGCGCGCTTTCCACTCCGGGTTCCACGCGCACATCGAAGATCACGCCCGCGTGCCACAAGGGTTCCAGGATGGAGGGGCGAATGTCGATGAAACGCTCGGACTCCCCCTCCTCCAGCACCAAACCGGCGGTCATCTGACCGCGGGAGTTGGTGACGATGCGGGCAAACCACGGGTCGCGCGCGTCGTCGTACTTCAGAATGCTCGCCAGAACCTCGGCATCCGTGGGCCGCCCGCCCAGATCCAGCGTTGGCTCCACCCAGATCGGCAGGATGTGGGTGCGCTGGGGCGTCATAAAAATAAGACAGTCGGGCACGGGCGCGCCGCAGCCGAGAGAGCTACCGACAGCGCGGCCGAGGAAAACGACTTCGGTGCCTTTAGCCAAGGTTGCCCTTCACCAGCGCGGTGTTGAGGGAAATGATCAGCGCGGACATCTCGCGGGCGGTCTCGGCGGAGCGCTGCTGAGCGTTCTCGTCGCGGCCGTGAGCCAACGGGTCGGCGATGCGGGAAACCATGTCGAACTGGCGGTTCGCGATGGTCAACAGCGCCTTCAGGTGGCGGTTATCCAGGCCGTGGTCGGTCAGGTTCTGCGCGATCTGGACGATCTCTACGTCATCGACCGAGAAGAAACCGGCCGGGTCGGCGGAAATCAGCCCCATGCGGATCAGGGATCCGGTGAAGGAATCCTGCACGTTGGCGCGTGCCGTAACGTCTGCGCGGGTCAGGCGGCGGGACTGCGTGGCCCGCATCTGCTCCGGGGAAATCGCACCGGGGGCGGACTTGCGGGCGGCGGTCACCGGGGTGACCTTGCCGGAATCCATGGCCTCCAGGCGTTCGCGGATAACCTTCAGCGGCAGGTAGTTATCCCGCTGGAGGGTCAAGATGTAGCGCAGCCTGGAAATATCCTCCGGGGAAAAGCGCCGGTAGCCGCTCTGGGAACGGCGCGGGCTAACCAAGCCTTCGGATTCTAGGAAGCGGATCTTCGAGACGGTGACGTCCGGGAAGTCCGGCTTCAACTGCTTTAGCACATCGCCGATAGACGAAGTGGGCAGAACCTTTCCGGCTGGCGAGGAGGCAGGTGCAGGAGCGCTAGCGTGGCTTCTCTGTGCGCTCACTTTTCCTTAGGCTTCCTTCGAACCGTTCAGGAACACCAGGCGGAACTTGCCGATCTGGATCTCGTCGCCGTTGGACAGGACGGAGGAGTTCTTCGGCTCGCGGTTGACGTAGGTGCCGTTCAGGGATCCGACGTCCACAACCTCGTACTGGTCGCCATTGCGGCGGAACTCAGCGTGGCGACGGGAAACGGTGACGTCATCCAGGAAGATGTCGCTGTCCGGGTGGCGGCCAGCGGCGGTCGTGTCCTGGTCCAGCAGGAAGCGGGAGCCGGCGTTCGGGCCGCGCTTCACAACCAGCAGCGCGGAGCCCTCGGGAAGACCCTCGACACCGGCGGGAGAGGCATCGTGCTGCGAGCCAGACTCCATCTCCTTTAGAAGGTCTGCGCGAAAGACTGACGTGGTCTCGACAGATGCCTCAGGCACTCCGGTGTTATCGCTCATAGCTTTCAAGTCCTCTCATTCGAACTAATCGGTTCGGCTTTAACAATACGTCTAACAATACCCTAAAGCAGCTAGCGGAACATCTGAACGATAGACCCCATCACAGATCCCCCAGAGGAGGACAGCGGGTTGTCGTTCACCATGTAAGTCCACGTTGCGCTGGGCTTGTGAAGGCCCATCTCGCCCAGCTGGGCACCGTCGGAAGTGATCTCTACCTCGTCAAATGTTTCGCGTGCCTTGTTGACGGCACGCTCGGCCAGCTCGCCAAAGGCGGCGATGGACATGCGGTGAAACTCATCGATCGGCGATTCGCGGGCGATGGCGCGCAAGTGGATGGACTCGCGCACGTCATCCAGGTACGCAAGGTGCTCCGACCATTCGTTATCTAGGTGGAACAGCATGATTTCGCGGGCGGCCTGCTCCAGCACCTCCTCGCTAATCCCCTGCTTCTTCAGCTCCGCGGCGCGGTCGACGTTGTGGTAGCTCAGGTCGTCCCAAGCCGCGGTGGTATCCAGCAGGGTGTCGCGGCGATCGTTAACGATGTCGCGCTGGTCCTTGATCAGTTTGTTGTACTTCCAGGTAGTGGCGTGGATGTCCAGCATCTGGCCCTCGGTCACGCGCTGGCAGTGGTCCACGAACTGCTGGACCTTCTTCTGTGGCAGCAGGCCGTCCTCCTCTGGCTGAGCCTGCAGCTCCTCCCCTGCGCCGCCCACGGCGACCACGTCGTCTTCCAGGGAGACGAAGAACAGGGAGCTGCCTGGATCGCCCTGACGGCCCGCGCGGCCGCGCAGCTGGTTATCCAGGCGCTGGGAGCGGAAGCGCCCCACGCCAACGACGTGCAGGCCGCCGGTCTCCACGACCTCGTCGTGCTCGGCCTCGTCGGTGCCGCCCAGCTTAATGTCCGTACCGCGGCCGGCCATCTGCGTGGAGACGGTCACGCGGCCCGGGCGGCCGGCCTCGGCGACGACGGCCGCCTCGGCCTCGTGGTTCTTTGCGTTCAGCACGGAGCATTCCACGCCCGCGGAAAGCAGGGCTTCTGCCAGTTGCTCGGATTCCGCGACGTCCTGGGTGCCCACCAGCTGTGGCTGGCCGGTCTTCTGTACCTCGACGATGTGTTTGACCACCGCGTCGTTGCGCTCGGCGGCGGAGACGTACACCCGGTCGGCCTCGTCGAAGCGGATGTTCGGCCCGTTCGGCTCGATGACGGAGACCTGCAGGTTGTAGAACTGTCGCAGCTGGTCGCCGGCCGCCAATGCCGTACCCGTCATGCCGCAAACCTCCGGGTACATGCCAACCAGCGCCTGGATGGTGATCTGGTCGAGGATGCGACCGCCGTCGGTGACGTCTAGCCCCTCCTTGGCCTCCACTGCCGCTTGCAGGCCGTCGGGCCAACGCTGCAGCTCGGCCACACGGCCGCGGGAGCCGTCAATAAGAGCCACCTTGCCGTCGCGCACGATGTAGTGAACGTCGCGGATCAGCAGGTGCTCGGCGTGCAGGGCGACGTTCACCTGCACCAGTAGCTCGCCCTCGTCCTCGTAGAGGGATTCCACGCCCAGCTGCTTTTCTACGAACGCTGCGCCCTCGTCGGTGAGGAAGACGTTGCGGTGATCCTCAGAGACATGGAAGTGCTTATCTTCCTCCATGCGCTTGACCAGGTCGGTAATGCGGCCGGCGGGCGCGGGGCCGGGCTCGGAACCGGCGAGCACCAGTGGCACCAGGGCTTCGTCGACCATCACCGAGTCGGCCTCGTCAATCACGGCCACGTCCGCCGGGGTGCGCACCTGGTCGGCGCGGCGGGTGATCAGCTGGTCACGCAGGACGTCGAAGCCGAGCTCGTTGATGGCTCCGAAGATGACGTCACGGGAGTAGATGTCGCGGCGCTGGTCCGCGGTGAGGTCCTCGTGGATCGCGCCGTGGGTTAGCCCGAAGAAGTCGAACATCGGGCCCATCCAGTCGTTATCGCGCCCGGCCAAGTAGCTGTTGACCGTGATGACGTGCACGCGCTTGCCCTGCAAAGCAAAGCCCACGGCGGCCATCGCGCCGGCTAGGGTCTTACCCTCACCGGTGGCCATCTCCACCACGTCGCCGTGCAACAGGCGGTAGGTGCCCTGCATCTGCACGTCGAAGGGCTCCATGTTCAGGGTGCGGCTTGCCGCTTCGCGCAGGATAGCCAGCAGCGCGGGAGCGTCGTCTACCTGCCCACCGAAGTGGTGGCCATCCTCGCTAGTGGATTGTTCGGTTACCACGTCCGAGGCGGCGTCCCGAAGCTCCGCATCGCTTAGCCCCGAGTAGCGCGACGAGTCGGCCTGAGCGACCACGGCCCGGCTTTTCTTCTGATTCTTCTTCGGGGAAGATCCCATCGCCTTCCAGAACCAGTCAAATGCCATGAATGTGCCCTTCGAGTTTGAGGTGTAAGAATATGTAGACCACGTTAATCGACTGAAGGCGAGAGGCGATCCATGACCCGCACGATACGCTCCGTTCACGTGACCATTCCCACAGAAAATGGCTGGCAATTGGCGGGAACGGTGGACCTGCCGCGGGATTTGAAAATGGAAGATGCGCCCCGGCGGGCGGTCGTCGCGCACTGCTTCACGTGTACGCGCGGGGCGATTGGGGTGACGCGCATTTCCAAGGCTCTGGCGCGGGCAGGTTATGCGAGCTTGCGTTTCGATTTCGCTGGCCTGGGTGATTCGGGTGGCAAGTTCGAGGAAACCACGCTGGGGACGAACGTGTCCGATGTGCAGGCGGCGGCGAAATGGTTCGGCGGGGCGGAGTTGCTCGTGGGGCATTCGCTGGGAGGCACCGCGGTGCAGCGGGCGGCGGCGGAAGTTGCGTCGGTGGAAAGCATCGTGACCGTCGGCACTCCTTTTGAGCTGCAGGAAACCGCCAAGCGCGCACCGGAGATTATGCAGATGTTCGAGCGCCAGCGGGAGCTTTCTTTGGGCCAGGCGCTGCTGGAGGAACTCGCCGCGGCCGATTCGGCGGATACTGTGGCCGCTGTTTCTTCTAGTGACGCCACGTCTCTGGTGCTGCACTCTCCCGATGACCTGGTAGTTCCCGTGGCGGAGGCGCATGCGATGCGGGCGGCCCTGCCTCGCGCGGACTGGGTGAGCCTGGAGGGGATGGATCACCTGCTTCTACAGAGGGGATCTGGGCAGCGTGTGGGCGAATTGATCGCGGCGTGGGAGAGCTTGCGCCTAAAGTAGGTGGCATGGCTGAAGAGAAACTGACTTTTATTCCGACCGCCGACCTGGTGGACATCATTGGCAGCGACGTGCGCAGCTGCGATACGCAATTCCGCGACCTGGGTGGCGTGGTGGAGTTCTGTGGGAAGATCACCACGGTGAAGTGCTTCCAGGACAATGCGTTGCTGAAGAGCGTGCTGCAGGAGGACAACCCCGGTGGCGTGCTGGTGATCGACGGTGATGCGTCGATGCACACTGCGCTGGTGGGCGACATCATTGCAGGCCTGGGCAAGGACCACGGCTGGGCCGGCGTGGTAATTAACGGGCCGATCCGCGACTCCAAGGTGATTGGCCAGATGGAGTTCGGCTGCAAGGCGCTGGGCACCAACCCGCGCAAGTCGACGAAGACCGGAGAGGGCGAGCGCGACGTGACGGTGAGCTTCGGCGGCGTGGACTTCGTCCCCGGCGAGTACATCTACTGCGATTCGGACGGCATTATCGTTTCCGACGAGATTGTGCAGCCGGTCTAAGCAGGGGATTTCCTAACGGCGATGGGAGTGGGGTAACCTATCGCCGTTGTCCTTTTAACAGGGCTTCGGCGGACTGTGGCGCAGCTTGGTAGCGCACTACACTGGGGGTGTAGGGGTCGCAGGTTCAAATCCTGTCAGTCCGACAAATTTTCAGTACTAAGGACTATTCGTCCAGCTTCCCCATCTCATTAGCGGCAGCCATCAGCTCTGCGAGTGCTCCAATCACGCCATGCAACACGTCTCGGTCGCTGGAGAGTAGCGCGTCGCGTTGCTGACGCTCGGCGATTCCCGAGAAGATTGCCTTCGTCGCCTCGCCTTGGAATCTCTTGGAGCGCTTCAGCTGCTCCTTGTTATTGGTTCGTCCTAGCTTCAACGCCTCGGGCTGAGCGGAGAGCGTTCCCCACGCGGCGACGATCATATGCGCGGTTGCGCCGGAGGTTACGTCCACACCCGCCATCGAGAAAATGTCGTTGACCTTTTCGACTGCCTCGTCGAATGCAGCGCGTAGCGGGGTGGCATCCCCGCCGACGGTGACGTCGAAAGTTGGCACCTTCAGAGCTTCTCCTCCTCCGTCGGTCAATGACCGATCAACCTCGATCTCGTTTTGGGTGATCGCAACACCGGCCAGTGAGAGTCCGGTGATGAAGTCTTCATCCTCGTCGTACTCCGAGAGGTGGAGGTTGCGCTCCAGCACAGCGGCGAGCATCGCACGCTTAGAGACCTCCGCATCTGCGTAGGCGACGATCTGGGAGAGGAACTCGTAGGCGTGGCGGTACTTTTCCGCGTTGGACTTGAAGTTGTGCGCGTCGGCGCGCCCATCCTTGCCGGAGTCGCGTCGAACCTGCCACCGCCGGATGATCGGCGCGGCCGCACCGCGGAGCGCTTCCGAGTCGGTGCCGTCCATGTAGATCTGCGCGACCTGGTCCATCTCCTCGGGTGTGTAGAACCCGGAGGTGTCGAGCTCTTCGCCTAGGGTGTGTAGCGCGTTTGGGTCAATGTCCGTGTTTATCGCGGCGCCCTCGTAATAGCGTTTAAAGTCCTTGACGATCATTTCCGGATCGTTGACGAAGTCCACCACCATCGGGGTGGGCTTGTTCTCGTGGATGCGGTTGAGCCGTGACAGCGTCTGCACGGTGGTGACGCCGGAAAGCTGCTTATCGACGTACATCGCGCACAGTCGGGGCTCGTTAAAGCCGGTCTGGAACTTGTTCGCGACGATGATAACGCGATAGTCCTGCTCGTCGTCTTTGAAGGCGCGCTCGACGTCGGAGACGCCGTTGAGCTGGACTTCCGTTACCGGCTCGGAGTTCTCGTCGACGCGCACTGCGTCTGAGAAGGCCACTAGGGAGCGGAAGTCGTAGCCATTGGACTGGATGTAACGGTTCATCTCCTCCGACCAGCGGACTGCGGCTTTTCGGGAGGAGGTCACGACCATCGCGCGGGCCTGGCCGCCCAGGTGGTGGGCGACGTTGCGGCGGAAGTGTTCGATGACGACCTCCACTTTCTGCGCGATGGAGGTTGGGTGCAGGCGGACGAAGCGCACCATGTCGGTGACTGCTGCGGTCTCGTCGACTTCCTCGGTTCTTCCCAGCTCGTCACGGACTTCGGCCCACATTTGGTAAGTCGAGTAGTTACCGAGCACGTCGAGGATGAAGCCCTCTTCGATAGCCTGGCCCATTGGGTAGGTGTCGAAGGCGACGAAGTGGCCATCCGGGGTTTCGGTGCCGAACAGGCGCAGGGTCTTCCCCTTGGGCGTCGCGGTGAGTGCCACGAAGGTCATGTTTTCGGCGACCGCGATGGCTTCTTGCCGCAGTTCCAGTAGGTCGTCGGCGGTGTACTCCTCCCCCTCGTCGAGTTCGACATCCGTGAGTAGCTCGCGCAGCGCTGAGGCACTGGAACCGGTCTGAGAGGAGTGCGCCTCGTCAGCGATGACGCACCAGCGGCGGCCCGCGAGGTCTTGCTCGTCTTCGAGGAGCTTGAGCACGTGCGGGAAGGTCTGGAGGGTGCAGGTGATGATGTGATCGCCTTCCTCGATCGCCTGGCGCAGCTGCGGGGACTTCGCCCCGGCGTTCTCGCCGACGGAGACCACCAGCCCCATGGAGGCGTCCATCATCTGCATGTCCTGGCGGACGTTGGTGTCCAGGGCCGTGCGGTCGGTAACGACGATGACGGAGTCGAAGGTCTTCTGTCCGTCTTTGGCGACGTGCCGGATGAGCCGGTGAGCCAGCCACGCAATGGTCTTTGTTTTGCCTGAACCCGCGGAGTGCTCAATGAGGTAGCGCCCGCCGACACCGCGCCGGGTGACATCCCGTGTGACACGCTCTACCGCGCGGAGCTGGTGGTAGCGCGGGAAGATGAGTTTGCCGCCCGGGGTGCCACGCTTCGGCTTTGCGTCGGGTTCCCACACTGCGAAGTCGCGCAGAATACGGAGGAACATGTCACGTTCCAGCACTTCCTCCCACAGGTAGGAGGTTTCGGACTTACCGGGGATGGGCGGGTTTCCAGCGCCTCCGTCGACGCCACGGTTGAAGGGCAGGAAGAAGGTGTCGGAGCCCTTCAGCGCGGTGGTCATGTAGACCTCTGCATTAGAGACGGCGAAGTGGACGAGCGCGCGGCCCGGCTGCAGCAGGCGGCGAGTCGGGCTCGGCACACGGTCCTCCCGGTACTGCTTGCGGGCGTGGGCCACGGACTGGGTACTGTCCGTCTTCAGCTCCATCGTCACGACGGGGATGCCGTTGACGGTGAGCACGAGATCAATCGTCTCGTTGGTTTTCGGGTCGAAGTGAACCTGGCGGATGACACGCAGGATGTTGTCTTGCGCGCGCTCGGCGACTTTCTCTAGCAATGGGTTCGCCGGCGGGAAAGCGACCATCGGACCGAAGCTGGCGGAGCGGGCTCCGACCTGAGCGTATTTGAAGCCTTCCCGCACGGTGCCCAGCAGCCCGCCGAGGGTGCGCCCGGATTGTGGGTCCTTCCGCGTCTTGGACTCCAGCTGCTCGGCCACCCGTTCGAGGAGTTTGCGCTGCGCGACCTCGCGGGTGGCCTCCGGGACATCCGCGGGCACGGCCTTGGCGTATTCCTCCGGGTACCGGGTGGAGAGCCACTCCAGCACGTCGGCCGTGTAGAGCGCGAGGCGCCGATCCCAGCCCTGGTCGTTGTTGCCTTCCTCGTAGGTCTAGCCGCGCTCAGCGAGCGCGTTGCAGATGGCGCTCTCGTGCGCCTTTTCGCGGGTGATCTCCGTGTTAGTCATGGATGGTCTCCTCGGCGGCGGGGATGTCGATCTGGCCAGTCACGGCCGCAGCAATGACGGCGGCGCGGCGCTCGGCAAGCAGGTCGCGCAGTTCGGTGATGTCGGCGATCATGGCATCGATCTCGGCGGTTTCGCGGTCGATCTCGTCGGCGATTCGGCGCTGTTCCTCGAGCGGTGGTACCGGAAGCACCAGCTTCTCGAGCCTTGCATAATTAATGGTTTGGCCGTCCCTCAATTGGTTGGTCAGGTGAGATAGCCCATGAATAAAATCCGCCGATTTAAACAGGTGGCGATAGTAGCTTACGTCTACGCTTTTAGACCCCTTCAGCACGGTGTAGGCGGTGCTCACTTTTCCTCTAAGTCGCGATAGTTCCAAACCCCCCTGAAAACTCCGCAGATGACTCACAAAGTCACCTGGTTCGACGTGCTTCATCGAATTAGCCCCTTTTAGGTTCTTAACCACTGTCGCCCCACTGGTTTCAACGTATTCCTCTTGCGTCACCACCCCATGCCGTTGGGAGGGAGTCAGGTGTGGATCATCGGCATGGTTCTTTTCGGAGCGCTCCTTAAAAAGAAGTGGCAACGGAATTAGCTTCCAGTCTGCGGGGATTTGCCCGGTCCATTCCCGGTAGTCACCCAAGCCCCGGACCCCTGCGTTTTGAGGATCTGCGACAGCGCTCCGTCCGAAAACTGCATCCGAGTAACCGACAGAACGCCGCTCTCTCAACAGTGCCTCCATCTCATCTAAGTCAGCGCTCATCGCGTCGATCTCAGTGGTCTCGCGGTCGAGGTATTCCGCAATGGCTCGTTGCGTTTTCAACGGAGGCAACGGCAGGTCTAAAAGGGAAAATCGGTCATAACTAATGCGTTGACCAACTCGAATCTCGGTTGTCAGGAGGTGGAGGCTCGCCACTACATCACGGGACTTCATCAAATACCCCAAAAAGCCAGGAGAGTAGAGCGAATTTGGCCGCAGCACCCGGTAATCACCACTTACCTTTCCCGTTACTCGACTGCGCTCCAAACCAGACAGATGGCTGGCCATGCTGATGATGAAGTCGTCGGGCTCGACGTGCTTCATATTGGCAGCTGATTTTGTATTTCTCACAAGTTGGTGCCCGGTAATATCCCGATACTCATCCTGCGTCACAACTCCGTAGTTCTGTGAAGGAGTGAGATGCGGGTCATCTGGTCGAGCGAATTCCTTTGATTCTGAAAAGGCAATCCCAGCCGGTACGACATCCCAATCACGCGGGACACGCCCAGCCCAAGTACGGAAACTGATTAACATTCCCGCACCTCCGCGAACTTCTCCGCCAGGCGGCCCATGACCACGGCCACGTCGGCGTCGATCTCTTCCAAAGAGCGAACCGGGGCCTGGCGATAGAACACGCGCTTGAACGGGATCTCGTATCCCACTTTGGCGACCTCCTCGTCCCAGGTAACATCCGGTGCGAAAGGGAGGACCTGGCGGGACATGTGTTCGTCGACGTCCTCAATCAGCGGGATGCGCTCCGTCATGGAGAACGCCGGATCAAGGATCGGATTGCCCTTGCGGTCCACGCTGGGGTCGGCGTCCTCGTCGGGCACTCCCACGGCCGCGAGCACCAGGTCAATCATTCCGGCGAGCATCTTCACACCCCGCTTCTTCGCCGCGGCCTTGAGTGCCTCCGGCAGGTCGTTGAACTCTGAGTCTGCCACGTCGGCGAGCACATCCGCGTGCTCGGGCACGGCGGATTTATGCTCCAGCACCTGTGCCACGGCTTCCGGCGTGACCTCAACGCGTAGGCGCTTTTGCTTGGTGACCTCCACGTCTCGGAAGCCGAGCTCCGCTGGCGTGAGCACTCTCGAGATCTCCGTGTCCTCGAATCCGGCGTACTCTTTGAGCACTCGCTTACGATCCGGCTCCTTCATCTCCCGGCGCTTCTCACCCAGCCCCTTATCCGGCACCGACCAGCACTCGGAGGCGTCAATCAGCTGTACGAAGCCCTTGCGGTGCTCCTCCTTATTCGTATCCAGGATCCAAACATAGGTGGAAATCCCGGTGCCGTAGAACATATTGGTTGGCAGCTGGATGATCGCGTCCACCAGGTCGTTTTCCAGCAACCACGCGCGGATCTTGTCTGGCCCCGATTCTGGAGCACCGGTGAACAGCGGCGAACCATTTGAAACGACCGCGCCCCGACCTCCAGAGCCATTCGGACCCGCGGGCATGAGCTTTGCCGCAACGTGTGCGAGGAATAGCATCTGCCCATCGTTCTTATTAGGCAGGCCGTGGCTGAACCGGGAGCCTGGCACCTTGGCCTGCTCCTTCACTGACTTCTGCTGAACCTCCCAGTCCATGCCGAACGGCGGGTTGGAGAGAATGTACTCGAACTGCTCGCCCTCGTAGAGGTCGGTGAGCAAAGTATCACCGTGACGGATAGCGTCCGGCTCGCCACCCTGGATGAGCAGGTCGGCCTTACCGATGGCATAGCCGGTGGACATGAGTTCTTGGCCAGCCAGAACTACCTCGATATCCGGATTGAGCTCCTTGAGGGCACGCGCGGCAACCAGCAGCATGCCACCGGTGCCCGCTGTTGGGTCGTACACGGTACGCGAAGCACCATCCGCTGTCAGTCCGATGTCGTCGGAAGCAAAAAGAATATCCACCATGAGCCGGATCGCGTCACGTGGAGTGTAGAACGCACCCGCGGCCTTTCCCTTGGTATCGAAAGCCTTGTACATGACGTGCTCGAAGAGGTCGCCCATCTGGGCGTCCGGCAGCGCCTCCATGCTCATGTCGATGGTGGCGAAGTGCTTGATCACCGGCCACAGGCGAGAGGCACTGTCGAGGGTCTTCATCTTCACCGTGAAATCGAAGGCATCCCACACGTCGCGGATAGAGGCTGAGAACGCGCCAACATAATCCATCAGCGCCTCATATACGTGGTCATCGAGCTGGGCGATCCGTGTCAGGTCCAGGCGAGAGGAGTTATAAAAGGAAAGGCCAAAGCGTGCCTGCACCTCCCAGTCGATCATCTCGTCACTGAGTCCCTCCTCCTGCAGACTCCATACCAGGTCGAGGACTTCATCTTTGGTCGGCGCGAGAATACACTCGAGACGGCGCAGCACCGTCATCGGCAGAATATAGTCTCCGTAATCTTCAGGTTCGACGATGGAGCGCAGAAACTTGTCTGCTGTGTTCCAAACGGCGGACTGATTGAGCTCCGCTGTACTCATCCGGGTATGTCTCCTTGGGCCAAAAGTCTCAGTGCCCCTACGGTAAACGCACTGTCCAAAATCGTTCTCGAGACACGCACGTGCTGTCTCGCCTTCTAGTGCATCACCCCCGACAGACACTGGTTGCCATAGTCGAACAAACAACCGAACAACTTCAATCTTTCACCCCTTGCCGTCGTTCCCTATAAACCGCCCTTAACCACCACCCCTGCGCTCTAGAGTGCTATACCTACCCCACTTCACCACCTCAAGACCTAAGGGACTCTCTTCCATCGCCGTGTCAACTAGTGGTTGACACCACTGTCAACCTATGGTTGACTTACGGCCATGGATCCATTGACAAATATCCGACACACACTGCAAGCAGTCAGCCTCGCCGAACACGAACTGGAAGATGCCGTCGCGCAAGCAAGACATGCGGGACATTCATGGGCGGACATTGGGCAAGCGCTTAATGTTTCCCGCCAGGCAGCCTTCAAACGATTCGGCGCGGTGCGAAACCCCTTCACAGGAGAAACCATGGCCCCAGTATCAACCGACAAGCTCCCAGAGATTTCCGACGCGCTCATTCGCCACGTTTCCAAGGGCGAAGAAGCAGAAACCATTGAAATGCTCGATCCACACGTCCGCGAGGACCTCCCCTGGTCCGTCATCGTGGACGTGTGGACATCAATCCTGACCGACTTCGGCGAGCTCCAGGCGATCACCGATCAGACGATCGTCCCCATCAAGGGAGACCGCAACGCGGCCCCGGAGTCAGAAGCACTCTCCGCAAAAAGCACGGGCACATCGGTTGTCGTCTCGACGCTCAACCACGAAGCCGGCGAACTGATGTCTCGGATCGCCGTCAGCAGAGAGGGCACGGTCGTTGGCGTTCTTTTCTTGACGCCCGACGCCACGGACTACCCGTTCTAGGTCAGCTCCCGTAGTGGTAGCGACAATCCGCTGTCTGCCACCACAAATAGTCCCCCCAGGCAGACTCATCCCAAACGGGAACCATTAGTCCTCAATGAAGTCGTGGTGAGCGCCGCGCCCCCGCTCCAAGTTCTCGATGGAGTCGAGAAGGCGGCGAGCGTTCTCGGCAGAACGCAAAAGGTAGGCAGTTTCTCGCAGCGATTCGTACTCGGAAAGCGAAACGATCACGACATCCTCGTGACCAGCCCGGGTAATAATGGCTTCCTCACGGTTGTCGACAACATCGCTGAGCACCTTCGCGTAGTTCGCGCGGAATTCGGTATAACTAAACGTTTTCACAACACACCTTTACAGAGAATCAGCAGCGGCGCGCTCGGTCCCAGTAGCTCGGCGGTCCGTGAAGTACCGGACCGCGTAGTACGCCGCGGCCACCACAACGAAGGCCACGCCCAGGAAGGTGAAGGCGCCCTGCCACAGCGGGTTATCGTGAGCCACGCCCTGGCCGAAGAAGCCGAACCTGCGGGACGTGGCGTTGCTGACGAAAGGCAGGAACACCACCGTCAATACCGCCACCACTGCGAAGCTCAGGAGCTGCTCAACAACCCAGCCCAGCACTCCCTTCACCTTGTCTGAGACCGCCTGTACCAGCTGGAACCCGGCGTCCAGAAAAACGACAAAGAGCGGCACCAAGAACACCCAGTGGTGATACCAGCTAAACGGCGAGATGATGCAGGCAACAACTCCGCCAAGGGCCATAATCATCGAGTAGTTACCGCGACGGTAGCAGCCCAGGACCACGATGCTGTACAGCGCCACGATGGCGACAACGCCGACGAGCCACAGCACCGTGTTGTCGTAACCGAGGCGGTGCAAGACTGCGCCGAGGGACTGCGCGCCGGGATTGTCCTCGCCGCCGATGCGCTGGGTTTCGAAGATCTTGGTCTGCCAGAAAGACTTGGCGTCCGGGACGAACAGGAAGCCGATGCCGACAGTCGCGAAAATCGTTACGGTCATGTAGACCATCGCGCGCCAGCGCCTCCCCAGCAACAATGGCAAGTAGAAGAACACTGGGGTCAACTTAATGCCGGCGGCCACACCACTGAATACGCCGCCGCCCTTGTTGCCGGTGCGCCTGCGCAGGAAATCCAGGGCAACCAAGCCCATGAGGAAGATGTTGATCTGGCCCCAGAAGAAGGTGCCGAAAACCGGGGCCAAGTGGATGGAAGCGACTAGTGCTGCCAGGGAAACGAGGACCAGCCCCGGGGACCAGGCATAACCGCGTTCGCGGAAGACCCCGATAATCACAGCAAACAGCACCAAGGCAGTGCGGCCTAGCCAGATACTCGCCGCAACCTCGAACCGCGCCAGTGGCAATACTCTAAAAATCACGCCCGAAAACGGAGGATAAGTAAATGGAAGGCCCCCGACGAAGGGCTGGGAGTACAATTCCTGCCCGCTGTTCAGGGCAATCGCAGCGTTGTAATAGACCTTGAAGTCCGTCGGCCACTTGAAGAGGTTCGTGAACCAGGAGGCGCGAACCTCCGGCAGGGTAAGCCGATACACCGCATAGGCAGCGAGAAGAGCGAACGCCATGAACGCACCAAAAGCGCCCGGCAGCCTCTTGGAGGCGCCGCGCGAAGTGGTGGAAGCTATAAAACTCATCTCGTTTACTTTAAAACGCAAATCGTTGCTTTTTGGTTACCACGACCAAGCAACGAAGAAATTTAAGAAGAATTTCTCCAGCACCCATGACAAACGTCATGGTGCATTTCGTGACGAAAACTATGCGTGCACTTTTCAGGCCCGAAATAACGTGAAACCATGAGTGCGACACAACTGGCCCACGCCATAGAAGTATCCGGAATCAGCAAGACCTTCAAGCCACGCTCCAACAAACCGGTGCACGCGCTGAAGGACGTAAGCCTAAGCGTTCGCCCTGGCGAGATCATTGCACTGCTCGGCACCAACGGTGCGGGCAAGACCACGCTTGTAGATCTGATTTTGGGGCTTACTTCCCCGACCGCCGGGACGGTGAGAGTCATGGGCCGCTCCCCCAAGCAGGCCGTATACAACCAAAACATCAGCGCACTGATGCAGACCGGTGGCCTGCTCCACGAACTGACCGTGAAGGACACTGTGGAAATGATCGCCGCCGCGTTCCCGGAGCACCTGCCCCTCGACGAGGTTATCGAGCAGGCCAACCTGGAGCCGATCTACAAGCGCCGCGTAGGCAAGTGCTCCGGCGGCGAGCAGCAGCGCCTTCGCTTCGCCCTAGCAATCCTCGGCAACCCGGACATCCTCATCCTCGATGAGCCCACCGCAGGTATGGACGCCGGCGCCCGTCACCGCTTCTGGGACTCCATGAAACACCAGGCCCAGCTTGGCCGCACGATTATCTTTGCCACCCACTATCTAGAGGAAGCGGAAGACTTCGCCCAGCGCATCGTGCTTATGCACAAAGGCGAGATTATCGCCGACGGCACCACTGACGAACTACGACACATGAGCGCCAACCGAGTGGTCAGCGCCGAGTTCCCGGGCGGATTCCCCGACCTCTCGAGCATTAGGGGCGTCATAAAGAGCGAAGTAAACGGCCGCCGCCTTCGTATCACAACCAACGACTCTGACGCGCTTGCCCGGTACCTGTTGACGGAAACTGACGCCCGCGATCTCGACATCACTAGCCACAGCCTAGAGGACACGTTCCTTGCGCTGACGAACGAAAACCAGGAGGCCTAGCAATGAGCACCACACTAAAATTCGCCGGCCACGAGCTGCTACGCCTGCGCCGGGACATGACCACCTTGTTCTTCAGCGTCGGTCTGCCAATCTTCTTCTACCTGATTTTCGGCGCAATGCAGGAATATGGCGATCAGGAAATGAACGGCGGTAACGTCTCCGCATTCGTCATGCTGGGCATGGCCTTCTACGCCGGCGTGGTAGGCGCGGTCGGCGCAGCGGGTACTTCCGTGACAGATAACCGCAGTGGTTGGGGCAGGCAGCTGGCCCTTACTCCCCTGCGCCCGTGGCAGCTAGCCTTCGCCAATGGGCTGAGCATCGCCGTGCGTGCGGTGCTGCCGATCGTGGCCGTGTTTATGGTCGGCGGACTGACCCGGGCCCACATGCAGGCCGACCAGTGGGCGTTGAGCTTCATTGCCTGTGTGCTGTGTTCTATCCCCTTTGGCTTCTACGGCTTGGCGTGGACGCTGACTATTCCGAAGGAGAACACAGTGGCCATCGCCACTGCCTCCATCGTGATCCTGGCCTTCGCCGGAAACGTTTTTATGCCACTCAGCGGATCGCTTCTGCAGGTGGGCCGTTTCACTCCGATGTACGGCGCGATGACGCTGGTTCGCTGGCCGCTGGCCGAAGGTGCGCAACTGCTTGATGATGGATTTATGTACGACCCGATGTGGTACGCCTGGGTTAGCATCGCGGTATGGACGGCGATCTTCGTAGGCTTCTGCCTGCTGATGGGCAAGCGCGACAAGGAACGCAGCTAATGCGCCCTTTCGACGGGTTCCGGCTGAACTCCGCCATCTTCGCTTCAATATGGCTGGTATTCCTGGTGCCCGTCGCTCTGCAGGTTTACATGGGGGAAGGATTCTCTACTACGGCGAAAGCCTGGATGACAGTATGCCTGCTGGCTTTCGGCGCGTTCTACTTCTACGCCTTCGGCTCGCTGAAGTACTTCCCCCGTGACTGGGGAACACTTGCGCGGGCACTGCTGCGCTGGGGCATACTGCTAGCCATTGCGTTGGCCAGCGTGCCAGCGATGCAGGCTGGCGCGGTGGCCTTTGCCCCCTACCTGGCCGCGATGTTGGGATTCACGGTGACGCTACGAAAGGCGCTGCCGATCGTGGTGGCAACGGGTGTGCTCGGGACTGTCGCTGTGTGGAACTGGTCGCCGGACGACCTTACCTGGGCTGCATTCACCCTTTTCGGCATGCCGCTGATGCTCGTCGCACTTGGGATCTTCAGCCAATACGATGAATCCCGCCACAAGCTGCGACACGACCTGGACCTGGCGCAGCAACGGGAGGACATTGCCACCGATGTGCACGATCTGCTGGGCCACTCGCTGACGGTGATCAACCTGAAGTCCGAGGTCGCCAGGCGGGCAATGGACAACAACCCCGAGCAGGCTAAGCAGGAACTCAAGGAAATCAGCGACCTCTCCCGCCTAGCCTTGGCGGAGGTGCGTTCGACGGTCACCCGAATGCGCACACCCACCTTCGCCGGTGAGCTGCAGGCGGCGCGCCGGGCTTTGGAAACTAAGGGCGTCACCGCGCATCTACCCGAACTCCTGAAGGCACCGGGCGCACACGACGCGGTGTTTTCCTGGGGGCTGCGTGAGCTCACGACAAACGTGGTGCGGCACTCCGGGGCGAGCGCGTGCTGGGTGAGCGTCAATGCCCACAAGCTGCAGGTTACCGACGACGGCTGCGGGTTTAACGGTAATACCACGCAGGGTACCGGCGGTTTGGCCGGCCTGCGCGAGAGGGTCGAGGCAGCCGGCGGGCAGCTGATCGTACGCCGCGAACGGGGTCTGAGTACGGTGTTGATCGCTATGGAAGGCGACGACGAACTAATCGACGACGGCGCAGTAGCGAAGGAGGCCACCCGATGACCATTCGAGTACTACTCGCCGAGGATCAATCGCTGGTGCGCGGGGCACTGATCGCGCTGCTCAACGCGGAGCCGGACATCGAAGTCGTTGCCGAATGCGCGACCGGGACCGAGGCCGTGGCTCTCGCGCAGCAGCAGCCCATCGACGTGGCTCTGCTGGACATCGAGATGCCGGGGCTAAACGGCATCGATGCCGCGAAGGAGCTAGCCAGTAATCGGTGCCGCTGCCTGATCGTGACGACATTCGGCAAGGCCGGGTACGTCAAGCGGGCGATGGAGGTGGGCGTAGACGGGTTCATCGTTAAGGACACGCCTCCCGAGGAGCTCGCCGATGCGATCCGGCGGGTCCATGCCGGGCTGCGCGTTATCGACCCGACGCTCGCTCAGGAAAGTCTATTGACGCCCGATAATCCCCTTAGCGAGAGGGAAACCGAGGTGTGCCAGCAGCTTTTCGAGGGCAAGAGCTCCCCTTCCATCGCCAAGGCGCTGCACCTCTCGCCGGGGACTGTGCGTAATCACATCTCCAGCATCATGGCGAAGACGGGCGCGGGGAATCGCTACGAGGCGGCGCACCTAGCGAAGACGAATGGGTGGATTTAGCTCGCGCTGCCGAGTAGCTGAACGGCTGTTAGGTTTATGTGAGTTACTTCACGACTCCACCGCAGCACTCACGACTCGCAGTTAGGAATACATGAAGACATCCCTCACCTGGCGCAAGACCGCTGCCGCAGCAGTGGCCGCCATCGTTTCCCTCGGTTCCGCCGGCACCGCAGTTGCCGCGCAGGGTTCCATCGCCGGATCCTCCTTCAGCTTCGGCTCCTCCATCGCTGGTTCCTCCAAGCCTCAACCAAAAGAACCGCAGGGCTTCGACCTGCAGTCCCACCGTGGTGGCCGCGGCGAATACACAGAGCAATCTCGCAAGGCATTCGAAGAGTCTGTGAAGATGGGCGTATCCACCCTGGAACTGGACATCGTCTTAGCCGAGGATGGCACTCCAGTTGTTTGGCACGACCCGGTGATCCAGGCCGAGAAGTGCACCGACACCAAGCCCGCCACCGAAAACGACCCAGAGTTCCCCTACGTAGGCAAGCTCATCCATGAGCTGAACTGGAAGCAGCTGCAGACCCTGAACTGCAACAAGGTGCTGAAGGACTTCCCGGATGCGAAGGCCGAGGAAGAAAACAAGCTGCTGCAACTGCAAGATGTGTTCGACATCGCCGCTGCGGACCCGCAGATGCGTTTCAACATCGAAACCAAGATCGAGGCAGAAGAACCCGAGAAGTCCGCCGAGCCGCAGGAGTTCGTCGACGCGATCCTGCCGGTCGTGCGCGCCAACAAGGCCACATCCCGCACCACCATCCAGTCCTTCGACTGGCGCTCGCTGCCGCTGGTGCGCAAGGCCCAGCCGGATATTTCTCTGGCACTTCTCTACAGCGCCAAGACGTGGGCCTCCGGCTCCAAGTGGACCGGTGATGTGGACTACGACCAGGTTGGCGGCGACGTAAACAAGGCCGCGACCCAGCTGGGCGCGGAGATCCTCTCCCCGGAATACAAGCTGGCCACACCGGAGAACGTGGCCTCCGCCCACGAGGCCGGCCTGCAGGTTCTGCCGTGGACGGTCAATGAGAAGCCCGACATGCAGGCCGTGATCGACGCGAAGGTCGACGGTCTGATCACCGACTATCCGACCCGCGGCATGGAGGTTCTCAAGGAGAACAAGCTCCAAGTCCTCTAGGCGAGCTTGAGCTCCCGGTAGCGGTTTGCCGCAGCCAGGATTTCCGCCCCGCGCGGGCGACTCAGGTGTCCGGGATGATCACGCCCCGGCGCCAGCACGGCCAGGCCCTTCTCGGTGATCTGCTGCTCCAGGCGAGCAACCAGATCCACCAGCGGGGTCTGGCCATCGGCGTTCTTGGACAACCACTCCAGCGCCGCCGCGATCGCCGCCGTCTGGGACGGCGCAACTAGCTGGCCGACGGCACTCAGGTCAATGTCGGAACGGTCCACGCTGATGGTGGATAGTCCGCGCGGCTTCGGCGGCTTGCGGGAAGATAGAGTCCCGCGCGCGAGGACACGTTCAGCAGTGATGTGGCGGAACTCCCCCGCTTCCTCCATGCCTTCTCTGTTTACCGTGGCCTCCCCCTCCCGCGCGATGTCATGAGCGCGTGCGGTCACCTCGCTGGGACGGTAGGCATCCATCGCAATGACGGTATCGGCCAGCCGCAGATAGGCACCCGAGCCACCAGCGATAAGGACGGTGGAGACCGAGGTGGCGTCATATAAAGAACGAACGCGCTGCACAAACGGGGTGATGGGCTCCTTGTTGTTCGGCACGAGGCGCTGCATGAGCCGGTCGCGGATCATGAAGTTGGTGGCCGAGGTGTCCTCGTCGATGAGCAGAGTGGAGGTGCCTGCGGCGTGCGCTTCGACGACATTGGCGGCCTGGGAGGTGGAGCCCGAGGCGTTCGTGGTGGTGAAGTGGCGGGTATCGGCACCGGTGGGCAAGTTGGTGATAAACGGCGAGATGTCGTCGCCGGTAATCGGGCGGCCATCCTCGGCGCGCACGCTGGCAACGTCGGCGCGGGAGATCACCCACTCACGGCCATCGCCGGCGACGTGCGGGTAGACGCCGCGCTCCAGGGCGCGCAGCAGCGTTGACTTGCCGTGGTAGCCGCCGCCGACGATGACGGTGAGGCCCTCCGGTATGCCCATCCCCGTGACCGTGCGGCCGCTGGGGAGCTCGAAGGTTTGGGAAAGCGACTCCGGGGATTCGAAGGCCGTGGCCTGGTTGGCGGCAAGTGGGCGGTCGCTATCCCCCGCAGCGCGCGGGAGGATCGCGCCGTTGCCGACGAAGGCGACGAGTTTGCGGGGTGTCAGCTGGGCGCGAAGGGCTTCCTGGTCGCGCAGAAGTGCCACGTGATCCTCGAGAGCTTGAACGTCTGCAGGCTCGAAGCGATCGTGCCGCAGGCAGTCGTCGGCGATGTGAGGCAGGTCATCGGCCAGCAGGTGTGCGGCCTGGCGGCCCAGAATCCGGCGGCCTTTGGCGGGGAGGCCGACGAGTAGTCGGGCCTCCACGCGATCAGGGGTGACCAGCACGTGAGTACGTTCAAGGACCTGCTGCCCGATGTCGCCGATGTGGACGTTGCGCGGGCGGTTGGGATCGGCCTGGATCCGCCGGGCCAGGAAGTCGGATACCGCTACCCTGCCGGTGGCATCGTCAACGAGATACTGCGGGATGCCCGCGGCCTGCATGGGCAGGATGAGCCGCACCTTGGAGGGGCTGGCGTAAGGATCGGCCTGCACGCGGTCGATGGAAACCGTTAGCCCCGGTTCGCTATAGGCGCCCTTCAGCTTCTTGTAGGCGCCGTAGCCCGCGCCGTCGAGGCTCTTGGTACGGGAGAAAAGATCCGAGAGAGTGTTTCGTGCCATGTACCCCAGCGTAGGGAAAATTTTTCTCTGACTCTCACCTGCGAAAAGAACGCCTTTCACAATTTTTCCGAGAAAATTGTATCTAGGGCGTAACGCTTAGGGATGACAAACGATTGTTAGTGTGAAGGCGCTAACAAACTCACAAAATCCCTAGCGCCCGCCACTACACACTGAAAGGATCACTCCCATGATTGAACTGATTGCAAACTTCTTCCAGGGTCTCGTTAGCCTGATCGGCGGCGCACTCGCTGGCCTGGCTGGCCTGATCTCCGGCAAGTAAGGTCCGGCCACTCAGAAAGTCCTAATCTGAGGTTTCTCTTGGGTCCCCGCTCACCTCGTGTGGGCGGGGATTTCTTTATAGGATCAAGATCATGCTGGCATTCCTTGCTGAAAATCCGCTGATCGCCCTAGTCATTATCCTCGCCCTCGGTTTCGCCATCGGCAAGATACGCCTCGGCGGCATGTCGCTCGGCACCGCGGCGATTCTCTTCGTCGCCATTGCCTTTTCCACGGCGGATCCCAACATCCAGCTGCCCCCGATCATCTTCCAATTCGGCCTGGCCATCTTCGTCTACGCCATCGGCCTGACGGCTGGACACGCCTTCTTCGCCGACTTCCGCGAGCGCGGCTGGCGCATGATCCTCTTCGTCGTGGTGCTGCTCGTCGGCCTGATGGGCATGACGTGGCTGCTGGTGCCGATCTTCGGCGTGGAGGCCGCCACGGCCACCGGCTCCTTCGCGGCCGCACTGACTTCCACGCCAGGTATGGCGGCCGTCGTGGACATGCTGGAAGGCACCCACCCAGAACTGGCCGCCGATCCCGTCGTCGGCTACTCCCTGGCCTATCCCGGCGGCGTGCTCGGCGCCATCGCCGTGGCCGCCATTGGAACCAAGCTCTTGAAGGTGAACCATCGCCAGGACGCGATCGACGAGGGCGTGCTACACGCGCCACTGGAGCACCGCGGCGTGCGCCTGCGCGAGGACATCGAAGGCTGCGTGCGCGACCTGCGCGCCATCGCAGATTCAAAGATTATCGTCACCCGCTTGGTCCGCCCCCACCACGCCACCGAGGACGTCCAGGAAAAGGATCACAAGCTGGCCTACCCGGATGCAGAGGTGTACCCCGGCATGATCGTGGTGATCACCGGCACACCGGACTCCCTGGACAAGGCCACGGCCGCACTGGGCGAGCAGATCGACATCGACGTGGATAGCTCCTACATCGGCTACCGCCGCATCACTGTTTCTAACCCCAGCATCGCCGGGCGCAGCATCAAGGACATCGACCCAATCAGCCACGGCTTCATCATCGCCCGCATCCGCCGCGGCGACGAAGACCTAGTTCCCGGCCCAGACGACGTGCTCCACTACTCCGATCGCGTGCGAGTGGTGACCCCCAAGCACCGCATCGACGAGGTCTCCCAATTCCTGGGCGATTCCGAACGCTCCCTGGCGGACGTGAACCTGCTGCCTTTCACCCTGGGCTTGGCCATCGGTCTGCTCATCGGTGCGATCCCCATTCCCCTGCCCGGTGGCACCACGCTCAACCTGGGCTTCGGTGGTGGCCCGATCGTTATGGGTCTCATCTTTGGAGCGCTTGCCCGCACCGGCCCCATCGGGTGGCAAATCCCTTATCACGCCAACAAGGCCCTCAGCAGCCTGGGTCTGGCCATCTTCCTAGCTGGCGTGGGCACCATCGCGGGCACGGGTTTCCGCGACGCACTGACGGACATCACGTCCCTGAGCTACATCGCCCTCGGCTTCATCATCACCGTGACCTCAGCCATCGTCTGCGGCCTGGCCGGGCTGTGGCTGCTGCGCCTGAAGTGGGACGAGGCGATGGGCATGGCCGCTGGCGTCTCTACCAACCCCGCGGTGATCAGCTACCTCAACGATCAGGCGGACACGGAGCTGCCCATGCGCGGCTACGCCACCGTCTATCCGGCAGCGATGATCGGCAAGATCATCGGCTGCCAGATGCTCCTGCTGATGCTGCTATAACCCAGCACCAGCACTAGTAACTACTACAGATCCTGCGCAGCGGCACGCTGCGGCAGCACGCGCGGGCGCACGCCGGCGATCTCCTCGACAATGCGGATCACCTGGTTGGAGTAGCCGAACTCGTTGTCGTACCAGACGTAGAGCACCAAGTGGTTGCCGTTGGCAATGGTGGCCAAGCCGTCGACGATGCCCGCGTGGGTGGTGCCGACGAAGTCGGTGGAGACAACCTCAGGGGACTTAATGAAGTCGATCTGCTGGCGCAGGGTGGAGTGCAGGGAGACGCGGCGCAGGAAGTTATTCACCTCGTCGGCCTCAACATCCTGGTTCAGGGTCAGGTTCAGCACTGCCATGGAGACGTCCGGGGTGGGTACGCGGATAGCGTTACCCGTCAGCTTGCCTGCGAACTCCGGCAGAGCCTTAGCCACGGCCTTCGCCGCGCCCGTGGCGGTGAGCACCATGTTCAGGCCTGCAGCGCGGCCACGGCGATCGCCCTTGTGGAAGTTGTCGATCAGGTTCTGGTCGTTGGTGAAGGAGTGCACGGTCTCCACGTGGCCGTGTTCCACGCCGTAGCGGTCGTTGATGACCTTCAGCACCGGGGTGATGCCGTTGGTAGTACAGGACGCCGCAGACAGAATGCGATCATCCTCAGTGATGTCGCCGTGGTTGATGCCGTAGACGATGTTCTTGATGTCACCCTTGCCAGGTGCGGTCAGCAGAACCTTGGACACACCCTTGGCCTCCAGGTGCTGAGACAGGCCATCCCGGTCACGCCACACACCAGTGTTATCCACCACGATTGCGTCGTTGATGCCGTATTCGGTGTAGTCGATCTCCGCCGGGTTGTTGGCGTAGATAATGCGGATCGGGGTGCCGTTGGCCCAGATCGTGTTGTTTTCCTCGTCCGTGGTGATAGTGCCGTCGAAGGCTCCGTGGACGGAGTCGCGGCGCAGCAGAGAAGCACGCTTGATCAGGTCGCCTTCGCCCTTGGAGCGGACGACGACGGCACGCAGGCGCGCACCGCCATAGGTGGCCTCACGGGCAACCAAGATGCGGGCCAGCAGGCGGCCGATGCGGCCGAAGCCGTAGAGGACGATGTCACGGGGCTCGACCTGCTCCGGGCCGCCGATGACCTCCGCCAGCTCGCGCTCCAGGTACTCGCGCAGGGTCAGCCCCTCGGAATCCTTGTTGTAGCGGCTAGCCAGCGATCCAATATCGATGGAGGCAGTGCCCAGGTTCATCTCCACCAGCTCGCGCAGCACGGGCAGGGTCTGCTCCAGCGGCAGCTCTTTTTCCACGACACGGCGGGCGTAGCGGTGGGACTTGATGATGTCAATATCGGTGACGTTGACAAGCAGCCGGCCGAAGATGGAAGTCACCACGTTCTTATCGCGGTGCAGGCGGCTGATCAGCGGCAGCATCTCCTGCGCCACGGCCAGCCGCTCGTTCCAATCACTGTGCAGAGCGCTCTTGGTGTGTGCGTTGTCGGTCATCTATACCTCACTACCTCACTGGAAGTAATCGTTTTGCGAATATTCGGGGGGTTACCCTCTTACCCCCTGAAGTCTAGTTGCCCCCAGCCTTACACCCGCTATTACGGGGGCGATTAGGGGTAGGCGTTTATTCTGGGAATATGACTAACTCTTCTGTAACCAGCAATCCCCAACCCAGCGACGTCGACATCGCACAGGCCCACACTCTGGAGCCCATCACCGCGATCGCGGAGCACGCCGGCATCCCGGAGGCCGCTTTGATTCCCTACGGCCGGACAAAGGCCAAGATCGACGTTCCCGCTTTGCGGGCGGAGCGTGAGGGCGTCACTAAGAAGGGCAAGCTCGTGCTCGTGACCGCAATGAGCCCGACCCCCGCGGGCGAGGGCAAGTCCACCGTGCTGATCGGCCTTGCGGATGCGGTGCGGGCGGCCGGGCGCCAGACGATGGTGGCGATCCGCGAGCCCTCCCAGGGGCCGGTCATGGGCATCAAGGGCGGCGCGGCCGGCGGCGGCTATGCGCAGATTGTGCCAATGGAGGACATTAATCTGCACTTCACCGGCGACATGCACGCCATTACCGCCGCAACCAATACCCTGGCGGCCATTGTCGACAACCACGTGCAGCACGGCAACGCCCTCGGCATCGACCCGCGACGCGTGACGTGGCGGCGCTGCCTGGACGTCAACGACCGCTCGCTGCGCCACGTGGTCACGGGCCTCGGCGGGCCGGGCCAAGGCACTCCGCGCGAGGGCGGGTTCGACATCACGGCGGCCAGCGAGATCATGGCGATCCTGTGCCTGGCCACCGACTTGGAGGACCTGAAGAAGCGCATCGGGCGCATCGTGGTGGGCCAGACTTACGACCGCCAGCCTGTCACCGCGGGCGACCTGAAGTGTGCGGGTGCTATCACCGCCCTGCTGCGCGACGCGATCAACCCGAACCTGGTGCAGACCCTGGGTGGCACCCCTGCCCTGGTGCACGGCGGGCCTTTCGCCAACATCGCGCACGGCTGCAACTCGCTGATCGCAACCACCACGGCACTGGATCTATCGGAGGTTGTGCTGACCGAGGCTGGTTTCGGCAGCGACCTGGGCGCGGAGAAGTTCTTCGACATCAAGTCCCGCGCCGGTAGCCTCGACGTCGCCGCGACGGTCGTGGTGGCCACCATTCGCTCGCTGAAGCACAACGGCGATTCCGTGCTGAAGGCCGGTCTGGCCAACCTGGAGCGCCACGTCAGCAACATCCGCAAGTTCGGCGTGGAACCGGTGGTGGCGCTGAACCTGTTTAGCTCTGATACCGCCACCGAGCGCGCTCAGGTCGCCGACTGGGGCGAGCAATTCGGCGTACGCGTGGTGGAGTGCAACGTGTGGGCCGAGGGCGGTGCCGGCGCGGCGGATCTGGCCTCTGCGGTGTTGGAGGTCGTCGATGGTGTTTCTGGTGAGGACGCCCCCAGCTCCAGCCACCAGATCTATCAGCCCGTCGATGGCGTGGAAGCCACCCTGCACACGCTTGCCACGGAGATCTACGGCGCGGCGGACGTGCAGTTCGGCCCGCAGGCCGTGAAGGACCTGGCGTTTCTAAAGGACAACGGCTGGGACAAGCTGCCGGTGTGCGTGTCGAAGACGCAGTACTCCTTCAGCGATGACCCCAAGGCCCTGGGTGCGCCGAGCGGCCACACCCTGCACGTCCGCGAGCTGGTGCCGCGCATCGGCGCCGGTTTCGTCGTGGCACTCACTGGCGACGTGATGACCCTGCCGGGTCTGCCGAAGAAGCCCGCGGCCGAGCGCATCGATGTTGACGCGCAGGGGGTTATTTCGGGGCTGTTCTAGCTGCGGACGGGCGTAGGCTTTCTTTCGTGCGCGATTCTCAAGTACTCACGAAGAAGCCCTCTCGCCCCGTGTTCGACCGTGGCCCGCGCCCCTATATGCGCGGGCGGCTGCACACCGCCGCCGCATGGTATTTCGGCGGCATGGGCACGGCACTGACCATCGTTGCGGCCTCCAAGTTTCACCTGTCCTGGATGACCATGGCCACGGCGCTGTACGCACTGTGCCTGGCCGGGATGCTCACCGTCAGTGCGCTGTACCACCGCGTGCCGTGGCGCTCCGAGGGTGCGGTAAACAGCTGGCGACGTGCCGACCACGCCATGATCGCGGTCTTCATCGCCGGCACCTACGGGCCGGTAACGGTCGGCGCTTTCGGCGCGCGGTGGTTCACCGGCTGGGGCTGGTTTAACACCGGCGGGCTATGGATCTTGGCCGTCAGCTGGCTGGCCGCCACCGCGGCAGTGGTACTGAACTTGGTGTGGATTGATCACCCGCGGTGGCTGGATGCCACCACGTACCTCACCCTCGGCTGGCTGGCCGCCATCGGCGCCGTGGGCTACTACCAGCAGCTGGGTCTGGCCGTGAGCCTGCTGATGCTGCTGGGCGGGATCATCTACTCCCTCGGCGCAGTGATCTACGCCAAGCAGTGGCCGAACCCCTCCCCGCGCTGGTTCGGATTCCACGAGGTTTTCCACGCCGCCACGATCCTGGCGGCGCTGCTGCACCACATCGCCATCTGGATCCTGGTGCTGCGCTAGAGCCTATTTTTGGCGCCTACTTCTAGCGCCTACTTCTTACGCTTCTTCTCGCGCACACGCACCGCGATGCGCACCGGAGAGCCCTCGAAGCCGAAGGCCTCGCGCAGCTTGCGCTCCAGGAAGCGGCGGTAGCCGTGCTCCAGGAAGCCCGTGGTGAACAGCACGATCACCGGTGGCTTGGTGGATGCCTGGGTGGCAAACAGCACGCGCGGCAGGCGGCCGCCACGCATCGGCGGCGGGGTCTCCGCAATCACCGCACGTAGCCAGGTATTCAGCTGACCGGTGGAGATGCGCTGATCCCAGCTCTCCAAGGCCTCGATCATCGCGGGCTCCAGCTTCTGCAGCGCGCGGCCCGTCTTTGCGGAAATGTTCACGCGGCGGGCCCATGGGACGTGGGAAAGCTGCAGCTCGATCTCCCGCTCCAGCAGGTCGCGACGGTCCTCATCCACCAGGTCCCACTTGTTGTAGGCCACCACCAGGGCACGCCCCGAGTCGAGGATCATGCGAAGCACTCGTTGATCCTGCTCGGCGATGGGCTCGCTGGCGTCAACAAGAAAAACAACGACCTCCGCCGCGTCGATGGCGGAGCGGGTGCGCAGCGAGGCGTAGAACTCGTGGCCGCGCGCGTGCTTCGTCTTCTTGCGGATGCCGGCGGTATCGACGAACTTCCAGGTCTTTTCCTCCAGCTCCACGATGGAGTCGACCGGGTCGACAGTGGTGCCTGCAACGTTGTTGACCACGGAGCGCTCCTCGCCCGTGATCTTGTTCAGCAGAGAGGACTTGCCCACGTTCGGGCGACCGACCAGGGCCACGCGGCGCGGGCCAGAAACGACGGAGAGCTCGCGCGGGTGCTCCGGGAAGACGCGCAGGACCTCGTCCATGACGTCCGCCGCGCCCTTGCCGTGCTGGGCGGACACCGGGTACGGGTTATCCAGGCCCAGCGCCCAGAACTCGGCGACGTCGCCCAGCTGCGCATCCGCATCGCACTTGTTGGCCACCACGATCACGGGCACCTTACTGCGCTGCAGCTTGCGGGCGATGACCTCGTCGGTGGAGGTGATGCCGACCTTCGAGTCGACCACGAAGACGATGACGTCGGCTGTTTCCATGGCGGTCTCCGCCTGGCGGGCGATGGCGGCGTGGATGCCCTTCGCATCCGGATCCCAGCCGCCCGTATCCTGCACCCAGAAGCGGCGGCCGGACCACTCGCCCAGGTAGGAAATACGGTCGCGGGTGACGCCCGGGAAGTCCTCCACCACAGCCTCGCGGCGGCCGATGAAGCGGTTCACCAGGGTGGACTTGCCCACGTTCGGGCGGCCGACGATGGCAACGGTGCACAAGGCCTCCTGCTCGGCCTCCTCGTCGCCGAGCACACCGAAGGCTTCCTCCAGGGCTTCCCAGTCCTCGTCGGATTCCGGCATGTCGCCGCCGCCCTCGAGGGTGAAGTCGTCCGGGCCGGTGATGAAGAATTCGTCGGGGCCGGACTCGTTGCCCTCGTCGAACTCGTCATCGTCGTACTCGGAGAATTCGGCGGCGGAGAAGTCGGACTCCCCCAGCACCTCGCCATCGGCGGTGCGGAAGATCAGCTCCGCCGGGGAATCCAGGCTGTCCGGCTTGGCGCTGGCCAGGGTCAGCTGCGCCAACTTCTCCAGCACTGCGTCGATGTCCATCTCGCCGGTGTCTACAATCACGGCATCCTCTGCCGGGCGGAGCGGAGAGGTCTTACGGGAGGAGTCGGCCTCATCACGGCGCTGCACATCCGCGAGTACAGCCTCGTAGTCCGCGTCTCGGCCAGCTTCCAGGTCCTGATCGTATCGGCGCTGAGCCCGCACCTCGGCGGAGGCCGTCATGAAGATCTTCACGGGGGCGTCCTCAAGAACCACAGTTCCGATGTCGCGCCCCTCGACCACGCAGCGACCGGCGGCGAAGGCCAAAGAGCGCTGCAGGGCCACCAGGTTCTCGCGCACCTCCGGGATGGCGGCGACGGCGGAAACATGCGCGGTAACCTCGGGGCCGCGGATCTCGCCGGAAACGTCGGTGCCGTCCAGCAGCACCTCGGTGGAGGTGGGATCCTCGTTGATCTCCAGCGGCAGGTCGGCGGTGGCGGCGATGATCGCCTCGCGTGCGGACTCCTCGGAAGGGTCGATGCCCTGGCGCAGCACATGCAGCGTGGCTACGCGGTACATGGCGCCGGTATCCAGATATTTCGCGTCCGCGGCGGTAGCCAGGCGGCGGCAGACGGTGGACTTGCCGGTGCCGCTCGGGCCGTCGACGGCGACGATCAGACCGCCGTCCTCAATGTTCTTTGCGCTGGCGAGCTGATCCAGCGCGGAGCCGGGCTCGTAGAAAGGTGCGTTCGTCATAGAAAGGTCGTTCCCCTAATTAATTGTGTGTTTATGTCGGCTGTTCTAGCTGCGCTGGATAGTTACTGGCTCGTTGCTGGCTAACTACAGCCCGACCTTCTTGTACATGCTCTGCAGTTCCGCCTGGTTCAGCGCGCGGATCGTGCCCGGCTTCTGCTCGCCCAGCTGCACGGTGTGGATCTTGGTGCGCACCAGCGCCTGGACCGGGAAGCCGGCCTCCTTCAGCATGCGGCGCACGATGTGCTTGCGCCCCTCGTGCAGCTCCACCTTGATCAGCGACTTGCCTTGCCACACGTCCACGATCTGCACGTTGTCGGCGCGGGCAATGCCGTCGTCCAGCTCCACGCCGTCCTTCAGCTCGCGGATCAGCTTGCGGCTCGCCTCACCCAGCACGGTGGCCATGTAGGTCTTCTTTACTTCGTATTTGGGGTGCATTAGGCGGTTGGCCAGCTCGCCGTCGTTGGTGAGCAGCAGCAGGCCCTCGGTCTGTGCGTCCAGGCGGCCGACGTGGAACAGCCCCTGGCCTTCCTTCAGGCGCGTACCCACCAGGTCTCCCACGCACGGGCGGCCCAGGTCGTCGCTCATCGTGGAGTGCACTCCGCGGGGCTTGTTCAGCACGAAGTAGACCATCTCTTCGTTGACCTGCACGCGCTCGCCATCCACGCGGACGATGTCCACGCTCGGGTCGATGCGGGTGCCCATCTTCACCACGACTTCGCCGTTAACTTCCACGCGACCGGCGGCGATGAGCTTCTCACTCATGCGGCGGCTAGCCACACCCGCAGAAGCCAGCACCTTTTGCAGGCGCACCTGGGCCTTCTCCGAATCTGGCTTGTTGAGTGCGGCCTCTGCCTCCTGCGCCGTCACGTGCTGGCGCTTGGCGGGCTTGGCCTGGGATAGGTAGATGTCTTTCGGAGCGGTCTCCGGTGTGCCGTCTCGGCGAGCGGGTGTGTCCACGGTGTTTCTAGCCCTTCGAACTAAAATCTTGAATTATCAGCCCGAACTATACCCTTCAACCTGCTTAATTGTCGATATTGTCCAGGCTGTCGATGCTGTCCACTTCTGGCAGCAGCGGCGCCAGATCCGGCAGTTCCTCCAGCGATTCGATGCCGATCTGTTCCAGGAAAAGTTCGGTCGTGGAGTACAGGTGCGCTCCGCCCTGCTCCCCCGTCTCGGCGATCAGCCCGCGCAGGGAAAGGGTGCGCATCACGCCGTCGCAGTTCACACCGCGCACCGCCGCCACCTGGCTGCGCGTGACGGGCTGCCGGTAGGCCACCACCGCGAGAGTCTCCAGGGCCGCGCGGCTCAGGCGCTGTTGCGTGCCGTCCAGCAGCTTGGCCTCCACCACGTCCGAGTTCGCGCGCCGCGTGTACAGCCGGAAAGCGCCCTCGTGTTCACGCAGTTCAAAGCCGTTTCCCCGGGCTTCGTACTCCGCCGCGATCTCGTGGAGGGTGCGCGCCACCTCGGCTTCTGGCACCGCGTTGTCCTCGTTGGAAAGCACGCGGGCGAGCTCTGTGGGCGTCACTGCCTCGTCGCTTATCAGCAGCAGCGATTCCACGCGGCTGCGCAGCACCGACACCTGCGGCAGCGGCGCGGGGTTGGGATTTAGATCGCTCATGGTGTGTGCCTTTCTGTTCTTTCTTTGTGACGCCTACTCCCAGTTGCTGGCCGCCACCACCGCCGGGTCGACATCCAGCCCGGTCCAAGCCACCGACATGTCCTGCAGCGGCTCGGGCTGTTCGATGCCTATGGCGCGGGCCTTGTACAGCTCCAACAGTGCCAGGAAGCGGCCTACGACGATCATGTTCAGCTCCGCGTCGGCGACGAGCGCCCCGAAGGTCACCCAGGTGTTCTCGCCGGCGACCTTGAGGGTATTGAGAATCCGCCCGGCCTGCTCCGGCACGGAAACCGCAACCTGGTGGATGTGTCCGGTCTCCACGTGATCGGGCTTAGGGCGGAACACGGCCGCAGCCAGCTCGGCGAACTCGTCGGCGGTCTTGCCGATCTTCACCTCCGGCAGCAGGTTTGCGTGGTGTTCCTCCAGGGACAGGATTGCCGGATAGGCGCGGGCGGCGTCTCGTTGCCAGTCGGCGAAAAGGTCGGCGACCTGCTTGTAGGCGCGGTACTGCAGCAGGCGGGCGAACAGCAGGTCGCGGGTTTCCAGCAGTGCGAGATCTTCCTCGCTGTCCACCTCACCGCGCGGCACCAGGCGGGCCGCTTTAAGGTCCAGCAGCGTGGAGGCGACCACCAAGAACTCCGTGACCTCGTCCAGGTCCTCGGCGCTGGAGCTCAAGTTCTTGGTATAGGCGATGAACTCGTCGGTGACTTGAGCCAGAGCGACCTCAGTGATGTCCAGCTTGTGGGAGTGGATCAGCTGCAGCAGCAGGTCGAACGGGCCATCGAAATTAGCCAGCGCCACCCGGAAGCCAGTGATCTCTGGCTGCTCGGCCTGCTCCGGTTGCTCTGGCTCCTGCACGGGCTGGCTAGATTTGCTGAGCGACGCGCTCAATGACTTCCTTCGCCAGATTCGAATACTGCACCGCGCCAGACGAGCTCGGCGCCCAGGTGTTGATCGGCTCGCCGGCCACCGAGGTCTCCGGGAAGCGCACGGTGCGAGTGATGACGGAATCGAAGACCTTGTCCCCGAACGCTTCCACCAGCCGCTCCATCACCTCGCGGGCGTGCAGGGTGCGGCGGTCGAACATCGTCACCAGGATGCCCAGCACTTCGAGCTTGAAGTTCAGGCGGTCGCGAACCTTATCCACCGTGTCCATCAGCAGCGCCAGACCGCGCAGGGAGAAGTACTCGGACTCCACCGGAATGATCACCGAATCCGCACAGCTCAGCGCGTTGACCGTCAGCAGACCCAGCGAAGGTTGGCAGTCGACGATGATGAAGTCGTAGTCGCGCATCACGGGCCGCAGCGCGCGGGCCAGGGCTTGCTCGCGGCCGACCTCGTTCACCAGCTGGATCTCCGCAGCCGACAGGTCGATATTCGCCGGAACGACGTCCAGACCGTCGACGGGGCTGGAGTGGATGGCGTCAAGAATAGAGGCCGAAGAATCGACCAACAGGTTGTAGACCGTAACGTCCAGCTCGTCGTGGCTAATGCCCAGACCTGCGGACAGTGCGCCCTGCGGGTCCAGGTCCACCAGCAGCACCTTTCGACCAAACGCGGCCAGCGAAGCACCGATGTTGATTGTCGAGGTGGTCTTGCCCACCCCGCCCTTCTGGTTGCACATTGCGATGATGGAAGCCGGGCCGTGGCGGTCCAACGGCTCGGGGTCCGGCAGCTCCTTGATCGGTCGTCCGGTCAGGCCGATGCGCTGATCGGGCTTATCAAACAACGCATCCGCGTGTGACTGTGAACGTGACATCGGCGATCCCGTCAAGCCCTTTCCCTTGATTGTGATAAATAGCCTTTAATTACACCCTAGAGATTATCAGGCGCACTAGGTACGGGGGTGAGATGAGGCCCAAATTTCCCTCAAGTGCTCAGGGCTGACCTTGGTGTAAATCTGCGTGGTAGCCACGCTAGCGTGCCCGAGAAGTTCCTGTACCACACGAATATCCGCGCCGCCCTCCAACAGGTGCGTCGCGAAGCTGTGGCGCAGACTGTGCGGCGAAACGTGCTCCAGCCCCGCCGCCTCCGCCGCCTGCGAAACAATCTTGAAACCCGATTGGCGGCCGAGGCGCGCCCCGCGGTTGTTGAGGAACAGCGCGGGGCTGCCCTTCTTGTTCAGGCTCGGCCGCGCCCGCACCAGGTAGCGCTCCACCGCTTGCAGCGCGGGGCGCCCGAGCGGCACGATGCGTTCCTTGCCGCCCTTACCGCGCACCAGCAGCACGCGCTGTTCCCGGTCGAGGTCGTCGACGTCGAGGTCTAGTAGCTCGGTGATGCGCGCGCCGGTCGAGTAGAGCATCTCGAGCAGCGCACGGTCGCGGATGTTTATTTGGGACGCCCCGTCACCCGCCGGCACCGCGTTCAGCAAAGCCTCTACCTGTGCCAGGCTTAGGGCCTTCGGGATGGAACCGCCCAGCGAGGGCGTGGGGACGTCCGCCGCAACGTCGAAGGGCAGGCGGCCATCGGCGTGGGCGAAGGAGTGCAGCCCGCGGATCGCCGCCAGCCCGCGGGCGGCGGAGGACGCCGCGAGGTTCAGATCCTTGCGGAGATAAACCAGGTGGTCCTCGATGTCCGCGGCGGTGACGTCCTGCAGCGCCTTTGCCCCTAGCCACTCCAGGTAGCGGTCGAGGTCGCGCTGGTAGTTCGACAGGGTGTGTACGGACACATCGCGCTCGGTCTTCAGGTGCCGGATGTAGGCCGTGACGAGTTTGCGGTTAGCTTCTGCGCTCAACGGATGAACTTCATGTCCGAGCCGGGCTTGGCTTCCGCGCTGGCGGAGCGGCGATCGGCGAGGCCGGAGTGATAGTTGAAGGCCTCGGAGACGTCCCGGCGGGTACCGGCGGCCAGGTGCAGCAGGGCGATGGTGGCAATGGAGTTTTCCACCTTGCCCGTCTGCACCCACTCAATGGCTTCGGGGATGGGCACCCAGCGGGTTTCAATCTCCGCCTCCTCAAACTCGGCCTCCGGCAAGTCGAAGTCGGAGAGGTCATCGTCCAAGTCTTCGGCCAGGTAGATGCGGCACATTTCCTCGCTGAAGCCCGGGGAGGTCACGACATCCCCCAGCAGGTGCCAGTTGTGGGCGCGCAGGCCGGCTTCCTCGGCCAGCTCACGGCGGGCGGCCTCCAGGGGATCCTCCCCGACCAGGTCCAGCAGGCCGGCGGGGATCTCCCAAAGGTGGCGGCCCACGCCGTGGCGGTACTGGCGGATCATCATCACGTGGTTATCGCGCACGGCGGCGACCGCGACTGCGGAGAAGTGCTCCACGATCTCGCGCTTCGCCTCGCCGGTGGCGGTGGTGATGGTATCGCGCCGCACGCCGATGATCGGCGCATCCAGCAGCAGTTCACTATCTACAACGCGGTACGGGGTGCTGTCGTTGCTCATGACTCCCTAGTGTAGGAGCGCTGGATTAGGAACGCCGGTTTAGGAGCGCTCAGCCTGGTGCTGCAGCGCAGCATCCACCAGCCCCTGGAACAGCGGATGGGAGCGGGTCGGCCGGGACTTGTACTCCGGGTGAGCCTGGGTGGCCACGAAGTACGGGTGCACGTCCTTCGGGTACTCCACGAACTCCACCAGGGTGCCGTCCGGGGAGGTACCGGAGAACTGCAGGCCAGAGCCCTCGGTGATCTGCTCGCGGTATGCGTTATTCACCTCGTAACGGTGGCGGTGGCGCTCCGAGACGTCGGCGGCGCCGTACATCTCAGCGACCAGGGAGCCTTCGGCCAGACGCGCCGGGTAGGCGCCCAGACGCATGGTTCCGCCCAAGTCCGCCTCGCCCGACACAGCTGCCTTCTGCTCCTCCATGGTGGAGATCACAGGGGTGGAGGCGTTGGCGTCAAACTCGGTAGAAGAAGCATCGGTGAGCCCCGCGGTGCGCGCGGCCTCAATCACGATGCACTGCAGACCCAGGCAGATGCCCAGCAGCGGCAGCTTGTTCTTGCGGGCGTAGGTGATGGCGCCGATCTTGCCCTCGATGCCGCGATTGCCGAAGCCACCGGGGATGACCACACCGTCGACGTCCTTCAGGGCCTCGGCAGTGCCCTTCTCGGTTTCGCACTCGTCGGAGGCGATCCACTTCACGTTGGCACGCACGTTAGCTCCGAAACCGCCGGCGCGGATGGCTTCCGCGACGGAGAGGTACGCATCCGGCAGGTCGATGTACTTGCCGACGATGCCGATGGTCACCTCGCCCTGCGGGTTGTGGACGCTCTCCAGCAGGTTGCCCCATGTCGTCCAGTCCACGTCACGGAACGGCAAGTTCAGGCGACGGATGATGTAGTTATCCAGGTGCTGGGAGTGCAGCACCTTCGGGATGTCATAAATAGAAGGCGCATCCGGGCAGGAAACCACGCCGTCCTCGTCCACGTCACACATAAGGGCAATCTTGGACTTCATGGCCTGCGGGACCTCACGGTCGGCGCGCAGGACGATTGCATCCGGGACGATACCGATGCTGCGCAGCTCCGCGACGGAGTGCTGGGTCGGCTTCGTCTTCAGCTCACCCGACGGCGCCAGGTAAGGCACCAGGGAAACGTGGATGAAGGCAATGTTCTCGCGACCGGCCTCGTGGCGGACCTGGCGGATGGCCTCCAGGAAGGGCTGGGACTCGATGTCGCCGACGGTTCCGCCGATCTCGCTGATGACGACGTCCGGAGACTGGCCGTTCTTATCCGGCTGCCCCATGGCCAGCACTGCGGCCTTGATCTCGTCGGTGATGTGCGGGATCACCTGGACGGTCTTGCCCAGGAACTCGCCGCGGCGCTCCTTGGCGATGACGTTGGAGTACACCTTGCCGGTAGTCACGTTGCCAGCGGCGGAGAGGTTGCGGTCCAGGAAGCGCTCGTAGTGGCCGAGGTCCAGGTCGGTCTCCGCACCGTCCTCGGTGACGAACACTTCGCCGTGCTCGAAGGGGTTCATGGTGCCCGGATCAACGTTCAGGTACGGATCCAGCTTCTGCATCGTTACGCGCAGACCACGGGAGGACAGCAGCTGCCCCAGGCTAGCTGCTGTGAGCCCCTTGCCCAGCGAGGACGCCACGCCGCCGGTGACGAAGATGTATTTAGTGCTGTTCTTTGCACGATTATTGGCCAAGGTAACTCCCGAATCAACGACGCTTAAACTTCGCTATCTACGGGGTTTCAGCCTAACACAAGCCTATTCCGGCGTAGCATCCGACGCGTTCGCAGCAGCCCCGTAGTGCCCCGCCTTGCCGTCCTTCTGCTGGCCCAGCGCGCGGATTGCAGCGATGCGACCTGCGACGGTGTCCACGTTGTCCACAGTAGAGACGGCTTCCTTCGAAGCCCGGTCCGCACGAACCTGGCCCACCGCGCCGTCGTCCTCTGCACTGCCTGCCTGGGCGGCCAGAACGGCGCCCTTCATGCGGGAATCCAGGCCAGCGGCGAAGTCGGCGACGAACTTGGTGCCGTAGTTGCCGCGGTCCTTGTCGTCGGCAGTGTCCCCGCCCACGACCAGGGCCAGGTCGGCGGTCTTCGGCGCCTCTCCTTGGTAGGCGATAAAGTCCTCGTTGGATAGTGCGCCCAGGGCCACGCCCCGGTCCGATTCGCTGGCTTCCTTGTCGCCTGCACCCAGGGCTGCGCCCAGCAGCTGGCCGGTGTGCATACCCGGGTCCAGCTTGTCTTCCGAAAGCTTCGCACCGGCCGGCAGGGAGTTCGCCGCGATGGACTTCAGAGAGTCTCCATTGTTGGCGTCCAGCGCCTTCTCCGTCACCTCGATCACACCGTGGACTTCCCCACCGGCCATTTTGACCAGGCGCTGGAGGCTGTCGACGTTGGCCTGGTCGGCGTCCGGAAGCACAAAAAGGTCTACCGCCGAACCGCGCAACAGGTTGCGCACCGCCGGACCCGCGACGGAGCCCAAGACCTTGTCGCTGGCGGTGGACTGTCCCTCAGCCTTCTCGCGCGCGGTCTGCTCGCTCTTTAGCTCCTGCTCGGCGGAGGAATCCTTTGCCACAGGTCCGCCCGGCACATTCGGGGCGAGGGCGAAAAATCCCAGTGCTGTGCCGACGGCCACGCCGAAGCCCAGGCCGGCGATCACTCTGCCGGCGGAGCCCTTCGAGTTCTTGCTCATGCTTTTGCCTCTTGCCTCCCTGCTATTCCTGCGTTACTTCTTGAACAGATCCTGCACGCTCAGCGCGAAGTTGTTCCAGGTGTCCACGAGGTTGTCCACGAAAGATCCATCGCCAGAGAAGCCGATGATCACAACGATGGCGGCCAGGGCGACCAGGATGCCCAGCAGCGCCCAAATCCAACCGCCGCCAGAGCGGGAAACACGGTAGAGCTCCGCCACGGCGGTGGAGTCGACCAGACGGGGGCCAACGCGCAGGCGAGACATCAAAGCCGACGGGGTTTCCGGCGACTGGGCGCGCTGGAACACACGGTCCAGATCCTCCGCCTCGCCGAGGTTTACCACCATGGATGCACCGTGGTAGTTGGCCAGCAGCAGCGCCAAGTCGGTTGGGTCCTGGGTGGCAGCGGGGAAGGTCATTGCGCCCACGCCGAGATCTTGGATGCGCTCCAGGCCAACCGCGTGGCCGTCCGGGTCTGCGGGCAGCACCACGGTGGCGCCGCAACGCAGTGCCTCGTTGGAGATCTTCTCCGGGTCGCCGATGATCACGTTCGGGCGGTAGCCCTCCTGCATCAGGCTGTCGGCTGCGTTCTCCACAGCGACGATGATCGGCGAGTACTCGCGCATGAAGTAGCGCAGGTCCTTCAGCTTCTGCTCGATGTTCGCATCAGGGCTGGCCACCAGCACCTTGCGGTCATCCATGTCCACGTCGACATCCGGGATGCCGAGGCCGTCGACCAGCAGCGGGGCCTCGGAGCGGACGAATTCAGACATATTGCCAGACAGGGCTTCCATGTGGTCGCCGAGTGCCTCGCGGGCGTCCTCGAAGCGGGTGGCGGCGGTATCCATGTCCAGGATTTCGCCACCGCCGATGGAGCGGTCGCCGTAGTAGACCTTGCCCTCGTCAACGCGGCCCTTCTTGCCGTTCTTGACCTTGGAGAGAAGGTCGTCTCCGGCGTTCTCGATCAGCAGAATGTCTGCGTCGAGCATCATCTGCGGTCCGAAGTTCGGCACCTGGCCGGTGGTGAACTGTTGTGCGTTCACCACGGCGGCTACGCGCGCGTCGATGAGCTTTTGGCAGTTAGCACGGTTGATATCGGGTTCGTCGACAATGGCAATGTCGCCCTCGGAGATCTTGGCCTTCGTAAATCCCTTGGGTCCGGTGAGGTCACGGGTGGCGCCGTTGATTCCGGGCTGGTCGCTGCGGGAGAAAATCATGCCCACCATTGTGGTGTTCATGTGGCCAGTGTTGCGTTAGGCGCGCCGGTGAAAGGCCGTTTTACTCTAGCGAATCACCTTCTTCACCGTTGCTCGGTCCTTGCCCCGGCTCTTTCGGTCGCGTGCCTTCTTCCCGGAAATCAGCGGATCCTCGCCACTGAGGAAAATACGCCGGAAGTACGAGCGATCCTGCTTGCCGAATGCAACCGCCGACCCGCGCAGGCCAGTCTTCGCCCCCTTGCCTGCTCGGCCGATGCTTGTTCCTCTACCCATTGCTGTGGACGCCACGTTCCCGCCGCTCTTCATTCCAGCCCCGCCCTTAGCGCCAGTGGCGCCGTGGACTGCGGAGGTTGCGCCCTTGCCGGAGTTGGGAGTGTTCGCGTGCGCGTTCTCGCCGTGAGGGGCGCTGAGAGGGGTGGAGATTGCTTTCAGACTGCCCGGGAGGTTCGGGCGAGGTGCCGTGGTGGAGACGTTTCGCAAGTCCGCCTTCGGCGTGCCGGTGACGGAGTTTGCGCCGCTTCCGGAGCCGGCGCCTCCACTGATGCTGCGGAGCTGTGGGCCGCTCCCCCTGCCTCCCAGTTCGCTGACCGCGCCGGGGCGCCCGGCTGCAGCTCCACCAGCGCCGAAGCGATTCTGCGCGTTGATGAGGTTCTCTGTCCCAGGCATGGAAGTACCGCCCTGGCCGGGAACGGTTGGAGTGGCAGCGGCTGTGGCTGCTTGGTGCGGCGTGATCGTCGGTGCCTGTGCCGGTGACGTGATGCCTCCGGGCGCGAATCCGGGAGCCTGAGGTGCTGCTGTGGCCGCTGCGGGCTGGACGGGTGCAGGCGTGTTAGCCGGAGTGTGCAGGCCACCTGGTGCCGGAGCCGCATGAGTGGCTGCGGGAGCTGCAGCGGGTTTCGGGGCGTTGGTTGCTGCGTTGGCAGCTTGCTCGCCGTGCGCCGTGGCGCTTGCGGGAGCAACAGCATTCGTGTGGCCGTTGATGTGCGTGACCGTCGGTTGAGCGGAGGCGGTGGAGACGGTGGTGGCGTCCAGAGTTCCTCCGCCAGAGTGCCCAACGATCGGAACCCCGAGGTTGGAGACGGGCGGGCGGACCATCTCTAGGGATGGCTGCAGTTGCGAGGAAACGAAGTTGGCGACGGCAGCTTGTTCGGCGAGTAGGCGTTCCGCAGGGTCGGCGATCAGTGAGGTTGTGGCCTGGATGGTTTCGAGTGCTTGCAGGTTGGTGCTGCGGACGAGTGGGAACTGGCGGACGGAGCCAGCCATCGCGGTGGTGTTGGAGGCCACGACAAGGCCGGTCTTGTGCACATCGTCGATCGCCTCACGGGCTGTGTCGAAGGAGTAACCCTCGGAGGAGCTGGCCAGGCCAGTGGATGCGCTCTTGAGGTTATCCATGGAATCTTTGAGCGCCTTGGCTGCGTTCTCCCAAGAGTCTGCCACCGCGAGAGGCACGGAATCGTCACCCTGAAACGCCGAGATGAGCGATGCGAGCGGCATGGTGGCCTCCGCAACAGTCACGGGCGTGTTGTACATCAGGTTGTCGATCGACCGAGAATCGCGGGTTGGGATAAAAAATTTCCGCATTCTGTTATCGGCGACCGAAACCTGGGAATTCACCTGCTCGAAGGACTTCTTGCTGAAATACTCCTGCAGGTCGAAGCCTTCCAGTTGATTGGAGAATACTTCTTGAAGCCATTCAATATTGGATTTTAAAATATCGAGCACATTCTCGGCGGATCCTGATTGCCCCGACCAGAACGAATGATGCTGCGAGAAAGCGCCCGTAACTGACGGTGCACCGGTGTAACTCCCCAAACTTCGACCAACGGACTTCAGTCCTTTTAATGCAATCAATGCAGATCGCAAGCTTTGCTGAACGGCCCTTAGTCCAGAAATATCGAACCTTAACATTCCCCACCCCTATGAATAATTAGATACTAGCTATGTTGTCGTAAATCTGAAAGAAATACTCTGAGTACAAACACGTTTCTTGAATAGTGCTACCTGACACCCCAGATAGGCTCTCGATCGCCAACCTACTGTCGTCAACATTTTTGGAAATAGCACACTCACTAGAATTGACACCTCCGTCGCCAACAGGAACTACATCCTCACGTTGCGGGTCATAGTCCACCTCTTTCCGATAATCGTTACTTTGTCGATAACTATCAAGCGAAACCTGGAATAACGCCTCAGAAAAAGACCCATTAACGGGGTCTACTTCAAAAAAGTTACATGTGTAATTCAATGGTGAATCAATCGCTATTTCTTGATCAAAGCCTATATCCTTTAGTCGTGCTGAAACTCGTGAATCGCAAACGTCTGGAAGCCCATGAAAACCTTGTTTATTCCCCTTCCCCTCTAGCTTCGGAAGTTCTATGGGATCCCCCACGAACTTCTGCGATGCCCACACGTAGTGTTCCCACGGATCCGTCGGCTCGGTCTCGAACCACATCCCCTTGTGCCCCTCAGGTTTTAGCATACGGCCATCGCCTTCAACCTCTCCTGAACCCGAGTTATCCACAGGGCCGCCGCCTGTCGATAACTCCTCCGTTTCAGCAAAAGCACCGGTCACGGCAGGTTCCTCCCCCTCGCTACCGCACGCAGTCAAAGCGAATCCAAAAAAAATTAGAAACACACTTGCCGCTACACGCTTCACCGCTTTAGCCTCCCCCTCACACTGCACGCAGATCGCTGCGGGTGCGCGCTCCCCCTCTTAACACAGCACCACTGTAGCGCCGATCACACCTCCGCGCCCGCTGGCAGAAAAATTTTTCTACAGGTCCGCTTTCGCTTCCGTAGCCATCGCCATCAGCTCTTCGGCGTGAGCCCGCCCCGTCTCAGACTCCAAACCAGCCAACATGCGCGACAACTCCTCCACCCGCTCATCCTCGCTGAGCGTGCGGACCGAGGAGGTCACCGAGTCCGCCGAGGTCGCCTTAGCTACGTACACGTGGGCGTCACCAAACGCAGCAACCTGGGGCAAGTGAGTAACGACGATGACCTGATTATCAACCGCCAACTTCGCCAGACGGCGCCCGATCTCCACGGCAGCTTTACCACCAACGCCCGCGTCGACCTCGTCGAAGACCATCGTCCGGCCGCCCTTCGTCCCCGCGGCCAACACGACCTCCAGCGCCAGCATCACGCGCGAAAGCTCACCGCCGGAAGCCGAACCCGCCAGCGGATTCACGTTGCCGCCCTGCACCAGCTGGAACTCCACCTCGTCGATGCCGTGCGGCCCGAGCTCACCGGCCTTCTCGCCCGCCTTCTCGCCAGGCTGCCGCACGTCAACGCGGATCTCGGCCGACATATGCAGTCCCCGGATCTCTTCGGTGACGGCCTTCGAAAATTTTTTGGACGCCCTCACGCGCGCCGAAGACAACTCCTCAGCCACCGCGCGCGCCGCATCCCGCGCAGCCGCGACATCGTCCTGCAGCTTCTGCAACGCCTCATCGGAAACGTCCATGGACTCCAGACGCTCGCGCGCCTGATCGCGCCACGCCAGCGCCCCATCCACGTCCACGGCATACTTGCGGAGCTCTCGCAGCTGGGTCTGGCGCTGCAGCAGCCCATCCAGCTCGTCGGGGTCGGGAACGTCCAGCAGTGCCTGCCCGATCTCGGAGGAAATGTCGGCCAGCAACACGCTCACCTCGCCCAGCCGGTTCGCCAGGTCGGCAAGGTTGCCGCCCTCCGCCTCGGTATCCGTCAGGTTGGTCAGCTCGTTTGTCGCCTGGCCGACCAGGGCACTGGCACCTTCGGAATCGCCGAAATCATCCCCGGACAGGCCATCCATGCCGTCCAGGGCCGCCTGGGCACGTTGCAGACCCGCGCGAATATCATCCGCGGCCTGCAGGCGCTTAATCTGCGCCTTGACCTCCACGTCCTCGCCCGGCTGCGGATCGATCTCGTCTATCGCCTCCACCGCGCGCTGCAGAGTTTCGCTCTCCAGAGCCAGATCGCGGCGCGCCTCCATGCGACGGCGCAGATCCTTATCCAAACGCAGCCACTCAGCGCGGCGAGCCTGGTAGGTGGCGACCTTCTCCCCCAGCCCCGCGTAGTCATCCAAGGCACCGAGCTGCCGCACCGGATCCAGAAGCCGCAGCTGGTCGTTTTGCCCATGGATCGTAATGACGTGGCCCGCGAACTCTCCCAGCACGCCTGCGGCCACCGTCTTGCCCGCGAGGTGCGCACGAGAACGCCCCGTGGCGTTCACCGTGCGGGAAGCGATAACCTCCCCATCGTCGACATACCCGCCGACCTGCTCAACCAGCTCATCCACAGCCGCAGAATCCGCAGAGAAAATCCCCTCCACGCTGGCCCTGTCCGCGCCATTGCGCACGCGGGAGGCGTCCGCGCGGTGCCCGGAAAGCAGCCGCAGGGAGCTGACCACCATCGTCTTACCTGCACCGGTCTCGCCGGTGACAACGCTCAAGCCCGTGGAAAACTCCGCCGTCGCCTCCTCGATCACGCCGAGGTTGCGAATGTGTAGTTCGTGCAGCATTACTAGTGGCGCGGACCCCTCCAGCCCGTCACGGGCAAGCGGAACTTGTGTACCAGTCGGTCGGTAAACGGTGCGGAATCCAGGCGCACCCAACGCACCGGCTGCGGGCCGCGGCGGATCTCCACGCGCGCTCCCGGGGGCATGTGGATCTGGCGGAAACCATCCATCACCACGGTCGCGGGCGAGGTCGACGGGTTCGTCTCCACTGCCACCATCGAGTTCGGGGAGACCACCAGCGGGCGACTAAAGAGCGTGTGCGCGTTGCTGGTTACCACCAGAATCGCATCTAACTCCGGCCACAGAACCGGGCCACCTGCGCTGAAGGCATAGGCAGTGGAACCTGTGGGCGTCGATACCAAAACACCGTCACAACCGAACGAAGAAACAGGGCGCTCGTCGACCTCCAGGATCGTATCCAGCACACCTTGGCGGTTCAGGTTCTCCACAGAGCATTCGTTCAGTGCCCAGCCCGTGCCCAGCACACGGCCGTCCATGTCGCGGGCGGTAATCGACAGGGTCATGCGGTCTTCGATGCGGTAATCGCGGTTGATCACGCGGTCCACAGCCTCCTGCAGGGATTCCTGCTCCCACTCCGCGAGGAAACCAATGTGGCCCATGTTGATGCCCAACACCGGCACGTCCGCGGAGTGCGCGATGTCGGCTGCGCGCAGGAAGGTGCCATCGCCGCCCAGGACGATCACCATCTCCACGCCAGTGGCGGCTTCCTTGGTGTGGCCGAAGCGCTTGAAGCGCCCCAGAATCTCGTGGCGAGCCACCGGAGCAGGATCGGCGGTGGCCATCACGCGAACGTTGATGCCACCCTTTTGCAGCCGCGACGCTGCCTCCGCCGCCAAGCCTAGGTTCTCGTGCACACCGGTGTGCGCAACCAGCAGAACCTCGCGTTCGTTGTTCGCGCCCGAAGTAGCCGAAGCGGCCTTGGTGCCCTTGTCACCAGATTCCGCGCCCTGATCCGCGGCGTGATCCGTCCCCGGTGTGGTCACTGCGGGCCCTCCTTAATGGCGGTTGCAATCATCTCGTCCAGGCCGGTGTAGTCAGCCTCTTCAACCATGCTAGGTGAAACCGCAGCACTGTCCTTGACCAACCAAAGAAAATACTCAACATTGCCGCTCGGCCCCGGCAGCGGAGAGGCGACAACGGCCTTCGTACTCAAACCATACTTCATCGCCTCGACGGCCACCTCGCGGGTCACTTCCGCACGCAATTCGGGGCTACGCACCACCCCGCCGTGCCCCAGGCGATCCTTGCCGACCTCGAACTGTGGCTTCACCATCGGCAGCAGATCCCCGCCTTCCTTCACGCACGCGGCCAGCGCGGGCAGCACCAGGCGGATGGAAATAAAACTTAAGTCCCCGACCATCAGGTCCACCTGACCGCCGAGGTCTTCGGAGGTGAGGGTACGCACGTTCGTGCGATCCATGACGTCCACCCGGTCGTCGTTCTGCAGCCGCCAGATCAACTGGCCATAGCCCACGTCCACCGCCTTCACCTTCGCCGCACCGCGATCCAGGCACACATCGGTAAAGCCGCCGGTGGAGGCTCCGGCATCCAGGACGGTCTTGCCTTCCACGCTGAGGCCCTGCGGCTCGAAAGCCTCCAGTGCTCCCAGAAGCTTGTGCGCGCCGCGGCTGGCCCACCGGTCGTCTTCGGACTCTGCGACTTTGATGGATACGTGCCCGTCCACGCCGCTGGCCGGCTTCTTCGCCAGCATGCCGTTGACGGTCACGCGCCCGGACTTGATCATTTCCTGGGCATGCTCGCGGCTGCGGGCGATCCTCCGCGCCACCAGTTCCGCGTCCAGCCGCTGCAGCTTCGGTCCCCTCTTGGCCATTAGCGTTCGCCCCCGAGCGCCTCGTTGACTACCCGGTGTGCTTCTTCCAGCACCGCTGCTTCTTCGGCGCCGTGGACGTCGCGCGCGAGTAGCTCGTCGACGGCCTGTGCCAGCTCTTCTTGTTGACGCCTACTGTCCCCCGACAGCATCGAAGGTTTCGGTTGCCCCTCGCCCACTTACTTCCAACCTCCCAAAGCCTCCATGGCTTGCGCGTCTGCGCCTACAAAGTCGATGTTCTCAGCCCTAGTGATCTGCGGGATCTCCGGGTCGTCGATCAGCTTCCACGCCAGCGGCGCAGCCACGGCCAACGCTTCGGCGGCCATGACTTCCACGTCTCCCAGCTCGCCGGCGGTCACGCGGATGCGGTTAGTTCCCTCGTCCACGCTTGCAGACCACCCCGGCAGGTGGTCGCGTAGGTTACCTGCAATAAACGTGGGTCGGTGGGACGAGGGGGCGTCAATAATATCGGTGTGGGTAGACACCCCAGTGACGGTGCAAAGCGTGTCCATTCCCGCGGCGTTACCACCTGCGATATCGGTATCCAGACGATCGCCGACGGCCAGGGGCTTTGTAGAACCGACGCGGCGGGCGGCGACCACGAACATGGCGGGGCCGGGCTTGCCAGCGGATTCGGGGGTAACTCCCGTGGCGGAGGACACGGCTGCGACCATAGAACCGTTGCCGACCAGGAAGCCGCGCTCGGAGGGCAAGGTCGTATCTAGGTTGGAGGCGAAGTAGCGGGCGCCGCGCTGGATGGCCAGGGCGCCCTCGGAGAGGCGTGCCCAGTTGCTGTCCGGGCTGTGGCCGTGGAAAACCACGTGCGGCTGATCATCTGCGGTCTCCGTCACCTCAAAGCCCGCGTCGGCTACCAGCTGTTTAAAGGAATCGTGGCCGATAACGTATGCAATTGGCTGCTCGATACCGCACTCGGCGATGTAGCGCTTGCCCAGGTCGCAGGCGGCCATGGCCGAGGTAACCACGTCTTCCGCCTTCGCGGGGAAGCCCATAGAGTTCAGGTGCTCGGCGACCTGCTGCGGGGAGCGCGAGGCATTGTTGGTTACGTACATGACCTTGCGGCCTTCCAGGCCTTCTGCCGCGCCCGGGATTGGGGTGTGGCCAGAGAACACGGTGCCGTCGAGGTCGGCTAGTAGTGCGTCGTAGTTATCCAGCAGCGGGTGGGCCATGGCCTACTTATCCTTGTTCTGATCTGCACCGTTGGGGTCTGTGCCCAGCTCGGCCAGGCGGTCCGGGACATCCAGGACCTCTTCGGTATCCATTTCGCCTGCGCGGGTGAACCAGTCGATGGCCTCGTCGTTGCGCTTGGCTGTGGCCAGTGCGTCCGCGTAGGCGTAGTACAGGCGCATGCGGGTTACATCCGGGGCTTCGGCGTTGTCCAGCTGAGCTTCCAGGGCCAGCAGGGCTTCGTCGGACTGGCCGAGATCCTGGTGGGCGCCGGCGACGACGATGGCCAGCTCGGCCTTGGACTCCGCATCCAGCTTGTCGGCCTGCGGGTCGTTGGCTACTTCCAGGGCCTTCGCGGGCTTGCCGAGGCCGCGCTCCGCGTCGGCGAGGACGGGCAGTAAACCGGGGCCGCCTGCCATACGGCGGGCAGCGCGCAGCTCGGAGATGGCTTCCTTCCACTCGCCTGCGTGGTAGGCGACGATGCCGCAGGTTTCGCGGGCGACGGAGACTCGACCTGCGCGGTCCTTGGCAGCGCGAGCGTGGGCGAGCGCCTTCTCCGGCTCATCGTCTAGAAGCGTGGCGGCCATGATCAGGTGCTTCGCCACCATGTCCGCGTTGTCCTTGGAAAGGCTGCGGAGTTCCTGGCGTACGGAAGGGTCGAGCTCCTTCGGGTCGAGATCCTTGGGAACCTCTGGTTCGTTGAGCCGCTTGTTGAGGCGCTCCTCGCGGTAGCCGGCCCGGTGCGGGCCGCTGTGTGGGCCACGCTGGGTTTCCCAGTTGGAGCCGCGCTTCTTGTTGGAGGTGCGGTTGGGGCGGCCGCCGCGGTTGGGCTTGAAGCCGCCCTTGTTGCGGAATTTGCCCTCCCCCTGGGGCCGGCCACCGCGTCCGCGATTTTTGCTTGAGTTTTCAGCCATTCTTGGGGGTTTACCTTCCGTCGTCTTCGTCTTTTCGGGTTGTAGGGCCCGTCCCGTGAACCTTATCAATCCTAGTTTCGCTTGTTGCGGAGGCGCAATGTTGTTGTCTTTTGCTATTGACGCCTACTTTTCCGCAGCTTTGCGATAAAGGCATAAAAAAATGAGGTGTGGGTTGCTGCAACCTTTTGAAAGGTTACAACGACCCACACCCCACTTCTTCTTTAGTTTTAGTGCCGGCGGTGACTTACTCTCCCACACCCTCCCAGGTGCAGTACCATCAGCGCAGGTAGGCTTAGCTTCCGGGTTCGGAAAGGGACCGGGCGTGACCCCACCGCTAACAACCACCGACAAACCAATTCAGAACAAAACACACACCCAACCAAACACAGCTGGTGTGTCGTGCCGTTCCAGACACTGCATAACAGACGCGAGCACACTCACAATGCGACAAGAAATCAAAACCCTAGCACACAAATAATGTGTTGAACATCGGCTAATTAGTACCGGTCACCTCCATCACTCACATGACTTCCAGATCCGGCCTATCAACCCCATAATCTACAGGGAACCTCAAAAGAAACCTCATCTCAGAACAGGCTTCCCGCTTAGATGCTTTCAGCGGTTATCCCTCCCATACGTAGCCAACCAGCCATGCCACGGGCGTGACAACTGGCCCACCAGAGGTATGTCCGTCCCGGTCCTCTCGTACTAGGGACAGCCTTCTACAAGTTTCAACGCGCACGGCGGATAGAGACCGAACTGTCTCACGACGTTCTAAACCCAGCTCGCGTGCCGCTTTAATGGGCGAACAGCCCAACCCTTGGGACCTACTCCAGCCCCAGGATGCGACGAGCCGACATCGAGGTGCCAAACCATCCCGTCGATATGGACTCTTGGGGAAGATCAGCCTGTTATCCCCGGGGTACCTTTTATCCGTTGAGCGACACCGCTTCCACAAGCCGGTGCCGGATCACTAGTCCCTACTTTCGTACCTGCTCGACCTGTCAGTCTCACAGTCAAGCTCCCTTGTGCACTTACACTCAACACCTGATTGCCAACCAGGCTGAGGGAACCTTTGGGCGCCTCCGTTACACTTTGGGAGGCAACCGCCCCAGTTAAACTACCCACCAGGCACTGTCCCTAACCCGGATCACGGGCCGAGGTTCAGATGCCCAATCCGATCAGAGTGGTATTTCACCAACGACTCCACAACCACTAGCGTAGCCGCTTCACAGTCTCCCACCTATCCTACACAAACCGAACCGAACACCAATACCAAGCTATAGTGAAGGTCCCGGGGTCTTTTCGTCCTGCCGCGCGTAACGAGCATCTTTACTCGTACTGCAATTTCACCGGGCCTGTGGTTGAGACAGCAGGGAAGTCGTTACGCCATTCGTGCAGGTCGGAACTTACCCGACAAGGAATTTCGCTACCTTAGGATGGTTATAGTTACCACCGCCGTTTACTGGGGCTTAAATTCTCCGCTTCGGACAAAAGTCCTAACAGGTCCTCTTAACCTTCCAGCACCGGGCAGGCGTCAGTCCGTATACATCGACTTACCCGTCTTCGCACGGACCTGTGTTTTTAGTAAACAGTCGCTTCCCTCTATTCTCTGCGACCACCACCAGCTCAACACGTCGTTCACCAGCAGTGGCACCCCTTCTCCCGAAGTTACGGGGCCATTTTGCCGAATTCCTTAACCACAGTTCACCCGAACGCCTTAGTATTCTCTACCTGACCACCTGTGTCGGTTTACGGTACGGGCCGTACATGCACTCACTAGAGGCTTTTCTCGACAGCATAGGATCACCAACATCCCCACAACGGGTACGCATCACGCCTCACCCACATGCAGGACGGATTTACCTAATCCTGCGGGCCACACGCTTACACCACAATCCAATCAGTGGCTTGGCTACCTTCCTGCGTCACCCCATCGCTTGGCTACTACCAGATCAGGTCCCACGCATCCACACACCACACACACAAAGTGCATGTGACACGCTTCAGGGTGGTTAGTATCACTGATTCACCATTGGTCGCACACACACGGGTACGGGAATATCAACCCGTTAACCATCGACTACGCCTGTCGGCCTCGCCTTAGGACCCGACTCACCCTGGGAAGATTAGCTTGACCCAGGAACCCTTAGTCATCCGGCGGATACGTTTCACACGCATCATTCGCTACTCATGCCTGCATTCTCACTCGCATAACCTCCACCACACGGTCACCCGGCAGCTTCCACGATCACACGACGCTCCCCTACCAACCCAACCAAAAGATTGAGTTCCGCGGTTTCGGCGGTGTACTTGAGCCCCACTACATTGTCGGCGCAGAACCACTCGACCAGTGAGCTATTACGCACTCTTTCAAGGATGGCTGCTTCTAAGCCAACCTCCTGGCTGTCTTCGCGATCCCACATCCTTTTCCACTTAGCACACTCTTAGGGGCCTTAACCGGCGATCTGGGCTGTTTCCCTCTCGACTAACGAAGCTTATCCCCCGCAGTCTCACTGCCGCATTCTGACTTACCGGCATTCGGAGTTTGGCTGACGTCGCTAAGATGATAGTCCCGCTCAACCAACCAGTAGCTCTACCTCCGGCAAGAAACACACGACGCTGCACCTAAATGCATTTCGGGGAGAACCAGCTATCACGGAGTTTGATTGGCCTTTCACCCCTACCCACAACTCATCCCCTCAGTTTTCAACCTAAGTGGGTTCGCGCCTCCACAGCCTCTTACAGCTGCTTCACACTGGCCATGGGTAGATCACCCCGCTTCGGGTCCAGGACACGCCACTAAAAACACCCTCATTAGGATTCGGTTTCCCTACGGCTACCCCACAACACGGGTTAACCTCGCGACATGCCGCTGACTCGCAGGCTCATTCTTCAAAAGGCACGCCATCACCCTCTAAAAGGCTCTGACGGCTTGTAGGCACACGGTTTCAGGTACTATTTCACTCCCCTCCCGGGGTACTTTTCACCATTCCCTCACGGTACTCATACACTATCGGTCACAATAAGTATTCAGGCTTACCGGGCGGTCCCGGCAGATTCACAGCAGATTCCACGAGCCCGCTGCTACTCGGGTACATCATGTCAACCCCAACACCACATGCTTTCACGTACCGGACTCTCACCGTCTACGGCAGGCCATTCCAAACCACTTCCGCTAACACATGACACCAGGGCACGGCATGGCAGCACCGCACAACACAACCCCACAACCCCACACACGCAACCCCTGCCAGGTATCACACGCATGCAGTTTAGCCAAAATCCACGTTCGCTCGCCGCTACTAGCAGAATCATTATTATTTTCTTCTCCTACGGGTACTAAGATGTTTCACTTCCCCGCGTTACCACCACACAAACTATGAATTCATCCATGCAGCGACCACACACAACTGTGGCCAGGTTTCCCCATTCGGACACCCTCGGATCAACGCTCGATTGACAACTCCCCGAGGACTATCGCGGCCTTCCACGTCCTTCATCGGCTTATCATGCCCAAGGCATCCACCGTGCGCCCTTCACAGACAACACACAAATACTAAGACACCCACACACCAACCACACAAACAAAACATCCATGCAGCCAGCGCGTGAACAACAATGATTTCAAACAAAAATCACAAAAAAGAAGATACTCGCGTCCACTATACAGTTCTCAAACAACACTGAACACCCACAACACACAAACAACCACACAGAAGTGATCATCCGCCCATTAGCAAGCATCCACACA
>NZ_JFCH01000054.1 GCF_000738175.1 Corynebacterium jeikeium | reverse complement strand
GGTCAAGTCCGGTGTAGTGGTGTAGCCGTTTGTGCTTTCGGCTCGATATGAAGTTCGGGGCTTGGTTAGGCGGTTAGCTGGTGGTGGTCGTCACGATGTTCTCCTGGGTGGTGCATGAGGTGCTTGGTGTGTTCGAGTGCGGTCAGTGACATGTAGCGTTTTTGTTGGATCCAGTCGTCGTGTTGCTCGGCTAGGACCGCACCGACAAGCCGGATGATGGATTCACGGTTTGGGAAAATGCCGACGACGTCGGTGCGCCGGCGGATCTCACGGTTTAACCGTTCTGTGGGGTTGTTTGACCACACCTTCGTCCAGACTGGTTTCGGCGCTGCGGTAAACGCCAGTACTTCATCGAGTGATTCCTCCAAATACGCCGCGACGTGAGGGAATTTCGGCTCCAGTAGGTCGACAACTTCGCGGGCTTGAGCCCAAGTGGATGTGGCGTCAGGTTGCTGGAAGATTGTCTGGAACATCGCAGAGACCATCGGCCATTGTGTTTTCGGGACCTTTTCGTAGAGGTTCTTCGCGAAATGGGTGCGGCACCGCTGCCACGACGCATTGGGCAGCACTTCGGAAATGGCGTGCTGGATGCCTTCGTGGGCATCACTTGTGATAAGGAATACCCCAGTAAGTCCGCGGGCTTTTAAGTCCTGGAAGAAGCCTTTCCACGACGCGTTGGATTCCGCGGTGGCGACGTGCATGCCGAGCATTTCGCGATACCCGTCGGCGTTGACTCCGGTGGCAAGCAGCACTGAGCATTTGACCACCCGGCCGCCTTCACGGACTTTGATCGTGAGCGCATCGCACGATAAAAAGGCGTACCCGCCGGGGTCTAGTGGGCGGTTTTTGAAGTCTGCGACCATGTCGTCGAGTTCTTCTGACATGCGTGAGACTTGCGATTTCGACATGCTGGAAATCCCAAGCGTAGCCACCAGATCATTCATCCTGCGGGTGGAAACCCCTTTAAGGTAGCACGTGGCGATCACAGTCGATAAGGCTCGTTCTGCTCGTGAGCGGCGCTCTAACAGCCAGTCTGGGAAGAACGCGCCGTGGCGCAGTTTCGGCACCGCCACGTCGATCGTGCCGACACGGGTGTCAAGGTCGCGGTGGCGATACCCGTTGCGGTGGTTGACCCGCTCGGTGGATACAACTCCGTATTCGGCGCCGCAGACGGTGTCAGCCTGGGCGGAGAGGATCTGGTTGATAAACCCTTGCAGCATCTGGCGCATCAAATCCGGAGACGCTTGGGCCAGCAAATCATCCAGATAGGTTGTCGGGTCGATAGAATACGGTGCAGCGGTCATCGTCATAGGCCTTTCGGTGAGATGTGGTAGTTGAGTCGAAAGGCTAACTGGCGGTGGCCGCCCACTACTTTCCGGGACCCACCATCAGCAAGCGTTACACCACACTAAGGGACGCAACCGTTGGCCACCCGCCACGCAACCAACAGCTCCAAAATCGGCCTATTTGCCAGCCGACTCAAATGCGCAGATTGCGGATCCTGGTACGGACGCAAAACCTGGGCATCCAACACTAAATACAAGCACACGATCTGGCGGTGCAACCAAAAATACGACCATCCCCGTCCCTGCCAGACCGCTACCTTGCGTGATGAGCAAATCCAGACCGCGTTCCTCGCCGCGCTAAACCAGCTGGCTGAACAATATCGCGGACAAAGCCACCTACCACAGGTCATCGACGCCATGTTTAATACAGACCAGCTCGAAGCGGAGTCCAAGCGCCTAGACGAGAAAATCCGCGCTCTTGCCAGCGAGATTGAATCATTGGTTGCAGAAAATCAGCGGGTAGCGCAAGACCAGGACCAATACCTCGCCCGCTACACCCAGCTAGAAGCGCGATACCAGAAAACCCTGGGCCGCAAACAAGCCATCGAGGCCGAGATTGCTGCCAAGAGTGCCAAGGCCACTGCGATCAAAACCGCCTACACCCAGTTGGCCGACAAGCCCATCCAGCATTTTCAACCATCCCAGTGGACAGCGCTTATCGACCATGCCGTTATCGGAGCCAACGAGATCCAGTTCGTCTTCAGAATCGGCACTGAAATCACCGTGCCTATTGCTAGCAGGCTGCCAGTTTCTTCCACTTCCTGATTTTGGTGCGAAACGTCGTAAATGGCGCGACGGTGTTGATATGCACCCATTTCCACACCGGCCACGCCGACGGGGTGGAAGAAGCCCACGCACGCTGACCCGAACTAAACAATTCTGATTCGGTTAGACCGCCCACCATTTTGACTATCTCACCAAGCAGGATCTTGAACCTGTCGATCAAATCCTCAGTAGATACCTGCTCCCAGCGTTGGTAGAACGATTCATACAATCCGCCCAGTTGATTCCACTTAAAACCAGGTGCCGGAGTCACCACGTCAAGACCGGCTTGTTCGTCACGTTCCCAGCCGAGCAGTAATTCCATCCAGCCAAGCTGGTAGGCGATCATCTGCCGGGGCGTGCGGTCAACACCGTCAACCAGCCGGTCCCAACCATCGCCAGGAACGCCTACGAACTCGCCGATAAAAAGTTCGCCACGCTTAGTAATCTCTGCGGCTAGTTCATCGCCGGACGCATACGATCTCACCACACACCTCCTCGTGAAACGGCCTTAGGTTTAACGCTTCGTTAGCGCGTTAAACCCTGAATACGCATTTTACTAGGGCAAACAAGATACCCGCTAACGCAAAACCCAAACCCGCTAACGCAAGCGATTTTTCACACCCCCCTAAGCGATACTCGCTAACGCAAAAGGGTACTTATCAAATCCGACGTCTAAGTGGAGCCGGCGACGAGAATCGAACTCGCACTCTCAGCTTGGGAAGCTGATGTTCTACCACTAAACTACGCCGGCAGTTCCAGCACCAGCAGCGCGATGATTAATCGCACCGGGGCTAGATGAGCTGGAGACGAGACTTGAACTCGCAACCTACGGTTTACAAGACCGTTGCGCTACCGATTGCGCCACTCCAGCACTTGCCCACTTTTCTACCCGCGTACCCCTAGAGCTTTCTAGAGTTTTCTAGCGCCTTCTAGCACCTTCTAGGGTCTCATAGGGCGCACCCACGGGCAATGGACTTTCCCAGCCTAGCAAGCCGCACCTCCGAACAGTAAAACTCGCCCCTGCTGCCCCATCCCACCTGGGGGAACGGGTACTTGTGAAAACCCCTTTACCCCGATGTACGGTGTGGGAGTGCCTAGTTTCATGTCGAGAGCACTGAGAAAGAGCTCTGACCTGCTGTTTTCCGGCAACAGAGCGACGATCGATGCTATCCGCCTAGCACCGCCGCCATCCCCTTTGGCGCCGGTGGATCTTTCCGACCCTGTAAAGATCCACGCAGTGATGGACCTCGCCAGCCGTATCGGCGACCAGCTCCTCACCGCGGGCACTAGCAACTCGGATACGAAGGCCCAGATCCGAAGCGTTATGAGCGCCTACGGCCTGAACAACACGCACGTCGACATCACGTTGAACACGATCCACATCTACTCGCGCTTCAACGAAAACACGCCGCCGACAAATATGTTCCGCGTCGTGCGGCAGCTATCAACCGACTTCTCCCGAATCACGGAGGTCGACCGGCTGATCCGTTCGATCGTCGCGGGAGCCACCCCGCTGGAGATGGCGCAGAAGATCCTCTTCGACATTGAGACTTCCCTGCTGCCCTATCGCAACCGCTACGCTCTGGCCAGCTGGGGCGGGTTCGCCGCCGCCGTTGCGCTGCTTCTCGGCGGTGGTTGGGCTGTGGCGGTGGTTGCGGGCATCACCACGATCTTCACGATGTTCGCCAACGCCTGGTTGGCCTCGAAGTCTCTGCCGTTGTTCTTCCAGAACGTCCTTGGCGGCTTCGCGGCGGTGATCCCAGCGGCAGTGACCTATTCGATTGCCGATCGAATAGATTTCTACCTTCCCCCCTCTCTAATTATCGGTTCCTCAATCGTCGCGTTGCTGGCGGGGTTGACGCTGGTGCAGGCGCTGCAAGACGGCATCACTGGCGCCCCGGTGACCTCTGCGGCGCGCTTCTACGAGACCTTGCTACAGACCGGCGGCATCATCACCGGCATCGCGGCGGGTATTCAAACCATGGCCGTTATGGGCATCACGCTGCCACCGTTGGATACCTCGCACACCTCCGGTGTGTTGGGGTCCGTCACGGTCCAGATCATCTCCGGCGCTGTCGCTACCGGTTTCTTCTGTAGCGCCTGTTTCTGCGAGCGGCGCGCCACGGTGGTCGCCAGCCTGACCGCCCTGATCGCCTCTGTCGCCCTGTTCGGCGTAACGAATCTGCTGAACTGGCCTGGCACCTTCGGTGTTTCTCTGGCTGCCCTCGTCGTCGGCCTCGCCGGTGGTCTGCTCTCCCGTCGTTACATGATCCCACCGCAGATCACGGCTGCTGCGGGCATTACCCCCTTCCTGCCGGGTCTGGCGCTATACCGTGGCATGAGCTCGGTGCTGAACGATCAGTTCGTCATCGGCATGTCCAACCTTGGTCTTGCCCTGACCACCGCCACTGCTCTGGCCGCCGGCGTGGTACTCGGCGAGTGGGTTGCACGCCGTATTCGTCGCCCGCGGATCCTGCACCGTTACAAGCAACTACGACGCCCCCACGTGGGTTCGCGCCGTTCGTCCCAGCCGAAGCCTCGGATGGGTACCGACGGCCGAGTTCGCCAGCCCCTGCACTGGCGTAGGCGCAGAAGGAACGTGTCGAAGAGTATGTGGCAGTTGGATAGCAAGATGCGGGCGTCCGAAAGCGAGCTACAGCAACAAGAAGACCACCCGGCAGGAACGGGCGAACAGTAAATCGCGTAAAATATCTAAAGTTGAGACTTAAGTTCCGTACGTCGACTGTGTAGAAATGGGGTCAGGCTCGTGCCTCCGAAGGTCACCGACAACCGTTCCGCCAACAATGAATCCCTGCATGCGGTGGAAGCAGAAACCGCGCAGGCAGCGCAGCGCATCGTCGCGACTTACTCCGAGGACTTCCTCGATGCCGCGACGCTGATGTGCATGCTGGGCGTGGAGCCGGAAGGACTGATCCACCGCCGAGTGGTAGCTGAGCTGGAGGAAGCTGAGCAGGAAGCAAAGAAGTCCACCCGCAAGACCACCAAGAAGGCTGCCAAGAAGTCGGCGAAGAAGAGCACCAAGAAGTCGACGGCAAAGAAGACGACGAAGAAGGCCGCTAAGAAGGCAGCCAAGAAAACGACGAAGAAGGCGGCCAAGAAGACCACTAAAAAGGCGGCAAAGAAGGCTACCAAGGCTAGCGAGTAAACCGCCTACCTGCACCGACACGGGTGATACACATGCAGTCCGATTTTCTGGTTGTTGCCAATCGCCTTCCCGTCGACCGCAACGTCGATGGCTCCACCGGGGAGGTCACTTGGGTACCTTCCCCGGGCGGGCTAGTCACAGCGCTGAAGCCGGTGTTGGAATCGAATCGTGGCGCGTGGATCGGCTGGCCAGGGGCGACGGATGAGGTCGCAGCCGAGGACATGCCCGCACCGGAGGACGCCGGCATCCACATGGTTCCGGTGAACCTGGATGCGCAGGATTTCGCGCAGTTTTACGAGGGCTTTTCCAACGCCACCCTGTGGCCCCTGTACCACGACCTGATCGTGCATCCCACCTACGATAAGCGCTGGTGGGAGCGTTACCAGCAAGTCAACCAGCGCTTCGCCCAGGCAGCGGCGGACGTCGCGGCCAAGTATGCGACCGTGTGGGTGCAGGACTACCAATTGCACCTGGTTCCCGGCCAGCTGCGCGATCTGCGCGACGATGTCTGCATCGGTTTCTTCCTGCACATCCCCTTCCCCGCTCCGGAGCTTTTCCGTCAACTGCCGTGGCGCCGCCAGGTGCTGGAGGGCACGTTGGGCGCGGACGTGGTGGGCTTTCACACGCAGGATTCCGCGCGGAACTTTATGGAAGCGCTGCGGGCGATGGATTACTCGGTGCAGATCATGGACGATTCCGAATCTGCGAACTACCTGCGCGGCGCCCGGCTGCCCGAGGGCGCGCACGTGGTCGGCACCGTCGCCCTGGAATCGGGACGGCAGGTCAAGGTCGGCGTGTTCCCCATTTCTATTGACTCTGCCAAGGTCAACGCCCAAGCGAACCAGCCAACAGTGCTGGCCCAGGCTAGTGACCTGCGCTCCCGTCTAGGTAACCCGAAGGTGCTGATCGCAGGCGTGGATCGGCTGGACTACACCAAGGGCATCCAGCACCGACTAGAGGCCATTGAGTTCCTGTTGGACTCCGGCCGGCTGACCCCGGAAGACGTAGCTATGGTGCAGGTCGCCACCCCGTCGCGCGAACGTCTGGATGATTACCAGCGCACCCGCCAGCAGGTGGAGGCCATTGTCTCCCGCATCAACGGCAACCACGGCAGCCTGGGGCGCTCGCTGATCCACTACCTGCACTCCGGCCTGCCCTTCGAGCAAATCGTGGCACTATACGCCGCGGCGGACGTCATGCTGATTACCCCTTTGAAGGACGGTATGAACCTGGTGGCCAAGGAGTATGTGGCTTGCCACTCGGACGGTTCGGGCGCGCTGGTGCTCTCGGAATTCGCAGGCGCGGCCACCCAGCTGGTGCAGGCGTACCTATGCAACCCGCACGACGTGGAATCGATCGCCGATGCTCTGCAGCTGGCCATCGAGGACGCCCCGGTCAACAAGGTTCGTCGCATGCGCCAGATGTGGGATCACCTGCAGGAACACGACGTGAACCGCTGGGCCAATGCCTTCCTGCAGCAACTTCGGGAGGTCGAATAATGCGCCGTACCACCAGCACTCCCCGCCGCGCTACCGTCCTCGCGCTGGCTCTCAGCGCCACCACCCTGGCCGGCCTGACTTCCTGTTCGGACACGGAAGCACCCCTCGGCAGTTCCCAGTGGCAGATCTCCGCCATCTACGACACGCAGGCCCGCGGTGGCATGCTTCCGGATTCCCAGCAGGGCCGTAGCTTCCTGATCTTCGGAGAGGATTCGCTGAACGGCACCAGCGGCTGCATGCACATGACCGGCAACGTGGAGTGGAAGGACGAGGGCATGCGCATCAGCGGCTTTTCCAGCTCCCGCATCGACGGCGCCCAGTGCCTGCCCGGCGACGAGGATACGGCCGACCGTTTGAAGGCCGTCCTCAACGACCAGAACCTCACCTACACCCGCCCCGCCGAAAACTCGCTGAAACTGCAGCAGTCCGCGCCGAAGGACAAGCAGGATTGGCAGTCCGTCCCTGCGGTCGAGTTCATTAGCGGTCCGAAGGAGGGCTAAGCCATGGATGGTTCGTTGCTGCCTTTTCTTTCGGACGCCGACCTCTCCGGCCTCGCCGCCACCCCAGACCTACTGGTAGCGATGGATTTCGACGGAACCCTAGCACACTTTTCCGACGAGCCAGAGGGAGTGCACGCCGTCCCCGGCGCGATAGAGGCCCTGGAGGGGCTGGCGCAACTGCCAAACACTGTGGCGATGGTGATTTCGGGGCGCAATCTGGAACAGCTATCGAAGGCTACGATGCTGCCCACGCACGGGCCGGTGCGCCTGGTCGGCAGCCACGGCGCGGAACCTGCCGACGGTGGCGCGACGGAATTGAGCCCAATTCAGCGGGCCTGGCTTAATGAACTGCGAGCCCATGCGGAGGAGATCGCCACCGAACACGATGGCGCGTGGGTGGAAATCAAGCCCCTGGCGGTGGGCTTGCATACTCGCCTGGTGCAGGACAAGGAACTGGCCGGGCGGCTGAACCAGCGCTTGGCGGACGTCGCCACCACCAGCGATCTGTCCCAGGTGACGTGGGGTAAGGACATCCTGGAGGTCGCGGTGGATAAGACCACCAAGGGCTCCTATATTGAGGACTTCCGTCGCGCCTACGCGCGCGAACACGGCCGGGAGCTGCGGGTGCTCTTCGCCGGGGACGATACGACGGACGAGACGGCGCTCTCTACGCTGCACTACTCCTCCGACATGGCGCCAGCCGTTGGAGCCACCGACCCCCACCTCGTAGCCCCCGCTGCGAACACCCCAGACATCGGCATCCGCGTCGGCGGCGGGGAGACCTCCGCTACCCACCGTTTTGATACCCCGGAGGATGTCCGGGACTTCCTGCAGGATCTACTGCGGCGGCGCGACGGACGTTCCGCGTATTAGCTCAGTTTCCAGCAGCACGGTGGGCGTCTCCGCCCGGTGCGCGGGCTTGGCCGGGTTGTCATTCAACCGCTGCTCGATGAGTTCAGCGAGCATGTTGCCGCTCTCCAGTCCCTTGTCTTTGCTGGGTTGGCGGACGGTGGTGATGTGGGCGTCAATAGCTTCGGGAATACCGTCGAACCCCGTCACAGAGAGCTGACCTGGCACGTCGATTCCCTGCTCCGCTGCGTAACGCACCACACCGAGCGCCTGCGAGTCGGTGGTGCAGGCAACGGCGGTGAGCTCCGGGTGGGTGGAAAGTAACTCCTGGGCGGCGTCGAAGGCGGTCTGGGGGTTGTTGATGTGCCGTTCGACGATGGGGGCTTGCTCGATCCCGGCTTCCTCCAGCACGTCCAGGATTCCCAGCAGGCGCGAGCGCTGCACGTGCATGTGCGCGCCCTCGATGCGTTCGGCGGACACAGGCCCGTTGTTCGGCGTGCGATCCAGGCGGATGCACAGCACGCCGATGCGCGTGTGACCTGCGTCGACGAGGGTACGGATGGCGGGCTTGATGGCCTCGCGGTCGTCAATACCCACGAAAGGATCGCCGGCGCCGGCGGGTTGGTCACACACCACGGTCGGCAATCCGCGGTTACGCACGGCGGCGAGGTACGGGTCGTCGCCCGCCACCGAGTAGACGATAAAGCCGTCGACGCTGGCCTGGTTCACCAGCTGTGCGGGGCGATCGGCGCTGGGGTTATCGTCCACGCCCGCGGGGATCAACAGCATGGAGGCATCCATCGCCCCACAGCTCACTGACACGCCAGAGACGAACTCCAGCGACGCCTGATCTTCGAACGCGTAAGGCAGCTCCTCGGTCAGCAGCACGCCGATCGCCCCCGCTCGGCGCGTGCGCAGCGAACGCGCCATCGGGTCTGGCCCGGGGTAGCCAAGTTTCGCCGCGACGTGCAGGATCTTGTCCCGCAACTCGGGCGAAAGCTGATCCGGGCGGTTGTATGCGTTCGAAACTGTGGTGCGCGAAACGCCCAGTTCGGCCGCGATGGAGGCCAATGTGCCGCGCCGTGCTGGTCTATTCATTCTTCTAAGGGTAGCCCTCAGCCCTTCTTTCTTGGGGGTTGACGCCCCCTCCCCCGGCACTGCCCAGATCCCCGTATCTGGCTCAAGATTAATGTTGACGAGCTTTTTCGTGCCCATTAGCCTCGGAAGAATGAAGAAAATGGTTGCCAATTTCGGAGCAGTTTTGAGTATCGCGACGCTGGCGCTGGGCGTGACCTCCTGCGCGGGCGGGTCCGGGGATTCCCCCGCGGATGGCGACAAGATCAAGCTGGTCGCCTCTACATCCATCTGGGGCAGCATTGCCGAGGACATCACCGAGGGGCGCGATGATGTTGAGGTGACCACCATCCTCAGCAGCAAGGACGACGACCCGCACGAGTACGAGGCCACAGCCCGCGACATCGCGGCGGTCAAAGACGCGGACATCGTGGTTGCCAATGGTGCGGGCTATGACAACTGGCTGACCGACAACGTGGAAGAGGGCACCCCGTTGGTGACGGCGCAGCCGCTGGCCGAGGCACACCACCACGGCCACGAGGGGCACGACCACGGCGGAGCCAACCCCCACGTCTGGTTCGACCTGGACGTCGTCTCCGAGTTCGAGCAGAAGCTCTCCGCCGAGCTGCACAAGCTCAACTCCGACATCCCAGAATCCAACGAGGACATCACTAAGAAGACCGACGAGCTGAAGCAGCGCATCGAGAAGCTGAGCGGCAAGAACGTCATCCTCACCGAGTCCGTCGCCGCCGAGCTGGTGGAAGATTCCGAGCTGAAGGACGTCACCCCGGAGGGCTTTGCCCACTCGGTGAATAACGAGTCCGAGCCCTCCGCCGCCGACCTGGCTGCCACCCGCCAGCTGATCACGGACAAGAAGGCCGACATCCTCATCACCAACGAGCAGTCGGAAACCCCGGCAGCCGAACAGCTGACCGACGCCGCCAAGGAAGCTGGCATTAAGGTAGTAAACGTCAACGAAACCCCCGATGAGGGCCAGGACTACTTCGAGTACGCCGACGCCCTGGTCAAGCAATTGGAGGATGCAACCAAGTAATGGTCCTCGCTCTCCGCGATGCGGCAGTCGAACCCCTCTGGCGCGACCTCAACCTCGAGGTCGCGCCAGGGGAGTTTTTGGCTATCTTGGGCCCCAACGGAGTGGGAAAATCCACCCTCCTGAACGTCGTCCTCGGCACCCGCAAACTCAGCCGCGGCAGCCTCAAAGTGACGGAAAAGCTGGGCTACATCCCCCAACAAAGGATGTTCGACCCGACCATTCCGCTACGCGCGAGAGATCTGGTCGGCCTCGCGCTCGCAGCGGGCGTCATAAAGAATAGGCGACCGAAGAAAGCCCAGATCGACGCAGCGCTGGAAGAAGTAGGCGCGACCGGCCTGGCCAATCGACGGGTCGGCGAGCTGTCGGGCGGGCAGCAGCAACTGATCCGGCAGGCGCAGGCGATGGCGCAGGACCCAGAGCTACTGCTGTGCGACGAGCCGCTGCTTTCCCTGGACCTGCGCGCGCAGAAGAAGACCGTGGAGCTGCTGGATCGCAGGCGGCGGGAGCACAACACGGCAATCGTGTTCGTCACCCACGGCATCAACCCAATCCTTAACGTGACCGACCGGGTGCTGTACCTCGCACCACACGGCCACACGATCGGCACGGTGGATGAGGTCATGAACAGCGAGACGCTCTCCCGCCTGTACCAGACGGACGTGAAGGTAGTGAACGTAGACGGAAAGCTGGTGGTCGTATGAGTAGCCAATTCCACACCGGCGATTGGTGGGAGGACACCCTCGCGCTGCTTTCGGTGGACTTCGTGCAGAATGCGCTGCTGGCGGCGCTGCTACTGGGCATTGTCTCCGGCGCGATCGCCCCGTTGATCGTGATGCGGAAGATGAGCTTCGCCGCGCACTCCACCGGCGAGCTGGCGCTGATGGGTGCCGCCGCCGCGCTGCTGTTCGGCTTTAGCGTGAGCTGGGGTGCGCTGATCGGCGCGGTGCTGGCCGCCGTGGCGCTGACGGCGTTGGGGCAAAGGGAGCAGGACGCCATCGTGGCGGTGATCTTGAGCTTCGGCATGGGCCTATCCGTGCTGTTTATCTACCTCTACCCGGGCAGATCCTCCGCGGCTTTTAGCCTGCTGACGGGCCAGATTGTCGGCGTGAGCTCCGCCTCGCTGGGCATCCTAGCGGTACTGGCCGTGCTGGTGGTGGTGACCATGGCGCTGCTGTGGCGGCCGCTGCTGTTCGCCACGGTGGATCCGGTGCTGGCCGCAGCCTCGGGCGTGAAGGTGCGCGTGTTAGCTCTGGTGTTCGCCGCGCTGATCGGTGTGGTGGCCAGCCAGGGCGTGCAGATCGTCGGCGCCTTGCTGTTGATTGCGCTGCTGATTACTCCGGGCGCGGCGGCGGTGAAGGTGACCAGCAACCCAGTATTGGCAGTGGTGCTGTCGGGCGTTTTCTCCGTGGTGTCGGCGGTCGGCGGACTGGTGGCATCGCTGGCGCCGGGGCTGCCAGTTTCGGTGTTCGTGACCACCTTGAGCTTTGTGATCTACCTAGTCTGTCGCGGAATCGCCTGGATGCGTTCCCGACACGTGCAGGCGGATGCGGTGCGGGCGCGGGAGTATTCGGCTGCGGGCGAGTCGATCTCGAAGCAGACCAGCAACGAGGCCGCAGGCCACGCTCACCACGCCTAAACAAGCCGGGCGCATAAAGCACATAAAAACATAAGCACCTCCCCCGGAAGAGGGACAGAGGCAGCGCGGCTCGTTAAGGTAGCACTTGTGATTACCGAGACGTCTGCGAACCCACAACCTTCCAACCCCTGGATCGTCCGTACCACCACCGGCCTGGTTAAGGGGCACGCGGAGAACGGCGTAACTGCCTTCCGCGGAATCCCCTACGCTGAGAAACCCATCGGCGACCGTCGCTTCCGCCGGGCCGAGCCCATCGCACCGTGGGAGGGCGTTTTTAACGCCGCGACCTCCGGCGACGCATGTTCCCAGTACCGCCCGGCGCGCAAATCCGCAGGCAACTGGGAGGGCACGGAGGACTGCCTCTGGCTCAATGTGGTGGTTCCCCGTCCCGCGCACTCCCCCACGCCCGCCATCGACCCGGAGGCTTGCCGCCCGGTGGTGGTCTATTTCCACGGCGGATCGAACATCCACGGCTCGGCGAACAAGCCCCTGCTGTCCGGCGAGTACTTCACCCAGGCCATCGACTGCGTGTATGTGGCTGTGAACTACCGCGTGGGTATCTTCGGCCAGTTAGCCCTGGGCGAAGGCACGCACACTCCCGACGACATGGATACCAACGCGGGCCACTCCGACCTGCTGACGGCTCTGCGCTGGATCCACGATAATGCCCGCGTTTTCGGCGGCGATCCTGACCGCGTGACCATCATGGGCGAATCCAGCGGCGGCTCCATGGTCACCTCCCTGCTGGCCACCCCCTCAGCGAAGGGGTTGTTCAGCGCCGCCATTGCGCAGTCCCCCGCCCCGATGATCGCCCACACCCGCGCCAACGCGAAGTATTGGACGGACTTCGCCGCCCGCTGGCTGCACCGCATGCGGGCGGAGGAATCCCTGCCTCTGGACCAGCGCGCCCCGGTTCGCCAGGCACCACCGGAGCTCAGCGATGAGGAGCTGCAGGCCGCCACCGCAGACCTTCTAACCGCCGAGCACACAATCCTGGGCCGCCTCTCGGACGAGATGGTGCGCTTCCACGCAGACAACCCGATCTCCAAGGCCGGCCCTTTCGCTCCGGTCATCGACGGGGATCTGATGCCGGAGCACCCGCTATCCCCCGGCGCGATGATGGACGTGCCCCTGCTGATCGGCACGAACCGCAACGAGTACGACATGATGCACCTGGAGCCGAAGCGTAGCTCCATGCAGTACACGCGCACGCGCACGTTCGCCCACGCGATTTCCGGCGCCGATGCTCAGGCCGCCAACATCCTGGAGCAGCACTACGGTGGCCCGAAGTCCCGCAAGCTCAAGGGGCGTTTCTTCGGCGACGCGCTGTTCACCGGCCCCTCCTGGTACTTGGCGCAGAATCACCCGAGCGACCGGGCGTGGGTTTACCGCCTGGACACGACCACCCCGTTCCTGCGCGCTACGGGCATGGGCGCGGTACACGCCCTAGATCTGCCGATCCTCTTCCAGCGCTACGATCAGGACAAGGGGCGCATTGCAGTACTACTTGGCGGTCGCGGCGAGATGCGCGCCACCTCCGTCGCCATGCAGTCGCGGTGGAGGCAGTTCGTGCACTCTCACGACCCAGGTTTCGATCCCTATTCGTTGGGCTTCGCCACGCAGGTTTTTGACGCCCACTTCCCCACCGGCGAGGAAACCATCTACGACCCACAGCCCGAGTTGCGGGAGGCGTGGGCACAGGTCCAGTGGGATAAGCAGGAGGAAATGTTCGGCTAGCGCCAATTATCGGCTCGCGCTGGAGCCGGCTACGGCTGGGACGAACGGGCGTCACTTAGCAGCGCGACGCTGACGGGCGAACTCGCTGAGCACCACGCCCGCAGCGACCGACGCATTGAGGGATTCCACCCACTTGGCCATGGGGATCGACATGATCGTGTCGCAGGTCTCCGAAACCAGGCGGGACAGCCCCTTGCCCTCCGAGCCGACGACGATGACGGTCGGGGTAGTGCCGTCGTAGGTATCGAGGGTGTGGTCGCCGCCGGCGTCCAGGCCTACAACCTGGTAGCCGGCCTGCTGGAACTGCTTCAGGGAGCGCACCATGTTGGTGGCCTTCGCCACCGGCAGGCGCGCGGCCGTGCCCGCAGAGGTACGCCAAGCAACAGCGGTCACGGAGGCGCTACGGCGCTCCGGGATGATCACGCCGTGGCCGCCGAAGGCCGCTACGGAGCGGATGACCGCACCGAGGTTACGCGGGTCGGTGATGTTATCCAGCGCGACGACCAATCCGGGCTGAGGAGCGGAGGCGGCCTGCTGAATCAGGTCCTCTACCTGCGTGTACTGGTAGGGCGGGATCTGCAGGCCAATGCCCTGGTGCATGCCGTTGCCGGTCATGCGGTCCAGCTCTGCGCGGGAAACCTCCAGCACGGAGATGCCTCGGTCGGCGCAGGTATGGACGGCCTCTGCCAGGCGCTCGTCGTTCTTGGTGCCCTCCGCGACGTACAGCGCGGTGGCGGGGACCTTGGCGTGCAGGCATTCGATCACCGGGTTGCGGCCGACCACCAGCTCCACCTGGTTCTCGTCCTTTGCGAAGCGGTCGTGCGCACCAGATGCCCGGCGCTTGGCGGCCTGCTTGCGCTTGTAAGCGGCGTGGTAGACGCGATCCTCCGCCTTCGGCGTGGCTCCCTTGCCCCGCAGGCTGCGGCGCCCCTGGCCACCGGAGCCCTTGGTTGCGCCCTTCTTGTTCTTCTTGCGCACGCCTCCGCTGCGCTGGGTGTTGCCCGCCACTGTGATTGCCCCTCTTACCTGGTCGACTACGTGCGTTTGTGTATGTTACTTCCCGGCACGCAAAACTGGAACCAGGCTCACGAGAACGTGGACAGCAAAGCACCCCACCTGCTGTGAATTTGTTACTTCCACTGCCAATCCTGTCGGCAGCAGCTGGAACGACCAACAATTCTTCGCAGATGGGGTGGTGTGGTGCTTTACCTCTAGACGTTGATGCCGAAGTTCTTTAAAACTCCGCGCCAATCCACGTGCCCGGAGGCCAGTGCCCCTACCCCAATCACTGCCGCAATGGCGGCGATCACACCGGCCGCGATGCCAAGGGGCGAGCTTTTGGAACTGCCACTAGAAGAACCGGAGAATCCGCTTGCACTTCCCTGCAGTTCCTGCGGGGTTACATCTTCTATCTGCTTGCCATCGTCATAGTCCAGCAGCAGGTCAACGTCCGCGCCCTCCAGCTGCTCGCCCTCGTTGTAGCGGAGTAGAGATCTCTGCAATCCGATACCGGCCGTTGTGGGACGGTTCTGGGCAACGAGATCCTTACCCGGATCAATCGGGGCTTCCAGGGTGAAGGTCACGATTACTTCATCGTCGCCGCGCTTGTCTAGCTGTGTAGGATCGTTCGCCGTGTTACCGGAAAGGGAGTAGTCCCCAATAAGCGATACCGCCTGACCTGTGACATTCAACTTCAAGTCGAAGTAAGAGACATCCAAAGCTGGCCCGCCGTTCTTACCAAGACCTTTGTATGCGGTCACATGTGCGCTGCCGTCCAGGGCAATCGTGCCATTCCCCTGCGGGTCCAGCTTTGTTTCTTGGGTATTTACTGGGAACACAAACTGGTTTCCCTTAAACTCCGCGCCTCCATCGCCGATGACGGTTCCCCTGGCGATCGGCCCCTGCACATGCTTAAGGAAAGAGGTTTTGATCGGCCAGGCAAAAGCACCGGCTCCTAACACTGGGGCGGACACTTCCTCTGCCTGTGCTACAGGAACCGCCATGCCGCTTAACGCGACGGAACTGACCAGGGCGCTGGCAACGAAGTGGCGGGAATTGGACTTGGACAAGAATGGTGTATTCACGCGCAGACTCCGTAAAGATCTGTGAACAGGGAAAAATTCATACCAAAAGCATCGATGGCTTCCTCAATCAATGCGGAACGCTGCTGTGCTGTGAGTGGCAGGCTATCGAGGCGCTGACGGTAGCTGGTTCGGTACGGAGGGATCTTGCCAATAGCGGAGAAGTCATAGAACTTCAATGCCTCAGGAGCGACATTGTAGAGGTCTGCTACACGTACAGCGATGACCTGACCGCCGGAAATATCCCCGAGGTAGCGGACATAGTGATGAGCGATCACTCGTACAACGTCTTGTTCTCCGAAAGAGTCGAGGCGATCTACATACCGCCGGGTGGCGGGCAGTAGTTCAAGTTGTTCGCGCCAATCGGAGCCGAGGCAATACGTCAGATCGTGTTCCAACGCAGCGCAACGTTGCAGGCGCGGATCGGCAATAACCGACCCGATGGGAGTGCCGGAGACTCTTTCTACAGCGTTCTCTAGAGCGCTGTAGACAAACCAGAGTTGTCCCGAAAGCGCATACACCGCTTGAGCGTCAAGCTCGCCTTTGAAAAGGGTGCTCATGAACTCGGATCCTTCTGCGCGCCCGTGCGCCTCCGCAGTGGCATTGCGCAGTGCCTGAGAGATCGGCTCGGCTGTGTTAAAGCTTGTGTTTGAAAGTGTGGAGGTCGAAGCCATCACGTTATTCCTTTCGAAAGAGTTTCAAGATCCGCGTGGAATCTGGAATTTGTCGCTGAACGAGAAAAGGGAACTCGTTATTAGCGCAAGTTGTGGTGGCGTAGGAATTCATCAATCTTCTTGTGAATGCCATCGAGAGCGCCAGACACGTTGATCGCGTGGCCAATGATCGCCAGCATGCCTAGGATTCCGACCGTGCCAAGAATGTAGTTCCACACCTTTCCGAACTTGCCCAGCGAACCTTGGCCTTGCCCCTGGTCATCCGGGTTGTCTGGGTTGCTCGGGTTGTCCGGGCCAGGACCACCTTCATCATCCGGATTCGGCTCCCCTGGCGTTGCACATTTCTTCTCGGTGGTCAGAGAAACATTGATGTCATCCAGCTCTGGCTTGTAGTCCGCCGAGTAAATGCCCATGAATAGGACGTCTACACCCTCCACAATGTTCTTGTCCCCATCCGTTCCTGGCTTAGGAACGTAGGTCATGCTGCTTGCATCAAGCGTGACAGTGTCCCCGTCAACCTTCCAGTTTCCGTGCCCCTTCGAGAACACGTCCCTGCCGGAAACCTTGTTCTCTTCGATACGGTCCTCAGGCGTATACTCAGTCATGTGCTTGCCAGGCACGTAGTATCCCTCATAGCTAGCGCCGCCCTGAATACTAGCCCCCTCGGCCGTGATGTAAGGGGACTTGAAGTTCGAGTACAAAGCACCATGATGGCCTTCAAAAACGACATCGGACGGCTTGGTGCCGATCTCTGCCTTGGTTACGTTGCCCTCGGAATCGACCTCAATGCTAGATACACTTGGGTCTACCTGGAATTGGAATTGGAAGTCCTTGGATTTCTTGTTGGCAGGATCAGATTCCTTAACCTCACCCTTCGTTTCCCAGCTTCCCTGAGCGATTCTCCCCAGGATGTAGCTGCGGAAGCTCTCCTTCAATCCCCAGTTGAAGGTACCGCCAGTGATAACAGTTTTGCATTCAGGTTTAGCCTGAGATGCGCCATCCTGTGCCGATGCAACGGGTACGGAAAGTGCAGCAGTGCCCAGGGCGAAAGTCATCACAGTGCCGAGCATGACATTTCGAGTTGACTTAATAGACATGAGAATTACTCCTGATGAATGGATCCTAGGGACTTAGCCCTAGTGAATGGAATGGATTGATATGCAGAAAGCAGTCGAGCTACTGCAGCTGGCGGATCCCTCCGCCGCGGACGAACAGAGACGTCATTATCCGCACTGCGGACAACTTCGATGGGCCAGTCATAAACGCTGGAGAGAATCTCGTCGGTATAGACCGAATCAACCGATCCAGCGGCGGCAATTCGCCCATTCGATAGACAGACGATGTGATCGCAATACGCCGCAGCTGCGTCGAGGTCATGCAACACAATCACCACCGCAGTTCCAACTCTGTGAGCGATCTGCTGCATCAAGCTCAAGACTTGTTCCTGATGACGGATATCCATCGCCGCGGTCGGCTCGTCTAACAACACCACCGGTGTTTGCTGGGCCAAAACTCGGGACAACGCAACCCGAGCACGTTCGCCACCGGAAAGAGTGACGATGTCACGAACTGCCAACGCAGTGGAACCGGTGGCGTCCAGAGCAGCGTCAACAATGAGCTCATCCACACTGCTATCGACTGTCCCTCGCCACGGTCGCCGTCCCATCGCCACAACATCTCGAACAAGAAACTCAAACGCGACTTGGACATCCTGAAGCAACACCGCACGGCGCTGCGCCATTGCCCTTGCATCGGCCCGAGAGGGGTCTAATCCGGCGACGGAAACCACACCCTCAGTAGGTTTAATATCCCCAGACAGCGCGGCGAGCAGCGTCGACTTACCAGCACCATTCGGCCCAATGAGCCCTGTGACCTCGCCGGCACGAGCGACAAAACTAATGTCACTGAGCAACCGCTTGGCACCAACGTCGACGGCGAGGCCAGATACCTCAATGGCCTTATCGCCGATAGCCATACTGTTAGTAGTCGCATCGCTACCGTGAGCACTCATGCGTGCATCCCCTTTCGCATCATTCGGCGCAGCAGAACGAAGAAAGTCGGGCCGCCGACAAGGGCAGTGAAGATGCCAATCGGCAAATCTGCGAATTCAATCAACGTGCGGGCAGCCACATCGGCCAGACCAATCAAGACCGCCCCGCCAAGCGCAGAAGCAGGGATGAGGAGATAATTCTCCGGCCCCATGACCGTTCGCAACAGGTGCGGGATAATCAGCCCTACGAAGCCGATGAGCCCAGCAAAGGCAACTGCACCTGCAGTGAGTACGGTCGCAGCGATGATCACAATCGCTCTCAATTGACTTACATTGATCCCTGTGTGACCAGCGGCTTTCTCACCCAAAGCAAGCACGTCTAGTGCCCCACCCATCCGTAGGGCTACGGCAATTCCAACCATCGTGATCGGCAAAACCGCCCAAACGTGCTTCCACTGGGCACCATTTAGGGATCCCATCTGCCAAAAGATGATCTCTTCCCGACTGGCGGTCGGAGCCAAATAGACCATGAAGGAGATAATTGCTCCACACACGGCATTGACCGCGATACCTGTGAGAACCAGATTGATAACCACAACTCGGCCTTGACTTCGTGCTAGCTGGTAAATCAGGCCAGCGGCAACCAATGCGGAAAGAAAGGCGAAGAACGGAACGGTGAACGTGCCGAAGAAAGCAAGGTTAAAGACGATTGCCAACGCCGCACCAACCCCGGCGCCCGAGGTCACGCCAATAATCGATGGCTCGGCCAGAGGGTTGGCAAACACCGCCTGCATCAATGTTCCAGCCACACCCAAACATGCGCCGACTAGGAACCCCAGCAGGATGCGCGGCAAGCGAATATCCCACACTACGCTGGAGGCCAGACCTGAATGATGGTCTTTCCCCAGCAAGATTGAACCTAAATCCTGCAGTGGCACGTAGTACTGTCCAAGCACGATCGATAGCACCGCAGCAACAAGCATTAGCACCACCAGTGCACCGAAAATCCCTACCCATCGGCGCGTTCGCGCCCGGAGAAACTCGTTCGTATTAACCGTGTGGGTCATATAACGCCTTCGCTGTCCGCAAAAGTGTTTGCCCAGTCATAGGGCCGAACGCCAACGATTGACCATCTGGAATCGTGATTACGCGCCGCTTCTGTCCTGCCGTGGTTTGAGCTATGCCGGGGCGTTTGAGCAGGCCTTCGATCCCTCCGGTGGATTCCAACCCGCCGGTCATCATGATGAACGCATCTGGGTTTAACCTAGCTAGCGACTCCGCATTGGCTGGTTCGATGTAGGAAAGGTTGTTCTCCGTCCCCACGTCAACCGCACCAACGCCCTCGATCAGGTCTTTTGCTCCGGTCCCTTCGCCCATGATGAAGAACACTCCACCATTTCCACGGGCATAAAGGAATGCCACCCGCATCGGTGTAGAGGGCACCATCTTCTTGATGGTCTCTTTATCCAGATTTATTTCCTCGACTGTGCGATCCGCAAGCTTTTCCGCATCCTCCGGGAGGCCCACGACAGCACCGAGCGTGGTGATGTCCTCGGCTACCGAATCGATCGTGCGGGTCGGTTCCATGACCACAGTGGTCACGCCCGCCTGACGAATCTGATCGATAGCGTCCCGTGGCCCGATGGAGTGGTCCACGATGACGATATCCGGCTCCAACGACAACACGGCTTCCACGTTGATGTTGTGCCCACCTTGAGTGACCACTGGCCTGTCGGCCAAGATGTTTTCAGTAGAAGAGACCGTGCGGCCTACAATCCGATCGGCAAGACCCAGGCCAGTAAGGGTTTTAGTGTAAGTACCGTACAGGTCAAGAGCCAGAATCCGATCGAGCTTATTAACCTTGACATCGTGGCCGTCTGCGTCGGTCAGCTCCACCGGCAGCTTCGGGGATGGATTCTTGGTCACAGGCTCCACATCCGTGAAGTCCTTGACCTCCGAAACGCCCTCAAAGCTACGAGGATCCTGCAGATCAGCAGCATTCTTGATGTCGTTTCGCAGAGCAGCATCAGCTTCGGATTCATAGGCGCCCTTAACGCCACACGCAGCGATGCTAGCCGTGCAGATAAACAACACACAGGTGCGGAACGCTAACCGCACAGTTCGATTAAGAACAATGGACATTAAAACGTGCTTTCTAACTGAGCAGTGTCTTGCCACCTAGTAGGCGGATTAAGACGGATTACTTACAACCAGTCGACCGATGCTTCCACCTGCGACGATGACTCCTACGATCAATCCGAGAAGGTAAGTAGCCGGGTTCTCATCCTGACCCTCAGCCGCAGCAGGCTTAACCTTGAATTTGCTCGATCCGTTTTCGTACCCCGCCGATGAAGAATCGCCGTCGACGCCATTGCCGGAACCGTCCTTATTGCCGGCGAGCTTCGCGGCGGCAGCATTGTGCGCAGCAGAAGAACCACCGCCCGATCCACCCGCACTCGATCCAGATGCTGTCGTACCGCCCACTGCGTCGCAGTCACCCTGGCCACCTAGCTGGGCGCTGAAAGATATGGGCGCTAGTTGAGTTCCCGGATCGTAAAATTCGGCGAAAGCCACAGAGCCATCCTGGGTCAGCGATACACTCGCCTCTCCGCTTACTGAGTTATCCGAGATATCAAGGGAACTAAAGCTCAGGTCTCCCAGCACTGTGCGCCCGAAGTCTCGCTTCTCCCCTTCCATGTTTGAAGAACGAACATCGGCAACAAGCCTTCCTGTTCCACCGTTGAACTGGATCTCCGGATTCGCAATGTTCAGGTCGAGAATTCCGTTGTGACCGGTGAATTGCATCGCGCCACCATAGGAAATCGTTCCCTGTTGAGAAGACGTATCGACGTTGCCGCCGTTGCCGGTGAACTGATACTTGCCGCCGCTGTATCCGACCCCGCTCAAATCCCACTTGCCCTTAGCGATAGAGCCGGTGATGTACGACTGGAAGGATTCCTTCAGAGCCCACGATGCCTTGGCGCTTTCGACTGCCTTGACCGACTCGCAGTGCAGGTCTCCACCGCCACCAGCTGCTCTACCTGCTGTGGCACCGCCCCGGGTTGTTCCGCCTCCGCTGGCGGCCGACCCGCCGCCTGTTCCGCCGTTTCGCGCACCACTGTTCCCTGCTCCAAGCGATGTTCCGCCAGAGGCCGATCCACCACCAGAACCGGAGTTGGAGTTAGAGTTCGTTCCGGAGGTAGAGCTAGTTCCGGAGTCGCTTCCGCTAGAAGATCCGTTCTTTACGCTCCCGCGATTGACGAAAGATTCATACTCGTCCAAGAAGGCTTGGGAGTTACCCATGAAAGTGGTCAGGGCGTTCATCGTGTCGTTCGTCTCAGACAGAATTCCCATAGCTTCCTTGTTAAAGCCGGTGAAGTTGCCATCGATCGTGGTCAGCGTGCGCTTTTCGCCCGATCCCGAGCCACTGCCCGAATCTGATCCACAGCTGCCGTCCAAAGCCACTGAGCCACTGGTTGGATCCATCGAGGTTCCCGCATTGTAAGCGAGAAACAGCCGGCTGCCACCTTGAGTAAGTGTCGTAGAACCAGAAAGGTTCACGCTCCCTGAGCCAGGGGTCACCGGGGTGGACAGGTTCACCTTGGCGATGACTTCATCGTCGCCAGTGATTTTGGCTCCTCGCTTGCTCTTATTGACCATGTCCGACTCATAGGAGACATAGTCCACCAGAATCTCGGCGGTTTTTCCCTTTGCGCGCACCTTCCAATCGGAGAGCGTCATATCTAACAGGTCATCACCGCCATAGTTGTGGCCGTTGAAACGGAGAACTCCGTTGAGCGGAACCGTCACCGTATCACCGTTTACCTGGGGCTTTTGGGGGCGGAACTGGAAGGCTCCATTCGGGCCGGTCTTATCGCCATTAAAGCCGATACCGTCGCCACCCCATCCGCCTTTAGCGACAGGGCCTTGGATATAGGCACGGTAGCTCTGCTTGATACCCCAATTGAATTCACAGGTTCCCGCCGCTGAGGCAACGGGGGTAGCGACCGTGGTAAATGCTACGGGAGCGAAGGCAAGTACGGAGGTGGCAGCCACAGCCGTGGATGCGCGGACGAACAACCGTCGCGAGGAGCCTCGACGTGATCCAAACGGTGAAAGATGCATGCTGATCCTACTCAAAACTGAAACATCAAAAGATTTGCGCCGCCTTACCTCTACCTAGGTTTTACCCATTAGATTAGGATAGTGTTACCTTAATTAGGTAAGGCTCGACTTAGCTGAAAGTATCATGAGTCAGCCTAAGAGACGAAAGCATCTTATGTTTAGTTTCGTCCCCCACCCCCACCTCTCACCCCCGAGAAAGGACGCGAAGAATGACCGCATACACCCCGGCCCCTCTGGCCAACCTCTACCCTGAAGTAGACCCCCACCAGGCAATTCCGCTTTCCGCGACCGAACGCTTTGCCCTAACCGTATCGATCGGCGTGATGGCATACGGCGCAGTAGTCGGCGACTTCATTATCGCCGGAGTCGGGCTGGCACTAGTCGCCATCGCATGCGTCGTATGTTCTCAGAAAACGCAGCGCCGGATCCGCTCCCAAGCCCGCAGCCGCTTCCCCAGCGAGGACTGGGTCGAATACAGAACCGCAAACAGGTTGAATCTGAACCTCTTCCTCCCCCTGTGTATCGGCTCCATCGGCGCCCTGATTGTGGCCGGTTTTTGGTACATCCCGCCGGAGCACGCAACACTGGGCGGCATCATCATCGCCATCGTTTCTGCCGCCACCATTTGGTTCTTGCCAGGCCTGAACCCCATGTGGTCGAACGACGAAGAATATTTCGTACCCGAAGAAATGTATGACGACGAGGTCGAGCTTCCGGGATCAGAGTTACAACCCGACGAGTACGTCTATGGAACTACCCCTTCAGCGACCACTTCGCGCCATCGGCTGTATCCGTAACCTCGATGCCAGCCTCAGCCAGGCGGTCGCGCACCTCGTCGGCGGTGGCCCAGTCCTTGGCCGCACGGGCCTCAGCACGGCGCTCCAACTCAGCCTTAACCAGCACGTCCAGGGCGCCCATCGCCACATCAGAACCGCCAGCAGCGGCCTTGGTGGATTCCAGCCACGTCTCGCTCAGTGGATCCACGCCCAACACAGCGGCCATCGCACGAACCTGTCCGGCGATCTCCTTAACCTGCTGCTTTGCCTCGTCCGTGGGCTTTGCGTCCAGTAGCTTGTTGCCCTCACGAACCACGTCGTGGATCACGGCTAGCGACTGCGGTACGGCCAGGTCGTCGTCCATCTTCTCCGCGAACTGTTCCGGCACTTCGCCCACCGGCAGCGCCTGCGGGTCCACAGCGGTCTCTCCGGTGACGAACTCGATGGCGCGCACCAGGAACTTCTCGATGCGGCGGTAGCCCGCAGCGGCCTCGCCCAGCGCAGCCTCGGAGTACTCCAGCATCGAACGGTAGTGCGCGCTGCCCAGGTAGTAGCGCAGCTCAACCGGACGCACCAGCTTCAGCACATTCGGGATAGAAAGCACGTTGCCAAGGGACTTCGACATCTTCTCACCGGACATCGTCACCCAGCCGTTGTGCATCCAGTAGCGCGCGAACCCATCCCCCGCTGCCGTCGCCTGCGCGGCCTCGTTCTCGTGGTGCGGGAACTGCAGGTCCAACCCACCGCAGTGAATGTCGAACTCACTGCCCAGGTAGGTCGTGGCCATCGCGGAGCACTCGATGTGCCAACCCGGGCGGCCACGGCCCCACGGAGTGTCCCAGGCCGGCTCGCCCGGCTTGGCTGCCTTCCACATGGTGAAGTCGCGCGGGTCGCGCTTGCCGGTGCCCGCGGATTCACCCTGATCCATCTCATCCAGCTTCTGGCCGGACAGGAAACCGTAGTTATCGATCGTCGCGGGTTGCGCGTACACGTTGCCGTCTGCGGCGTAGCCGTGGCCGTTGTCGATGATGCGCTGCATGTACTCGATCATCTGCGGCACGTGCCCTGTGGCGCGGGGCTCGATGGAAGGTGGGGTGACGCCCAACTGGTCATAAGCCCAGTTAAACGCACGCTCGTGCGTGGCAGCCCACTCCCACCACGGGCGGTTATTCTCCGCGGCCTTGGTCAGGATCTTGTCGTCAATGTCGGTGACGTTCCTTACGAAAGCGACGTCCAGCCCCTTGGCCTCCAGCCAGTTGCGCAGGATGTCGAAAGCGACTCCGCTGCGTACATGTCCGATGTGCGGGATCGACTGCACGGTCGCTCCACACAGATAGATCGAGGCATGGCCTTCACGGATAGGCTCAAAGTCGCGGAGCTGGCGGGCGGCAGTGTCGTAGATTCGCAAAGTCACACCACACAGTATAGGCATGCGCATCCAGCCTCTTTCCCCTGCGTGTCAGTATCGTGGAAGGCATGCACACTCAAAGCATCACGAGATTCGCCACCATCCGCCTCAACAACCGGGATGCGTGGCAGCCCATCGCCGTCACCTCCTATTCCGCCGAAGGCGGCGAGGGCAAACTCCTTGCCGAGTTCCCGTACAAGGCGCCGATCAGCAGCACGGAGCTGGATTCCCTCCCTACCGTTACCTTCACCGCCGACCAGCTGGGGCCGGTCGTACCGAACCCCGGGAAAATTTTCTGTGTCGGCCTGAACTACAGGGAACACATCGCAGAGATGGGGCACCCGATCCCAGACCACCCCACTCTGTTCGTGAAGTACGCCTCCGCCTTGGCAGGCCCGTTCGACGAGGTAGTGGTGCCTCCGGAGCTCTCTGCGCAGGCAGACTACGAGGGCGAGCTCGCCGTCATTATGGGAGAGGCCGGCCAGATCGCGGGCTACGCCGTGATGAATGATTTCTCTCAGCGCGACTGGCAGTACCGCACCCAGCAGTGGCTGCAGGGCAAGAACCTGGACCGCTCCAGCGGATTCGGCCCATGGATGGTTCCCGCCGAACACTTCGATCCGATTGCGGAAGGGGCTGTCTTGCGCACCTGGGTCAACGGCGAACTCCGCCAGGAGCACAGCGTTGCCGACCTGGTGTTTAAGCCACAGGATCTGGTGGATTACATCAGCAATTTCGCCTCGTTGGCACCTGGTGACGTCATCGTGACGGGCACACCAGAGGGCGTCGGCCATGGCATGACCCCACCGCAGTACCTGGCCGATGGCGACGAGGTGCGCATCGCTATCGACGGCATCGGGGAAATCTGCAACCGCATTAACTGCTGAGCTGAGCCAACCGGGGCTCGGCCTTCTTGATAGCGCTCCGCACTGCCGCGAAAAGTAGCAGGCAGATGGGAAGCGCAATCACAATCACATCGATCCTGGGCGACCAGAACAATGGCAGGTATTTGCTTGGCAACACCGATATGAGCAGGCACTGGGCGGCAGTTAGCAGAAGCAGTCCATAGAAGCTCTTTCGCAGGTCTGCCACCAAGCATGCGCCGAAAATCACCGACAATGCAATAAGCGTGTACTGCAACATGCCTGGGTTGCCCAAGACCGCGACAACGCCGCATTCGCCCAAGCAAATCCCAAGGAAAAGCCAGTCGCAGGCCGCCCACGTGCGGCCAGTTAGTTCTTCCAGCTGGGAAAGCCGGTTATCCCAGAACATCACCGCAGAGCTAACGATAGCGATGGAGAACACAAAGTTAAACGGAACGACTCCGGACGAACTCCACGAAGCCCAGGGAATGGGAATCGTGGTCGTGCCGAACAGGACGGCGCCCACGACGCCGAATACCTGAAGCATCACCGCATAGGTCGCGGAATGTCCGCGCCAATAGATCTGTCCTCGATGCTGGGTAGACACTATCCCTCCCAACACTCGGAGTTCGCCCGATCAAGGATGAACTTCACGTCCACTCCCTCATTCGTGCCATGCACCCCGCGCCATTGTCCGGAAGGTGTCAGGGTCGCTCGTTCCAGTTCTTCTTCCGTCAGATCGGGAAGAGACTCCGCGACTGATACTGGTTCCTGCGGAGTTCCCCAACACGATGGTGCCCCCTTAAGCGCAGGTTCGTTGCTGAGGAGTTCGACCAGGAGCGCGTGCTTTACTTCCTGTTGCTGATTCGAGTGGGCGAGCCAGATGTCGCCGTCCCGTTGCGGTTCGGCGTCGATCAGCCTATAGGTAGTGACGCCCAAAGATTCCCACACCTTGCGGTTTGCGTCTATCTGCTCAGGTGGGGTTTCGCGCCAGTAACACAATGCTCCCTCGCAGATCATGCGCTTTTGGGGGCGGGGCACCGCGGAACTATAGTTTCCGTCTTGGGCGATTCCGTAGCCTAATCCACAGCTCACGCCGAACAGAGCAATGACTGCCACGCGAAGTGGCCACGCGGACAGCCCCGGAAGCCAATTTCCATGAAAAGCAGCGGTCAACAGCAACGAGCAAACGCATATAGCCCCCAGCACCAGCGCCGAAGCCTTCCACAGAATCGGGTCCACGCTCTGCGATACCTGGCAACAGGAGCTGAACGGCTGCCCGAACATTTGTCGCCACGCCACGTTTGAGAGCGACACCGGGTAAGCGACCAGGATATAAGGAAGAAGCAGGCCGACAGCGATCGCCACAATTGCTGGTAGGTACAGCCCTAAAGTTGCCCCCAAGCTCAGCCATGCCCCGCCGTGAAGAACAATAAAGACCAGCCCCGTTGCAAGGGACTGTGCGGACTCTACGTATCCGATATCCGCCAGCTGCACTGCGAGGTAGGCCAGCACCACTACCACCGCGAGCAATAGCGGAAGCGCCAAGGATCTGAGCCAGACTTTAAAAACATCCTGCACAGAGCCGCGGGACTTAAAAAAGGAACGGAAGCGTGCCATCTCTTTAGCACCGATAAAGCCCAGGATTGGCCCCAGCGAATAGTAGATGGCCAAGCTGTTGGAGACTGCGTTGTCCTGCGTAGGCACCGGGTTGGCGTTGAGTGCAATGCTCAGCAAACCAAGCGCTGCAGCTGCGAGCACCAAAGCAACGTTGATCGCATTAATCCTCGACATGGCCACCGGTCCTGGAAAATGCCTCCGCAAGGTTTCTCACAGTGTCGGAATAGCGATGTGACTCCCCCGGCTCTAGCGAACCGCGCCCAACTCGCAGAAAATCGCTCATTGGCCCCTGGAACTCAACCTTTCCTTCATGCAACACGAGTACATGCTCGAACGGCTTCTCCACTTCCAAAGGCTGATGACTAGAAACCCAAAGGCCAACGCCCGATTCCGCAATGGATCGATAGAGCCCTTGCAGATCCCGCTTCGCCAGGGGGTCGAGTGCGGCGCTGGGTTCATCCAGCAGTATGTGCTCCGCGTTAGAGTTCAGGGCTGTAGCTATTTGCACGCGAGCCTGCTGCCCACCGGACAGCTTGCTGCATTGCTTATGTGCGTGTTCCTTCAAGCCTACGAATTCAATCCAATAGGCCGCGGTCCTCTTGCTCTCCGCCCAACCGGCACCATTAAGCCAGGCGACGTAGGAAACATAGTCGACAACGCGCGCACTATTGATGTTTTCGAAATGCTGCGGGACGTACACCGCTCGGCCCAACTTCGGCACAACGCCTTCAGACGGTTTTAACTGGCCGGCGAGCAACTTCATAAGCGTAGTCTTACCGGCACCGTTGACACCCAGAATCACCGTCGGGCTAGTGGGAACCTCAAGCGAGTGGACCTCGACACCTTCATCAGAGCGCGGGTAGCTAAAAGAAAACGAGTAGCTATTCGACAAGAAAGTTCCAAACCTTTAATGCGCAGGGGTTCTGTTTGATGGAACAAACCTACGAGGGTGCGAAAGGATTGTCAATAACTAGTTCTGCGCCTGCCACACAACCGCCGTCGCCACGGCCGCCACGCCCTCGCCACGGCCGGTGAAGCCCATGTGATCGGTCGTGGTCGCAGAGACTGAGACCGGCGCGCCGATCAGCTCTCCCATCACCTTCTCGGCCTCCTCGCGCCGGGTGCCCATCTTCGGGCGGTTACCCACCATCTGCACCGCCGCGTTGCCGATCACGAACCCCTTAGATTCCAACAGCTCGCGGCACTCGCGCAGTAGGCGTTCGCCGGAGACGTTGTCGTATTCCTTACGCCCTACCCCGACGAAACTGCCCAGGTCACCGAGCCCGGCGGCGGAGAGAAGCGCATCCACTACCGCGTGCGCCACCACGTCGCCGTCGGAGTGCCCTTCGCAGCCGTCCTGCCCCTCCCACAGCAGGCAAGCCATCCAGCAGTCTTTACCTGGTTGTACCTGGTGGGCGTCCGTCGCAATACCTACGCGGGGAATGATGTGTGGGGTGTTCAATTGCGTTCTGCCTCTCGCCTCTGCTTGCGTTCTACTTGTCTGCTGCGGACTTTCTAACTTTCGCTGCCATTCAGAATCATCTGTGCCACGCGGTAGTCCTGGGGCGTGGTGATCTTCATAGCCAGCGGATCCGCATCCACCGCCACCACCGGGAATCCTGCCATCTCCATCAGCGAAGCATCGTCCGTTACCAGTGGCAGCGGCGAGGCACCCACCCGATCCACCGCGTGCGCGGAGCTGATTTCCGTCGTGCGCAGGTACTGCTCGTTAGCCTCGATCAGCTTCTCCAGGTCGAATACCTGTGGTGTAGCTGCCGCCCGCAAGCTAGCGCGGTCTGGTGTCTGCTCCACGACCGTCTGCCCTGCGCGCGGGCCGGAGGTGGGGGCGTCAATAACTTTAATAGTGTCCACTACCGGCAACACCGGGATCGCCCCGTACCAGGAACCATCCGCGACACCACGGCGCGCGCGGTCGACAACCTCAGCAATCATGGCGGGTGGGGTGAGGCAGCGGGCGGCATCGTGGACGGCGACGAAGCGCCCCTCGGTGGCCTCGCCCGCAGCGCTTAGCCGTCGCTGGATCGCAACCAGGCCTGCGTACACGGAGTCGAATCGCTCGCCGCCGCCGAGCTCCACGCTGACGGTCATGGGCGCCCATTCTGCGGCGTTGAGGGGATCGCCGACGATGCGCTCGGCGCGGTCGCGCATGTTCTCGCTAACCAGCACGATGGCATGGTCGATGCTTTGGGACGCCGCGAGGCCGTCCAACGATCGTTCCAGCAACGACCGACCGTGGAGCTCTACGAAAGCTTTCGGGGTGTCAAACCCCAGGCGGGTGCCGCTACCGGCAGCGGCGACAAGTGCATAGACGTTCGCTGTCACGGCGTTAGCTCGGCTTAGTCTTCGCCGTCCAGCTCGTCGTCCAGATCGATGGAGCCACCGGACTTGGAATCCTCGTCCACGCCTGCCGCACGGGCAGCAGCGGCGGCCTCACGGTGGCGCTTAATAGCGGCCTGCATGTCAGCCAGCAGCGCATCAGTCTTCTTGTCGTCCACACCCTCGGCTAGAGCGAGCTCGCCTACGAGGATCTGGCGGGCCTTGGCCAGCATGCGCTTCTCACCTGCAGACAGGCCGCGGTCCTGATCGCGGCGCCACAGGTCGCGCACAACCTCGGCCACCTTGTTCACATCGCCACTGGTCAGGCGCTCCTGGTTGGCCTTGTATCGGCGGGACCAGTTTCCAGCCTCTTCGACATCGGTCTCGCGCAGCACGGAGAAAACCTTGCGCAGGCCTTCTTCACCCACCACGTCACGCACGCCGACCTTCTCGGCGTTTGCGGCCGGCACACGGACAGAAAGGTCGCCCTGGTTGATGCGCAGCACCAGGTAATCGACGGTTTCCCCCTTGAATTCCCGTTGCTCGATGCCCTCGATGACAGCGGCGCCGTGGTGCGGATAAACGACGGTATCTCCGACTGCGAACTCCATAAGTGTTCCTCTAACGTCCTTCCGAAAGGCTGTGACAGGCACTGCGTAAATACCCGTTAGATTCTACCGTAATCGACCGCGCTACCCGCATTTGGGGCATAAAACCCCCAGCAAGCGCGCACTAGGGGGCACTAATTAACCTTAAAGGCCTCCTTGGCTAGGTGTACCGGCCCCCTACAAGCTAGGCTGGGTGCAGACGTTTTTATTCAACTGCTTTTAAGACATGCCTCAGATGGAGGAACGCATCGTGAAGACCCTCAAGGCCCAGCCGCTGAAGACGACCTTTGCCCGTGGTGCGCTGGCGCTGGTCGCAGCAGGTTCCGCACTCGCGCTGTCCGCGTGTGGTGCAGGTCAGATTTCCCAGACTTCCAGCCAGGTTGCCGCAGTCAACGGTGCTAGCGGCACCGCTGAGCACGCTGACGTGCAGGACGTCACCGTGGTTGTCGGCCCGGATAACGCTCTGGCTCTGAAGTTCACTATCACCAACGAGGACACCCACGGTAAGCCGGTCAAGGTTGAGTCCGTGAAGGTGGAGGGCAAGGAGATCTCCGGACTGGAGAAGACCGAGATTCCGGCTGGCGGCTCCCTGATTGCCGATGGCAAGTTCGCTATGGAAGACATCGAGGCCAAGGAGCAGAAGCAGCTGCAGTACGCCACCACCTCCATCAAGGGTCTGGATGACGTTTACGTCGGTGGCCACAAGAAGGTCACCTTCAAGCTGGATGTCGGCGAGGTTGAGCTGAGCGCACCGGTTTCCGCTTACGTTCCGGAGGCAGGCCAGCTGCACCGTGACGAGGACGGCAGCCTGACCGACAAGTAAGCCCCAAGAAGTAAGCTTCAGCGTAGACTTCCTCAAAATCGAACAAAAGCCGCCGCCGGACATTGGTTGTCCGGGGCGGCGTTTATTGTTGTGGGCATGGCAAGTAAGTCGAGCAAAGCAAGCCGGGTTTTCGTCTGCACCTCCTGCGACCACCAGCTGTCGAAGTGGATGGGGCGCTGCCCGCAGTGTGGGGAATGGGGATCTCTGGAGGAGCGGGACACGCGCTCCTTAGGCTTGGGCGCAATGGGGCTCGCCGGAGTTGCGGGTGCTGGCGGTAGTGCGGGGCGCCGCGGTGGGGGACGCGGATCCGGCGGCCTAGTTCCAGGGGCCAGCGCCCAACCCGTCACCCAGGTGGATCCGACCATCGCCAAACACCGCCCCACGGGCATCGGGGAGCTAGACCGCGTGCTGGGCGGCGGCATTGTCCCAGGCAGCGCGGTGCTGCTGGCGGGCGAACCCGGCGTGGGTAAGTCCACCTTGCTGCTAGAGGTTGCTGCGGCGTGGGCCAAGAAGGGGCATACGGTGCTGATCCTCACCGCAGAGGAGTCCGTGGGGCAGGTGCGCCACCGCGCGGAACGCACCGGCGCACTGCACGACAAGCTCTATCTGGCCAGCGAGAACGACCTGGAGAATGGCCTGGCACAGGTCGATGCACTAAACCCGGAGCTGATCATCGTAGATTCCCTGCAGACCATGCAGGCCACTGGGGTGGAAGGCGTTGCCGGTGGCGTGGCCCAAACCCGGGCGGTCACCAGTACACTGACAACCCTGGCGAAGATGTCGGGCACGCCCGTCATCGCGGTGGGACACGTGACGAAGGAAGGCACCGTCGCAGGTCCCCGCACGATCGAACACCTCGTGGACGTTGTGCTGAACTTCGAGGGCGACAAACACTCCTCCATGCGCTTTCTGCGCGGCATCAAGAATCGCTTCGGTGCCACGGACGAAGTCGGCTGCTTCGAGCAGACCGCCCACGGCATTCAGGAGGTCGCGGACCCCAGCGGCTTGTTCCTGCACCATCGCACCGAATCCGTGACCGGCACGGCAGTAACCGTCGTGATGGACGGGCGCCGTGCCATGGTCGGCGAGCTGCAAACTTTGGCCCTTAACAGCGAGTTTAAGAATCCGAAGCGCTACATGACGGGCATGGATGCCTCGCGTGTATCGATGGTGCTGGCTGTGCTCTCCGAACGCTGCGGGTTGCCACTGGCAGATAAGGAAGTCTACGCCGCCACGGTCGGCGGGATGAAGATCTTAGAACCCTCCGCGGACCTCGCGACCGGGCTTGCGCTGGCCTCCACCGCAAAACGTAGCCCGCTCCCCCTTGGCCTGATTGCTCTCGGCGAGGTGGGCTTAGGCGGGGAGGTGCGCCGCATTCCGCAGCTCACCCAAAGGCTGGCGGAGGCCCACCGGCTGGGATTCCACACCGCACTGGTGCCAAAGAACTGCCACTATGAGGCTCCCAAGGGCATGAAGGTAAAGGAGGTCTCCACACTCTGCCAGGCCGTCAACTACTGCCTGGCTACTGACTAGGCCATTTACTGGCTACTGCAAGTTAAACGAGGCCGGCTGGGAAGTATTGTCGCCCACGTGGGCGTACAGCAGGTAGCTGCCCGGATCGACCGGTTTGCGGTCTTCGCACTTGCCCGGCGCGGAGGTGGTACGGGACCAGGCGGCCATCTCGTAGTTCACGGACTCGCCGGCCTTGATCTTCGTATCGCCGACAACCTCCGGCTCGTTGCAGTCGATGTCGCCCCACACGCGCTCATAGTTGCCCATGGTGAAGACCTCGAACTTCAGCGGGGAATCATCGAAGTTGATGTCGCAATCCGCGTTCGTCGGGTTCTCGATCTTCACGAAGAAGTTAGGCTGCTGCTCCGCGTTGAACGTCGGAGCACCCGGTCGAGCAATTACCCGCAGGTCGGCGAGCGAGCAAGAGTCTTTCTTCTCGCCCTTGTTCTCGTCGCCCTCGTCGTCCTTGTCTTTATCTTTGTCCTTTTCTTCGGACGCCTTCTCGTCCTCCGAGTCGCTCGGTTCCGTACCCTTCGGCGGTTCCGGCGAGCTAGTCATATCCTGCTGCTCGGAAGTAGTGATGGCAGTCTCGGTGGACGCCGTGTTCTCGGAGTCCCCTCCCCCACTGACCAGGCTGATCAAAGCCCAGATCACACCGATAACAACGACCAAGATCACCACCGCAGCAATGCGGCGGCGGATATACACTTCGCGTGGCAACGGGCGCCTGTTGTCTTCATCAGTCACGCAACTAATGCTAAAGGCTGCCCGCTAAAAGACAGCGCATAGACACGGGGTGAACACCGCAAAACTCCTAATGAACGCGCTGCGCACCCTCAATATCCAGGCCGTAGCTGACCAGCGGCTCGGCCAGACCATCGGACAGGCGGTAGCGCAGCCCCACAACGGCACAACGGTTGTCTGCCAGACGCGCCTGAATCTCCGGCGAACGATCCACAATATGGTCGGCGATCTCCGCCACGTGGTTGCGTTCGAAGGCGTCACTACTTTCCATGCCGCGCTTCTTCGCGGACAGCAACGAGGGTGTGACCTTCTCCACGAGCACGCGCTGGAATCCCGCGGGCATGTCGCCACCGTTCAACGCCTGGGAGGCAGCGGCAACCGCGCCGCACTTCTCGTGCCCCAGCACCACAACCAGCGGTACTTCCAGGGAGTCCACCGCGAATTCCAAGGAGGCCAGAACGGACAGGTCGGTGATCTCGCCGGCGGTGCGGATAACGAAGACATCGCCGAGGCCCTGGTCGAAGAGGATCTCCACCGGCGCGCGGGAATCGGAACACGCCAACACCACGGCCTGGGGCTTCTGCCCCTCCTGCAGGGAAATGCGGCGGCTCAGGTCCTGGTGCGGGTGGTCGGAATCGCCGCGCATGAAACGTTCATTGCCTTCGCGCAGGCTATCCCAAGCCTGCTGCGGGGTCTGATGTTGGCTGGAAGTCATGGTTCCATTGTGCACCGCGCTACAGTGATTCGTGCAATGAACTCCCCTTCCGCCGTCTCCCCCAACCCGCCCACCGGCTCGCACAGCAGCCTGCCCACCAAGCTGAATTCCTGGTACGCCCGCAACGCCCGCGATCTGCCGTGGCGCCACCCGGACACCACCCCGTGGGCGATTCTGCTGAGCGAGGTCATGAGCCAGCAAACGCCCGTCGCCCGCGTGATTCCCCTCTGGCAAGCCTGGCTGAAGCGCTGGCCCACCCCGGCGGATCTGGCCGAGGCGCCGCGTTCCGAAATCTTAAAAATGTGGGCCAACCTGGGCTATCCCCGGCGCGCGCTGAGGCTAAAGGAGTGCGCGATCGCCTGCATGGAACGCCACGGCGGCGAGGTGCCGAGCGATATTGCCGAGCTCGAGGCCCTGCCGGGGATCGGTCACTACACCGCCCGCGCCGTCGCGGCCTTCGCCTTTGGTCAGGCCGTGCCGGTTGTGGATACGAATGTGCGCCGCGTCTACCGCCGCCTCGTCGACGGCCGCTACTTGCAGGGGCCCGCTCGTGCGCGTGATCTGGCGGATGTGGCCTCGTTGCTGCCCCACGTCGATCCGGATCCTCGTTTGGTTGGACGCCAACTGCCTCCACCGCCCCAGCCTCAGCCCACTGACGCGGGCACCGGCTCAGGCGCGGGCAGTAGCGCTGGTGCAAGCACAGATACCACCAGCGGCGCAGACCGAGACGCCGCGAATCTGATGTGCGCCGCACTCATGGAACTCGGCGCTTTGATCTGCACCGCAAAAAGCCCAGCATGCGACCAGTGCCCCGTAATCGACGACTGCGCGTGGGTGCAGGCGGGCAAGCCGCAGCCGACAGAGGCGGAGGCGCAGGCCGCGGCCCAGCGCGTGCAGAAATTCGCGGGAACCGATCGCCAAGTCCGTGGAAAGATTATGGGGCTACTGCGGGAAGCGGGAGAAGGTGGCGTCACAAAGAAAGAGATAGACCTGCTGTGGCCCGCAACCGAGCAGCTCGAGCGGGCCCTGCAATCACTGTTAGACGACGGGCTGTTAACCAGCGACGGCGCGACGTACCAGCTACCGCACTAAAAATCTTCGCGAAATCAGCACGGAATCAGCACGAAAACCCCGCAAAATCTCCGCCCGAAATAGGGGCACAACGCAAATAGTTTTGACCGGCTTAGGCTCTACGGGGATACGTGCATTAGAGTGATAAACGTTACCCAGATCACATTAGGAATGATTTATGTCGACCTCACCCTCCTCGACCGCTAAGCAGCCAAACACAACCACCACCGTGGCGGCTGTTGGCCTCATGCTGTTCTCTATGTTCTTCGGCGCCGGCAACCTCATTTTCCCTCCCATGCTCGGCGTGGAATCCGGTGAAAATTTCTCCCCCGCCATGATCGGCTTCCTCCTAACCGGAGTGCTCATGCCGGTACTGACGGTCATCGCCATCGCAATCTCCGGCAACGGTGTGCGCGACCTGGCATCCCGCGCGGGCGCGCTGTTTGGCCTAATCTTTGCCATCGTTGCCTACCTTTCCATCGGCGCACTCTACGCCGTACCGCGCGCCGCAGCGATTGGCTACGAGCTGGGCATCGAATCCACCTTTGACCTCTCCGGCGGCTGGTGGCGCCTGGCGGGAACGTTCGCCTTCTTCCTTGTATGCTTCCTGCTGACACTCTGGCCCGGCAAGGTCGTCGACACCCTGGGCAAGGCCCTCACCCCAGTGCTGCTGATCCTGCTGGGCGTGCTGGCTATCGTCGGCCTTCAGAAACTGAACTCCCCCAGCATTCCCGCCACCGAGGAGTACACCTCCAACCCGCTGGTCAGCGGCATCTCCCAGGGCTACTTCACAATGGACTCCATCGGCGCGCTAGCCTTCGCGCTGATCGTCGTGAGCGCTTTTAGCCAAAAGGGCGAGACCGACCACAAGCGCATCGTCAAACTCTCCGGTGTGGCAGCCTTCACCGCGGGATTCTTCCTGATGCTGGTCTACCTGGGTCTCGGCCTAGTCGGCGCCCGCATGCCGGACAAGGAAAGCTACAGCGATGGCGCGGCAATCCTGAGCTCCGCAGCACACCTCACGATGGGCAACACGGGTGAAATCGTGTTCTCGCTGATCGTGCTGTTGGCCTGCATCACCACTGTCGTTGGCCTAACCGCGGCGACATCCACGTTCTTCCACGAGCTGGTTCCGGCCATCAGCTACCGCTGGTGGGCCACCATCCTGACGCTCGTAGGCCTTGCTATCGCCAACCTGGGCTTGGAGAAGATTCTGAGTGTCTCTGGCCCGGTGATCGGCCTGATCTATCCGCCGGCGATCGTGCTCATCACGCTTTCCTACGTGCACCTGCTGTTCCGCCAATACAAGCTGGTGTTTTCTTACCGCATCGGTGTAGCCGTAGCCTTCCTGTTTTCCTTCATCGACTTCCTGGCCGCCCTGAACGTGCCGGTCGACTCACTGCAGAACGCCCTGAGCTGGATCCCGCTGATGGATGCAGGCATGGGTTGGCTGCTGCCCACTGTTTTCTTCATCGCCATTGGACTGGCCATCGACCTCAACCGCAAGGTGCCGAATGACGAGGACAAGGAAGTTGACCTGGAGGCGCTGGACCCGTTCACGGCAAACGTGGACGCCGAAGGCTCAGAAGACAGCGCCGAAGATACCGACAGCGCAACGGATGCCCCCGTTTCGCAGAGCTAATTAGCGATACCTAATACTTCTAGCGGAGAAAACGCTTAGGATTCCCCTATGACGTTTTCTCGTAGAAGTTCCAACCACTCCCCCTCTGACCGCTCCCGATCCCTCCGCTCCCGGACCCTAACCGCCACCTTCGCAGTACTGCTGCCCGCAGCCATCGCCGCCTCCGGAATGGCCCCAGCCGCCGCTGCACCCGGCGGCTTCTATGGTTCCGTCGAGGGATCTGCCTCCAAGGCCGCCGCCACCGGCAGCGGCAAATCCGTAGTGGGCTCCCTGCCCAACTACGACCCGGATGGCTTCTATTCTTCCCTGCCCTTGCAGGTAAAGGGCAAGCCAGGGGAAATCATCAAAACGGCTCCCAGCAACTTTGCCCTGGGGATCCCCTTCGTCGACTGGACGAACAGCGAGGCCCAGCGCGTGGCCTACGTTTCCACCAACTCCCGCGGCGAGACCGTGCCCGTCACTGGCACGGTGCTGGTTCCCCGCGCTCCCTACACCGGTGGCGGGGAGCGCCCACTGCTGGTGGTAGCTCCGGGCACCCAGGGCAGCGGCGATGCCTGCGCTCCGGGCAAGCTACTGCCGATGGGCTTGGAGTATGAGGCTGCGCCCGTCGCCGCCGCCCTCTCCCGCGGCTGGGCCGTGGCGCTAACCGACCTGAACGGCCTGGGCACCCCGGCGCAGCACACGTACATGAACCGCGTGGACCAGGGCAACGCCACGTTGGACATGGCCCGCGCGGCGAAGAACATGCCTCGAGTGCCGAAGGCCGCACCGGTCGCGGTGTGGGGTTACTCCCAGGGCGGCGGTTCCTCCGCTGCAGCCCTGGAGCTGGCTCACACCTACGCCCCGGAGATCAATCTGAAGGCGGGCTACGCAGGCGGAGTGCCGGCGGATTTGGCTATGACTGCCACCGCCATCGACAACGGCCCGCTGGCCGCCGCCCTGGGCTACACATTGAATGGTTTCCTCGTTTCGAACCCGGAGATCCGCGATGCCGTGGAGGAGAAGATGAACGACAAGGGCAAGGAGTTCGTCCGCCAAACCGCCAGCGAGTGCATCCCCGAATCCCTCGCGCGGCACGCTTATACGGATACGCGCACACTGACGAAGAACGGCGAGTCACTCACGGAGCTGTTGGAGCAGGAGCCGTTCAAGAAGCTTGTTGACGCCCAACGCATCGGCAGCCGCCCACCCCAGGTTCCTGTGTACGTCGGCCATGGCACTAACGATGACACGATCCCAGTGGAGCAGAGCCGCCGCATGGCCCGTCAGTGGGCGGAGGGCGGCACCAAGGTGAACTACGCGGAGCACAATATCCCGCACACGTTCCCACTGGGCGATCACATGGTGCCGATGATCACGCACCTGCTGCCTGCGCTGGACTGGGTGGATAACGTGATCCACGATCGCCCAGTGCAGTTCAACAAGGCCTAATCAACAAGGTCCAGCCCAAAAGGCTTAGTTAGCCTTTCTGATTCCAGTCGTCGCTGGAATCTGCGGCGTCAAAACCCTTATCCTCCGGCACGTTGCCCTCGGCGGCGACAGACACAGCTTCCTGAGCCTCGTCGGCGGAGAAGTCATCCTCGCCGACCTCCGGCAGCGGCTTGGGCTTGGTGTCGAAGACGAACTTCGCATCGTCGCCCTTGGACTCGCCGTCCCAGTTTTCGACGTCGACGGTGACGATCTCGCCGGCGCCGATCTCGCCGAACAGGATCTTCTCGGACAGGTGATCCTCGATCTCGCGCTGGATCGTGCGGCGCAGCGGGCGGGCGCCCAGCACCGGATCGAAACCACGCTTGGCCAGCAGGGACTTCGCCTGCTCGGTGAGCTCCAGGTCCATGTCCTTCGCCTGCAGGGCGGTGCGCACGCGGCCCAGCAGCAGATCCACCATCTGCACGATCTGCTCGCGGGTCAGCTGGTGGAAGACCACGATGTCGTCGATACGGTTCAGGAACTCCGGGCGGAAGTGCTTCTTCAGCTCATCGTCGACCTTCTGCTTCATCCGCTCGTACTGCGTGTCCTCGTCGGCTTCGCCGGAGGCGCTGAAGCCCATGCCCACAGCCTTGGAGATGTCCCTGGTGCCCAGGTTGGAGGTGAAGATCAGGACGGTGTTCTTGAAGTCCACCATGCGGCCCTGGCCGTCGGTCAGGCGACCGTCTTCCAACACCTGCAGCAGGGTGTTGTAGATCTCCGTGTGGGCCTTCTCGATCTCGTCGAACAGCACCACAGAGAATGGCTTGCGGCGAACCTTCTCGGTCAGCTGCCCACCCTCGTCGTAGCCGACGTATCCCGGAGGCGCACCGAACAGGCGGGATGCCGTGAACTTGTCGTGGAACTCGCCCATGTCGATCTGGATCAGCGCGTCATCGTCGCCGAACAGGAACTCGGCCAGTGCCTTCGACAGCTCAGTCTTACCCACACCGGACGGGCCGGCGAAGATGAACGAACCGGACGGGCGCTTCGGGTCCTTCAGGCCGGCGCGGGTGCGGCGGATGGCGCGGGAGACGGCCTTGACGGCATCGTCCTGGCCGATGATGCGCTTGTGCAGCTCGTCTTCCATGTGCAGCAGGCGGGTGGACTCTTCCTCGGTGAGCTTGAACACGGGGATGCCGGTCCAGGTGCCCATAACCTCGGCGATCTGCTCCTCGCCCACCTCGGCGACTTCGTCCAGCTCGCCGGCACGCCAGGCCTTTTCCTTCTCCGCGCGCTCTTCGCCCAGCTTGCGCTCGTCGTCACGCAGGGCTGCTGCCTTCTCGAAGTCCTGGTCGTCGATGGCAGCTTCCTTCTTACGGCGCACCTCGGCGATCTTGTCGTCGATGTCCTGGATGGCCTTCGGGGCGGTCATGCGCTTGATGCGCATGCGGGCGCCGGCCTCGTCGATCAGGTCCACGGCCTTATCCGGCAGGAAGCGGTCGTTGATGTAGCGATCTGCCAGCTGGGCTGCGGCCTTCAGCGCTCCGTCGGTGATGGATACGCGGTGGTGCGCCTCGTAGCGGTCGCGCAGGCCCTTCAGGATCTCCACGGTCAGCTCCACGGAAGGCTCCGGAACCTGCACAGGCTGGAAGCGGCGCTCCAGCGCGGCGTCCTTCTCGATGTGCTTGCGGTACTCGTCCAGGGTGGTTGCACCAATGGTCTGCAGCTCGCCGCGGGCTAGCTTCGGCTTCAGGATGCTGGCAGCGTCGATCGCGCCCTCGGCGGCACCTGCGCCGACGAGGGTGTGGATCTCGTCGATAAACAGAATGATGTCACCGCGCTGGTTGATCTCCTTCAGCACCTTCTTCAGACGCTCCTCAAAGTCACCGCGGTAGCGGGAACCCGCCACCAGGGAGCCCAAGTCCAGGGAGTACAGCTGCTTATCCTTCAGAGTCTCCGGCACCTTGCCGTTGACGATGTCCAGCGCCAGCCCCTCGACCACGGCGGTCTTACCCACACCGGGCTCGCCGATCAGTACCGGGTTGTTCTTGGTGCGGCGGGACAGCACCTGCATTACGCGCTCGATCTCGTTCTCGCGACCCACGACAGGATCCAGCTTGCCATCCTTCGCTGCCTGGGTGAGGTTACGGCCAAACTGGTCCAGTACCAGGGAGTTGGACTTCTGGCCCGGGCGGCTCGGTGCACCCTCCGGGCTGCTGCCCACACCGGCGGTAGCGGGCTCGCCGCCACCGCTTTCTTCATCGTTCCCCTCGTAGCCGCTGAGCAGCTGAATTACCTGCTGGCGCACGCGGGACAGGTCCGCACCCAGCTTGACCAGCACCTGCGCCGCCACGCCTTCACCCTCGCGGATGAGGCCCAGCAGGATGTGCTCGGTGCCGATGTACTTGTGGCCCAGCTGCAGTGCCTCGCGCAGCGCGAGTTCCAGCACCTTCTTGGCGCGCGGGGTGAACGGGATGTAGCCGCTCGGCGGGTGGCCACCGGTGCCGATGATGTCCTTGACCTCGGTGCGCACGGCATCCAGGGAGATGCCCATGGACTCCAGGGCCTTCGCCGCGACACCTTCGCCCTCTTGGATCAGGCCGAGCAGGATGTGCTCGGTGCCGATGTAGTTGTGATTCAGCGCGCGTGCTTCCTCCTGCGCCAACACAACGACGCGGCGCGCGCGATCCGTGAACCTCTCGAACATGGTGTGCTCCCTTTATCAAAAGATGTAGCTTGCGTATTCGCCAATGTTGCCCACCTTAGCCGTGAGTGTGGACAACTCATATCGCCTTTCACACAACACTGTGTTGCTGTAGCTATATTCCGACGCCACCTCGACCCCAACTACACCCATATCAGCAGGTCAAAAGACTTTCAGGACCTACATTTTCACGCTGTACGCCGTCAGCGAACGCGCCCTTTAAACCCCTATTCCCCAGCTCCCCCACAACCTGTCCCTTCATAGTTATTTTTTCAAACCGAGAACTTTTTAATACAGAAACATTAAAGTGATGTGCACCACTAAAACTCGGGGCAGTGGTAAACAAGGGATCCCTTCCCAAAGGAACCATCCCAGGGATTGCACCCCAGAAAACTAACCCAGAAGACCAACCCAGAGAAACCGACCCAGAGCGACCAACCCAAGGAGAGTCACCCAGAAATGAACGCAGCAGCAGCCGCCCAGTTGCCCAAGCCCTCCCTTACTGACCAGATCGGGACCGCAGGCACACTTCTTAAAGGCACACTGCCCCTGTTCAAATCGGGCGTCCTGGGGTCTATGGGCCCCGTCGCAGCTGGCAAGGCCCTCAAGGGAATCATCCAGTGGAGCTTCCTGCCCGCCGGCCTGCTAGCCATCGGCGCCGCGCGCGACCCGTACCACACGGCCATCATCGACGACGCCGGCTCGATGACCTACCAAGAACTGCACGAGCAGTCCACCGCCCTGGCGCAAGCCCTCTTCCGCACCGGCATCCGCGAGCGTGACCGCATCGGCGTGCTATGCCGCAACCACCGCGGATTCATCCTCACCCTGTGCGCACACGGTCGGTTGGGTACGGACATTGTGCTATTCAACACTGGGGCGTCAGCAAAGCAGACCCAAGCCGTGCTGCAGGAACAAAAGATCGACATCCTGTTCATCGACGAGGAGTTCCTGCCGCTTCTGCCGAAGGACTTCGACGCCTGCCCAGTCGTCGTGGCCTGGGAGAACGGCGACACGCTGGGACTCACCCGCGACGCAGAGGAAGCCCTAAAGAAGGCCTCCAATGTTCGGGATGCGATCGACAGTGGCGACTACGCCACCCGCAGCGAAGACTGGCCCTCTCTGCACGAGGTGCTGAGCACCACCCCAGAGAACCTCTCCATCCCCGCCCGCCCGCGTCAGGGGCGCACCATCATCCTGACCTCCGGAACCACCGGCACCCCGAAGGGCGCGCGCCGACCAGAGCCGAAGACGTACATGCCGGCCTCCTCCATCATGAGCCGCATCCCGATGCGCCACCACCGGCCATCATTCCTCTCCGCGCCGATGTTCCACACCTGGGGCTTCGCGCAGATCCAGCTGGCGCTCGCGCTGCGCAACACCATGATCATGCAGCGCCGCTTCTCCCCCGAAGCTGCCGTGAAGCTGATCGAGAAGAACCGCCCCTACACCATCGCAATGGTGCCGACGATGCTGCGCCGCATGCTGGAGGTCGTGCCGGAGAACTTCAACTCTGGCACGAAGATCATCGCCACCTCCGGCGAGGCGCTGCCACCAAAGGTAGTGCGCGAGACGCAGGAGAAGTTCGGCGACGTGCTTTACAACCTCTACGGTTCGACGGAGGTCAGCTGGGCCTCCATCGCCACCCCGGAGGAGCTGCGCAAACACATCAACACGGCAGGTAAGCCGCCGATGGCAACGACGCTGAAGGTTCTGGACGATAACGGCAAGGAGCTGCCGAATGGCGAAATCGGACGCATCTTCGTGAAGAATGACATGCTGTTCGAGGGCTACACCCGCCCCGGCTCCGACAAGGAGATCATCGACGGCATGGTCGCCACCGGAGACCTGGGCTACTACAACGACGAAGGCCTGCTGTTCATCTCTGGCCGTAGTGACGACATGATCGTCTCCGGTGGCGAGAATGTCTTCCCGCAGGAGACCGAGGACGTGGTTAACTCCATGGACTGCGTCGCCGAGTCCGCCGTGCGTGGTGTGGATGACCCAGAGTTTGGCCAGGCACTGTGCACGTGGGTTGTGCCGGAGGGCAAGAGTGCGGCCGAGCTGACCGACGAAGAGAAGGCGGAGTTCGAGGAAAAGGTAAAGACGGAGGTCAAGGCTCACCTGGCTCGCCACAGTGTGCCGCGCTACTTCGTCTACCTGGACAAGCTCCCCCGCAACGCGGTGGGCAAGGTGGTCCCGCGCGAGCTGCCACAGCCTTAGCCCTCCCGGCCACAGCCGTGACCGCCCACCAGTCACGGCCTCGCCCCTAGGCCTGTAGCCACCCCGCAGCCCATCCAAAAAGGCTTAAATGTCGTTAGAACGAGAATACGTTATCGGAAACGTTTTTCGTTTTAGCAAAACTGCTGGTCAGAGCGTTGCCGTCAGGGCTACACAGGTAGCAAATGTGACACTTTCTCGTTCTAACGACATTTAGCGCTGCGTAAAGCCAACCGAGGCGGTGGGCGCAAGCAAATGCGCCATAATGAGGGGCATGACCAACAACAGCTCCGACATCAACCCCAGCAACCCCAGTGGCTCGGCCAATCCAGCCAGCTCTAGCAGCCCAACCCCCAGCGAACCCAGCCCCCTCCGCCCGCGCGTCCTGTCCATCGCCGGCACCGACCCAACAGGCGGAGCGGGCGCGCAGGCAGACCTGAAGTCCTTCATGGCGGCGGGCGGCTACGGCATGTCCGTCATCACCGCCCTGGTCGCGCAGAACACGCAGGGCGTGCGCGAGATCCACACTCCCCCGCTGGATTTCCTTCGCGCGCAGCTGGACTCTGTCTTCGACGACGTCACCGTCGATGCCGTGAAGATCGGCATGCTCGGCGACACGGAGACCATCCAGACCATCCGCGATTACCTGCAGAACCACCAGGTCACGACGGTGCTGGATCCGGTGGCGGTGGCTTCCTCGGGCGACCGGCTGCTCACTGCGGACGCCGAGGACGCACTGCGGGACTTCGCTGCCGCTTCTTCAGTTGTGACGCCGAACCTCCCCGAACTCTCACTCCTGACCAAGACCGAACTGGCCACCAGCGAGCAGGAGGCCGTGGAGGTTGCCGCAAAGTGGGCGCAGGAAACCGACACCACCGTCATCGTGAAGCTGGGTCACCTGGCCGGGCCGGAGGCCGGCAACATTGCAGTATCCCCTGCCGGGAAGACGCATAAGGTCAGCTCCCCGCGCGTGGAAACAAAAAACACCCACGGCACGGGGTGTTCTTTGTCTTCTGCGCTGGCCACTCGGCTGGGCGCGGGTGATTCACTGGAGGATGCGCTGGATTGGTCTACTAAATGGCTCAACGAGGCCATCGCCAATGCCGACCGTTTGCTAGTCGGTAAAGGCCATGGCCCCGTTGATCACTCGGTGCGCCTGTTCTAGGCAGCTAAGCGCGGGTGCAAGCGCGCGACTCGACGCTAGGCAGCTAGGCGCAGGCACGAGCGGCGGCTAGCAAAGTAGCCGCTGCCCGCGCTCTCGCGCAGCCAGCTACTACTTGAGCTCCTTGGAGGAAAGACCCAGCTCGCGACGAGCAACAACCAGCTGCTGAATCTGCTGGGTACCCTCGAAGATGTCCAGGATCTTGGAGTCACGAGCCCACTTCTCCAGCAGGTCACGCTCGGAGTAGCCATAAGCGCCGGCGATCTCAACCGCACGCAGGGTCAGGTCAGTAGCCATGCGGCCGGCCTTCGCCTTGCACTCGGAGGCTTCCTTGCTGTTCGGCTGCTTGTTGTCGGCCATCCAGCCTGCGCGCAGGGTCATCAGGTATGCAGCTTCCCAGTCGCTCTCCAGGCGAATGTACTCGCTGGCAGCTGCGGGCTGGTTCCACGCGGGGGCGTCATAATCGATCTCTACACCTGCGTCAGTGAGGATCTCGCGCAGCTTCTCCAGGGAAGCGCGGGCGACACCAACGGCCATGGCGGCAACCATCGGGCGGGTGTTGTCGAAGGTGGCCATCACGCCACCGAAGCCCTTCTTGGTGTCCACCTCCGGGGAACCCAGCAGGTTCTCCTTCGGGATGCGGACGTTGTCCAGGATGAAGTGCGCGGTGTCGGAGGAGCGGATACCCAGCTTGTGCTCTAGGCGGACCAGCTCGAAGCCCGGGGTGTCGCGCGGGACGACGAAGGACTTGATGGCTGCACGGCCAGCGGACTTGTCGACGGATGCCCAGACGACAACGTGGGTGCAGCGCTCGCCGGCGGTGACGAAGATCTTCTCACCATTCAGGACGTACTCGTCGCCATCCAGCTTGGCGGTGGCGGCGACGGCTGCGGAGTCGGAGCCGAACTGCGGCTCGGTGATGGCCATGGCGGCCCAGATCTTGCCGAAGCGCTCGAGCTGCTCGTCGTCGGCGACGGCCGCTACGGCTGCGTTGCCCAGACCCTGGTAGGGGATGGACAGGGTGAGTCCCACGTCGCCCCAGCAGGTCTCGAGGACGTTGAGGATGGAGGCCATGTTGCCGCCATTCTTGACGCCCTCAGTCTTCTTCTTGTCATCGCCGCGGCCACCGGAGGCGCCAGCCATTGCCTGGCCGGCGTCTGCCATGCCTTCGACCAGGCTGGCCATGGTGTCCAGCTCGACGGGGCGCTCGTGCTCCGCGAGGTCGTACTTGCGGGAGATGGGGCGGAAGATTTCGGCGGCGGCCTGGTGCGCTTGGTTCTGGCCCGCCTTCAAACGCTTGGGGAGTTCCAGATTAATCATGATGTGGTTCCTTGAAGTTCCTTGTGCTTATTCGATATGGATTCGAATTGTGGCGGGGTTAGACGACGACTACGCCCTCGGCGATGCCGATGGCGCGCATGTCGCGGTACCAGCGCTCGACCGGGTGCTCCTTGGTGAAGCCGTGGCCACCGAGCAGCTGCACGCCGTCGAGGCCCATAACCATGCCCTTGTCGGATGCGTAGCGGCGGGCAAGGCCAGCTTCGCGGTTGAAGGACAGGCCCTGATCCAGGCGGGAAACACCGCGCAGCAGGATCAGGCGCAGGCCATCGAGCTCGATGCGCAGGTTGGCGACCATGAAGGCCACTGCCTGGCGGTGCGAGATCGGCTCGCCGAATGCTTCGCGCTCGTTGACGTACTTCTTGGTGTACTCGAGGATTGCCTCGCCGGTGCCGGCTGCCAGAGCGGCCCAGCCCAGGCGGGAGCGGCGGATGATCTCCGCGTAGTTTTCCTTGCGCTCGTCGGCGGGTAGGTCCTTGCCACCCAGCAGCTGGCTGGCCGGGACGCGGACGTCCTTCAGCAGGACGCGACCCAGAGCAGCGGCGCGCAGCCCCATGGACGGGTCAGCCTCGACGACCAAGCCCTCGGTGTCGGACTCGACGATAACGAAGGTGTTTTCGCCGTCGAGGTTTACTGCAATGACGAACAGCTCAGCCTTGCCTGCGTTCGGAACCATGGTCTTCACGCCGTTGATGACGATGTCGTCGCCCTCGCGGACGGCGGTGGTCTGCAGGGTGAACGGGTCGAACAGCGGGCGGGACTCGGAGACGACCACTGCGGAAGCCGGGACGGACTCGCCCGCGAACTCCGGCAGGTAGGTCTTCTGCTGGGAGTCGTCACCGTAGTTGGTGATGACGTTGGCCACACCGGCCGGTGCCAGGATGGCGACGGCCTGGCCCATGTCGCCGAATGCCAGGGCCTCGGCGATCAGAGCGTTGGTGGTAGCGCCGGAGGCGGAGGCAATGCCCTCGTACTCTTCCGGCAGGTTGATCAGGGCAACGCCCAGCTCGGCGGCAGCTTCCAGCAGGCCTTCTGCCGGCTCGGATGCCTCGTTCTGGTCGTGGCCGGTCGGGCGCAGGCGCTCTTCAGCGAACTCGCGCACGGCGGCGACGATCATTTCCTGATCCTCGGTCGGGGTCAGGTCGAACGGTGCCTTGCCCGGTGCCGGTGCTTCGGTCGGGACGGGCTGGTTGTTCTCGTCGGTGGTCTGGTTGGCCAGGCGTACCGGCTTGCCGGAGCCCTTGATCTTCTTGAACTGGCGGTTCACGGCACCGAGGGTGCGCATGCCGGTCTTGGTGGACTGGTAGGCAACGCGGTCCACCTTCTTGCTCAGACCGTACTTCTCTGCCAGGTCGGAGCCGGTGAACTTCGTCAGGACTCCCATGACGGTACCGATTGCGTCTCGCTTGATGTTGTTCAGGCCAGGAGTTGAATCGGCACGCTTGCTTCGGTCGCTCATTTCGTGCGGCCACCTTTCACTGGTTGTCAGCGCAAATCTCATATCTGCATGTGCGGATAATTATGTACGTAGCATAAACCAGGATAATGGCGCGCATCACACTTTGGGCCAAAATATAGATTGAATTACACCCACACGGGCGAGCTGCACGCCAGCTACTCCCCTAGTTTTCGAGCTGCCTGCGCCCGCTTTTCGCAGGCGCGCAGCCCCCCCTACTCCTGCGCCCCTACTCCTGCGCCCCTACTCCTGCGCCCCTCCCCCTCGTGGCCAGTCGGCCAGCCCTCGTGGCCAGTCGACTGTCGGTGTTTGGCCGCTAGTTCTCGCGCTCCGGCTTCACGATCGGGAACAGCACGGTCTCGCGGATGCCCAGGCCGGTCAGGGCCATCAGCAGTCGGTCGATGCCCATGCCGGTGCCAGCTGTCGGTGGCATGCCCTGCTCCATGGCAGCCAGGAAGTCCTCGTCCAGGCGCATGGCTTCATCGTCGCCATTGGCCGCCAGGCGTGCCTGATCCTCGAAGCGCTCGCGCTGAATAACCGGGTCGACTAGCTCAGAGTAGCCGGTGGCCAGCTCGAATCCGCGGACGTACAGGTCCCACTTCTCAGTGACACCCGGCTTGCTGCGGTGCTGGCGGGTCAGCGGGGAGGTCTCCACGGGGAAGTTACGCACGAAGATGGGGCCTTCCAGCTGATCCTCGCACAGGACTTCCCAGATCTCCTCCACCAGTTTTCCGTGACCCCAGCCGCCCTTCGCGGGAACGTCCAGGCCGATGACCTTGGCGATTTTCTGCAGTTCCTCAACGGTGGAGTCGATCGTCACCTCTGGCTGGCCGGGGTACTTGCGCGCAAGCGCCTCGTTCAGCGAGGGGTACATCTCGATTTCCTTCCACTCCCCGCCGAAGTCGAACTCGGTGCCGTCGGCGAGGCGCACCTTGCCGGTGCCCTCCAGGTCGGTGCCCTTGGTCAGCTGGTCCACGATGTACTGGATGGATTCGCGAGTGGTGCGGGCGCAGTCGTCGTAGTCGCCCCATGCAGCGTAGGTCTCCAGCATTGCGAACTCCGGGGAGTGGGACTTGTCCACGCCCTCGTTACGGAAGTTGCGGTTGATCTCGAAGACGCGGTCGATGCCGCCCACCACGGCGCGCTTCAGGAACAGCTCCGGCGCGATTCGCAGGTACAGGTCGATGTCCAGCGCGTTGGAGTGCGTGACGAACGGTCGAGCCGCCGCGCCACCGTGCAGAGTCTGCAGCATTGGGGTTTCGATCTCTACGAAGCCCTCGCCCTCCATGTAGTCGCGCAGCGCGCGGATGACCTTCACGCGCGTCATTGCATTCTTGCGGGCCTCCTCGCGCACGATCAGGTCGTTGTAGCGCTGACGCACGCGGGTTTCTTCGTTCATTTCTGCGAACGCCACGGGCAGCGGGCGCAGGGCCTTGGCAGCCATGACCCACTCGCTGGCCATGACGGATAGCTCGCCGCGGCGGGAGGCGATCACGCGACCGGTCACACCGATGAAGTCGCCGAGATCCACGTCGGCCTTCCAGGCCGCGAGTGCGTCCTCGCCGACCTCCGCCAGGGAGAGCATGGCCTGCAGCTGCGTCCCGTCGCCATCCTGCAGGGTGGCGAAGCACAGCTTGCCGGTGTTGCGCATGAAGATCAGGCGCCCGGTCACGCTCACTACGTCCTGGGTTTCGTCGCCTGCGGCGAGGTAAGTGACGCCCTCTGCCTCAACCGGCTGCTCTTCAGTTTCACCGTCAGTCTTCTTCACTGCCCACTTTGCGCGCACCTCGGCCAGGGAGTGGGTGCGTGGCACCTCTACCGGGTAAGCGTCCTTGCCGGATTCGAGGATGCGCTGCCGCTTTTCACGGCGGATGCGTAGCTGTTCGGGCAGGTCTTGTGCGGGGGTATTTGCTGCGTCAGTCACGCTTACAAAGCCTAGCGCATGGGGCGGACAGGTAATCGATTGAGGCATGCAGGTCGCCCGGGGGTGTTAGCTTTAGGGAACATAAGACGTTTTGTTCCCCTTACTCCTAGGTAACTTCCACCAGTCAGTAAGTTTCACCAGCCATAACCGGAAATAGTCGCAACCAGAAAATAAAGGAAGCACTCGACATGTCTTCTTCACGCCCCACTACCCGCAGCCACGCTCGTGCTTATGCCCGCGCTCTGACGGCCTGTCTAGCTGCGGGCGCTTTGACTTTCACCGCCAGCTGCTCTGCTTTCCAGCGCCCAGAGGGCGCCAGTGAAGAGATCTCCTACGGGGGCCAGAACGGCGACTCCGGTGGTAACGAAGGGCAGCCCGCTCCGAGCAGCTACTCGGAGGTTTCCACGGAGATCAGCGACGACCAGCTGCGAGAGATCTTCGCCGATGGCAAGTTCAGCGACTGCAAGCTGGACCAGAAGTTTTACGACAGCGCCTACGTGGATGGCGCGAAGATGATTCCGCTAGATTCGGCCGATGTCTACGTCAACGAGGAGACTTGTTCTGGTTATGTAAAGCCACAGGTAAGCGGCGACCAGCCAGAAGAGCTCAAAGATACGTCGATTTATGCCGGACTATCCGCCACTAAGCACGGCTCCAACCTCGACAACATGGCCCCCAACGATGCCGAATGGAACGATCTATCCGATGAGGGCCTTAAGGGGTGGCAATCCATCGAGATGCAAGATATGTGCGTGCTTGCCGGCCCGGAGGGCACTCCACTGGAATACGCGGAGGTTATCTCCACCTTCACCTGTGATTCCGTCAAACCCCTGCTGCGTTCATTGACAAACCTGGCAAACCGCTACCAGGAGCTCGAAGGTAAGGAAGCGAACATCGGCGAAGCTGACGGTCCGCTGGAGATCGGTGATCGCGTCGAGATGGATCTCGTGGACGATAGCTTCCGCGAAGCCCGCGACAAGGCCAAGGGCAAGGACGAGTCGACCACTGAAGAGATGGGAATCGGCAAGGTGGAGATGAAGCTGAAAGATTCTGAGGTCCTCATCGACAATCCGCGGGACTACAGCAAGCTCTGTGTCGAGGTGGAGTATGACTACGAGGACAGGGCACCGCTCGTTCCCCCGACCGAGATCGGCGTACAGGCTCCCAACGGTGAGTTCGAGGTGTTGAGGGCGGAAGGCACTCTGCAAGCCTTGTCCGATGAAGGCAAAGGCAGCCAGCGTTACTGCTCGGAGGTTGGCCTACGATTCGGCAACACCGACTTCGTAGTTACCGGTCTGAAGACGCTCTCGGCGACTAAAGAAGCTCTAGAGAAAGAAGGAATCCCGCTGTGGCGCCTCCACGTAGAGCGCAACGACGACGGGAACTACGAGATCAGCTAGGCCTCCGGGTGGCGCGGGTTCTTTAGCCCCGAGCCGTCCGGCACGTGGGCCGGGTCTCCGCCGAGCTCCACCTGCTTGTTGTTTTCGTCCACGAAGACCACGCGCGAGGCGTAGTTCTTCAGGTCTTCCTCGCTGTACTGGGCGTAGCCGATGATGATGACGAGGTCGCCGGGGCTGATCAGACGCGCGGCGGCACCGTTGATGCCGATCACGCCGGTGCCCCGGTCGCCGGTGATGGCGTAGGTCGTCAGGCGATTGCCGTTATCGATATCGACGATATCGATCTGCTCGCCTTCGAGGATGTCGGCAGCTTCCATCAGATCAGCGTCGATGGTGCACGAGCCGACGTAGTGCAGGTCGGCCTGAGTGACCGTTGCACGGTGGATCTTTGATTTCAGCATGGTTCGCAACACGGGTGAACACCTTACTCGGGGCTAACCAAATAAGCTATTTAGCTGTTACTTTGCTCGGCGCCCAGGCAGCGCGCAAGCGTTGCTCAAAGTTAGCCGCTTAAGCGTTCCGGTGCGCGCCGTCGCTCGGCAGGGCGACCACGAACTCGGGCTCGTTGAATCCCTTCTCCGCGAAGGCCCTGGCCACCGCTGCGGCCGTGGCCTCCACCTGATCCTCGCGCAGCAGCGCAATCGCGGAGCCGCCGAAGCCGCCACCGGTCATGCGGGCACCCAGCGCGCCCTCGGCCATCGCAACGTCCACAGCAGTATCCAGCTCCGGAACGGTGACCTCGTAGTCATCGCGCAGGGAGGCGTGGCTGCCCTGCATCGACCGTCCGAAGGCCTCCATGTCCCCGGCACTGACCTGGCGGATCGCCTCGGCCGTGCGGTCGATCTCGCTGACCACGTGGCGCACGCGGGCGGCCACCACCACCGGATCCATGTCGTTGGACTTGGCCCAGCCCACGGAGGCGTCCTCGGCCTCCTCGGCGAAGCGCAGGCTGCTGACGCCCAGGTCGGCGGTCACCCCGTCGATCACGGCGCGCCGCGCAGCGTATTGCCCATCGTTCAGCTGGTGCGGGGCATTCGTATTCATGATGAGGATCGCCAGCCCCCGCGCCGCGATGTCGAAAGGCACCTGGGTGGCACTGTCTTCGGCGAAGTCGATGGCCAGCGCGTGGCCAGCCTGGCCGAACAGCGAAATACGCTGGTCAAGCCCGCCCGTCGAGGCGCCGACTACCTCGTTCTCTGCTCTTATGGACGCCCCCATGAGCCCGTTGCGAGCCGCATCATCGAGGTGCGCGCCGCCGTATAGGTCGAAGGCCGCGAGGGCCGCCGAGCATTCCAGTGCAGCGGAACTGGAGAGCCCCGCGCCGACGGGAACGTCGGACTCGATGGCGAGGTCCAGTCCTCCGGCGGGCATCAGACCAGCCTCGGTAGCGGCCCAGATGGCGCCGACGGCGTACCCCGCCCAGTTGGCGGGGTTACCGGGGCCGACCTCGGCGACGGGAATCTCAAAGTGGACAACCTCCGCGGGGTCGCCGAAGCGGGAGGCCACGCGGTACACGCCATCGTCGTTCTTGGCGGCTGCCACGTAGGTGCGCTGGGAAAGCGCGAAGGGCAGGCTGATGCCATCGGCGTAGTCGACGTGTTCGCCGATCAGGTTCACGCGCCCCGGCGCGGACCACACGCCCGCCGGTTCGTAGCCGTAGACCTGCTGGAACAGGGACTGTGCGTCGGCAGTGCCCTGCTCCTCGGAGCGGGTCTGCAGCCAGTGTCGAGTAGCGGCGTTTTGTGCTGCGTTGGTTTGGTTAGTTGGGGTTTCGTTAGTTGGCATTGTCGGCGACCTCCCGGAAGCGCTCCGCGATCCTCTCCGGGGTGGTGTCGGAGATCCAGGCCTCCTGGCCCGACTCGCTACCGGCCAAGAACTTCATGCGGCCTGGGGAGCGCATCATCGAATACAGCTGCAAGTACAGGCGACCGTTCTCCCGGTCCTCCCCCACCGGCGCCTGGTTCCAGGCGGCGATGTAGGGGGTGCGCTCCACGCCCTCGAAGAAGCGATCCATGCGGCCCAGCAGATCTAGGTAGAAGCGGGTCAGCTCGTCCTTCTCCTCGTCACTCAGCGCCGCGAAATCCGGGACCGCCCGGTTAGCCATGAGGATGACCTCCACCGGCCACTTCGCTGCCGCCGGAACATAGGCCGTGAAGTGCTCACCGGCCAAGAGTACGCGGGTGCCGGATGCCTTTTCGGCGGACAAGGTGGCGTCAAAAAGATCCTTTCCGGTTTGCTCCCTAAACGCCCGAGCGCGTGCAGCCACCTCGGCGGCGCGCGGTGGGACGAAAGGATAAGAGTAGATCTGGCCGTGCGGGTGCTGCAGGGTCACGCCGATCTCCTTACCGCGGTTTTCGAAGGGGAAAACGTAGCGAATGCCCTCAATGGCGGAAAGCTCGGCGGTGCGGTGCGCCCAGGCCTCAACGACCGTGCGGGCGCGTTCGTATGGCAGATCCCTAAACGAGGAGTTCACGTCCGGGGTGAAGCACACGACCTCGCAGCGGCCGATGGCGGGCTTGCGGGGAAATAGCTCCTGGCCGTCGACGTTGGTGGCGAAGTCCTCCGACACCTCCATGTGGACCGACAGGGACGGGAAGCGGTTCTCGAAGACCACCACGTCGTAGTCGTCGGCGGGCACCTCGGTGGGCAGCTCGCCGGGCTTGGTGGGAGCCAGTGGGTTCTCGTTGGCCGGGGGCATGAACGTGCGGTTCATGCGGTGCGCAGCGTAGACGTACCACTGGCCCGTCAGGGGATCCTGGCGCATCTCGGATTCCGTGGTGGCCTGCGGCAGGTCGCGGGAATCGTGCAGCTCGCGCTGTTTCTCCCCCCCAACATAAGCCGGTTCGTCGTCGAAGTACAGCAGCTCGCGGCCGTCCGCCAGCGTGGTTCGGGTTACTTTAAATTCGTGCTGCACAGCGTGGATCACTTCCTAAAAGGTCCTTGGGTGGGGATGGTGCTTAGTTTAAAAATGCCCGCCTCCAGGTGGGGCGGGCAAGTGTGGTTACTTAGATTGCGAGGCCGGTGAGTCGGCGGAGTCGGCGGGATCTGCAGACTCGGCAGTTTCAACTGTTTCGTCAATCTTGATCGGATCCAGCTTGGTCCACAGGAAGAAGACCGCCGCCACGACGACCATGGCAAGCCCGCAGACCAGGTTATACGTTTCGTTCTTCGGCTCGCCGGTGGTCACATCCATGCCCGGGTCCAGCAGGAAGTAACTGATCAAAAGCACAAGTCCGTACAGCCCCATGAGGGAGCCGATGACGTTGCGGATGTCGAAAGCACCGGCCATGTGGGAACGCTTGGTTTTCTTAGCCGTGTTCTTAGCCGTGTTGTTAGCCATTGTGTCCGTTCACTCCTTTCTGAAAGTTTAAGCGCTCTTAGGCGAACACGATGTTGAGGACGAGCACCATTGCCAGACAGAGGATGCCCAGCGGGACGGTGCGGCGGTACCACGGCAGGGTGGCCTCGGCGGCGTCCGTGAGGTTTTCCTTCGGGGTGACGGACTTGACGAAGCCCACCAGCTCCTCGTCCGGCTTCGGCTCGGTGACCAGGGAGACCAGGACGGAGACGATGATGTCCGTGACGAACGCCAGGGAGGCGGCAACGAAGGCCGTACCCTGACCCGGCAGGTTGAAGAAGGTTGCGTCGGTGCTGCCGAAGGTGGCCACAGCCCAGTAGACGATTGCCACACCCGTACCGGAAACGAGGCCCACCCAACCTGCGGTGGGCGTCATGCGCTTCCAGAACATACCCAGGATGAAGGTGGCGAACAGCGGCGCGTTGAAGAAGCCGAACAGCGTCTGCAGGTAGTCCATGATGTTGCCGAAGTTGGATGCCAGCAGGGCGGTGAACACGGCAATGACGGTGGCGCCGACGGTCGCGATACGGCCGACCTTGAGGTAGTACTCGTCGTCGCGATCCTTGACGATGTAGGACTCCCAAATGTCGTAGGAGAACACGGTGTTGAAGGCGGAAATGTTAGCCGCCATGCCGGCCATGAACGCGGCCAGCAGACCCGCGATAGCCACGCCCAGCAGGCCGTTCGGCAGCAGGTCACGCATCAGGTACAAGATCGCGTCGTTCGGCTCGGCGGAACCATCCATGATCGGGGTGACGGTTGCACCTGCAACCATGCCCGGGATGACCACCAGGAACGGGATGAACATCTTCGGGAACGCACCGATGATCGGGGTCTTGCGTGCAGACGACAGCGAATCGGCTGCCATGGAGCGCTGCACCTCCACGAAGTTGGTGGTCCAGTAACCGAAGGACAGCACGAAGCCCAGGCCGAAGACCAGGCCAATGGCGGAGACGATCGGGTTGTCGAAGCCCGAGATTTCAGTACCCGGCCAGGTGTGGAAGTGCGACGGGTCCGCGACCTTCTCCTGCAGGCCGGACCAACCGCCGACCTGGTGCAGGCCGATCATCGTCAGCGGCAGCAGGGCCGCGATGATCACGAAGAACTGCAGCACCTCGTTGTAAATGGCGGCGGAAAGGCCACCGAGGGTGATGTACGACAGCACGATTGCTGCGGCCACCACCAGCGTGACCCATAGCGGCCAGCCGAGCAGGGAGTTAACCACCTTGGCCAGCAGCAGCAGGTTCACGCCGGCGATCAGCAGCTGGGCTACGGCGAAGGAGAGGCCGTTGACCAGGTGTGCGCCCTTGCCGAAGCGGCGGAGCATGAACTCCGGCACGGAACGCACCTTGGAGCCATAGTAGAAAGGCATCATCACGATGCCGAGGAACACCATTGCTGGGATCGCGCCGATCCAGAAATAGTGCATGGTTTCGAAGCCGTACTGCACGCCGTTGGCCGAGTGGCCCACGATTTCTACGGCGCCCAGGTTGGCGGAGATGAAGGCCAGGCCCGTCACCCATGCGGGTAGCGAGCGGCCGGAGAGGAAGAAGTCGATTGAGCTGGACACTTTGGACTTTGCGGCCCAACCGATGCCCAGGACGAACGCGAAGTATAGGGCGACCAGCGCGTAGTCTACCCAGCTTGCGTCCAGGCGTAGTCCTTCAGCTGTCATAGCTGCGAACCTCCAGGAACGTCATGTTCCCGTCCCAGGCGCCAACGGTTATGTTTTCCAATTACCAGCGACGGGAACTATTGGATATATATGCGGTACCAATTTTAACGCCGCGGGGTGCACTTAAGGAAATTCTTTTCTATTTCTGGAACTACTTCGGTTCTTGGGTTGTGACGCCATCACGCGGCGCGAAAGAGACCCCACATTCGAAGCTGAACTCCTCCCCTGCATTCAGGCGAATGAGGTCTCGGCCGGAGCGCAGTGCGTCCGGCGGGCACGTCATCGGTTCGACGGCCAGGGCCCGCCCCACACCGGGGTAACCCTCGCGGCGGGCTGGGTCGGCAGTGAACACCTGAAACCAGTTGAAGCCCTCGCCTACCCATAGACGCACACCCTCGCCGTCCGGGTTGAGCAGGCGCGCCTCGGACGGCGCATCCTCCTGCGCACTGATACCGCCGAAGCAGTGGTCCAGCCACACCCCGGCCATGCGCTGGCCGGTATCCAGGTCCGGAAGCACCCGGCGAGCCGAAAACTCCGGCCCGGCGGGAAGGTTGCGCACCGAATCCAGGGGCAGGTTCGTGCCGACAGGCAGATGCAGCACGCAGTCATCCAGCGGTGCTCCCAGGGCGCTCAGGTATGGGTGCCACCCCAGGCCGAAGGGGCAGGAAGCATCGGCCTCGTTGCGGACGTCGAAAGTGGCACGCAGTCCCTCAGCCGCATCGAGCGACCACGTCACCCGCATACGCAGCGGCCACGGCCACCCCTGGCGCAGGCCGGTGGACAGCTCCAGCGCCACGAAGTCTTCACCTTGGTCGGCAACGTGCCAGGCCATTTGCCCCACGAATCCGTGGATCGCGGTGGCGCGGCCCGGCTCTGTGATGTCCAGACGGTGCAGCACGCCGTCGTGGGCGAAGACCCCGTCGGCAGTGCGGTTCGGCCATGGGGCCAGCACAATTCCGGAGGATAGCGGCGGGTAGGCGCCCTCTGGGTAGGAAACCACCAGGGGCTTGCCCGCGTACTCCAGGCTGCGCAGCCCGCCACCGAAGGTGGAGATGCTGGCGCGGTACTCCCCAGCTGAAATGTCCACGAAAGGGTGCGAGTGTCGCTGCAGGGTGTCTAGATCGTCGCTCATGGCTCTACTCAGCTCTACTCAGCTCTACTCGCCAGCGTTGTCGGCAGGCTCACTGCCTTCACCGCTGTCATCCAGGCCCTTGAAGCCGGTGCCCAGAGGGACGCCCACGTTGTCGATCAGGCGCGTGGTTCCAACGCGCGCCGCCACCAACAGGCGGGCCTCGCCGTCCTCCGGGGTGTCGGAAAGGTCCGTACCGCGCAGCTCAAGATAGTCGACGTCCACGCCCGAGGCGGCGTCCAGAATAGATCCAGCAGTCTGCAGCACCGCCGCAGAGCCCTGCTCGGCTACGAAAGCGCCGGCGGTCAGGGCCGCGGACAGGGTGAGGGCAAGCTCGCGCTCCTCGTCGGAAAGGTAGACGTTGCGGGAGGACTTCGCCAGACCATCGGCCTCGCGCACGATCGGCACGCCGTGGACCTGTACCTCCATGTTCAGGTCCGTCACCATTTGCTGGATCAGCAACAGCTGCTGATAGTCCTTCTCCCCGAAGAAGGCGTGATCGCAATGCGTGATGGTGAAGAGCTTGTTCACGACCGTCAGCACGCCCGCGAAGTGGGTCGGGCGGTGGGCTCCCTCCAGAATGCGGCCGGCCTCGCCCGGGTGGATAGTCGTGCGCGGCCCGTTGGGGTACATCTCGCGGGGGCTGGGGGCGAATACCGCGTCCACGCCCGCGGCCTTTAGCTTCGCGACGTCCTCGTCGAGGGTGCGCGGGTAGGCATCCAGGTCCTCTCCCTCGGCGAACTGCAGAGGGTTCACGAAAATGCTGACCACAACCAGCGCACCCGGAATCTGCTGGGCGGCCTGCACCAGCGAGAGGTGCCCCTCGTGCAGCGCGCCCATCGTGGGCACCAGCGCCACGGGGCGGCCCGCCTTACGCATGGCGCGGGTGAGCTGCCCGATCTTCTCGATCTCGGTGAAAACCTCTGCTTGGCCAGGTGTGAACGTCATGGCTCTTACTCTAGATCCAGCAGTCTTTCGACCTCAATAGCCCCCGCTTTAAGTGCGGTGCGGCGAGCCATCGCGGTGTAGGCGGCCTCGGCTGCGCCTGCCCCGTCCCCCAGTTCTCGCAGCGCGGCGCGGTGGCGCATCACGGCCTCTGCGTCGTCACGGGCCACCGGACCGGTCAGCCCGTCCATCCGCTTTTCCAGCGCGTTATCCACCGCGGCGTGGGCGATGCGACGCAGCAGCAGGGCGCTGTCGGGGCTCTCCCCTGGCGCTTCCATCACGCGGTCCAGGATCTCTTGGGCGTCCGTCAGAAGGGTCACCGGGTGGTTGGCCGCGTGCGCCATCGCCGCGTGATAGGCCGCCCGGTGGTGTTCGGGGATGACAACGGGGACACCTCCCAGGCTGGCCACGAGTGTTTGCGCAACCACGTCGCCGACCTCGGAATCGCTGGTTACTCCCCACGCACAGCCGTCCAGCCGCTCGCTATCGACGGGGGTTCCGGTGAAGGTCATCGCCGGGTGCAGGGCCAGCGGCAGCGCGCCGGTATCGGTGATTGGCTGCAGGATCTCGCAACCAAACGCCCCGGAGACGTGCGCCACGATCTGCCCGTCGCGCGTGTGCTGCGCAACTTCTTCTACGACTTCGGGAAGCTTCGGATCCGGCACCGCCAGCACCACGAGCGCGGCATGGGCGGTGCTGTCTAGGTTGATGCGGGGGATGTTAGGGATTCTTTGGGACGCCAACTCTTCCGAACGTGCCGAATGTGCATAGATGCCATGCACGTGGTGACCGGCGCGTGCGAAGGCCTCCGCCAGAGCCACGCCTACTTTCCCGGCGGAGATGATGCCGACAGAGAGGCGTGGCTGTTGAATGTCCGAGTTAGTGTCCGGGCCCGTCACAGGTGGTTTTTACTTCTCTCGATTCTTGAAGCGCTGCATCAGCTCTGCGACCGTGAGGCCGTTTTCTACCTCGTCTGCGCGACGACGACCGTGGGTGGTTCCCGTCGCCCCAGCATGCTCCTCAGCCTGCCCAGCCTGCTTCGACTGCCCAGCCTGCTTCGCGTCAGCATCCTGGGCGCCAGCTTCCGGGGCGGCGCCAGTGCGAACGCGGCCGGGGCGAACAGCCTCCGCGCTCGGCATCTGGGCGCGGCGCTTCTGCGCGGGCTTCGGCTGGGCAACCTTGGCCCCTGCGGCCTTAGCGCGCTTGGCCTCGTCCATCGCGGTAGTGTCCACGACCAGCGGCAGCTGGGAGGTCTCCTCGGAATCCTGGCCGGTCCAGTTCACGGCAGCGAAAGTGCCAGTGTTGAACTTCGGCTTATTGCGGTGCTGTGCCTTGTGTTGCTGTGCTTGTTGGCCCGGCTGCTGCTGGCCTGCCGACTGGGGCGCCGGGCGGCCTGTAGCTTGGGGCGCCTGTCCGCCGACGCTGTGTCCCAGCTCGCGGACTCGCTCGGCGGTCGCACGCACCGCGCGCTGCTCGCCCTCGTCGAAGTCCTCGCCGGTCAGCTCCGAGAGCTGCTTACGCATGTGAGCCAGCTCCGCACGCAGCTCCGCCAGGTGCTTATCTCGCTGATCCTGGGACTTCTTGGCCTCCGCCGCGTACTTTGCCTGCGTCGCAGCCTCGCGCTTTTCCAGCTGAGCACGCTCATGCTCCAGCTGCGACTGGAAGTAGCTCTCCTGGTTCTCGGCCTGCTCGCGCGCCAGCTTCAAAGCACCCGAGTATCGCAGCACCAACACCACGCCGAAGAAGGCAGCCCAGAGGGCAGCGATAAGCGCTACCTTCAGCCAGCCATCGGAATCCATGAACAGCATCAGCACGCTGGCCAGCAGCGCCAGGACCACCAGGCCATACATAAGGAAGCGGGAGAGTCCCGAAGGCTCGTTGGAAGCCACGGAAGATCCCTGGAAGTCGGAGCCCTGGAAGTCGGAGCCCTGGAAGTCGGAGCCCTGACGGGCGGAGTCGTCATCGTATCCCAGGGATTCCGGGGACTGGTGCCCATCGAAAGGCTGCGACTGCGGCTGGTGAGACTGTTGTGGCTTAGGAGACTGCTGGAAGCTCATGGACAACACACTACCCAACGTCGAGCCCGTTGGGCGTTAATGGCGCATCCGGCGGTGGCGCTTCGCAGCTGCGTTCCAGCCAAACCCCAGCCACTACGGCTGCCAAAGCCCCCAGAGCCCCGGCGATCACGCCCGGCACATCGGCCTCCGCGGCCATAAGGTGCCCCGCGTTCGGCAGAACATAAAGTCCCACCCCGACGAACACTCCCAGGAACACCGACCCGGCCCATGCCGTGGCCTGGCCGAGCGCCAGCCACTGAACCACCGTCGTCGGTTGCATCTGTGTGCGATCCATCCCCACCCCGCTGCTGCTGCCGATGCGCTTGCGGATCATCCAGCCCGCCACGGCGCACACGATTGCGAAAATCCACAGCAGCACGGAGCCGGTGGTCTTAATTGGCGGGAAGCTTCCATAGAAACTCAGCGTGCTAACCCAGGCGATGAGGGCGCACACGATCGCCACGACAGCCAGCGTGGAGATCTTCGTGCGCTTCAGCGGGCTCATGTGCTGCCTCTTTATCCCTCGTCTTTGGTCCTAGTCTTTGTTCCTAGGCTTTGGCCCTCGCCAGGGACCGATAGTTCGGACCGATCCGCCGGGACGATAGCCTTCCGCTCGGCCGGATCAACCTCTTCTAGCCACTCCAGGATGCCTCGCCCGCCCAAGGTACACCAGGGTTCCCGGGCCAGCTGCAGGTCGCTCAGCGGCACCAGCACAAACGCCCGCTCGTGGGCGTAGGGGTGCGGAATAACCAGCTCAAACCCCCACTTTCCCTGGGACTGCAGGGGCTGGGACTGGGCGTCAAAACAAAAAAGAATGTCCACATCGACGGTGCGCGGGCCCCACCGGACCTCGCGCTCCCGCCCCGCGACGGCCTCGGCAAATTGGCAGTGGTGCAGCAGCGCGAGCGGGTCCAGCGACGTGCGCACGGCCACCACGGAGTTGCGGAACTCCTGCTGCTCCACCCCACCCCATGGCGGGGTGACGAAGATCCGCGACTTCTCCACAATCTCGATGGCCGGGTGCATCGCCAGCAGCTCGTAGGCGCGTTCGATCTGTGCGGTGGGGCTGCCCACGTCGCCGGGCATGTTCGAGCCAATTCCCAGGAAGGCTGTGATCATCGCTTGGACCTCCGAGCCACCACCCGCACGTCGCCGAACGGGTGGGCGATCGGCGCTTGCGGCTTATGCACCGTGACCTCCACGGCGTACACCCCGCCCAGCTCCGCAATCTGGTCGGCAATCTTCGAGGCCAGGGTTTCGATCAGGTCGTGGCCTTCCTGCACCTCGACCGCGTTCACGGCGATGTCAGCCAGCTGCACGTAGTTGATCGTGTCTTCCAACGAGTCCGAATCTGCCGCGGCGCGGAAGTCCGTCCACACCACCATGTCCACGATGAACTTCTGGCCGGTGTTCTTTTCGTCCGAAAACACGCCGTGGTGGCCGAAAGCCTCCACGCCGATGAGCTCGATGCGGTCAGCCACGTCGCGCCCTCCATTGCTCGTCGATGTCGGGGCCGCGTCCGGTGGCCATTGCGTGTGCGACGTCCACTGCGGCCCGTGTCGGGGCTACTTTATGCACCCGGACGGCCCATGCGCCAACTGCCGCCGCCAGCGCGGAGGTGGCCGCCGTCGCATCGTCCGCCGATTCCGGGGTGCCGGGGTTGCCGTCGCTCGCGGGGCGCAGCGCGGTGAGGAAGCGCTTGCGCGAGGCCCCCACCAGCACCGGATATCCCATCTGCACCAGCCGTTCGGTCGCTCCGAGGAGCTGCCAGTTTTCCTGCGGAGTCTTCGCGAACCCGATGCCGGGGTCCAGGTAGATCTGTTTCTTTGTGACGCCTACCGCCTCCGCCGCTTCGATCCTCTGCTCGAGCCAACCGATGACGTGGCCGACGATGTCCTCGCCGTGGTCGTGGTAGCCCTCAGCTCCGGCGAAGTCCGCGGCGTTTCCCTTGTTCCAGTGCATCAGAATGATCGGCAGGCCGGATTCCGCGGCCAGCGGAAGCATGTCGGGGTCCGCCAGGCCGCCGGAGACGTCGTTGAGGTAGGTGACGCCCGCTTTCCAGGCGGCCCGCGCCGTGGATGCCCGCATCGTGTCGATGCTGGTGGCGATTCCCCGGCGGGATAGCTCCTCGATGACGGGGGTGACGCGGGCGGCCTCGACCTCCGGGGCAACGCGAGTGGCGCCCGGGCGGGTGGATTCCCCGCCGACGTCGATGATGTCCGCACCGTCAGCGACCATCGCCTCGGCGTGTGCCAGCGCGGCCGCGGTGTCTGGGTAATCCCCGCCGTCGGAGAAGGAATCCTCGGTGACGTTGAGGCTGCCCATCACGAGGGTGCGCTGGGGGTCGTTCGCGTTGGTGCCAGTCACAGCAGAGCCCATCACGGCCGAATCAGCGCCATTGCCTCTGCGCGGGAGGCCGCGTTCTTCTGGAATCCGCCACGGACCGCGGAGGTCACCGTGTTGGCACCGGGCTTGCGGATGCCGCGCATCGCCATGCACAGGTGCTCGGCCTCCAGGACAACGATCACTGCGGAGGGGTCCAGCTTGTCCACCAGCGCGTCGGCCACCTGCGAGGTCAGGCGTTCCTGGACCTGCGGGCGCTTCGCCAGGCCGTCGATCAGGCGGGCCAGTTTGGACAGGCCTGTGACCTTGCCGGATTCACCGGGGATGTATCCGATGTGCGCCTTGCCGAAGAAGGGCACCAGGTGGTGCTCACACATGGAGTAGAAGGTGATGTCGCGCACGAGCACCAGCTCGCGGTGATCCTCGCTGAAGGTCTTGTTGAGAACCTCCGTGGGATCCTCGTATAGCCCGGCGCACGTCTCGCGGTAGGCGCGGGCCACACGGGCCGGGGTTTCCTGCAGACCCTCGCGGTCGGGGTCTTCGCCAATGGCGAAAAGGAGTTCACGGATGGCCGCCTCTGCCCGCTCCTGGTCGAAGGAGCCGGGGTCGAGCGGCTGCTGTGGGTTATTCACTACTTGTCTTCCTGCCTGTGCTGGCCACCGGACTCGTTGCCGTTGTAGCCACCGTTGTGCTTATCCCAAGGGAACGTCTGCTCCGGCATCTCGCCGCGACGATAACGCGCCTGCGGTTCTTGCGAGTCTTGCGAGCGCTGCTGTTCAGGTTGCGGCTGCTGCTCGGGCTGCACAGCTTGCTTCTGCTGCGCGGGCTTCTCCGGCTGGTGATCCGGCTGCTCGTTCTCGGGCAGGCGGAATCCGCGCTCCTCCTCTGGCGGCACCGGGCGGGCGAAGCCTTGACCCTGCTGCCTCTGCTGACCCTGCTGGGCGTGCTGCCTCTGCTGACCCTGCTGGGCGTGCTGAGCCTGCTGGGTCTGCGGGAACTGCTGCTGACCCTGCTGCAGGCGCTCGGCCTGGCGCTGCTCGTTCTGCGCCTTGCGCTTTTCCATACGGGCACGGCGGGCGGCGGAGAAGAAGTTGGTCTTCTCCGGCGGCTCCTCGCCACGCTCGCGGGCCAGCTCTACCGGGGTCTTCACCGGATCGCGGTGATCGCACGGGCGGTCCAGATCCTGCATCGGGAAGATGTCCGACACCTCGCGAGTATCGATGCCCTCGAAGATGGCCTCCAGGTCCGGGCGGCGCAGAGTTTCCTTCTCCAGCAGCTTGGAAGCCAGGGTGTCCAGGTAGTCCCGGTTCTCACGCAGCACGTCGTAGGCCACCTGCTGGGCCTTGTTCATCAGCATGCGCACCTGTTCGTCGATCTGGTTGGCCACGTTCTGGGACGGCTGGTTGCCGCCCTGGCCGCCGCGGCCGACGAACGGGTCTCCGTCGTCCTGGCCGTACTTCACGGCACCCACAACCGGGCTCATGCCGTACTCCACCACCATCGCGCGGGCGATGTTCGTGGCCATCTCAATATCCGCAGAAGCGCCAGTGGTCGGGTTACCAAAGACCAGCTCCTCGGCTGCGCGGCCGCCCATGGCGAAGACCAGGCGGGCGAACAGCTCGGAGCGGTTGTACATGCCCTTGTCGTCCTCGGGGGCGGTCATGGCATGGCCACCGGTACGGCCACGCGCGAGGATCGTCACCTTGTAAACGCGGTCGATGTCCTTCATCGCCCAGGCAGCCAGCGTGTGGCCGCCCTCGTGGTAGGCGGTGACCTTCTTCTCGTGCTCAGAGATAATCTTCGAGCTGCGGCGCGGGCCACCCACCACGCGGTCGGTGGCCTCTTCCAGCGCGTCGGCGGTAATCACGTTGCCTTCCACGCGGGCGGTCAGCAGGGCGGCCTCGTTCAGCACGTTCTCCAGGTCCGCACCGGACATGCCCGCGGTGCGCTTGGCCAGCGACTTCAGGTCCACGTCCTTGGCCAGCGGCTTGTCCTTCGCGTGCACGTTCAGGATCTGTTCGCGGCCCGCCAGGTCCGGGTTGGTCACCGGGATCTGGCGGTCGAAGCGGCCCGGGCGTAGCAGCGCCGGGTCCAGGATGTCCGGACGGTTGGTGGCGGCCATCAGGATCACTCCGTCGCGGTCGCCGAAGCCGTCCATTTCCACCAGCAGCTGGTTCAGGGTCTGCTCACGCTCGTCGTGGCCGCCACCCATGCCGGCGCCACGCTGACGGCCGACCGCGTCGATCTCGTCGACGAAGATGATGCACGGCGAATTCTCCTTCGCCTGCTTAAATAGGTCGCGCACGCGGGAGGCACCTACACCGACGAACATCTCTACGAAGTCGGAACCGGAGATGGTAAAGAAGGGCACGCCTGCCTCGCCGGCCACTGCGCGCGCCAGCAGCGTCTTACCCGTACCGGGCGGACCGTACAGCAGCACGCCGCGCGGGATCTTCGCCCCCAGCGCCTCGTAGCGGCTCGGGTCGGTCAGGAAGTCGCGGATCTCGTCCAGTTCCTCCACAGCCTCGTCAGCACCAGCGACGTCGTCGAAGGTCGTGTCCGGGTTGTCCTTATTCAGCTGCTTGGCAGTGGACTTACCAAAGCCGAAGGCGCCCATGCCGCTGCCGCCCTGCATACGGGACAGCATGAACATCAGCAGGCCGAAGATCAGCAGCATCGGCAGCAGCATCACCAGCAGGCTGCCCAGGAAGCTATCCTCGGTGACCTTGGTGTTGTACTTCTCCGCCTCGGATTTCTTTACCGCGTCGAAGATCTCGGGCGCCGCCCGGCCTGGATACTTCGCGATGACCTGCTCGATGTCCTTCTTGCCTTCGACCTCGATAGAGTCCTTCAGCTTCAGCTGTACCTGTTGCTCACGATCGTTGATCTGAGCTTCCTTGACGTTCTTGTCTTCCAGCTGCTTCAGGGCTATTGAGGTCTCGACCTCGTCGTAGCCGCGGGCGTCATCAGTTAAAACACCGAACGCATAGATCGCGATGAGGATCACAGCGACAATGCCCGCGATCCTCAGTACCTTCTTCTTTTCCATATTTCCTAGAGTGTTGTTGGTTCTAAATGCCGTGCGAACAGCTCTCTATGTCGCTTAAATCTAGCGCTTTACTGGTAAACGCGCGGGTGCAGGGTGCCCACGTAGGGCAGGTCGCGGTAGCGCTCGGCAAAGTCCAGGCCATAGCCCACAACGAACTCGTTGGGGATGTCAAAGCCGACCTCGGCCAGGTCGATCTGCACCTTCTGCGCCTCCGGCTTGCGCAGCAGCGTAACGACGGACAGGGACTTCGGGTTGCGGTTGCGCAGGTTCTTCAGCAGCCAGGAAAGGGTCAGGCCGGAGTCGATGATGTCCTCGACGATCACCACGTTGCGGCCCTCGATGTCGCGGTCCAGGTCCTTCAGGATGCGCACCACGCCGGAGGAGCTGGTGGAGTTTCCGTAGGAGCTCACGGCCATGAACTCCAGCTGCGTCGGAATGTCGATCGCCCGCGCGAAGTCGGTGATGAAGAACACCGCGCCCTTCAGCACGCAGATCAGGATGAGGTCGTCTTCCTCGTCGCGGAAGCGGTCAGCGGTGGCTTTGGCCAGCTCGTTAATGCGGGCGTGCAGCGTTTCCTCATCGATGAGGATACTTTCCAGATCGTCGCCGTATGGGTTTTCCGGGACGTTGAAGTTCTTCTCGCTGTGCATCGCAGACCTCGTCTCGTCGTGTTGTTTCGCTGTGGTTTCCGTCGGTTTTCTCCGCCGTTTATGCCTGCCTGGCATTCTAGCGCGCAGCTACTACCTGGGGACAGTCGCTAGCTGCAGATACCCGTCGCGGCGCTGCACCACTAGTCGATGCGTGCGCCGCAGGTCGGTGTTCGCCTGGGCGGTTACCTCGCCAATTGTAGGCGAGCCCTGCGGCCAGGGTACCGCCACACCTCCCTGTCCTTTCCATGCCACGACCAGCGTGTCTATGGCGTGCAGGTGCGCGCTGGTGAGCGGTCCGGTGCGTTCGGCCAGCCATTGCTTAACGATTCTGCGCCGTAGTGCCGCTGGTTGTTGTTGTAGTTCGGCGCATTTTAATGACGCCCCCTGCTCCGCCACCCGCAGTCCCCGTGCCGCGAGCTCGTCCAGTAGCTCGGCATCTTCCCGCAGCATCCGCGCGGTGCGCGCCATGTTAGAGCCGATATGTTCCCCGAGTTGATCCCGCAGATATGGCAGCACCTGGGTGCGAATGCGGCTGCGCAGGTAAGCATCGCTGGAATTGTGCGGGTCCTCCCACCAGGAAAGCCCCGCGTTGAGGCATTCCGCTTCCGTCTCCGCCCGCGTGCAGCGCAGTAGTGGCCGACCGAGCCAGGCCGCCCCCGCAGCCACGGCGACGTGGTCGGTGTGTACACCGCGCATCCCGGCGATGGCCTCCGCCCCAGATCCGCGGGTCAGCCCAATTAGCAGCCCTTCGGCATCGTCGTCCGCAGTATGGGCGACCAACAGGGGGCGCCCGGCGGCAGCATTGCCCAGGGCGCGGTAGCGAGCTGCACGCGCCGGGCCTTCGCCCGCCCCTGCGACCTCAACCGTACGAACTTCCACTGTGGCGCCCAACGAGCGTGCGGTGGCCGCAGCTTCCGCCGCCACCTGCACCGAGCCCGCCTGCAGCTGGTGGTCAACCACCACCGCGTGCACGGGTACTCCGCAGCGCAGCAGCCCATGGACGAGCGCCAATGAGTCCGCGCCGCCAGACAGTCCCACTACTGCCCCGGCGCGAACCTGCTCCGCCCGTGCTGCGCCGGTTCGTGCTGCGCCCGCTTCGCTGTTATCCAGTGCCTGCAGCCAGGCTCGGATCTGCGACTGCACACTCATTAGCTGCTACTCGGTTGGGTTACTACTCTGCTGGGCTACTACTTTGCGGAACGCACCGCATCGGCCAGCCGATCCAACGCCGGGCGGGCGGCGTCCGGCGAAGAGTCGTTGGACAGGAAGGCGAAAGTGAGGGAACGCCCGGAGGAGGTCATGACGGTGCCCGCCAGAGTATTAACCCCGGACAGGGTGCCCGTCTTGGCGCGCACCCAGCCTGCGGATTGTTCCGCCCCCGAACCAGCACCGTAGCGCTCCGCCAGGGTTCCCTCCACACTGGAGACCGGCAGCATGTCCAGCAAAGGCCGCAGCTGCTCATTGGCCAGCAGGGCATCCAGTTCGTGGGCGGTCAGGCGGTTCTTGTCGCTCATACCCGAGTTGTCGAAAAGCACCGCGTCCTCGGTATCGATGCCGTGTTCCTTCAGCACGTCCAGAGTCGCCTTCGTGGCGCCCTCAAAAGTCTGTGGTGCGCCTTTCGCCTTAGCAATCTCCCGGCCAACGGCCTCGGCCAGCATGTTGTCGCTGTGCACCAGCATGTCGCGCAGGCGAACCTTCAGCGGTGCAGACTCGACCTGTGCAATAGGGCTTTGGTTGCTGAGATCTGGCGTCATTTCCGAAGAAACACCGACCTCCGCATTAGCGCCGAGCGCATCGGCTAGGGCGCGCCCCACATCCTCACCAGGGGTGTGGGAGCGGGCAGAATAGGACTCCCCAGGGTTGAGCCGGCCGGAGTCCAACATCACAGCATCGAGGTTCGCGACGTTACCGCCATCGATATCCGCGCGATCCCACGACTTGTTGAAAAGGTCTTCGGAACGAATGGAGTTGTCCACGACAATCTTGTTGACGGGCTGACCCCCCAGCTCCTTCTTTACGTCCTCGGCCAGCGTGGCGATCGAGGCAGCGTCGTTAAAAAAGCCATTGCCGTCGCGGGAAAGAGTGACATCGCCATCGCTGCGCAGATACAGCGTGCCGGGGTCGGAAGGATCCTGCAGGACCTCGGTCTTCCACGTAGCGGCACCGTCTAGCGCCAGCAGCGCGGCAGCAGCAGTAGCCAGCTTGGTGGCAGAAGCCGGGGTAAGCTTCCGGTTCTCATCCCTGGCCCACAGCACCTCGCCAGTCTTCGCGTCGGTGACAGAGGCAGACAGCATGCCGAGCGCCGGATCCGCAGCGGCTCGGCGCACCGCGGCCTCAACATCGGGCACATCCCCCTCGGGCGCGTGCATCACCGGCGTGGGCTCAGCCAGCTGCTCGGCGGCCTGCACCTCGTAGCGACCGTTTAGCGACCACACCACAGCAGCCCCCACCACGACCGCAACGACGACCACGAAGGCGAGGATGCTCCACAGCCATACTTTCAGGGACTTCTGCTCACTCACTCGTTTCACCCTAGCCGAAAAAAGACGCTCGGTTAGAATGGTGCGCATGAGCAAAAAAATCGAAGTAACTGTTGAAATCCCGAAGGGTTCCCGCAACAAGTACGAAATCGACCACGAGACCGGCAAGGTCCACCTCGACCGCTACCTGTTCACCCCGATGGCATACCCGGCCGACTACGGCTTCATCGACCACACCCTGGGCGAGGACGGCGACCCGCTGGACGCACTGGTGATCCTGCCGGAGCCGGTCTTCCCCGGCGTGATCGTTGAGGCCCGCCCGGTTGGCGTGTTCAAGATGACCGACGAGGCCGGCGGCGACGACAAGCTGCTGTGCGTGCTGGACGACGTCCGCTTCGACCAGTTCCAGGACATCGAGGACATCGACCAGTTCACCAAGAACGAGATCGAGCACTTCTTCGTCCACTACAAGGATCTGGAGCCGGGCAAGGAAGTCAACGGCTCCGGTTGGGGCAACGCCGAGGAAGCAGTAAAGATCCTCGACGAGGCCATCGAGCGCTACAAGGGCTAGTTCGGACTAGCTCCGGCAAGCTAGGGCTCACGCAGAGCCGCTTGCCGTCGGGCGGCGATCTGGTGCACAACCTCAATGAGCGCCGCCCCGCCTGCACCCACGGCCAACCCCGTGAACATCAGCTTGAGGTTGCCCGTGTGCAGAATCAACAACTCGCGTAGCGGCGGCACCAGGAAGATCACCAGGTAACCACCCACGCAGCCGGCCAGCAAAAGCACCTTCCACCAATTCAACGGCCGCGCCACAATACCCAGCACCCACAAACCCATGACGATCAGCGCCAACAGCACGGCAGTACCGGCCTGTTGTCGCTGAATTTCCGGCACCTCCGCACCGGGGTAGATGATGATCCACATCGTCACGCAGATGCCGCCGATGAGCACGCCAGAGGGAATCGCCAAAGACAGCACACGCCTGACGAAACCGTCCCGCGGACGTTCCGTGTTCGGAGCCAGCGAAAGAATGAACGCCGGGATGCCGATGGTGAACCAGCCGGTGATCGTCACGTGAATCGGCTGGAATGGGAAAGAGATCCCCAACACCGCCACCACCAGCGCCAGCACCACGGAGTAGACCGTTTTCGTCAGAAACAGGTGTGCCACGCGCTCGATGTTGCCGATCACGCGGCGCCCCTCGGCCACCACACGGGGCAATGCGGAGAACTTATTCGTCAGCAGCACTAGCTGCGCCACGCTGCGCGTTGCGGGTGCGCCCGAACCCATGGCCACCCCAATGTCCGCCTTCTTCAGCGCCAGCACGTCGTTGACGCCGTCGCCGGTCATGGCCACCGTGCGGTTTTGGCGGTGCAGCGATTCCACCATCTGCTGTTTTTGCTCCGGGCTGACCCGCCCGAAGACGTTTCCGCGTTTGATCTCGGCATCGAAGGCTTCATCGTCCAGGCCGTTTAACGTGCGGGCATCCACCGCCACGAGCTCCCGGTCGGTCGCCTTGCGCGCGACCGCCGCCACGGAGTCCGAGTTATCGCCGGAGATCACCTTGATGTCCACGTTCTGCTCGTCGAAGTACGCGAGCGTTTCGCGGGCGTCGGACCGCAGTTGCTGGCGCAACACCACGAGCACCGGTTCGGTCAGCTGCGGGGCGGAATCCATGCTGAGGTTCTCCGTGTTGGACCAGGCATCGCCACCGGCACCATCGGCGCCTTCGAGCTTGCCGAACACGAGGACGCGCAGCCCCTGATCGCCCAGCTGCTTGGCGGTATCTGCGGCCGTTTCTGCGCTGCGGCCACCTTCGCGCAGAAGCACATCGGGAGCGCCCATGATCCAAGCGGTGGCGTCAGAGCAGGCGAACCCGGAGAACTTGTAGCGCGAGTTAAAGGGGATTTCGTGGCCCTGCCACTGGTCGGGCTCCACACCGCGCTCGCGCAGCCCGGCCGCGATGGAGCGGGCGGTGTCGTTCAGGTCGTCCTGAGCGTTCAGCATGGAGGCGAGGTTGCGCGCCCAGGCTGCGTCCGCGTCGCTACCGTCCGCGGGGCTGCCGTCCGCGGCGACGATGGAATCCAGCTCCATTTCATTGGTGGTGAGGGTGCCGGTTTTATCGGTGCATACCGTATCGACGCGCGCGAGACCTTCAATAGCGACGAGCTCGTTGACCAGGGCTTTGTACTTGCCGAGGCGAATCACGCCCGCGGCGAAGGCGATGGAGGTCATGAGCACCAGACCCTCCGGCACCATCGGGACGATCGCCGCGGCCATGGAAAGGATGGATTCACGCAGACCCGTATCGGAGCGAACCAGCTGGGTCCAGATCGTAAGGATGCCGGTGGGGATAAGCAGCCAGGTGATTACCTTGAGGATGCTGTTGATGCCATTCATAAGCACAGAGTCGGTCAGCGAAAACTCACTGGCCTGCGAGGCCAGGCGTGCGGCGTAGGCCTCGTCGCCGACCTTATCTGCGCGGAAAACTGCGGAGCCTTCGTTGACGAAGGACCCGGAGAGAATCTCGTCGCCCTCGCCCTTAGTCACGGCATCGGCTTCGCCGGTGAGCTGGGACTCGTCAACGCGCAGCGAACCGGCCACCACCGTACCGTCCACCACGACCTCGTCCCCACTGCGCAGCTTGATGATGTCCCCGAGGACGACTTCGTGCTGCGGGATGGTCTTTTCCTCGCCATCGCGGATGACGGTGGGTTCCGATTCGCCGACGATGCGCAATTTGTCGAGGGTTTTCTTCGCGCGCAGCTCCTGGATCACGCCCACCGCGGAGTTGGCAATGATGAGCAAACCGAAGGCGGCGTTGATGACCGAGCCGGTAGACAGAACGATCGCACACAGCACACCGAGGATGGCATTGACGCGGGTGAAGATGTTGGCGCGCAGGATCTGCGCCACGCTCCGGCCGGTTCCGCGGCTCTGCGTATTCACTTCGCCGCGCTGCGTGCGCTCCTCTACTTCGGCGGCCGTAAGACCCCGCGAAAGGTCAGCCTGCTCTTCGGCACCGGCTTGCTCGCTGGCGTGCGCCAATTCAACCTCCTGCGTAGATGGCCCGGCGGCATTCCACCGGGGTGCCCCATCCATTTAACTCCACGCTGTTTAACTGCACGCCATTCGACTCCACCTCACTGGTTGCCCACACCTTTGCCCCCTTGCCTACAATGGGGCGCCATGAGTGAATTCGAAACAGTACAGCCCACCGATGTTCCTGCTGGCGCCCAGCTAATCGACATCCGTGAGGTGGATGAATACAACCAGTGGCACGCCGAGGGCGCGACCAACCTGCCTCTCTCCGAGCTGCAGGCTCGCTACGGCGAGCTAGATCTGAACGAGGATATTTACCTGATCTGCCTGTCCGGCGGCCGCTCCGCACGCGCCTGCCAGTGGCTGGAGCAGAATGGCATCGACGCAATCAACGTTGCTAACGGCACGGCCGGCTGGCGAGACGCCGGACTCCCTATCGTGGGGCAACCCCACAATTAGACAAGACCCATGGTCGGCGTTATATTTGTGGCATGTCCGAAAACACGCCGCTACCCGCTGACTTGTTGTCTTCGCCCTCATTCCAGCTTGAGCGCCTACGCCGCCGCACCCGCGACTTCGTAGAGACCGCGCTCGCGGAAAAGGGCTTCAACCTGCGCGAATTCTGGGTTCTTGCCTGCCTCGTCGATGGCGATGCAGCAAGCCAGGCCACGCTAGGCGAAATCCTCGGAGTGGACCGCTCCGACATGGTTCGCCTGGTTGACTCCCTGGAAAAGCGCTCCCTCGCTAAGAGGGTTAAGGATCCCAAGGATCGTCGCCGCCAAATCATCTCGGTGACCAAGAAGGGCACTAAGACCTACACCAGCCTCTCCCCTCTGGTCGCCTCCGCAGAGGATAAGGCGCTGGACGAATCCACTTCCAAGCAGCTGAAGCACTTGAGCAAGCTGGCCAAGGCCATCATCTCTACCGAGGAGGCCTAGGCGAAAAGTGCAGATCCCTTCCCGGTACCTCCGTTCCCACGAGGCACCGGAGCCTCGCACGCTCATCGACATTGTGCGTGCGACGGCTTCGGCGTCCCCTGAAGCCCCCGCCATCGACGACGGCAAGGGGGTTATTACCTATTCCGAACTGCTCGACGAGATCAACGAAACCGCCGAGGGGCTGCACAGCCGTGGCCTCGGGCGCGGCGACCGCATCGGTATTCGTATGCCCAGCGGTGATCGCTCGCTCTACATCGCTATTCTGTCCACCCTGGCCGTCGGTGCTGCCTATGTACCTGTTGACGCCGACGACCCCGAGGAACGAGCTTCCCTCGTCTTCGGCGAGGCCGGTGTGGCCGCGATCTACGGCGCTGACGGGCTACAGCTAGTCGACGAAAACCTGCAGGCAGATCCCGGGGCAGCCTCCAAGAAGGCATTCGGCCCGGACCTGGAGACCGATGCGTGGATCATTTTCACCTCCGGTTCCACCGGCAAGCCGAAGGGCGTGGCGGTTACCCACCGCAATGCAGCTGCCTTCGTAGACGCGGAGGCGGAGATGTTCCTGCAGGACGAGCCGCTAGCCCCGGGCGACCGCGTGCTGGCTGGGCTTTCCGTGGCCTTCGACGCTTCCTGCGAGGAGATGTGGCTGGCTTGGCGCCACGGCGCCTGCCTGGTGCCGGCCCCGCGCGCCCTGGTCCGCTCTGGTGTGGACTTGGGCCCTTGGCTGGTTTCCCGCAGCGTCACGGCCGTGTCCACCGTGCCGACCCTGGCCGGTCTCTGGCCCGATGAGGCCCTGGATGCCGTGCGTCTGCTGATCTTCGGCGGCGAGGCCTGTCCGCCGGAGTTGGCCGCCCGCCTGGCCACCGATTCCCGCGAGCTGTGGAACACCTATGGCCCGACCGAGGCCACTGTCGTGGCCTGCGGCACCACCATGGACGGGGTGCGCCCGGTTTCTATTGGCACTCCCCTGCGCGGCTGGGATCTGGCAGTCGTTGACGAAAACAACCAGCCGGTGGGCTGGGGTGAGACCGGCGAGCTGATCATCGGCGGCGTCGGCCTGGCCCGCTACCTGGATCCGGAGAAGGATGCGGAGAAGTTCGCGCCCATGCCGGAGCTCGACTGGGAACGTGCCTACCGCTCCGGTGACCATGTGCGCCTCGAGGAAGATGGCCTGTACTTCGTCGGTCGTATCGACGACCAGGTGAAGATCGGTGGGCGTCGAATCGAACTCGGTGAGGTAGACGCCGCACTGTCCGCCCTCCCCGGAGTGCGCAGCTCCACCGTCGTGGTGCAGACCACCGGCGGCGGCGACAAGGTGCTGGTGGGCTACGTCTCCACCGAGGGCAATGTCGAGGACTTCGACCAGCAGCAGGCGCTAGACCAGCTGCGCGACTCCATGCCCGCTGCCATGGTTCCGCGCCTGTGCGCGCTGGACGAGCTGCCGGTGACGACCTCCGGCAAGGTGGACAAGAAGGCTCTGCCGTGGCCGCTGCCTTCCAGTGGCAACGCGGAGTTCGACAACCCCACCCAGCAGTGGCTGGCGGGGCTATTCGCCGATGCGCTCGGCACGGCAGTGACCAGCCCGGATGCAGATTTCTTCAACCTCGGCGGCACCTCTCTGGGCGCGGCCACGTTGATCAGCCGCGTGCGCCAGGAGGTTCCGACCGTCAGCGTGCGCGATCTCTACGATCACTCCCGCCTGGGCGCACTGGCCGAACACATCGACTCTCTACGTGAGAAGACCGGCAGCGCGGGCACTGGCCAGGCCGCACAGGCCAAGGACGTCAAGCCTGCCAAGCCGGTGGGCATCGGCACCCGCCTTGCGCAGGCCCTGATCCAGGTTCCGGCGCTCACTCTCGCGGGCGCGCAGTGGGTCACCTGGATCCTGGTATTCAACGCCATCCTGTTCCACGGTTCCTCGTGGGCGGATGACCTGCCGTGGATGGTAGACGTGCCGTGGGCCGTGGTCATCGCCGCGGTGATCGTTTTCGCCACCCCGTTGGGCCGTCTGCCGCTGTCCGCGCTGTTGATCCGCCTGATTACGGCAGGCATCGGAGAGGGCGACTATAAGCGCGGCGGCTCTGTTCACCTGCGTATTTGGGCTGCGGAGCGCGTGGCGGATTCCTCCGGCGCGCGCGATGTCTCGGGTGCTGCATGGATCACTACTTATGCCCGTTGGCTGGGCGCGAAGGTCGGGAAGGGCGCTCAGATGCACACCCTGCCGCCCGTCACTGGCCTGCTGACCCTGGGCAAGCACTGTTCCATCGAGCAAGAGGTGGACCTTTCCGGCTACTGGCTGGAGGGCGATGTGCTGCATGTCGGACGCATCGAGGTCGGCAAGGACGCCTCCGTCGGCGCCCGCTCCACCCTGTTCCCCGGTGCCCACATCGGCGCCCGTGCTCACATCGAGCCCGGCTCGGCCGTCACGGGAGCAAAGAAGGTCAAGGCCGGTTCGCAGTGGGCGGGCTCGCCAGCGGTGAAGGTCGGCAAGGCCCGCAATCGTTTCCCGGAGCAGGTCGCCCCGCGCCGTACCATGTGGTTCTGGCTCTACGCGCTGAGCGCCATCGCGATGTCTTTCCTGCCCCTGGTGGCTGTGTTCGTCGCTGCGGCGTTTGTGCTGTGGCTCGTTCCTGTTGACGCCCCCTTGCTAGCACTTCCCATTGCCGCAGTCGGTGGCCTGGTGGCATTCGCAACGTACGCAGCGCTGACGTGGCTGTCCGTCCGTCTTCTGTCCGCAGGCCTGAAGCCGGGCGTGGTGGCTGTGCGCAGCCTCAGCGGCTGGCGTGTCTGGGCGGTCGAGCGCCTGATGGATAGCGCCCGGACGCAACTGTTCCCGATGTATGCGGCACAGCTCACCCCGCTGTGGTTCCGCAGTCTGGGCGCCAAGGTGGGCAAGGATGCGGAGATCTCCACCGCCGTGATGGTGCCGCGCTTCGCCGAGGTGCGCGAGGGCGCGTTCCTGGCGGATGACACGATGGTCGGCGGCTACGAGCTCGGCGGTGGCGGCTGGATGCTCACCGGTAACACGAAGGTGGGTAAGCGTTCCTTCCTGGGTAACTCCGGTATCGCCGGCCCGGATCGCACGCTGAAGAAGAACTCTCTGGTAGCCGTGCTCTCCTCTACCCCGGTGAAGACAAAGTCTGGCAGTAACTGGCTGGGCTCCCCGCCGGAGCGTCTGCGCCGCGTGGCCGTGGAGGCCGGTGGCGAATCCCGCACCTACAACCCGGGCTTCGGCCTGAAGGTGGCCCGCGGCATCGTGGAGACCCTGCGCTTGTTGGCGCCGATGACCTCCGCCATGATTGCGGCGGGCGTGGTGCTGGCGCTGCAGTGGGTGCTGGTGAACCAGGGCATTTGGCAGGCCTTCGCGGTCTCCGGCCTGGTTCTGGTCGGCGCTGGTTTCGTGGCAGCGGCGGTAACGGTGCTGATGAAGTGGCTGTGCGTGCAGCGCATCAAGCCGGGCGAGCACGAGCTGTGGTCGGCCTTCGTGTGGCTCAACGAGCTGCAGGATCAGTTTGTGGAGACCGTAGCCGGCCCATGGTTCCTGGCGCACACGATGGGCACCGGCAGCCTGAACATCTTCCTGCGCGCGCTGGGCGCGAAGATCGGCCGGGGCGCTTGGCTGGATTCCTACTGGCTGCCCGAGGCGGACCTGGTCAGCATTGGCCGGGGTGCCAGCGTGGGCCCGGGTTGTGTGGTGCAGACGCACCTGTTCCAGGACCGCGTGATGAGTCTAGATACCGTCACCCTGGGTGACGGCGCAACGATGGGATCGCACAGCGTGGCTCTGCCCGCCGCAGCGATCGAACAAGCGGCGACGGTCGGCCCGGCGTCACTAGTTATGCGCGGCGACCACGTGCCCGCAGCAACGAGGTGGCAAGGCAACCCGATCGAGATCGTGGAAGGTTAACCTCCACAAACACAAACCCCGGCCGCCCTGTGTAGGGCAGCCGGGGCTTGTTCGCGTACTGACTCGATCCGGCCAGCCCGGATGGGCGCTATTAGTCGCCGATCTGGTCGCGGCCGCGCTTAACGATCTTCGGATCCGGCTCGCCGACGACCTCGTGGTCCTTGTCCGCGTACTCGAACTTGGACAGGACGTAGCGCATCGCGTTGATGCGGGCGCGCTTCTTGTCGTTGGACTTAATGGTGATCCACGGGGACTCGTTGGTATCCGTGTAGCGGAACTGCTCTTCCTTGGCGCGGGTGTAGTCATCCCACTTGTCCAGGGAGGCCAGGTCCATCGGGGAGAGCTTCCACTGGCGGACCGGGTCCACCTGGCGGATGGCGAAACGGGTGCGCTGCTCCTTCTGAGTGACGGAGAACCACAGCTTCGTCAGGGAGATGCCCGAACCCATGATCATGTTCTCCAGCATCGGAACCTCACGCAGGAACTCTGCGTGCTGATCGTTCGTGCAGAAGCCCATCACGCGCTCCACGCCAGAGCGGTTGTACCAGGAGCGGTCGAAGAAGACGATCTCGCCGCCGCATGGGAAGTGCTGGACGTAGCGCTGGAAGTACCAGGAGGTGGACTCGCGCTCGGAGGGCTTCTCCAGGGCCACAGTGCGGGCACCACGGGGGTTCAGGTGCTCGTTGAAGCGCTTGATGGTGCCGCCCTTACCGGCAGCATCACGACCCTCGAAAATAATGATGTGCTTCTGGCCGGTGTCCTTGGTCCAGTTCTGGAACTTCAGCAGCTCGATCTGCAGGGCGCGCTTGGTGGTCTCATACTCGTCGCGACTCATGCGCTCGTCGTAGGGGTACTGGTCGCGCCAGGTATCAACCCGATGGCCGTCCGGAGTGATCAGTACCGGATCGTCTTCATCCGAGTCGTCCACCAAGTAGCCCTCGGTAGCGGCAAGATCAACCATGTGGAATTCTTCTTCGGCCATGTGCCTGGGTTCTCCTTCGCCTGAAGATTTCTAAACTGTATTAGCACTTCCCATTCTAGTGCTTTTAGCCCGGCTATACAGATGTGCCGGAACCATACGGGGTTAGGAAGGGAATGAAAAAACCCCGGCCGAAGCCGGGGTTTTAACTTTTAAGCGGAAGCTTACTTAGCAGCGGTCCACTTAACGATGGTCTCGATAACGTCCTTCAGACCCTTGAAGATGTTGCCGAAGCCGCCCAGGAAGGTGCCCAGCTGGCCGAAGATCTCGGTAATCTGATCGATCATTGTGTTCTCCTCTTAAGAGATCGGGGGCGCCAGGTTCCCTGGGCCCAAAACTTTCTTGTGGTAGTGACGCCCCCTCTAGGCCGTCTGTGAATAGAGTAGCGAATCTGCGAAAAGCTACAACCCCTGGGCGAGACCTTCTTTAAATCCACCCCCACCAGGGGGTAACGATTTGGTAAAGATCCAGCTCAGGGGTTGTTTTTACGGCGAGTCTACCTAGGTTAAATCTAGGGAAACTAGCTACTTTCAGTTGTGTTTACACGGGCGCTTAGAAGCCGCCCATACCGCCCATTTCGTCGGCGCCCGGCATTGCCGGCGCCTCCGGCTCCGGCTTGTCCGCGACAACAGCCTCGGTCGTCAGGAACAGTGCCGCGATGGAAGCAGCGTTCTGCAGCGCGGAACGGGTCACCTTCACCGGGTCGGAGATGCCAGCGCCCAGCAGGTCCACGTACTCGCCGGTTGCGGCGTTCAGACCCTCACCTGCGGGCAGGTTGGCTACCTTGTCCACAACCACGCCCGGCTCCAGGCCAGCGTTGTGAGCGATCTGCTTCAGCGGAGCTGCCAGGGCTGCGCGTACGATCTGCACGCCGGTAGCCTCGTCGCCTTCGAGACCCAGGTTGTCGTCCAGCACGCTGGCGGTCTGCAGCAGGGCTGCGCCACCGCCGGCGACGATGCCCTCTTCCGCGGCTGCCTTAGCGTTGCGCACGGCATCCTCGATGCGGTGCTTGCGCTCCTTCAGCTCCACCTCGGTGGCAGCGCCGACCTGCAGCACTGCAACGCCACCGGACAGCTTAGCCAGGCGCTCCTGCAGCTTCTCAGCGTCGTAGTCGGAGTCCGCGTTCTCGATCTCCTGGCGGATCTGCTTGATGCGGCCAGCCAGCTGCTCTGCGGAGCCTGCGCCGTCGACAATGGTCGTATCGTCCTTGGTCACCACGACCTTGCGGGCGGTACCCAGCATCGGCAGGTCTGCGGTCTCCAGGGAGAGGCCAACCTCTTCGGCGATGACCTGGCCGCCGGTCAGGATCGCGATGTCCTGCAGCTGCGCCTTGCGGCGGTCGCCGAAGCCCGGCGCCTTCACAGCGACGGACTTGAAGGTGCCGCGGATCTTGTTGACAACCAGGGTGGACAGAGCCTCACCCTCGATGTCCTCGGCAACGATCAGCAGCGGCTTGCCGGACTGCATGACCTTCTCCAGCAGCGGCAGCAGGTCCTTCACGTTGGAGATCTTGGAGCTAACCAGCAGGATGTATGGATCCTCCAGCACAGCCTCGCCGCGCTCGACGTCGGTGGCGAAGTAGCCGGAGATGTAGCCCTTGTCGAAGCGCATACCCTCGGTGACCTCGAGGTTCACACCGAAGGCGTTGGACTCCTCGACGGTGATCACGCCGTCCTTGTTCAGCTGGCCGTCGCCGACCTTGTACATAGCCTCGGCGATCAGCTCGCCGATCTTCTCGTCAGCAGCGGAGATACCGGCGGTAGCGGCGATCTGCTCCTGAGTCTCGATCTCCTTAGCGTGACCCAGCAGCTCTGCCGTGACCTTCTCCACGCCAGCCTGGATGCCGCGCTTAATGCCCATCGGGTTGGAGCCAGCAGCAACGTTGCGCAGACCCTCGCGCACCAGGGACTGCGCCAGGACGGTAGCGGTGGTGGTGCCGTCGCCAGCGACGTCGTCGGTCTTCTTGGCAACTTCCTTAACCAGCTCGGCGCCGATCTTCTCGTAGGGGTCTTCCAGCTCGATTTCGCGAGCGATCGTCACACCGTCGTTGGTGATCGTCGGGGCGCCCCACTTGCGCTCCAGGACAACGTTGCGTCCCTTCGGGCCGAGGGTTACCTTAACCGCGTCTGCCAGGGTGTTCAGACCCTTTTCCAGTCCGCGGCGTGCTTCTTCGTCGAATGCAATCATCTTAGCCATGAGGCTTTTCGATCCTCCGTTTAGAGTTGGCGACACATACGGCTCAGATCAAGCGCCCGCGACGGCACGGGTGAATGAATGTCGCGACATTCACCCTCACTTCATCTGACGATTATTTTCTGGCACTCCCTTAGTTCAAGTGCTAAACCCGTTTTTAGCACTCTCCCCCATCGTCTGCAAGGTGCCGTGCATGCACATCGGCTGTCCCGTCCGGTCGCTACAGTAGTTACCTATGAGCGATACCAACAGTGAATCCAACCGTGAATCCAACAGCGCATCCAACACCTCACAGCTAGACCTCGCCCGCACCGCCATTGCGGAGCAGATGCCCCAACTCAAGGAAGACCTCACCACCCTCGTCTCCTTCGAGTCGGTCCACTCCACCCCGGGTCTGGAGGAGGCCAATGCCGCCGCCGCGCAGTGGGTCATCGACGCATTCACCAGCGTGGGCATCCCTGTCGAAGGCCACGTCACCACCGACGGCTCCACCTCCGTCATCGGCCTGCGCGAGCCCGCTGAGGGCTACCCCACCATCCTCCTGTATTCCCACTTCGACGTGCAGCCCGCCGGCGACATCGAGGCGTGGACCGATGACCCGTGGACCCTGACCGAACGCGATGGCCGCTGGTATGGCCGTGGCACCGCCGACTGCAAGGGTCACGTGGCCATGCACGTTGCTGTGCTGCGTGCTCTTTCTATTCTTTCGGACGCCCACTTCCCCGCCGCCAAAAATCTCGGCATCCGGATCGTCGTCGAGGGCTCGGAGGAGCGCGGCGGTTATGGCCTGGAGGACCTGCTGGCCGAAAAGCCGGAGCTTTTCGCCGCCGACACCTTCCTCATTGCCGATTCCGGCAATGACGCCCTGGGCGAGCCGAGCCTGTGCACCGCGCTGCGCGGCTCCGCGCCGGTCACGGTGCGCACCCGCACGCTGGCACAGCCGATGCACTCCGGCCAGTTCGGCGGCTCGGCTCCGGATGCACTGGTCGAGCTGGTGCAGCTTCTTTCCACTCTCCACGACGAAAACGGTTTGGTGGCCGTTCCGGGATTGGAGCCGAAGGAGCGCTGGGGTGGCGTCGGACCAACAGAACAGGAATTCCGCGACAACGCCGGGGTAACCGACGGCGTGGAGCTGTACGGCGCCGGCGAGTGGCAGCCGAACGACCTGACGGTGATGAATCCGTCCATCACGATCACAGGCCTGGATGCGCTGTCGGTGGCGGATTCGGTGAACTCCGTGCCCGCGACCGCCGCGGCCGTGGTGAGCCTGCGCGTGCCGCCGGGACGCGAGCCGCAGGAGTGCCAGGATCTGCTGGTCAAGCACCTGGAGAGCCAAAAGACGAACGCGCAGGTGGAGATCGAGCGCGGCTCCCTGGCCGAGGCATTCCAGGCGGATACCTCCGGCCCGGCGCTGCAGCGACTCGGCGAGGCGCTGGGCGAGGTGTACGGCAAGGAGACGATGGAGGTCGCCTCCGGCGGGTCGATTCCGCTGACCAACAAGCTGCTGGGCGCGTACCCGCAGGCGGAGCTCGCGCTGTACGGCATCGAGGAGCCGAAGTGCGCCATCCACTCCGCGGACGAGTCCGTGGATCCGGGCGAGATTGAGGCCATCGCGACGGCCGAGCTGCTGTTCCTGCTGCGCACCGCGGAGGAGCACAGCTAGCCGCCCAGAATCTCACCTAATGAGATAAAGACAACAGTTTGATTCTCAGAGTGAGACGGATTACATTATTTAACTAGCAGTACTTTATATAGGTACCCAACTTTATTTGAGCACCCATTCAGCGGGTGCCCAAGGCCAACTAGATCTTGTTCCAGAAAATCGAGCCATCATGAACGTTTCCTCTACGAACACCACGACCTTGATCCGCTTCGCCAGCTCGGACCAGAACCTCGATCTAGACGCGCCTGTGTACACCCCGCTACCCAGCGGTCGCCGTTCCACCGCGAAGACGTACAGCGAGCCGGTGCACACCCGCATCGAGAAGCGCCGCAAGCGCACCCGCACCTTCGCGGAGGATCCGTTCCGCGCCCGCTTCGGCCAGCGCCTGCCGGTGGGCATGCGCCAGGAAGCACGCGGCATGGAGTGGAAAGAGTTCATCCGCACCTACGCGCCCGGCGCGATCCGCGTGGACTACCTGAAGGCCACCCGCCTTTCTCTGGGCCGCCACGACTTCGACATGCAGGTCAGTGGCCTGCGCGCCGATGGACAGTCCACCCGCGTGGAGATCACCGCGATGGGCGCATCCTCGGCAATGACGGAAACCCTGGCAGACCACGGCTTCCCCGTGGAAGTCGCAGAGTTCCACCAGTACGACATCTTCGAGGCCACCGTGACCTTCATCTACGCGGTGCACAAGTCCAAGCGTGTGTGGGCAGTTGGCTTCGGCGCGGACCGCGATACCTCCATCGCTAGCGCCCTGTGCAACGCGGCTGCCCGCCTGCACTTCTAGCGCGAAGCTACAGCGACTTCCGCAGGGACTCGACTGTCAGGTCCACCGCGGCGATCCACGCCTCCGGCTGCGTGAAGCCGCCCTCTACCCCATCGTCTCCGCGGGTGCGGGTGCCGGGCTCCGGCGCGGCACCGTGCTCGCGGGCCGCGGCGCGCTGCAGAGCGTAATCCCCACCGCGGGCGATCAGCCTGCGCACATCCTGCAGCTCCGCTGCGCATCCCAGCTCCTCAGACAACGGAGCAAGCCTATCCACCCAGGCATCCAGCTCGTCAGTGACCAGCGCCTCGTTGGTCTCCCGGTCGGTGATGATCAGCGCGTCCAGGCCGTAGCGGGCCGCGCGCCACTTGTTCTCCGCGACGTGCCAGGGCTGCAGGGTAGGCAGCTCGTGGCCGGCGTCCAGGCGACGCTCGAAGTACACCACCAGGCAGTGGGTGTAGGCGGCGATGGCGGCGAGCTCCCATAGCTCCATCGTGGCGTCCGCAAAACGGGTTTCCACCGTGCCGTACTTGGTGGGGCGCACGTCGAAGTGCATAGAGCCGGTGTGGTTGATCACTCCCGATAGATCCTGATCCCGGTTGAATTCCTCCCACTGCTCCCAGTTTTCAAACTGGTATGGCATGCCCGCGGTCGGCAGCTGTTGGTACAGCAGGGTGCGGTTAGAGGAGTAGCCGGTATCCAGCCCCTCCCAGGCGGGCGAGCTGGCGGACATGGCCAGGATGTGCGGGTAGTGCGTCATCAACGCATTGATGATCGGCCACACTTTTTCCTTGGAGCCCACGCCCACGTGCACGTGAATCCCCCAAATCAGCATCTGGCGGCCCCAGTACTGGGTGCGCTCGATGATCTCCTGGTAGCTGCTCTTTTCGCTGAGTTTCTGGTCCCCCCAGTGCGCGAAAGGGTGCGTGCCCGCGGAAAACAGGTTCACGCCGATGTCGTCCGCGCATTCCAGCAGCTGCTTCGCCTGGACGTGCAGATCCTCGACCGCCTCCGGGATCGTGTCGTGCACGCTGGAGACCATCTCCACGGTGTTGGCCAGGAATTCGCGGACGACCTTGTGGCCGGGGTGCACCTCGTCCATCCGCTCTATCAGTTCGGCGGCGCGTGGAACCAGGTCGCGGGTTTCGGGGTCGACGAGGGCGACTTCCCACTCAATACCGACGGAAGGTGCGGAACCCGGGAAGTCCATTGTGGCCCCTTAGAAGATATGTAGACAGAAGTTAGAAGAACGCTTTTACTTTAGCGGGGCATGTCATTTGTTGTCACAACCACAACACCCGCGGGGCGCTCCCCCTCCAGCATCTCTACACCGTCGATAGCCCGGTCGGTGGCCTCGTCACGTTCGCGCGCCTGGATCCCTAGATCCTTGGCGAGCTGCTCGGCCAGCTGACGCTCGGCGTCATTACCCTTCGGGTAGAGCACCACAGACGTCGGGAAGACACCCGACTCGTCCGGCAGGTTGCCCACGCCGGTCTTGTTCCACTGCTGGTCGCGCATCTTGTTGGCGACGTCGCCGGCGAGGCCGTTGATGGGACTGTTATTGAGTACGGCTACGTAGGTGTCTTCTTTATTGACGCCGCCTTCCGCCGCTGCCGCATCACCATCGCGACGCTCGTCAGCGCGGTCACCCTCCTGGTTTTCACGCTCGCCTTCCGGCTTCGGCTTCTCGGAGTCTTCCGCGTCCGGGCGCTTGGGATCTTCGCCCTCGGGGGCGGAAGCCTTCTCATCCTGCTTAGCTTGCTCACCCTGCTGGCCCTGCTGACCTTGCGTCTGCTGGGTCTGGCTGGCCTGCTCGGATTCATCGGAATCATTGCCAGACAGCGAGAATACGCCCCAGCCGATCAGCAGAACGGCTACGGCAATCAGGATCATGGCCAGGCCGCGCAGCGGGAGGCCGAGGTTCTCATTGTCCGCGTCGTCGTCGAGTGCATGGCGTGGTCGATTCGGTTCAGTCACGCCACAAATTTTAACTTTTGCAACATTAGTAACAAGTCTGACACGCGCTGTGCCTTATTCTTCGTCACCACGCTTCACTAGAGCTCTTTGCCATTAACCTTCATCCCCGCACTAAGTCAGCACGCTGCATCAGAGATCTTCATCACGGCGGCGCAGTAGCATCCGCACTAGGACGGGGTCGAAATCCAGGGCCTCCGGGCGCTCGATCAGACGGTTGAGCTGCTGGAAGTAGCGGACCGGATCCACCCCAAACTCGCCGCGGATGTGCTCATTCTTCGCGCTGGCATCCAGCCACCAGCGGCGCTCGAACTCCAAAATGGCGATCTCTCGGTCTGACAACATGGAACTAGATTCTAGACTGTCTGTTATGACCATCATGCCTATCGTCATCTGTGGCGACCCTGTACTGCACAACCCCACCACCAAGGTGGACCCCAGCGAGATCGCTGACCTCGCCCCACTGATCGCGGACATGTACGAAACGCTCTCCGCCGCCAACGGCGTGGGGCTGGCAGCCAACCAGGTGGGCGTAAACAAGCGCTTCTTCGTCTACGACTGCCCCGATACCGAGCGCGGTGAGATGCGCCGCGGCTGCGTGATCAACCCCGTGCTCGAGACCAGCGAGATCCCGGAGACCATGCCGGACGAGGAGGAAGACGAGGAAGGCTGCCTGTCCGTCCCCGGCTACTCCTTCCCCACCGGACGCGCGGACTGGGCACGGGTAACCGGCCTGGACGAAAACGGTGAGCAGGTCACCGTCGAGGGCACCGGCTTTTTCGCCCGCTGCCTGCAGCACGAGGTCGGCCACCTGGATGGCTTCCTGTACACCGACACCCTGATCGGCCGATGGAAGCGCAAGTCCAAGAAGGCCATCAAGTCCGAGGGCTGGGACCACGCAGGCAACACCTGGACCCCGGGCGTGGACGAGGACCCGTTCGGGCATGAATAAAGACACGACGTTCTCCGCCGCCCACGCAGGTGCGCGGCGCGTGGAGGGCTTCGGTTTCCCCATCAGCCGCCGCACCGACCCGGTGAGCATCCGCCCGGGCACGCGGGTGGTCGTGCGCTACCGTGTGCCGGACGATGCCGCATCCGGCCACGGGGCGGGCAGCGCCGTCACCGACGCAATCGGCGTGCTGCGCAGCATAAGTCCGCTGCAGGTGGACGACCTGGTGATCGCCGACAAGGACGTTGTGGTGCTGAAGACCCTCAGTGCCAAGCCAGTGCGCAATAGCGACATCCGCGCCCTCGAAGCCGCCAAAGCCGCGGCCTTCCCCGGCATCGAAAACCAGATGATCGGCGGATGGCTGGCACGCGCGGGCGATGGCATTACCGAGCGCAGTAACTCCGCCGTGCCCATCGGCCCCAGCGCCGGGTTGCAGGAGGTTCCGCTGGCGCAGCTGGAGGAGTTCTACCGCTCCCACAATCTGCCCTGCCAACTGATGATCCCCGACCGGATCGGCCGCCCCGCCGAGCACCTACCGGGCGAACGCGGCCCGGAGATCCTGGTGATGAGCAAGGAGCTCGGCGACTCGGCACAGCTCTCGGGGCAAGACTCGCCGCAGGCTTCTGCTCCGACTTTGGACTCGCCCCTGACCGACGCGCTGGATCCGTCCCTTGCCGACGCACGGATCGAGCTGGCCGTCGACGACACCCCGGATGCCGACTGGTTCTCCATGTACAAGTTCCGCGGCCAACCCCTGCCGAAGAAGGCCCTGGACCTGCTGTGCCACCGCATCGACGGCCAGCTGGGCTTCGCCCACCTCACCGTCGACGACCAACTCGCGGCCATCACGCGCGCCACCATCACCGACGGCTGGCTGGGCTACTCCGCCGTGGCGGTGGCGCCGGACTTTCGCCGCCGCGGCCTGGGCACCCTCCTGTGCCAACACCTGCTTAGCTGGGGTGCGGACAACGGCGCCGAGCGCGCCTACCTGGACGTTATCGATTCCAACACCGCCGGCAAGGCGCTGTACCACAAGCTGGGATTCAGCGAACACCACCGCAGCCGTAGTCTGCGCACGCGCTAGAATGCTTAACCATGCGCATCGCCACCTGGAACATCAACTCCGTACGCACCCGCGAGGAGCGGGTGCGCGAGTTTCTGCAGCGCAGCGACGTGGACGTGCTGTGCCTGCAGGAGACCAAATGCACAGACAAGCAGTTCCCCGACTTCACTGACACGGGCTACGAGCAGGCCCACTTCGGGCTACACAGCTTCAATGGCGTGGCCATCCTGTCGCGCGTGGGGATTGCAGGCGTGCAGACCGACTTCGGCCAGCCCGGCTTCAACAAGGACCTGGATGCCGAACAGGCGCTGGAGGCACGCGCAATCGGCGCAACCTGCGGCGGCGTGGAGGTATGGAGCCTGTACGTTCCGAACGGCCGCGAGATCGCGGATCCGCACTACTCCTACAAGCTGCGGTGGCTGGACGCCCTCGCGGCATATGCGGCGGGTTCGGGCGTGGGGGCGTCCCAAGAAAAGAGCAGCGAGAAGCTGTGCCTGGTCGGCGACTACAACATCGCCCCGCGCGACGAGGACGTGTGGGATCGCAGCTTCTTCGATGGGCGCACGCACGTGACCCCCAACGAGCGCGCTCGGCTGCGCGCCCTGGAGGACGCGGGGATGACCGCCGCTACGGACCTGATCGCCGACGAATACACCTACTGGGATTACCAGGCGATGCGCTTCCAGAAGGGCGAAGGTATGCGCATCGACTTGCAGTATGCCCGCGGAATCACCCCCACCACCGCGCGGGTGGACCGCGATGAGCGCAAGGGCAAGGGTGCCTCCGACCACGCGCCGGTGATCGTGGATTACAACGTTGACGGTGAGGCTTAAACCATGCCCTTCCCCGACCTCCTCGGCCTGTTTAGCGAGTTCACGGACGACCTGCAGTGGTGGCAGATCACGCTGGTCGTTCTGGACTACGCGCTGAAGATCTTTGCGCTGGGCTGGGTTCCTAAGGAACGACGCCCCACGTCCGCCATGGCCTGGCTACTCGCCATCTTCCTGATCCCCTTCATTGGCATCTTTCTATTCCTGCTGATGGGATCGCCAGCGATCAACCGGCGGCGCCACCGCATCCAGAACCAGGCGAACGAACTGATCCGCACGATGAGCGCCGACGAGCCTGACGTTCCCGAGGGCAGCGAGCTCAGCGACGAGCTGCGTTCGCTGGTGCGGCTCAACCGGGAGCTCACGGCACTGCCCGCCGTGAACGGCACCATGCAGGCCCTGCATTCGGACTACGAGGAATCGATCGCCGCGATGACCCGTGCGATTGACTCGGCCAAAGACTATGTGAACGTCGAAGTCTACATCATGGCCTGGGACGATACGACCGAACCCTTCTTCGAAGCGCTCGGGCGGGCCGCGCAACGCGGAGTCACCGTGCGCGTGCTGTGGGATCACATCGGCGCACACAAGTACAAGGGCAACAAGAAGCTGGGCAAGAGGCTACAGGCCATGGGCGTGGACTGGCAGGTCATGCTGCCCCTGCAGCCTCTTAAGTGGCGCTTCCGCCGCCCCGATCTGCGCAACCACCGCAAGCTGGTGGTCGTGGACGGCCGGGTGGCCTTCATGGGCTCACAAAACATGATCGAGGCCCCCTACCAAAAGCCGAAGAACCACAAGATCGGCCGCGAATGGGTAGATGTGATGGCGGAACTCACCGGCCCGATCGTCAGCACCATCAACTCGGTGTTCGCCGTGGACTGGTACACCGAAACCGACGAGGAACTAGACCTCATCAACCCCACGGACGCCAAGCAGTGGCTAGATACGCACGACCAAGATACTGGCGCGGACATCATGCAGATCATTCCCTCCGGCCCCGGCTTCACCACGGAGCCGAACCTGCGCCTGTTTACCTCCATGGCCCACCACGCCAAGCACACGCTCAAGCTGATTAGCCCGTACTTCATCCCCGACGAGTCCCTCATGGAAGCCGTGACCACCGCCTGCTACCGGGGAGTTCGGGTGGAACTGTATGTCTCCGAGAAGTCCGACCAGCCGATGGTGGGACACGCGCAGGCCTCCTATTACTCAGAGCTGCTGAAGGCCGGGGTGCACATGTACCTGTACCCCTACCCCAAGGTTTTGCACTCTAAGTTCGCCATCGCCGATGGTGAGGTAGCCGTAATGGGCAGCTCCAATATGGATATGCGCAGCTTCGGCCTGAACTATGAGATTTCGCTGATGGTCGGCAAGGGCGATTTGCTGGAGGCCCTGCGAGCTCTGACGGAGGAGTACCGAGGCCGCTCCGCCCTATTGACCGCCGAGCAGTGGAGCACCCGCCCGCTGTACAAGCAGTACGTGGATAATGTCGCGCGCCTGACGAGCGCGCTGCAGTAGCGCGCCGTGTTGGCGAATTCATTGTTTTCATTATCGCCGATTAGTGCAATAGCACTTTTGCCGTCATATAGGGTGAATCACAAGTTACTTACATACGCACACCAAAAGAAAGTTTCGCCCGATGACCCCGTCACCCCAGAAGTCGCCGCAGACGCCTTCCTACCCCCCGGTACGCGGCCGCAAGGCACCCGAGATTCTGCCGGAGATCGACGTCGCAGAGATCGCCACGGCAGTGTATGACTTTCTTTCCGCCACCCGCCGCTTGATGGAACGCCCCAACCAGTCGCTGGAGATCTCCCAGTCGGAGATCGAGGTACTGCAGTTTATTTCCCAGCACCCGGGCTGCGGTGTGTCGGATGTCGCCCGCCTGCGCTTCCTCCGCGCCTCTAACGTTTCGGCGACCGTGCGCCGCCTCATCAACGCGGGACTGATCCGCCGCCAGGCCAACCCAGAGGATAAGCGCGCCCAGAATCTTTATCTCACGGACGAGGGCGTGGACATGATGAACTCCATTACCGACGAGTGGGCGCTCATTATCACTAAGGCCACCGACCGGATGGACGCGCGCGACATCGCGAAACTGCGCCGCGGCGTGCCCGCCCTGCGGAACCTCTCCCTAGCTGCGGAGTCCCTCGTCGACGACCTGCAGCGCAACCCGGACTAGCCCCGGAAAACGCAAGCCATCCCCAAAGCTAAAAAGCCCCACCTGGCATCTCAAGGCCGGTGGGGCGAAGGGGGCGTCACTAAGAAAAAGCGTTTAAGCGTCCCGCTTCTTTAGCGTCACTACGCCGACGATGAAGAGCACCACACACCAGGCGGCGAAGTACAGGATCGAGCCGGTTTGACCCCATGGCGCCCCGTCGAGATCCCGCATGCCGGTGTACGCCTCGGCGTTGGTGAACGGCATGTACGGTGGCAGCCAGTCGCGGATCTTCGGCACCAGCTGCACCAGCGTGCCCTCGATCACCAGGTTCCACAGCAGCATGATTGCGATGCCGCCGGCGGTGTTGCGCACCAGGTAGCCCACGCCGATGGCGGCGGCGATGGTCAGCAGCAGGTATAGCTCGATGCGTCCGATCTGCTCCCACAGGCCATCAGCGTCGAGGCCGACCTTGCCCAGCAGCTCTTCATCCTCCAGATTCCAGCCAAGCGACCACTTGGCGAGAATCGTGCCTACAACGTTGGAAATGAACGCAAGCACCGAGGCGATCACGCCGTATACCAGGAACTTTGCGATCGGCACCTGCCAGCGCGTCGGCGTGGCCAGCAGGGTGGTCTTACTGGTGTTCGCGCCGTACTCGGTGGTCACGAGCATCACGGCCTGGATCATCACGATCATCATGCCGAAGGAAAGGAACCCGCTGAGGCCCATGTCAGAGCCGATGCCCGCGACGACGGACATGTACAGCTCCGGATCATTCTTCGCCTCGTCGCTGGTCAGCAGCGAGCCGGTCATACCGCCGTTGAGCAGTGCGAAGCCGAGCGAGAAGAACAGGATCAGCCCGGAGGTCCACCACAGGGCTTTGGTGCTGCGGAGCTTAATCAGCTCCGATTTGATCAGGTTCACCATTACTTGTCCCCTTCCTTCTGCACGCGCACGGCGTTGCCGGTTGCCTCGCTGCTTTCTTTAGCGCTCTTTTCTGGGGCGCTCTTTTCTTTATGACGCCCACCTGCGGACTCAGCATCTTCCGGCGCCACCTTGGGCGCGGCCTTTTCCGCCGCCTCGGGCTTGCTGGGCTCGCCAGTCTCGCCGGACTTTTCAGCCTTGTCGGCCTCGTCGGTCTTGTCGGCCTTATCCGCCTCCACGCTGGCGTGGTACTCGACGTGTTCCTGGGTCATACGCAGGTATGCGTCCTCCAGGCTCGGGCGCTTCTCCGATAGCTCGCGCAGGCGCAGCCCGTAGCTATAAGCCAGGGCACCGATCCAGTCGCTTTCCTGCTGCGGGATGGTGAGCGTCGGGCGGCCATCCAGGTCCTTACCCTCCTGGAACGGAACCGACTCCTCCGTCAGCGCGGCCTTCATCTCCGCGATGTGGTCGGTGCGCACAACGGTGGATACCTCGGAGGTGGACTTGATGAACTCGTGGGTGCTCTGGTTTGCCACCAGGCGCCCCTTACCGATGACGATCAGGTGGTCGGCAGTCTGCGCCATCTCGCTGAGCAGGTGCGAACTGATCAGCACCGTGCGGCCCTCCCGTGCCAGGGCGCGGACGAAATCTCGCACCCAGCGGATGCCCTCCGGGTCCAGGCCGTTGACGGGCTCATCCAGGATCAGCACCTCCGGGTCGCCCAGCAGCGCGCAGGCCAGGCCCAGACGCTGACCCATGCCCAGCGAGAACTTGCCTGCCTTGCGGCCCGCCACATCGCTCAGGCCCACGATGCCCAGGACTTCATCCACGCGCTTCTTGGAAAAGCCGTTGGCGGCGGCGACCCAGCGCAGGTGTGCTGCGGCGCTGCGGTTGGGGTGTACCCACTTGGCGTCCAGCAGCGTGCCAACCTTCTCCAACGGGCGCTTGTACTCGGCATACGCCTTGCCATCGATGCGGGCAGTTCCCTTGGTCGGCTCATCCAGTCCCACGATCATTCGCATCGTGGTGGACTTGCCGGCACCGTTGGGTCCCAAGAATCCGGTGACGATTCCGGGTGAGACCTCAAAATTCAAATCGTTGACTACCGTATTGCCTTTATAGGCTTTGGTTAGGGAACTGACCGTAATCATGCGTTCTAGTCTGCCACAATGTGGGTAGTTTAAGCAGAGTTTATGGGCAGAGGTTTACTTAGGCTGTATATACTTTATGGCTATGCCCCCAGTGACTGCGTTCGAGGCAGACCGGTGGATGGACAGCGATGAGCACCCCACCGGTCGAGGCAGCTCGTTCAAGGGGTTTGTGAACCCGGCGCTCGAAGCCCCGCGCCGGTTCCTCAAGTTCGCCTCCACCTCCCCCGGCCTTCTCACCATCGTCTCGACGATCCTGGTCTTGGCCATTCTCGCCGCCGGCGGGGCCATGGTCTACAGCTCGCAGAACCGCCAGGCACAGCTGAATGCGTTGGTGAACCAAACCGAGCCCCTGTCGGACGCGGCGCAGGAACTCTTCAACTCCCTCTCAGTGGCAGATTCCGTCGCCACCACCAGCTTCCTGCGCAAGTCCACCACCGACGCCGCCACCCGGGACTACGACGCGGCAATGTCCAGCGCCTCGACCTCCCTGATCCGCGCCACCAGCGGCATTGACAACATCGAGTCCCGAGAAATGGAGCTGGTGCTGCAGATCCAGAACTCCATGCCGGACTACCTGAAGCTGATGTCCAACGCGCAGACGCACGACCGCATGCGCAACCCCGTCGGCGCCTCCTATCTGGCCCAGGCCTCCACGCTGATGCAGGAGACAATGCTGCCGGCCGCCCAGGAGCTCTACTCCCGCACATCGGAGGAAGTCTCCACTCAGCAGGCGAAGCTCTCCGCTCCCCTGTGGTTCCCACTGTCCGGCATCGTGGCGGCAATCATCATGCTGGTGATAGCCCAGTTCTGGCTCGCGGCATTGACCAATAGGCGCCTCAACCTGGGATATGTGGCGGCTACTGGGCTTATGCTATTCGCCCTCGTATGGGCGTCAATAAGCGCTGCCCTGACGTGGCACGCGGGTAACCAAGACGTGCAGGGCACCGTGCGACCGCTCGAGCAGCTCACGGCAGTGCGCATCTCGGTGCAGCAATCGCGCACCCAGGAGGCGCTGGGGCTGATTCAGCGCGACTACGGCGAGGATCGCCAGCAGGAATTCTCGGATGCCATGGCGGACATCGACAGCAAGCTGGAAGGCCTCCGCAGCCAAGTGAGCCAACCCGAGCGTATCGATACCGCCCGGGAAGCGCTGCGCTCGTGGGATGAATCGCACGCGAAGATGGTCTCCGAACTGCAAAATGGCCGTTACACCGAGGCGCTGGCCGCGGCCCTGGATACGAAGGTCAAAGAAGAAAAGCAGGACGGAAAGAAAGACCTACGCGCCGCCGATGAGGATACGTCCGACTACACCGTCGTGGACAACGAAATGCAGGAGCTCATCAGCAGCACCCGCGAAGAACTGCGCGACATTCTGGTGGAAGGCCGCACTGCCGCCAGCCGCGTGACCAACCTTGTACTAACCCTGACAGCGCTTTCCGCGCTGTGCGTCTTCTTTGGCACTAGGCCCCGACTGCAGGAGTTCCTCTAATGAGAAAGCAAGCGTTCAAGCCTGTAGTCGCCGCCCTGACGGTCGCGGCTATCGCCCTCACCTCGGCCTGCGCCACGGAAAGCCCCGACCTGCCGGAATGGCCATCCGTACAGCACAATTCCAGTGACGATCTGCCCTACGGCGCAGCGTATATGCAGCCGGACGAGGTTCCTAACGATGTTGACGCCGCGTCGGATTCGAGCGCAGACATCGACAATACTGGCGATGAAGAACCGTTTGGCTCTATCAAGCCGGATACCCGCGAGCCGAAGGAGCGCGTGCCGCAAATCATGCGCCGGGGTCGTCTGGTGGTTGGCGTGGCCCAGTCCCTGAACCGGCTGGGGTTCCGCGACCCGGTCTCTGGCGACGTCGCTGGCTTCGAGGTGGACCTGGCGCGCGAGATCGCACGCGACATTTTCGGCGACCCGAACAGAATCGAATTCCGCTACGTGGAAAGCCGCGAGCGCGCCGAGGCTCTGAAGAGCGGCGACGTAGACATTGTGGTGCGCACTATGTCGCCGACGCTTTCCCGCCAAGCGAAGCTGGAGTTTTCCATCCCCTACCTGCGGGCTCACTCGCGGCTGTTGGTTTTGAGCGACTCACAGATCCAAAGCTTCGACGATCTGCACAACAAGACGGTGTGCGTGACGCGCGACTCGACCTCCGCGGTGCAAATCAAGCAATACGACGTGGGGCGGCTGCTGCTGGCCCAGGCGTGGACTGATTGCCTGATGGCCATGCAGCGCTTCCAGGCCGATGCGATCTACACGGATGACGCTATCCTCACCGGCCTGCGGGCTCAGGACCCCTACACGACCCTGGTCGCTGACGCGCCGGAGACCAGCTACTACTCGGTGGCTATCTCCCCACCGGGCTTCCCAAAGAAAACGACCGGACTGGTGATGCAAGTGAACTCCACCATGGAGAGGATTCGGCGCGACGGAACGTGGAAGAACCTCTATGACAAGTGGCTGGCGGACTACTTAGGGCCGGCGTCATCACTACCGCTTAAATACCGCACCGAGGAAGAAACGAAGGAACTCAACAAGATCCGGCGAAGGGTGGCGAACGGCGATGCAGAGTAACGACCGCGAGCTCAACGCCAGCAGAGACAGCAGCGCTGGCAGTGAACCGGAGGAGCGCACCGAGGCCGTCGAGTTCGACCCCTTCGCCGACAGCGAACCAGAAGAGCGCACCGAAGCCGTAGAATTCGACCCCTTCGCCGACAGCGAACCAGAAGAGCGCACCGAAGCCGTCGCCTTCGACCCCTTCGCTGACGACGAAGACACAGACGCGACGGTGCAGCACACCGACCCCGTGGGCAGCCCGGCGAATGCCGTGGACTCCGGCGAACGCTCGCGCATCGAAGCACTATCGACGTTCCGTAAGAGGCGGGGCACGTACCGCTCCGGTGCCTCCGTAGCCGACGGCATGGTGCAACTGCCGTTTATCGCGCCGACGAACCCGGAAGACGCAGTGATCGACCCCAGCTCGGCGATCGAGAAAGGCGTGGAAGCGCCGACGCTGAAATCCGGCGACATCATCGCAGGCCAGTACGAGATCCTGGGCCCCATCGCGCACGGCGGTTTGGGCTGGGTGTACATCGCCATCGACCACAACGTCGCCGACCGTTACGTGGTGCTCAAGGGCATGATGGCCACGGAAAACGAACAAGAGCGCGCGGTCGCGGAATCCGAGCGGGCGTTCCTGGCGGACATCACGCACCCCGGAATCGTGAAGATCTTCAACTTCATCGACGACCCGCGCTCCCCCGGCGGCTTCATTGTGATGGAGTACGTCGGCGGGCCATCGCTACGCGGGCAGCGACGGAAGCTGGCGGCCGGGGTACTGGACCTGGACGTGGCGATTGGCTACATCCTGGAGATCCTGCCCGCGCTGGACTACCTGCACTCTCGCGGCGTGGTCTACAACGACCTGAAGCCGGACAACATCCTGATCACCGAGGATCAGGTGAAGCTGATCGACCTGGGGGCGGTGACGGGCATCGGCGCGTTCGGGCACATATTCGGCACCAAGGGCTTCCAGGCTCCGGAGATCGCCAAGACCGGCCCGACTGTGGCCAGTGACATCTACACCGTCGGCCGCACCCTGGCCGCACTGATTGTGAAGCTGCCGGTGGAAGACGGGGTTTACACCCCGGGGCTGCCCACCCCGGATGAGGAGCCGCTGTTCCGCGAGTACTTATCCCTGTACCGCCTGCTGCTGCGGGCTACGGACGAGGATCCGGAGGCTCGCTTTAGTTCCGCCACCGCCATGGCCAACCAGCTGATCGGCGTGCTGCGGGAGATCCTGGCCATCCGCGACGGCCGCCACTACCCGCACCTGTACACTCGGTTCACCGCGCAGCGCAGTACGTTCGGCACCAAGCACATTGTGTTTCGCACCGACCAGCTGGTCGACGGCGTGGTGCGCTCCGTGGAGATCTCCGTGCCGGAGGTTGTGAGCGCCCTGCCCACCCCGCTGGCCGATTCACAGGACCCAGGGTATGGGCTGCTTTCCGCCACCAGCTTCACCGAGGCCGGGGACCTGTTGGATACTTTGCGTGCTGCTTATGCCCAGCCGGAGTTGAAGCACTCCGTGGAGATTCCGTTGACGATGGTGCGTGCGCTGCTGGACGTGGGCCAGACCCGCGAGGCCCACGATCTGCTGGACGAACTGAAGCCGCGGTTGGAGAAAGACTGGCGCTTCCAGTGGCACTCCGGGGTGGCGGCGCTGCTGACGGGGCAGTTCGCGGAGGCGCAGAAGTTCTTCAACCGGGTGCTGTACATATTGCCTGGTGAGCCTGCGCCGAAGTTGGCGCTGGCCGCCACCGACGAGCTGTTGCTACAGCAGCAGGGTGTGAACTCCACGAAGCTGCTGAGCGAGCACGTTTCCCGCGCCGCCTCTGCCCTGGCTTATGCGCAGAAGCTGCCGGTGAAGGACTACACCGGGGTGCCCAGCTGGGAACACGTCACGCTGGATCCGGTTTCTTTGCGCTTCCACGCCATGCGCCTTTATGGGTTGGTGTGGGCCACGAACCAGTCCACTGTTTCCAGCGCATTTGGCCTGGCCAGGCAGCTGCGCGCGGAGGGTATGGTCGATTCGGCGGTGGCTGCGTTGGACCGGCTGCCGCAGGCCTCGCGGCACAATCGTCTGGCACGGTTGACGTCTATTTTGTTGCTTATTTCTGACGCCAACAGCCTCACCGAGTCCCGCATCCGCCGTGCGGCTAGACGTTTGGAGACGCTGCCGACCAACGAGCCGCGCCTGCCGCAGGTTCGCATCGCAGTGCTGAGCGCGGGCCTGAATTGGCTGCGTGGCGCTAGCGATGGCCTGGACGGCGCGGCGGGGATTGCCGGGGGCGGCGCTGGCGACACGGGTGCGGGCGGTACCGGTGCTGGTGGTGCCGGTGCTGGGGCCGGCCGCGGTAGGGGCAGTGCTGGCGGTGCTGGTGCTGGTGGTGGTGCCGAAGCCGGCAGTAGCCGCGGCTCTCGCAAGTCCAAGGGCAAGCGCAAGCACGGTGCCGTGACCAGGGCAAATCGTGATTCTACAGCCAAGGCAAACGAAGGTTCCCAGGTCAAGCGGCAGGCAGCGGCGGCTCCTCTCTTTGATGTGCAGTTTACCGAGCGTGGCCTGCGGACCGGCTTGGAAAAGAGCCTGCGCCAACTGGCTCGCCAAGCCCCCTTCGCCCGCCACCGCTATGACCTGGTGGACATGGCCAACCAGATCCGCCCCCGCACCTGGTTCTAGCTGCGCACATTGTCTTAGTTGCGCGCTAACTGCGCACCTGTCCCTCAGGTTCTAACTGCGCACATTGTCCTAGGTGCGCTCTAACTGTGCGCCTGGTCGCAAAGCCCGCCTGCCCTCCCATTCCAGCTGCGCGCCTGGATCCCACGCCACGCCCCGCACTCCGCCCCTCCCCTGAGCGGCAAATGTCGCTAGAACGGGAATCCATGAAGCCGCAAGAACAGACTCCGCGAAACGCAGGCTCCTGACCTGCGCTTTTGCATTAATGCAAATTAACTGCATTAACGCATTCCCGTTCTAACGACATTTCAGCCCCAGCGGGCACAAAACCCCGCCCGGCGAGCCTGCGCCTTCGCCCGGCGAGGCACGCATTCCCGTTCTAACGACATTTCAGCTCCAGCGGGGCAGCCAGAGCGACCCTGCACCCAGGCAGCCCCTACTGCTGCTCGGCCGGCTCCGTCGCCTAGCGCGCAATCGCCAGCTCCAGACCCTACTGCTGCTCGGCCAGCTCCGTCGCCTGGCGCGCGATTGCCAGCTCCTCATTCGTCGGAACCACGAACACCTTCACCGTCGAATCGTCAGTAGAGATCTCCCGCGCGCCGACAATCCCCTCGGAGTTCTCATTCCGCGCATCATCAATCTCAATACCAAAGTTCTGCAGGTCAGCCATCGCATCGCGGCGCACCTGCACCGCGTTCTCGCCCACGCCCGCGGTGAACACAATCGCATCCACGCCACCCAGGATCAGCATGTAAGACCCAATGAAGCGACGCAGCGCGTGGATGTACACGTCGTAGGCCAGCTGAGCATTTTCATCGCCGTCCTCGATCAAGGTCTTCAGCTCGCGGAAATCGTTCACGCCAGCCATACCCTTCAGACCGGACTCGCGGTTCAACAGCTTATCCGCCTGATCCACCGTCATACCGCCGGAGCGCGCCAGGTGGAAAATAATTCCTGGGTCAATGTCACCGGAACGGGTACCCATAACCAGGCCGGCGAGTGGCGTCAATCCCATCGTCGTATCAACAGCCACACCGCCACGAATCGCGGCGGCCGAGGCACCGTTACCCAGGTGCAGGGTGATCTGGTTGACCTCCTCGGCGGGCTTGCCCAGCAGGTCCGGGACCTTGGAGGACACGTACTCGTGGCTGGTGCCGTGGAAGCCGTAGCGGCGGATGTTGTACTCGTCGGCGATGTCCTTCTTGATGGCATAGTTCGCCGCGTGCTCCGGCAGCGTGGAGAAAAACGCGGTGTCGAACACGGCCACGTGCGGCACGTGTTCCAGCAGCGCGCGGGCGTTCTCGATGCCGTCGATGTTGGCGGGGTTGTGCAGCGGCGCCAGCGGGATGAGCTCCTTGAGCTGCTCAATCACCTCATAGTCGATGAGTACGGGCTCTGTGAACGTCGCGCCACCGTGGACCACGCGGTGCCCTGCTGCTACCAGGTCTAGATCTTGGGGTCCGACGCCCAGTAGCGTCATCATGCCGAAGGCGCGTTCTAGGCCAACAGAGTGGCTGAGGATAGGGCGATTGTCTTCCATCTTCGACGTTTCCGTCTGAATCTGGATGTGGCCCTTCTTCTCGCCGATCTTTTCGACAATGCCGGAGACGAATGGATCCGCCGTCGCGTTAGCTTCCGGGTCGAGGACTTGGAACTTGATGGAGCTGGAGCCCGAGTTGAGGACGAGTACGTACTTAGTCACTTTTCTTCTCTGTTCTTTTCGCTTCTTCTTCTGCCGGCCTTCGGCTACTTGGCTTGGATCGCAGTGATCGCCACGGTGTTTACGATGTCCGGCACGGTCGCGCCACGCGAGAGGTCATTCACCGGCTTGTTCAGGCCTTGCAGGATCGGCCCCACGGCCAGCGCATCGGCGGTGCGCTGGACCGCCTTATAGGTAATGTTTCCGCAGTTCAGGTCCGGAAACACGAACACAGTTGCCTGCCCGGCCACGTCAGAGCCCGGCAGCTTCTTCTGGCCGACGGATTCCACCACTGCGGCGTCGAACTGCAGTGGCCCGTCCAGAGGGAGGTCTGGGTTGTTCTCCTGCGCCTTCTTCACGGCGGCGGCCACAGCCTCCACGTCCGCACCGGCGCCGGAGGTGCCGGTGGAGTAGCTCAGCATCGCCACCTTCGGCTCGATGCCGAACTGCGAGGCGGTCTGCGCGGACACGGCGGCGATCTCCGCCAGCTGGTCGGGGGTGGGGTTCGGGTTCACGGCGCAGTCGCCGAATGCCCACAGCACGCCGTCCATAACCATCAGGAAGATGGAGCTGACCACCGACGCACCCGGTGCAGTCTTGATGATCTGGAACGAGGGCTTAATGGTGTGCGCGGTCGTGTGGGCCGCGCCGGAGACCATGCCGTCGGCGATGCCCTTGTGGACCATCATCGTCGCGTAGTAGCTGATGTCCTGCATCGTCTCGCGCGCCTGCTCCAGCGTGATGCCCTTGTGCTTGCGCAGCTCGGCGAACTCGGCGGCGAACTCCTCCAGCTGGTTGCCTTCGCTCGGGTCGGTCAGAGTGGCACCGGAGAGGTCCAGCCCCAGCTCCTTGGCGCGGCGGGCGATGTCGTCAGGGTTGCCCAGGATGGTCAGCTGGCAAACTTTGGCGCGCAGCAGCTGGTCGGCAGCGGTGAGGATGCGGTGGTCCTCGCCTTCCGGCAGCACGATGTGAGCGTTCTTTTCGCGGGCCTTGATCAGCAGGTTGCGCTCGAAAAGCTCGGGGCCGATCACGGGCTCCTTCGCAGCACTCGCCCCCGCGGCACTCCCAGCCCCGCCAGCCCCCGCACCAGCACCAGCACCGCCGGCTGCTGCCTGCGCGATGCCTTCCAGCGCGATGTGGCGAATCGCCTGCCCCTCCGCTTCAACGGCGTTGGCTGCGGCGGCAGCTGCGGAGGCGGTGGCGTCAATAAAAGAAATGCCGGCGGGCTTGCGACCAGAGCGCACGAGCTGCCCGGAAGCCAACTGCAGCGCCGTGGCGTCGGCTGGGCTGCCCGCGAGCAGGTAGTGGGATGCGCCCGCGGCGGCGGCAAGGCGCGAGTCGAAGGTGATCTCTCCAGTGCCGAGCAGCACGGCACCAGCTCCGGCAGCGGCTCCGGCGCCGACCTTAGCGTCGTAGGCCGCGTCGAGGGCGGCGGCGAAGTCGGGCGCGGAGGGGCGAATGGTGTCGAAGATGTCGACTGCCTCCGCCTCCCCCAGGGCGTCCAAGATGTCGGAGCGGCGCGCGGCGGCGCTCGCTATCGGCGAGATGACGGCGTTCGTGCCAGTTCCTTGGGGCGCGATAGACGACGCGATAGACACAGCTCACATACCTTCCTCGATGGAGTTTCGCTTCACTTCCATTGTGCCTTGGCGGCCTCGTACTGGCGAGGCGCGGGGAAGGGGCGCCCTCGCTTTACCCCCTGGCGCGCTCTTTCTCGCGCTGTTGCACTTTCGTTCTTTCTTCTTCGTAGTGACGCCCACTTGCCCGCCCCTCGATGGCCTCCGCGTCGCTTGCCGCGGTGGCCTGCTGGGAGTTCTCCGGTGCATCGTCGCCGGTCAGAGAGCGTTCCAACAGGGAGCGCTTGCGCACGACGACGAGGGCGACGATCACCGCCAGGCCGATCAGGATGACGGCGACCACGCCGAGGAAGCCGAAATAGTTCACCAGGCGGCTGGAGTTCAGCAGCATCAGCAGGGCTCCGACCACGCCGCCAAGTACTTCTGGCTTCATAATGGTTACGATCCATGCGGCGATCGGGGCGGCGATGGCTCCGCCGACCAGCAGGCCGACGACTGGTTGCCAGTTTTCCGCCAGTTCCGAACCCATGCCGGCAACGAAGCCAGCGGAGGCGGAAACGGCAACCAGGAACTCGGCGGTGTTTACCGTGCCGATGATGCGGCGTGGCTCGGCTTTGCCCACGCTCATCAGGGTGGAGGTGGTTACCGGGCCCCAGCCACCACCGCCGGAGGCATCCAGGAAGCCACCGGCCAGGCCCAGGCCCGCCAGGCCGAAGCGGGAGCGGCGAGTGGTGGATACCGGCTGGGTGTTTTCATTCTTCTTCCACGGCACGGCCACGCTGCGCACCAGCACGTAGGCGCCGAGAAGCACCAGCAGGGTGGACACAACCGGCTCGGCCGCCTCGGTGGAGAGGTTACTGAGCACATAGGCACCCGTGAACGCGCCGATTGCGCCCGGCACACCGAGAGCCAGGACGGTCGGCCAGTGGACGTTCTTCAGCCGCCAGTGGGACAGGCCGGAGAACAGCGTGGTGCCGACCTCCGCGAGGTGAATAGCGGCGGAGGCGTGGGCGGGGCCCAGGCCGGAGAAAATGAGCAGAGTGGTTGCGGTGATGCCGAATGCCATGCCCAGCGCGCCGTCGACCAACTGGGCAACCACGCCGACGAGGGCAAAAATCAAGATCTTCATGAGGGGTTAGTCCTTGCTGTCTGTGTGGGGCTATCCGTGAGGGAAAACTTGTTGTGAGGGGCTAGAAGGGCTAGTGCGCTTGTTGCAGGGCGCGACAGGCGCGGCTGATGACGACCGGCGCTACCGCGTCACCGAGGTGGCGCGTACACTTCTGGCCGTTTGGCATTCGGATCTTGGCTTTGTCCCAGAGCAGTCCGGGGCTGACGAACAGCGGGACGGTGACGGTGCGTTCGTCTGCGAATTCCAGCAGCGCCTCCGTGTCGCGGCCCGGGTTGTTACCGGTGGCGACGAAGGCGCGGGTGCTGCGCATGTTCAGGCGGGCGCCAACGCGGCCGGCGAACTCGGCGACGGCCTCGTTCGCGCCCGGCTGGCTGGAGCCCACGGAGTACAGCGCGAGCTTGTCGATGCTGCTGTCTGCGACGTTCGCGGCGTCAGCGTTCTCGGCGTTCGCGGCGTCAGCGTTCTCAGCGCTCGCAGCGCTCGCAGTGCCAGCAATCGCGAGAACTTCAGCGAGGTACTGGGCCGTGAAGTCGGCGACCAGCTCCTCCATATCCGCGCCGGTTCCCAACCCGTCGGTGAGGTGGAGGGTCAGGCCGGCGGACGAGGTGGCGTCAATAGACTCAACGGCCTCTGCAATCGCGGCGGGAACGTCGTAGCGAGCGTGGAAAGCCTGGGTGAACAGCAAAGGAACCACCACCGCCTCCGTGTAACCCGCTGCGACGACGCGGTGGGCGACCGTCGTGAGGGTGGCGGGGTGGAAATCCAGGAAAGCGGCGAAGGCCGGCAGCCCAGTGCTCGCGGAAATGCGCTCGGCGATCTCGAAGACCGCCTGGTCCGCCTGCGGGTGGCGGGATCCATGCGCCAAGCAGATGATGGGTGCCGGCCGGGTCATGCTAGTTCACCAGACCTGCGGTCAGGGTGTCGCCACTACCGGGGTTAATCAGCAGCAGCGAACCAACGCGGCCGCCACGGCGGTAGGTTTCAACGGGCAGCGGCTCGGCCACCGTCACGCGCACCTCCGCGATGTCGTTGAGGGCCAGCTCATCGGCGTTTCCGTGAGCGATCTCCTCCTCGCTGCGGTTGCGGCCGGAGATGTCCACACGGCGGATGACCTCGTCCACGCGGCCGCGCACCAGCGCGGTGCCGTAGCGCACCAGCACATTGCTGCGCAGGCGCACCGGGGACTCGGACAGGTGGAAGACCGTCGCGGTGAAGGACTGCTGCGGCTCCGGCAGGTCCGGGGCGGCGATGATGTCCCCGCGGGACAGGTCGATGTCGCGGTCCAGGCGCAGGGAGACTGACTCGCCGCGGGTGGCAGTCTGCTGCTCCCCTGCCGGGCCGTCGATCCCCTCGATGATCGCCTCGCGGCCATCGGCCAGCACCTTATCGCCGACGGACACCTTGCCCGCGGTGATGCGGCCTGCGTAGCCGCGGTAGTCGGTGGCGTGGTCGCGGATGACGATCTGGATCGGGAAACGCAATCCGCGCTCCACATCGGCGATGTTCTTCGCCGGCTCGGTGGTCTCCAGGATCTCCAGCACAGACGGGCCCGTGTACCAGGGGGTGTTCTGGCTGCGCTCGACGACATTGTCGCCCAGCAGCGCGGAGGTCGGGATCACGTCGACGTGCGCCAGGCCCAGCTCGGAGATCAGCGCGTCCACGTCGGATTTCACGTCGTTGAAGACCTGCTCGCTGAAATCGACCGCGTCGATCTTGTTGACGGCCACGATCACGTGGGAGATCTTCATCATCGCCGCCACGGTCAGGTGGCGACGGGTCTGCTCGATCACGCCGTTGCGGGCGTCGACCAGAACAATGACGAGCTCCGAGGTGGACAGGCCCGTGACGGTATTGCGCGTGTACTGCACGTGCCCCGGGGTGTCGGCCAGGATGAAGCTGCGCTTGTCAGTGGCGAAGTAGCGGTAGGCCACGTCGATGGTGATGCCTTGCTCGCGCTCGGCGCGCAGGCCATCGACCAGCAGCGACAGGTCCGGGTTCTCCAGGCCCTTGGCGGTGGAGACGCGCTCTACGGACTCGTACTGGTCGGCCAGGATGGACTTCGTATCGTGCAGCAGGCGGCCCACAAAGGTGGACTTGCCGTCGTCGACGGAGCCGGCGGTGCACAGGCGGAGGGTCGGCAGGTTGGTGGACATCAGAAGTAACCTTCCTTCTTGCGATCCTCCATGGAGGACTCACTGAGCTTGTCGTCGGCACGGGTGGCGCCGCGCTCGGTGGTGGTGGACTGGCGGATTTCGTCGATCACGTCCTCGATGGTCGTGGCGGTGGAAAGGACGGCGCCGGTGCAGCTCATGTCGCCGACGGTGCGGTAGCGCACGGTCTTCTCGACCAGCTCCTCGCCCTCCTTCGGGCCACCCCACTCGCCCGGAGTCAGCCACATGCCGTTGCGGTTGAAGACCTCGCGCTGGTGGGAGTAGTAGATCGCCGGGACCTCGACGTTGCGGTCGCGGATGTAGTCCCACACGTCGGCCTCGGTCCAGTTGGAGATCGGGAACACGCGGATGTTCTCGCCCACCTGGTGGCGACCGTTGTACAGCCCCCACAGTTCGGGGCGCTGACGGCGCGGGTTCCAGCCGCCGAAGCTATCGCGCACGGAGAATACGCGCTCCTTGGCGCGGGCCTTCTCCTCGTCGCGGCGGGCGCCGCCCAGCACCGCGTCGTAGCCACGGTTCTGGATCGTCTCCACCAGCGGCACGGTCTGCAGCGGGTTGCGGGTGCCGTCCGGGCGCTCCTGGATGGCGCCGCTGTCGATCCAGTCCTGGACGGCGGCGACGTACAGGGTCACCTTCGGGTCCGCGGCGATCTTGTCGCGGAACTCGATGACCTCCGGGAAGTTGTGGCCGGTATCCACGTGCACCAACTCGAAAGGAACTGGTGCGGGGTGGAAGGCGCGCTTCGCCAGCTCCAGAACCACGACGGAATCCTTGCCGCCGGAAAACAGCAGCGCGGGGCGGTCGAACTGGCCTGCTACTTCGCGCAGGATCTCGATTGCTTCCGCCTCGAGACTCGCCAGGTGCGGCGAGAGGGCGGTGGTGTTTTCATTGCTCATGTGTGAAGTCCGCATTCTGTCTTGTTGGAGCCGGCCCAGCGGCCGGATCGGGGGTCCTGTCCTTCGGCGACCGGCAGGGTGCAGGTTTCGCAGCCGATCGACGGGTAGCCCTGCTTGGTCAGGGGGTTGATGATCAGGTCGTGGTCGTTGATATACGTCTCCACGTCCTCGTCGCTCCAGGCGACGATGGGGTTGATCTTCAGTCGGCCGGTGCGGTCCACGTCCAGCACCGGGGTGTTGGCGCGCAGGGCGTTGTCCACGCGGCGCACGCCGGTGATCCAGGCGTTGAAGGGGTTCAGCATCCGCGCCAGCGGCTCGACCTTGCGCATGCGGCAGCAGGCGGTGTTGTCACGGGAATACAGGCGCGGGCCGTAGACCTTGTCCTGCTCCTCGCGGCTGAGGACCGGAGTGATGTTTTCCAGCGGCAGGTTGTAGCGCTGTTGGACCTTGTCACGGGTCTCGAGCGTTTCGGCGAAGTGGTAGCCGGTGTCCAGGAAGACCAGCTCTGCGCGGTCTTCCGCCAGGCGTCCTTCCGCCAGCTCGGCCAGGACGGTGTCCTGCATCGACATGGTCACGGCAACCTTGCCAGGTACGTGCTCGGCTACCCATTCCATGATCTCTTCGGCGCTGGCGCCCTCTAGCTTGTCGTTCCACACGGCGACGAGCTGCTCGTTGGCTGCTCGCTCCTCGTCGCTCAGCGGCGTGGTCTTGGTTGGCGCGCCCTGCGGACTCTCGGCTGGGTCTCGGAAGTCATCCGAATTCCCGCCGAGCAGGCCGGTCGCATCTACCAGGCTCATGAGCTCCTCTTCTCGGGGTTGATGTTTGGTTTGTCGAAGTGTGCTTCTTAAGAACTCGGGGGAACTCTTGGTTATTCCCTAGACAGACCGATCGGTCTGCTCTGGTTTCCACCACAATAGACCAATCTGTCCATTCCTACAACCGGGTTCGGGATTCTTTGTGACGCCCCACCGCCGCGACCTGCACAAAGGCCGCGAATGGCCCCTCAAGGGGTGGGGGCGAGGGGGCGTCAATAAAAGGTCAGCTACAACAGCTGTCCGTGGAACTTGACGGAGAAAACCCGCATACACTCGCGGCACTGCCAGGCGTTGTCGGTCTCCGCGTCCGGGAACAGGTTCTGGGACATGCAGTAGGGGCAGTTGTTCACCGTTGCGCGACGGGCATTGGGGTGCCCCACACGGCCGCCGACCTGCTCGTTCACGCTCGGCAGGGAGTCTTTATCTGGAACACTCATCGGCTACACCAACAGTTCGTCGTCGGCGCGGACAACCCAATCGCGGAATTCCTCGCCCTCGGTGCGGTGGGACTTGAAGTTCTCCACCACGCGCACCACGTAGTCGCCCAGATCCTTGGAGAAGACCTGGTTGCCGCGCACCTTCTTGCCGAATTGCGGCTCCAGGCCGATGGTTCCGCCGAGGTGCACCTGGAAACCCTCCACGCGCTCCCCCTCGTCGGTAGTAAGGATCTTGCCGGACAGGCCGATATCCGCCACCTGGGTGCGAGCACAGGAGTTCGGGCAGCCGTTGAGGCTAATCTTCAGCGGCACATCGAGGTCGCCTAGGCGATCCTCCAACTCGTCCACCAGGGCGATAGCGCGCTGCTTGGTGACGACGTGCGCGAGCTTGCAGAACTCCAGGCCGGTGCAGGAGATAATGTCGCGACGGAAAGCCGAGGGCTTGGCGGACAGGCCGAGCTCCTCCAGGTCCGCGGCGAGGGCCTCCGCGGACTCGCGCTCCAGATCCAGGAACAAAAGCTCCTTGTCCGGGGTGGTGCGAATGTTGGTGGTGCCGTGCTTTTCCGCCAGATCGGCCAGCTGCTGCAGCTGCTTGCCGTCAGTGTGGCCGACGGTGGGCTTAACGCCCAGGTAGAAGCGCCCATCCTTCTGCTCGTGCAGGCCGACATGGTCGCGGTAGCCCGGGTACTCCTCCGGCTCCGGACCGTCCAGCAGCGGGCGCTTGAGGTACTCGTTTTCCAGAACCTCGCGGAACTTCTCTACGCCCCAGTCGGCCACCAGGAACTTCAAGCGGGCGCGGTTGCGCATGCGGCGGTAGCCATAGTCGCGGAAGATGCGAACCACACCAGCCCAGACCTCCGGCACCTCGTCGATCGACACCCACACACCCAGGCGCTGGGCGAGCATCGGGTTGGTGGACAGGCCACCGCCGACCCAGACGTCGAAGCCGGGGCCGTGTTCCGGGTGCTCGGAGCCGATGAAGGCGAGGTCCTGGATCTCGTGGGTGACGTCCTGGCGGGCGTGGCCGGAGATCGCGGACTTAAACTTGCGCGGCAGGTTGCCGAACTCGGGGTCCGGCAGCAGTTCCTTCTTGATTTTCTCGATGGCCGGGCGACCGTCGATGATCTCATCCTTGGCGATGCCCGCGACCGGGGAGCCGAGGATAACGCGCGGCACGTCGCCGCAGCCGAAGAAGGAATCCAGGCCGACCTTCGCCAGCTCGTCCCAGATGGTTGGGACGTCTTCGATGCGAATCCAGTGCAGCTGCACGTTCTGGCGGTCGGTGAAGTCGGCGGTGTTGCGCGCGTACTTCTCCGAGATTTCGCCGATAGTACGCAGGCCAGCGGAGCTAACCACGCCACCGTCTAGGCGGATGCGCATCATGAAGTAGTTGTCCTGCAGTTCCGCGTTGGTCAGAGTCGACGTCTTCTCACCGTCGAGACCCTGCTTGCGCTGGGTGTACATGCCAACCCACTTGAAGCGCGGGGCGAGATCCTCGGCGGGGATCGAGTCGAACCCCTCCTTGGAGTAGATGTCGCGAATGCGCTGCATCACGCTGATTCCGGGGTCTTCCTGCTTGACCCGCTCGTCGTCATTGAGCGGCTCGCGGCCGTCCACAGCCCACTGCCCTTGGGGCTTGCGCTGCTTCTTGCGACGCGGGCGCGCCGGCTTATTCTCAGCGTTTGGTCCGGTGGTACCGGTCGTCGTTCCGGTGGTCGTTCCGGTGGTCATGGTGCCTCAAATTCCATCTAGACTGATCAGTCTGTCTATATCGTCCGGTTCAGCCTAGATGGGATCCCCGACAAATTCAAGCGAAATGTTGATTTTTATAGACAGAGTTGTCTATAGTTCGGGGAGTTACCCGCGGTGACCCGTTTAGTGACCCTGCGTGGATTTTCGCTACATTAGAATGTGTAAATTCATGAGCAGCTCGAACGCTTCATGCGGTTCACGCGGCGCGGCAACAAACGCACCGCGCGAGCTCGCAGCGCGAATTCAACGCGCGAGCTCGGCACCGCGGTTTACCCAATAACCGAAGTACAACCCGAAACCGAAGTACGAAACGAACAAGAAGGATTTGCACCTGACATGCCCGAGAATCGCCCACTTCGCATTGCAGTCATCGGCTCCGGCCCGGCAGGCATCTACGCCTCCGACGCGCTGACGAAGTCTGAGGCCGACGTCAGCGTCGACATTTACGAGCGCATGCCGGCCCCCTTCGGCCTGATCCGCTACGGCGTTGCCCCCGACCACCCGCGCATTAAGGGCATCATCAAGTCCCTCCACAAGGTGATGGACAAGCCCGAGATCCGCCTGTTCGGCAACATCAACGTCGGCAAGGACGTCACCGTTGACGAACTCAAGCAGTTCTACGATGCGGTCATCTACGCCACCGGCGCCACCGACGACCGCCCGCTGAACATCCCCGGCGGCGAGCACACCATCGGCGCCGGCGAGTTCGTCGGCTTCTACGATGCCAACCCGTACTTCGAGGACAAGTGGGACCTGTCCGCAGATTCCGTCGCCGTGGTCGGCGTGGGCAACGTCGGCCTGGACGTCGCCCGCGTGCTGGCCAAGACTGGCGAGGAGCTGAAGGTCACTGAGATCCCGGACAATGTTTATGACTCTCTGAAGGAGAACCAGGCCAAGGAGATCCACGTCTTCGGCCGCCGTGGCCCGGCGCAGGCTAAGTTCACCCCGCTGGAGCTGAAGGAGCTCAACGATTCCGACACGATCGAGATCGTTATCGACCCGGAGGACATCCAGTACGACGAGGGTTCCGAGCAGGCTCGCCGCGCGTCCAAGATTCAGGACATGGTCTGCACCCGCCTAGAGCAGTACGCCATCGCCGACCCGAAGGGCGCTCCTCACAAGCTGTACATCCACTTCTTCGAGTCTCCGGTTGAGGTTAAGACAGACGCCGAAGGCCGCGTCACCGCATTCGTCACCGAACGAACCGAGCTCAACGGCGATGGCTCTGTCTCCGGCACCGGCAAGCTCACCGAGTGGCCGGTGGGCGCGGTCTACCGCGCCGTGGGCTACAAGTCCGACGAGCAGCCGGGCCTGCCGTGGGATGAGCGTCAGAACGTGCTGCCGAACGTCGGTGGCCGCGTGCTGACCGAGGGGCCGACCGCCGATGGCATCGCGGGCGTTCCGGGTTCCGCCGACCCGGAGGCCGAGAAGCGCGAGCGTCTACCCGGCGTGTACACCACCGGCTGGGTCCGCCGTGGTCCGGTTGGCCTGATCGGCAACACGAAGGGCGACGCCAACGAAGCCGTCGCCAACCTGCTGGAGGATGCTGCCAACGGCATCGGTTTTAACCCGGAGAAGCCGGACCTGGAGGCCGTCGAGGCTTTCCTCGAGGAGAAGGGCATTGCCCACACCACGTGGGAGGGCTGGTACAGCCTGGATAAGCACGAGCGCGAGCTCGGCGAGGCCGAGGGCCGCGAGCGCAAGAAGGTGCGCGAGTGGGACGAGATGCTGCACCACTCCCAGGGCAAGAACGTCTAAATACGGACTCTCTGCAAAGACACTAGGCAAGGACACCGAAGACTGTGGCCAACACCCCCTCCCCTGCCGCCAGCTCAGCCTCTGGCGCCGCCGAGTTCCCGGATGCTCACTTCACCGGGCGCGCGCTGCTAGCGATGCCCGCCCAGCAGCTGCACCCGCTGTACAAGCTGCGCGTGGACGTCTTCGTCCACGAGCAGCAAACCCCCTTCGCGGAGATCGATGACATCGACCCGCACCCGAACACCCACCACGTGCTGGCATACTTTCACCCAGGCAGCGGCCCGGAGTATCCCTTCGGCCAGCCGGATCCGGGCTCTCCCCTGCGTCTGGTGGGCACGGCGCGCGTGTACGGCAAGCCAGAGGATCAGCACATCGGCCGGATGTGCGTGGCTAAGGATGTGCGCGGGCGTGGCATCGCCACCCAGATCATGGAGCAGGCCCTGGAGGTCTGCAAGGGTCGCGCCGCCGCGCTAGACCCGACCACCCAGGTCGCCCGCGTTTCCCTGAATGCTCAGACCCAGGCGCAGGACTTCTACGCGAAGTTCGGCTTCCAGCCGGTTAGCGAGCCTTTCGACGAGGAGGGCACCCCCACGTCACCATGGAGCTGGAGCTCTAGTCCGGCACCCCGCCGCTGCTTTCCGGCACCCCGCCGCTACTTCGCCACCAATTCCGCCGCGACCTCGGCGCACTCCTTGCGCCCGCACGTCGCGCTCTCCGGGTCCGCGGCGCATTCTTCGCACAGCAGGATCTGCTCGCGGCACTGTTCGTTCACGCAGTTGTGGAAGTCGTTGGTCGCGTGCCCACATGCTCGGCAGCGGCCCAGCGTAGCGGCGTCATCACTAAATTCCATGTGCATGCGCCCGTCGAAAACATACAGGGAACCCTCCCAAAGCCCCTTGTCCCCGTACTTTTCGCCGTAGCGGACGATGCCGCCGTCGATCTGGTAAACCTCCTCGAACCCGCGGTTCTTCATCAGCGAGCTCAGGATTTCACAGCGGATGCCGCCCGTGCAGTACGTGACAACCGGCTTGTCCTTGAGGTCGTCGTACTTTCCGGATTCGATCTCGCTGATGAAGTCGTGGGTGGTGCGCACATCCGGCACGATGGCGTTTTTGAACTTGCCGATCTCCGCCTCCATGGCGTTGCGCCCGTCGAAGAAGACGACCTCGTCGCCACGCTCCTCCACCAGCTTGTTCACTTCCTCCGGCTTCAGGTGCACGCCGCCGCCAATCACACCGTTTTCGTCTACCTTCAGCTCGTCCGGAGCGCCGAAAGCCACGATTTCGTCGCGCACCTTCACGGACAGGCGCGGGAAGTCGTCGGCCGAGCCCGCGGACCACTTGAATTCCATCTTCTTGAAGCCCGGGAATTCGCGGGTGCGGCGCACGTACTGCTTGCAGCTGGCCAGCGAGCCGCCGACGGTGCCGTTGATGCCGTGCTTGCTGATGAGGATGCGGCCTTTAAGCTCCAGCTGTTCGCATAGCGCGCGCTGCCACAGCATCATCGCGGTCGGGTCGTCGATCGGGGTGAAGCAGTAGTACAGCAGGATTCGAGTTTCGTTGAGGTCGGTTGCGCTATGTCCCATACCTCGGATTTTAGGTCTACTGCCCGCCTTCTGCGAAAACAGTCGGCCGCACCTCGATGTACCCGGCGGCCTCTTCGGCACGCTGCCGGGCCTGGTCGATGTTCTCGGCGGTGGCTACTGCCACTCCCATTCGTCGGCGCGCAAGTGCTCGGGGCTTGCCGAATAGGTAGATGTTAGTTTCTTCTACTGCCATTGCCTTATTGACGCCCACGTATTCAATATCGCTATCGTGTTTATCCTCGCAGCGGATAACGGCGGAGGCTCCCGGAGAGATCAGCGTGGTATCGATCGGCAGCCCAAGGATGGCGCGTGCGTGCAGGTCGAATTCAGAGAACCGCTGGGTGCCGAGGGTGACCATGCCGGTATCGTGCGGGCGGGGGCTGACCTCGGAGAAGTAGACGTCGTCACCCTTGACGAACAGTTCCACGCCGTACACTCCGCGACCTCCCAGGGCGGTAGCGATGCGGGCGGCGATGCTGCGGGCGGTGTCCAGCGCATCCTCGGACATGTGCGCGGGCTGCCAGGATTCCACGTAGTCGCCGCGGTCCTGGCGGTGGCCGATGGGCTCGCAGAACCAGGTGGCCTCCCGGCCGGTAGTGGGGTCGATGGAGCGTACGGCCAGGATGGTGACTTCGTAGTCGAAGGGGATGTACTGCTCGACCATTACCCGCTGGGCGTTGGTGCGGGAGTGCTTCAGCGCCGCGTTCCAAGCGGCCTCTAGCTCGTCCACTCCCCCAACGTAGCTTTGGCCTGCGCCGGAGCTGCTCATGACGGGCTTGACCACGCACGGGTAGCCGATTTCCTCGGCGGCGCGGGCGAGTTCGTCGGCGGTGGAGGCGAAGCGGAAGGTGCTGTTCGGCAGGCCCAGCTTGTCGTGGGCAAAGGTGCGGATGCCTTCGCGGTTCATAGTCAGGCGATTGGCCAGGGCGGTCGGCACGACGGAGGCGACCTCGTTGGTCTCGATCTCCTGCAGCACGTCGGCGGGGATGGTCTCCGAATCCGGGATGACGAAGTGCGGGCCGACCTCGCGGATCAGCTGGCGGATGGCATCCTCGTCGTGGATGTCCAGCACGTGGGTCTTGTTGGCCACGAGGTGCGCGGGCGCGCCGGCGTAGCGGTCCGCGGCGTGCACCTCTACGCCCAGGCGTTGCAGGGCGACGGCAAGCTCCCGCCCTAGCTCGCTGGCGCCGAGCAGGAGGACCTTGAGGGAGGAGGGAGTCAGTGGAGTGCCAATTGCCTCGGGAGTGTACATAGTCTTTCACCTTACTTATGCCCACATACTCACGCTGCAAGCCCCGCCGCACTTGCGTGCCAGCCCCGCCGCGCGCGAGCTTGTAGCCCGTGCGGCCTGATGGAATGATCGGCTTTATGAGTGAAATGCAGCCGAATCCCCAGCGTCACAGCTCCCTGCCCTGTTCCCGCCGCTCGTTTCTGCGCGGGGTCGCCGTAGCCACCGCAGCTACCGCCTCCGGTGCTCTGCTGGCTGCCTGTGCCAGCGAGGAAGTTGTGGCGAAGGCCGATGCCGCAGACCTGGAGGTCGGTGGCGCGACGATTCTGGACGGCTGGGTGCTCTCCCGCCCTAGCGAGGACGAGTACAAGGCGTTTTCCACCTCTTGCCCGCACGCCGGCGGCACCATCGATTCCATTGAAAGGTCCGGGGACACCACGGTGGCGGTCTGCCCGAAGCACATGTCCAAGTTCGACGTCGCCACCGGCGATGTGCTGGAAGGCCCCTCTCGCGACCCGATGGTCCCGGCGAAGAAGGTCGAGCGCAACGGCGACTCGATTGAGATCACGGACTAGTTAGCCGCGCCCGGCGGGACTAACCCGCCATATCAATCCGCAGGTCACTGACCTGCGCAGCAAAGCGCGCGTCGTGGCAGGTCCACAGCACCGTCGGCGCGTTCTGCGTGTGCCGCGCGCCCTGCCTGCCCGGCGCGCCCGCGCCACCAGGCTCGCCTGGCGCGCCGGAGCCACCCCGCCCGATCATCCGCGCATACTCGCCGTCCGCGTAACGGTGCATCAGCTCCACCAACTCGCGATAGCCCAGCACGTCCAGACCCACGGTCGGCTCGTCCAGCATCACCAGATCCGCGCCACGCACCATCGCCGCCGCGACCAGCACGATCCGCCGCTTCGCCGCCGGCACGTCCAGCGGATGCGTGCCCGCCCAGTTGCCCAACCTGGCGAAGTCTATTGCCGCTGCGGCCAGCTCCTCTCCCGCCCCCACGGCCAGTTCCTCTGCCACGGTCCGGCAGGTCACCGCCTGATCCATTTGTGTGGGCGCCCAGCCCTTCAGCCCCTCCGCGCGCAGCGTCCCCCGGTACTTCAGTAGCCCCAGCGCTCCCAAGAATAGGGTCGTCTTGCCGCACCCGTTCGGCCCGGCCAGGTGCACCACCCGGCCTGCGGGGATCTCCAGGTTTATGGGGCCGACGCCACCCCGGCGGAAAACTACATCCCGCGCCAACAAGGCCGTCCCCGTGCTCCCCTGCGCGAAGGTCTCCGGGGTGTCCGCCCCAGCTGCAGGCTTCGGCGCGGGGGAATCGGTCAGGGTGCCGTCGGCTAGCAGGCGCTGGTGCGTGGGGGCGTCATCACTTAAGGGTGAACCCGCACGATCGTAAACGGTGACGGTCCCCGGAAAGTCCGCGATGGTGCGGCGCAGGGTGTCGACGGCGGCGGCGTCCAGGCCATCGAGGGGGCAGTCGAGCACCAGCGCTTCGGGGCGGGCCAGCAGCGCGGCGGCGATGGCCACGCGGCGGGTCTGGCCGGTGGACAGGGTGGCGGGATTCTGCTCGGCCTGCCCCTCCAACCCCCACAGACGCAGGGCGGCCTCCACGCGCTGCTGCATCTCGGCGCGCGGCACCCCGCGCTGCTCCATGGGGAACGCGAGCTCTTCGGCGACCGTGTTGCGCAGCAGGGAGATGTGCGCGCTGGCCTCGTTGCCAACCCACGCCGCGCCGGTCTTTTCTGCGTGCGCCCAGGCGTGTTCGGATAGTCCGACGCCACTATCTCCCCAGATGAAGGTACTCAAAGGCATTGTTCGCGCGGGATCTTTCTGGTCGTTCGCTCGTGCTTGTGCTCGCTAATGCGTGTGTTGGCTGGTGCCCACAGTCCAGCTAGTGCACTGCCCACCAGCATCCCACCACCAGGGCGGCAATGGCCAGCAGGCGGACCGCCCAGTCCAAAGCAGTATCCGGGACGGGGCGCAGTACGGTACGCGGGCCGGGCTCGCCGATGCCGGTGCGCTGCAGCGGGCGGGCGCGGGTGGCAGCATCGTCCACCATGCCGACGATCAGCGGCAGGATCATGCGGCACTTCGCACCCAAGGTGGAAACGTCCACGCCGCGGGAGGCGCGAACCTGCTGGATAGTCAGCCAGCGGGCGCGGGCCAGCGGCAGCAGCCGAGCGGTCGCGCCGACGACGTACACCAGCTTGGCGGGCAGGCGGGGCTGGACGGTGCGCATCAGCTGGTCGAGGTTTACGAAGCTGCCGATGGTCAGGCCGATGGTGGTGGCGGCCAGGAAGCGGCTGCCCAGGGAAAGGGCGATCTGCAGGCCGTCGCGGGTGATGATCCACCAGCCGGGCTCCTGGCCGAAGGGGGCGTACATCAGACCAAATCCGATGAAGGCCGGTAGGCCTAAGAGGTTGGCTGCCAGGAAGGGACGACGGGGCGTCGAGAAGAAAAGAGCCACGAGGGCGCACAGACCCCACGCGACAGCACTCACGGCGAGGCTATCGGCGACGAGGACGAAGATCACCCCGCTGGCAGCGAGGGTGAGGTAGGTCAGTGGGCTCATGCGGCTTTGTCTGCTGCAGCGGTGTTGTCGGCAGTAGCGCTGCCATCCTTGCCCACCGGCGCGAAGGTGCGGCGCGTGCGCTGCGGGAGGGCGCGGATGACCAGGTAGATGATGGTGAACACAATCAGCTTATCGAGAGGGTCGGACGTCCAGGACTGCAGGAAGACGGCCGTCATCGGCTCGAAACCCAATGTCCGGTAAGCAGTAACCAACAGACCCGTGCCCGTACCCGCTGTGCCGCCGAAAATGAAGGAGGCGATTGGCGCGGAGAGCAGGGCCGTCAGGAAGCCAATGAGCAACGCGGACAAGCCGATTCTCCAATACGCACCCGTCCACCACTTGCCCAGCAACCCGGCGCAGACGCCGACGAAGGCATAGGCCGCAGCGAAGCCCACGACAGTCGGGTTGAACGTGCCCCACACCAGGGCGGACAGCACGCCGGTGACCAGACCCGCCCACGGGCCGGCCAGGGCGCCGACCAGCACGGTGCCGATGGAATCCAGGTACAGCGGCAGGGGCAGGCCCATGTTGCCGATGATGTGGCCGAGGATCACGTTGATGGCCAGGGCGACCGGCAGCAGGGCAAGGGTGCGCACGGGCAGACGCGGGACCACGGCAATCAGCGCGAGGATGGCGGGGACGACAAACCCGACCAGGGCGATGGTGGAACTCTTGGAGTCTGCGAGGGACTCGTAGTTGGAGTCGCTGGGCTGCCAGATGACGAGGGTCAGCCAGGTGGTGACGATGATAATCGCGGCTAGACCGAGCAGTACATAAGTGGCTTTTTGTGACAGGGGGCGCATGGGGTGAAACCTCAATTTTCGCTAGCTTTCGTACCGGCCGGCGCGGGCGGGGCGCAACGTCTATGTCACCTCGACGTTCCACCCGCCCATCACCCGGCGTGGCCAGTGGTTTTGATGTTGTTTAAATGCTTACAGCCTGCGGACCCGATGCACAAATCGCAGGGCTTTCGGCGGGGCGATTCAGCGGTTTTGAGGCGCGGGGGCGGGGGTTATGGAACCCCAAATTAAGTGATCTAGTTGACAGACTAAGCTGTCTATTCTTAAATGGTTGAGCAAGCGACCCGCGCACCGGCGAAGGCAATGCCCCGCCACTCGGGTGCGCCTTCTGGAGCCCCGGGAAAGGCGCATCCGCGCGGGAACCGCACTGGCAAGAATTCCATACAGCTTTACAGCTAGACACAGCCCCGCCCGGCGGGGCCAATAGGAAAAGGAAGACAGGAAAGACAATGACTTTCAACGCAACCGTCGCCGGGGTGCCGCGCATCGGACCCGACCGCGAGCTAAAGAAGGCTCTCGAGGGCTACTGGCGCGATAACTCCACCGGCCGCAACCTGGCTACCACCGCAACTCGCCTAGTCAACGACTACACCGACGAGCTGCTGGCCGCTGGCCTGGATTCCGCAGCCTTCTCTGGCCGCTCCTTCTACGACGCAGTGCTGGACACCACCGCCCTGCTGGGCCTGTTGCCCGAGCGCGTCGCCGACATCGCGGACCACGACAACGACGGACTGCCGCGCTTCATCGACCGCTACTTCGCCGCCGCCCGCGGCACCAAGGAGCTGCCGGCCTCCGCAATGACGAAGTGGTTCGACACGAACTACCACTACATCGTCCCGGAGCTGGCCAAGGACTCCCGCGTGGAGCTGGACGATTCCGCGTTCCTCGAGGACATCCGCGACCAGGTCACCCGCGCAGGCGAGGCCGTTCGTCCGGTGCTGGTTGGCCCGCTGACGTACCTGGCGCTGTCTCGTACCGTCGATGGTTCTGATGCCTTCGCTCACCTCGAGGAAATTTTTGACGCCTACTCCCGCCTGCTCAAGCGCATCGCAGATCGCGGCGTGAAGTGGGTGCAGTTCGACGAGCCGATCCTGGTCACCGACTTCGCTTACGCTGATGCGGCCGCCAACGAGGATCTATTGAAGCGCACCCGCGCTGGCTACGAGAAGCTGGTTGAGGCTGCGGGTGCTGGCGATGAGGGCGTCAACCTCCTCATCCAGACCTACTTCGGCGACGGCAACGCAGCCATCGAGCTGCTGGGCGGCTCCGGCGTGGCTGCCTTCGGCGTAGACCTGGTCACCGGTGGCGCTGCCGCTGCCGAGCTGCCCGCCTGGAACGGCAAGGAGCTGCTGGCTGCTGGTGTTGTGGATGGCCACAATGTCTGGCGCACCGACCTGGACGCAGCGTTGAAGACCCTGCAGGGCCTGAAGGAGCGCGGCCCGGTTGCCGTCTCTACGAGCTGCTCCCTGCTGCACGTGCCTTACTCCCTGCAGCGCGAGCAGAACCTGAACGCCGAGGTGCAGAAGTGGCTGGCCTTCGGTTCCGAGAAGATCCGCGAGGTCGCTGCCCTGTCCCGCGCCCTGCGCGGCGAGCAGACCGAGGCCGACGAGCAGCTGTTCGCCGAGACCCGCGAGGCCATCGAGGACCGCAAGAACTCCACCCTGACCCACAACGCCGCCGTGCGCGAGCGCCAGGATGCCGTGACCGACGCCGACCGTCGCCGCGACTCCATCGAGGCCCGCCGCGAGGCACAGAAGGCAGAGCTGAACCTGCCGCCGCTGCCGACCACCACCATCGGCTCCTTCCCGCAGACCACGGAGATCCGCCAGGCGCGTGCGAAGCACCGCAAGGGCGAGATCGACGACGCAGCCTACACCCAGGCGATGAAGGACGAGGTCGCGGACGTTATCAAGCGCCAGGAAGAGCTGGGCCTGGACGTGCTGGTGCACGGCGAGCCGGAGCGTAACGACATGGTGCAGTACTTCTCCGAGCAGCTGGACGGCTACCTATCCACCGAGCACGCTTGGGTGCAGTCCTACGGCTCCCGCTGCGTGCGCCCGCCGATCATCTTCGGTGACGTTTCCCGCCCGCACGCCATGACCGTCGACTGGTACAAGGTTGCCGCTGACCTGACCGACAAGCCGGTCAAGGGCATGCTGACCGGTCCGGTGACCATGCTGGCATGGTCCTTCGTGCGTGACGATCAGCCGCTGGGCGAGACCGCCGACCAGGTTGCTCTGGCTCTGCGCGACGAGATCGACGACTTGATCGCCGCTGGCGCTCGCGTGGTGCAGGTGGACGAGCCCGCTATCCGCGAGCTGCTGCCACTGCGCAAGGAGCAGCAGCCGGACTACCTGAAATGGGCCGTTGGCTCCTTCCGCCTGGCTACCTCCGGTGCGGAGAACAAGGTGCAGATCCACACGCACATGTGCTACTCCGAGTTCAACGAGCTGATCGACACGGTCTCCAACCTGGACGCCGACGTGACCTCCATCGAGGCCGCCCGCAACGGCATGCAGGTTCTGGCTGCGCTGAAGGACGAGGGCTACGAGCTGGGCGTTGGCCCGGGCGTGTGGGACATCCACTCCCCGCGCGTGCCGAAGCAGCAGGAGGTCGATGACCTGCTGTCCGCTGCCCTGGATTCCGTGGACCCCTCCCTACTGTGGGTTAACCCGGACTGTGGCCTGAAGACCCGTGGCTGGGAAGAGACCACTGCCTCCCTGGAGGTTCTGGTGTCTGCCGCTAAGAAGGCCCGCGAGCGCGTCTAGTTTCCTCTAGCGCCCGCAGGGCGATTGACCGCTGGTTGGCTAGCTGTACTGACCGGAGACGTTGGTCAATCGCGAGAAGGGCGGCTGGTTGCCGCAGGCCGTGTGAGGCCGGTGCTGGTTGTAGTGGTGCAGCCACGTTTCGAGTGCGTCCCGGCGCTCTTGTTCTGACTGGTAGCAGCGGGCGTAAGCCCAGCCGTCGGCCATTGTTCGATGAAAGCGCTCCACCTTGCCATTCGTCTGCGGTCGGTACGGGCGGGTGCGCTTCGGCGTGATGGACAGGGCCTCGCAGGCCTCGCGCCACAGGAAGGACCGATACGCGCCTCCGTTGTCCGACAGAATTCGCTCGATCGTGACGCCGCGTTCGGCGAACCACTCCACTGCACGGTGCAGAACCGCGACGGCGGTGACGGCTGTCTCATCGTCGTGTACCTCGGTGTATGCAACGCGTGAGTGGTCGTCGATGATCGTATGCATGAAGGCGTATCCGAGCTTCGGATTGCCCGACGTGCCCTTCAGTTTTTCGGGAGTGACCGAGCGGTTCTTCTCGCCTTGACGGCGGCCGACGTAGCGCCATCCGCCGCCGTCAGGTATGTTCCCTAGTTTCTTCACGTCCACGTGCACCAGCGAGCCGGGGTAAGGGTGCTCGTAAGCGCGGACGGGATCCCCTGTGGCACGGTCGAGATAGGACAGCCGGTTCAGCCGCGCTGCGGTCAGGATACGGTGGGCTGTCGAAGCGGCGATGCCGAGTCGTGTGGCGAGCTGAACTGGGCCCTCCCTCAATCGCAACCGCAAGCTGACGCAGCGCATCGATACGGCCTTGGGCGTCCTGTTCGGGGAGGCCTTCGGTCGGGACGAGCGGTCATGCATTGGCTCGCCGGCGAGGTGGCGCTCGACCCAGCGCTTCACGGTGGGCCAGGAGACCTGGAAACGGGCGGCGACTTCGCTGATTGGCCAGCCGTCGTCAACGACAAGGCGCGCGACTTTCAGTCGGTGGCGCGGGGTGAGGGCAGCATTCGGGTGGGACATGTCTGAGCTCCTTGACAGAACGAACATAGCTGGTGGGGTTCGTGCAGGTCAGTCCACCGGGGAGACCCGGATGAGATTGCCGTCGGGGTCGGTGATCACGAACGTGCGACCGAAGACATCGTCGTGCGGCTCCTCCACGACGTGGACTCCCTTCGAGACCCAACTCGTGAAGATCTCGTCAACTGCGGACGCTGGTCCCGGCACCATCAGCCCGACCTCGCACGTGCGAGGGGTGCTTGGGACCGCGTGCTCGCTGCGTCCTGTCCACAGCGCGAACAGAATGCCGGGGGCAACCTCGAAAGCAACGTAGCGGGGGCTGGTGAAGGTCGGTTCGATCTCGAACAGATCGCTGTAAAAGGCCGTGGCTGCTTCGGCGTCACGGACGTAGATCAGGAACAGGTTGGGTGCGGGCATAGAACGCTCCTCAGGTCGTTAGGTTCTCGGTACCGCACCAGTTGACCGCCTAATCAAGACAAAACCTGTCACCTTTTCTGCGAAGATTAATCAGTATGAAGGCTTCGAGGCTGCTGCACATCTTACTGCTCCTGCAGACACGTCAGCGCATTACCACCACCGAGCTTGCCGAGCGTCTGGAGGTGTCCCGGCGGACTGTGCTGCGGGATGTCGAGGCGCTCTCGACGGCAGGTGTTCCTGTTTACGCCGAACGTGGGCGGAACGGTGGGATCGTCCTGCTCCCCGGTGCACGGCTCAACGCATCTCACCTGGAACCGCCGGAGCTGGAGGCCCTCTCCGTAGCTGGCTTGGACAGCGCGCAACTTGAGCGCTTAGGACTGTCTGCCGTGCGGGAATCGGCCGCGCGCAAGATCGCCGCCCGCCAGATCGCAGCGCCCGAGTCCCCGGCCCTGCCGCGACTGGCGGACCTGGTCCTGGTGGACAACAACGCGTGGCTTGCCCACTCGAAGACGGAGGTGGACGTAGCGGATTTAGCATCAGCGCTGCGCCACCGACGCCGGATGCGCATCCAATACCGGCGCAGCGCCGAAAGACAGGCCACGACGCGGGTGGTCGACCCGTACGGAATCGTGGCGAAATCAGGCCGCTGGTACCTCATCGCCGACGACCAGGGGACCGGCCGGCTATACGCCCTGGAACGCCTCTCGGCCTACGAGACACTCGATGCACCAGCTGTCCTCCGCCCAGATCAGACCCTCCGCACCATGTGGGCTGCGTTGAAGGAACGCACGGAAAGGCCAGGTCAGGTGAGCGTGACCGTCCGTCTCCGAGAAAGTCGTCTCGACCTGGCACGGCGTATCCTCGGCACCCGCATCCACGAGATCTCCGACACAGAAAATGGCTGGTGCGCGGTCGTCGTCCGCTACCCCGACATCGAGTCAGTGCGTCAGCTCCTCCAGTTCGGTGACCACATCGAGATACTCACCCCGGAAACAGCCCGCGAACGCATCCGTCAGCTCGCCAAGGACCTAACTGAAAGACATTCGACCCCAACTTCATGACTGGTAGGAGGCGCACCCCGCCGTCGATCAATGTCCCCGGTCAGTACAGCTAGCCACTCCAGCTACCTGGCCACTGGTTAGCTGCGCCGCGTCGGAGACTTTTCGAAGTCCCGGCGCGGCGCTTTTGCTTTTCCAAGCCATTCACCCGCCAAATAGTCCCCCTTCAGCACCGAAAAGCACCCATCCTCCGCCAAATGTCACCCAAATGTCGCTAAAACGGGAATACGTAGGCGCTCAGCGCGGAGCCGGAAAATTTAAAACGCTCTGACCTGCGGGTTTAGACTAATGAAAATTATTGCCCTTAACGCATTCCCGTTCTAGCGACATTTACCCCCTCAAAGCCCTTAATTACCGGCCTTCTAGCCCTGGCTACAGCCCTCTAAATGCCGCCCGCACACCACTCGCTCGAACTCCGCGAACACATCGGCCGGGTCCAGGGACTCTAGAATCCGGGCATTCGCCGGGCAATCCCAGTACGGACCGCGCACCTCTGCTCCTCCACTGGTCGCAGCCTCTTCGCCGGCGGGAACCTTCGCAACCCGGTCGGCCACGGTGGTGCCGCGCATGAGGGGAGAGTCGGCTTCGACGTCCACGGTGGCGTCATAAAAAGAACAAGGAACGCGCCGCAACATCACCATGGCCGCGGCGAGGTCGTGGATCTGCGCGCAATAGCCCACGCCGACCGACTGGTGGAATTCGAAGTAGAAGCGGAGGGCGTCGCCGAGGAGGGTCGCCAGCTCTGGGCGCGTGGGGCGCAGCGCTTGCTGCCACCTGCGCAAACGTTCGGGATAGAGCAGGACTTGCTCGGTGACGTTGAGCGGGCAGATCGTCGGCAACGGGCGGACGGCCGGGCGCGCAATGATAGGAGCATCGACGGTTGCAGGAGTGGAGGCGGGAGCGGCGAAGACCTCCTTCAGCGCGTGGGGGTCGACCCAGGCATTCCACTCGGCCGTCGGCGTGGTGTTACCGGGGTAGTTAAAGGCACCGGTCATCAGGGTGATCTCGGCCCCAGCCGTGCCGCTTCCAGTCGCGCCACTCCCAGCTGCGCCACTCCCAGCTGCACCACCCACTACCTCCGGCGCGTGCCGCAGCGCCCAGGCGAGGTTCGTAGCCGGGCCCGCAACCAGGATGTGCGAGGCTCCGCGCCACAACTCCACTGCCGCCCGCACATCGCCCGCCGCCCGCACATCGCCCGCCGAGCCCGCATCGCCAACTGCACCACCCCCATCCAGAGGCGAATAATAACCTAAACCTTTTTCTCCGTGCGTTTCCGGAGTCGTCGTCAATGGAACCTCCAACGGCGATCGCGCACCCGCCACAACGGGCACGTCCGCCGCCCCGGCCAGCCGCAGAACCTCTGCAGAATTCACAGCCGCCTGCCGTGCGGTCGTGTTTCCCGCGCTGGTCGTCACCACTAAATCAATCTCTCCGGTGGAATGCAGGCCGGCCAAGTAAATCAGCGCCAGACTGTCATCGATCCCTGTATCCACATCCGCCACAACGCGCGGCTTCTGCATGCCCGTCGAAAATGAATTTTGAATCATAGAAGTCCGAAAATCTTTCATTATTGTTTAGTTAATAGGGTTTAAGTCTTATACAATGAGGGCCATGGCCCACGACTATGGAAGCTCGCGAGAAGCTTCAAATAATTACCCACGTGGCACCGCAGCTACTCACTCAAACGAATCACTCTCTCCCAAAGCTGCAGCCCGCCGCGCAGACATCCTAGATGCCGCTCGCAAGGTGTTCACCACCGATGGCTACCACCACACGAAGTTGACGAAGATCGCTGAGGTGGCCGGCTGTTCCGTCGGCACCCTGTACACGTACTTCGAGGACCGCCAAGACCTCCTCATGAACGTGCTAGCCAGCGTCGAGAAAGACCTAAACCCCACACTCGACGATAGCTTGCTCAGCATTGATGACGCCCGCGCTACGGTGATCCACAGCAACCGTGAATTCGTGCGCTTTTACGCGAACAACGCAGGAGCTATGAACCTGGTTGCACAGTCTTCCCAGTTCAGCCCGGAACTCGCAGAGCGTCAGTTGCAGATCGCTAAGCAGATGGTTGGCCGCAACCGCCGGATGCTGGAGGCGATGATTGCAAAAAACATGATCCCGTCGCTGGAGGACGTGGAGTACACCGCTGCTGCCATTGCTGCGATGTTCACCCGCTTCTGCCATGCCACCTTTGTTCAGGGCTTCTACGAGGTCACAGATGAAAACCGTGACGAGATCATAGAGCGCACGATCAAAACTCTGAGCCTCATGACTTTCCGCATGGTCGGCATGGAGGACACGAAACCCGGGGAGCTATAAGGCAAACCCGGCGTCCCCCCTAGCCGGCGCCATCCCTAACGATAGCGGCGCAGCGGGCGGCTCCCCGATGCGTCCGGAATGTCCAGGTGCGCGTGTTCATTGAAGCTCAGCAGCTGGGCTTTGCCTGCACTCCGAACGCTAAACACGCTCACCGAGGTGGTGAAGATGTTGTTGATCAGCCGCGTCCAGTCGGCACCGATGAGCTCGGCCGCGCACATGGAGATCGGCCCGCCAGAGGTAACCACCACGACTGGTTGATCTCCCGCGGCAAGTGAGGTGGCGTCCGAAAAACCTTGCCTGACCTGCGCGGAGAAAGCGTCGAATGCTGGGGTGGAGCGCCACTCGCGTAGGGCGGCGTCGATGGCGCGGCCGAGCAGACGGTTGTGCTCCTTCATTCCTCGGGGGTTGTCGCGCGCGGCTTCGTAGGCCCGGCGGATCTCCGCGAGCTTGTCCGGGTGGGCGCGGAAGTAGGGGGCTAGCACATCGTCGGAGCTAAACTCGCGCCACTGCTCCACCATGCGGATGGCCTGCGGTTCCAGACCCGCGGCCTCCAGTTCCGCATGAACACCTTCGGCTGTGCTGAGCTGCCGACCGAGCGGGCCGGACAACACCACCGGCTGCGCTGTGCTCTCGCCTGCGGCGCTCTCCTGCGCTGCGCCCTCCCGTGCTGCGCCCTCCCGCGCTGCGCTAATCCGTGCCGCGCCTTTTTCCGCCGCACCCCGGCCTGCCCCACCGATACGCGCGGCCAAGCTACGCCCGGTCGCCGCGGCTTGCTCGTGCCCGAGGGGTGTCAGGCGGTCGTAGGTTTCCTCCATGGCGCCGTCTGCGACATCGCTGGTGTGCAGACCTCCAGAGTTCGCCTGCCCATGGCGCACCAGGTACAAAATCCCCATTTTCTAGAACTCCAAACTTTTCTAAGACCTCAGGTCAGTGTCCCTCACTCACACCCAAATGTCTTTAGTTTTGCGATCCTTCACATATGCAGCCCGCCACCTGCATATGATGCGAGTCACAACTCAATCTCAACACCCCTATTCAAAACCCGTATCCAACTCCCGTACCCAACACCTGCTAAGGATCCTCTGAATGAGCAAATACGATTACGCCGGCCTGACCGCCATCGTTACCGGCGGTACCCGCGGCATCGGGCACGCCACCGCACTGCAGCTCGCGGCCAGTGGCGCGAACGTGGTCATCACCGGCCGCAAGCCGGAGACCGTCGTCCCTGCTGCTGAAGAACTGCAGGCAGCCGCCCGCGAGCAAAACCCGGACGCGGGCCGCGTAATCGGCATCGCCGCCCACGTCGCCGACCCCGAGGCCGCCAAGAAGGCCTGCGCTCAGGCCGTCGAAGAGTTCGGTCGGCTGGATGTACTCATTAACAACGCGGGCACGAACCCCGCATTCGGCCCCGTGCACAAGCAGTCCGCGGAGATCATGGCGAAGGTCTTCCAGATCAACACCATCGGACCAGTCATCTGGACCAGCGCCGCCATCGAAGCAGACCTCGGCAAGGCCGCCCGCAATGGCGGTCCAGCCGGCGCGGTCGTCAACGTCTCCAGCATCGGTGCCCTGTCCATGGAGGACTACATCGGCGTGTACAACGCCTCCAAGGCCGCCCTGCTGCACCTGACCAAGCAGATGGCCCGCGAACTCGCTCCACGCATCCGCGTAAACAGCATCTCCCCCGGTGTGGTCCGCACCAAGCTCTCGGAGGCGCTGTGGAAGGAGAACGAAGACTCCACCTCCACCCTGATCCCCGCTGGCCGCATCGGCGAGCCAGAGGACATCGCCGATGCCATCGCATTCCTGGCGGCACCCACCAGCTCCTGGCTCACCGGCGAGAACCTCGTGGTCGACGGCGGAATGCTCGTGGGCAACAAGACCATTGACGTGACTACCCCCGGAAAGTCTGGCGCTGCTGATAAGCCCGCTGGCGGACAATTTGGCGTCGAGAGGTAAGAAAACAGTGGACTTCCAGCACAGCGAACGGTCCTTGGAGTACCAAGGCAAGCTCACCGAATTCATGGATGAGTGCATCTACCCGGCCGAGGCCGTGTACGAGCAGCAGATGCGCGAATCCGGCGACCCGCACCACTTCCCCGCCATCCTCGACGACCTAAAGGCCGAGGCGAAGAAGCGCGGCCTGTGGAACCTCTTCCACCCCCACCTCGGCGCAGGCGGTACTGGCGGGGCTGGTAGCGCAGGTGGGGATAGCAACCGCCCCGGCCTGACCAATGCCGAGTACGCGCCCCTGGCGGAGATCATGGGCCGGTCCATGCACCTGGCCCCCGAGGCCTGCAACTGCAACGCACCCGATACCGGCAACATGGAGGTCTTCGAGCTCTACGGTACCGACGAGCACCGGGAAAAGTACTTAGAGCCCCTGCTCAGCGGCGAAATCCGCTCCGCGTTTGCCATGACGGAGCCGGGCGTGGCCTCCAGCGATGCCACCAACGTGCGCATGAGCATGGAGCGCACCGACGGCGGCTACGTGCTCAACGGCCGCAAATGGTTTACCTCCAACGGCATGCACCCGCACCTGAAGGTGATGATCGTGATGGGCAAGACCAGCCCGGATGAGGAGATCCACCGCCAGCAATCCATGCTCGCCGTCCCCGCGGACGCGCCCGGCGTGACGATCGTGCGTAACCTGCCGGTGTTCGGTTACCACGACCGCGAAGGCCACGCGGAGGTCCACTTCAAGGACGTCTTCGTGCCGGATAAGGACATCCTCGGCGGCGAGGGCATGGGCTTTAAGATCTCCCAGGATCGCCTGGGGCCGGGCCGCATCCACCACTGCATGCGCGCCATTGGAATGGCCGAGCGCGCCCTGGAGCTCATGTGCACCCGCGCCATGTCCCGCACTGCTTTCGGCAAGCCTTTGGCCAACCGCGACAACATCCGCGACCAAATCGCCCAGGCTCGCATCGACATCGAGCAGGCGCGCCTGCTGACCATGAAAGCAGCCTGGATGATGGACACGGTTGGAAACAAGGCCGCCCGCCAGGAGATCGCCGCCATCAAGGTGGCCGCCCCCGCGATGGCGCTGCGGATCGTTGACCAGGCTATTCAGGTTCACGGCGGGGAGGGCGTTACCGACGACACTCCCCTGGCCGCCATGTGGGCGGGCCTGCGCACCCTGCGCCTAGCCGATGGCCCGGATGAGGTGCACCGCATGACCATCGCCCGAGCAGAATTGAGGAAGTACCGTGACCAGTAGCTCTAACCCTTTTTCTGACGCCCACCTGGCCAGCTGGCTGCACGACGTAGCCGGACTGGAAGGCGGCGCGGACGGCATCTCCCTGCAACGCATCGGCGCAGGGCAATCGAACCTGACGTACCTGGCCACAGATTCCCAGGGCAAGCGCGTGGTTGTACGCCGTCCGCCATTGGGCACGCTGACCGCCAGCGCCCACGATGTGGTCCGCGAGGGCAAGATCATGGCCGCCCTAGAGAACACGGATGTGCCGGTGCCAAAGATCTACGGCAGCTCGACAGACTGGGAGGAAAGCCGCCGTGCAAGCCGCGGTGAAGCTCACGGCGAAGGCAGCGAGCAGGTAGCCGACGTGCCAGTGATCGCCATGTCCGCCATCGACGGTGTGACCGTCAACTCCATGAAGGTTGCAGACAGCATTACGCCCGAGGCGCGCGGCAAGATCGCCGACGGACTAATCGACGCGATGGCGGCGATCCACAGTGTGGATCTGAAGTCGGTGGGTTTGGACGACTTGGCGTCCCACAAGCCCTACGCCCCACGGCAGCTACGGCGCTGGACGGGCCAGTGGGATAAGACGAAGACCCGCGAACTGCCGGCGCTGGACGAACTGACGCAGCTGCTGGTGGCGAAGATCCCGGAGCAGGACGAGACCGTGCTGGTCCACGGTGACCTGCACATCGGCAACATCATTGCGGACCCGGAGACCGGGAAGATCAACGCGGTGGTGGATTGGGAGCTGACGACGCTCGGCGACCCGCTGTCGGACATCGGCTCCCTGATGGCGTATTGGCCGGTGAAGAACGGCCTGCAGCTTCCTGGCTTCGAGGCCGCTCTGGCTGACGGTTTCCCCAGCCCGGAGGCGCTGGCGGAGCGCTACCTGCAGAAGGCCGGGAAGGATTCCGACCGCGACCGGCAGGCGCTGGCCTACTGGCACGTGCTGGGGCTGTGGAAGGTCGCCATCATCGTGGAGGGCGTGGTGCGCCGCGTAATGAATAACCCCTCCAACCAGGCCATTTCCGGCGCTCCGACGCAGGAGATGGTGGAGTGGATCGTTAACCAGGCGGCTATCACCGCCCGCGAATACGGTTTTTAGTCCACCATCAGGGACTCGTCATCGCTGGCCAACAACCGGCCAGCATTCTTGCCGAGCATGAGGGTGTAGATCTGCTCAATGTGGATCAGCACCGCCATCTTCGGTGGGTTGTGCCCCTTTTCCTCGGCGAACTTCACCGCCGCTTCCCACACCGGCCCTTCGTGGAACAGTTCTGCTGGACCGATAAACCGGTACCCGTCTAGCTCTGCCCAATCCACGACCGCCACAGCGGCCTTTGAACCGGCCCGTAGGTTTTCCAGGTGTTGCCGGCCAGTGTTTTCGTTATAGATCAGCGTCTCGTCATCCCACACGCGCAAGCTGCGCTTCGGACCGATGTCCGGCAGTAGCGTCTCGCCGTCGGTCACAGTCGCCAGGTACGGCAGCTGTGCATCGATCATGTCTTTCATTTCTTGGGTTAGCTTCGCCACGAGCTTTTTCCTTTCTTCTCTCTGGCATATTCCGCACTACGCAGCCGCGTACGCGGTGTGAACTTGGATACACTAGGCACCCTACACAAAAGTTCAATATCTTGTTGTTGTAAAGTTCGTGTCATTGAACTTTTGAAAGCTGGTGTCATGAACATTTACCCCAACGAACAACCAACCCCAACTAGCAACAAGCTGTAAAGGACTTCTCCCCAATGCAACCAATCGCGGTCTCGCAGCCGCGCATCGTCTACTTCTCCTCTGCCTCCGAAAACACCCGCCGATTCGTCGACAAGTTGGACATTCCCGCCCGCCGCATCCCCTTGCGGCGCAAGGAGCCGGAGCTCATCGTCGACGAGCCCTATGTGCTCATCACCCCAACCTATGGCGGAGGTGACCCACGGAAGGCGGTGCCCAGGCAAGTCATCACCTTCCTCAACAATTCACATAACCGCTCTCTCATCAGGGGTGTGATCACCAGCGGAAACAGGAATTTCGGTACGGCATACTGCTGCGCTGGACCAACAATCGCCGCCAAGTGCCAGGTGCCGGAGCTCTATCGCTTTGAATTGCTCGGCACGGCCCGCGATGTTGCCCGTGTCCAGGAAGGCATCCGGGAGTTCTGGGATCGGACTGGCGGGGAGATGTGGCGTCCATAAGACAGAGCAATAAGACACAAGCAGAATGACACGATCGAGAACAATCAGAAAGGAAACAATGAGCTACCTCACGCGCTCCCAAACCCCACCCCAATGGCCGCACGACCCCGCCCGGCCGCTGCGGCCGGTGAATTGGAACCGGCTGGACGACCAGAAGGACCTGGAGATCTGGCAGCGGCTGACCAGCAACTTCTGGCTGCCAGAGAAAGTACCGCTGTCCAACGACCTGCCAACCTGGAACGCACTGACGGACGCAGAACGCGAGCTGACCACCAAGGTATTCACCGGGCTCACGCTGCTGGATACTGTGCAGGCGACCGTTGGTGAGATCAGCCAGATCCCGGATGCCCGCACCGAACACGAACAAGCGGTCTACGCAAACATCGCCTTTATGCAGGCCGTTCACGCGCGCAGCTACAGCAGTGTGTTCAGCACGATGTGCAGCAGCGAGGAGATCAACGCCGCCTATACCTGGGCCATCGGTAACCCAGCCCTGCAGCGCCGAGCGACGGCAGTGATGCAGCACTACTACGGGGACGACCCACTCAAGCGGAAGGTCGCCGCCACGCTACTGTCCTCCCTGCTGCTATACGCCGGGTTCTACCTACCGCTGTGGTTTAGCTGCCGTGGCACGCTGATGAATACAGCCGACATGATCCGGTTGATCCTGCGTGACAAGGCCGTCCACGGGTACTACTCGGGATACAAATTCCAGCGAGGACTGGAGGCCCACCCGGAGCGCTCGGCGGAACTCGAGGAGTTCACATTCACACTAGTGGAGGAACTTCTGGAGTTAGAGAAGGAGTACTCCGGAGATCTGTACGGCGAAGCTTTAGCCGACGAGAAATCGCTGATCGACGGCGTGATGGCCTTCGTGCACTACAACGCGGATAAGGCGCTGATGAATCTGGGGTATCCACCGCAATACGAGGAAGAAGCGGCGAAAACGGAGCCGGAGATCATCGCCGCCCTGGCGCCGGATTCCAACGAAACACACGACTTCTTTAGCGGCTCCGGATCCTCCTACGTGATCGGGCGGGCGGAATCAACGGAGGAGGATGACTGGGATTTCTAGCGCCGCTAGACCTTAGCTGCCACGGGCACGTTCTTCAGATCCTTGCGCAGGATCTTGCCCGTGCTGGACTTCGGGATCGCGTCGATGAACTCGACCATGCGGATCTTCTTGTACGGAGTCACGCGCTCGGCAACCCACTCCATGAGCGCCTCTGCGCTCACGGCCGGGTCGTTCGGGTCCACTCCCTGCTGCAGCACCAGGAATGCACGCGGCAGCTCTTCGCCATCCGATTCGCGCAGGTAACCGACCACGGCCGCGTCGGCGATGGCCTCGTGGGTCATCAGCAGCGCCTCTAGCTCGGCCGGGGCAACCTGATAGCCCTTGTACTTGATCAGTTCCTTCATGCGGTCGACTACGTAGGCATTGCCCAGGTGGTCTAGGTTCGCGATGTCGCCGGTGCGCAGCCATCCGTCGGGGGTGATGGTGTTGGCGGTGGCTTCCTCGTTATTGAGGTAACCGAGCATGACCTGCGGGCCGCGCACCCACATTTCACCTTCGGAGGAACGCTCGCCCTCGTTCGCAGGCGGGTGGATCTCCTCGAGGTCTTCTGTCGTGATGTCCACGATCTTCACCTCCGTGTTGGAGACCGGCAGGCCGATGGAATCCAGTGGCGTAACGCCGACGTCGCTCACACTAGTGACGGGGCTGGTTTCCGTCATGCCGAAGCCCTGCAGGATGCGCACGCCCAGGCGGTTGGCTACCGCGTTTGCAAGCTGCCCATCCAGGGCCGCCGCGCCGGAAAGTACGGTCTCCAGGGAGCCGATGTCGAACTTGTCCACCAGCGGGTGCTTGGCCAGCGCCACGGCGATCGGCGGGGCGATGAAGGTGAACGTGATGCCGTGCTTCTGGTGAGCTGCCAGGAACTTCTCCAGGTCGAAGCTGGGCATGGTCACCACGTGGGCGCGCACGTACAGACAGGAGTTCAGCAGGACATTCATGCCGTAGATGTGGAAGAACGGCAGCACGCACATCACCACGGAGTCGCGGTCCAGGCCGTTGGGGCCGAGCCGCACGCCGATCTGCAGGATGTTCGCCACGAGGTTACGGTGGCTCAGACGCACGCCCTTCGGCACACCCGTGGTGCCCGACGAGTACGGCAGCACCGCCACGTGAGTCGCCGGGTCGATGCTAACCTCCGGCGCGGGTCGCCCCTCCCCCACCAGCGCCTTTAAGCCGGTTGCTTCGTCGGTGAGGTCGATGATGTTGCTCGGGTCGATCCCTGCCTCTTCTGCACCTTGGACGCCCGCTTCCCCGAGTAGCTTCGTAGTCAGCACATACGTCGCACCTGAGCCCTTAAGCTGTTTTGCCACGTCGTGAGCGTTCAGCAGTGACCCCAAGGTAGTAACAGTCGCCCCGGCGCGGAGAATGCCGTGGAAGGCGACCGCGAAAGCGAGGCTGTTCGGGCAGTGCAGCCCGACGACTACGCCTGGCTTGACTCCGCGGTCGGCCAGTGCGCCCGCGAAGGCGTCAATAAGAGCCTTGAGTTCCCCGTACGTGGTTTGCGATCCCGTGGCATCGTCCGTGATGGCGATGCGACCGAGGTCTTCTTCGGCGATGTTGCCGAACAGTACGTCGTAGATTGTGCTGTTCGGGATGTCGATTTCCTGCTGTGGGCTCTGGATCGGCATGGTTTCACTCCTCGTAACCGGGGCTTGCGTTTGCAAATTTAAGACAAACCTTAAGCGAGTGACGTGCATCACGTTGCCGAACAAGTATTTTCCTTTTAAAAATATTCGGATCTTTCCGGCGTTCACCCCCGTAGCTCCTCAGTAGACTCGAGGTCATGCAGGACAATCGTGCCCACCTCAAGCCCCTCCCCGTCCCGCCGCTGGATGCCACGCTGCCCGCGCTCCGCCATGCGGTCTCTGCCGTCGCGGATGCCGATATGCTGGCCGCCACGGAGCGAGCCATCGAGGACTTCCAAGCCAACCAGGGCCCCGCCCTGCAGTCCGCCCTGGAGGTCTTCGCCGCCGACCGCGACGCCGCGAACAGCAGCTGGCTGGCAGACCGCTGGCTCCGCGATTACCTGACCGTTCGCACGCCGCTACAGACCACCTCCAACGTGGGCTTCCAGATCAACCTGCGCACGGAGACCTCTGGGTTGGACCGTGCCGTGGACATCCTGCGCGCCCTGGCGCTGGTGCACCTGAAGCAGGCCGATGGTTCGATGCCGGAGGAGATCGACGGCCGCGGCAATCCGCTGGACGCCAACCAGTGGCGCTGCTTCAACGGCGCGCTGCGCATCCCCCGCCCAGACTGCGATGAGGTCACCTTCAGCGAGCTCGGCACCGCATCCCGCAGCATCGGCGTGATCGTGGATGGCCACGTGTTCGACCTGCGCATCACGGACGAGCAGGGGCGCCTAGCCTCTCGGGAGCAGCTGCGCGCCACCTTGGAGGTGCTGCGTACTAACTCCGACACCGCCGGGAGCGCCGCCAGCACCGGCGAGACTGCCGAGCCCGCCCTCGACGCCCGCCTTTCCTACCTCGGCTCCGCGGCCCTGGCCGAGCTCCCGCTCCCCGCGGAGACTCAAGCCACCCTGCGCGATCAACTTTTCGCGCTGCACCTGATCGACGATGCGCAGGCCACCGAAGCCGACCTGCTGCGCGACCTCACTTTCGCCCCCGGCCACGCCTGGGTGTACAAGCCACTGACGTATGAAATCAACCTGGCCAGCAATTTTGCGGCCATGCACGTGGAGCATTCGACGGTCGATGGAGCCACGCTCGTGGAGGCGGTGCGCCGGGTGCAGGAGGCTATGGATAGTGACGCCCCTACGGCTCCAAGCGCCGACGCGGATGTCACCCCAGCCGATGTCGCCCCGCTGAAACTATCCCCGGTTACGCCTGCCGCCTCCATTCCCACCGGCGACGAATACGCCGTAGAAATCATCGAGGTGCCGAAACTGGCGAAGGAGGAGCTGCCTTTCAAGTTCAGTGCCGATGCGATGAGCCAGCTGATTCTATCCATCGCGCAACTGCTGACCTTCGGCCGCATCCGCGCGGTGTACGAGGCCGTGGATATGCGCGAGTACAAGGCCGGCCGCACGGAATGCCTGCGCGCGGTCACCCCGGAGGCCGTGGCTTTCGCTAAGCAGCTCGTCGCCGGCAAGCCGACTGTCGAGGCCCTGCAGGAGGCCCTGAATGCCCACCGCAACTGGGTGATTGGCTGCAAGACTGGTCGTGGCATCGATCGCCACCTGTGGGCGCTGTCTTTCACCTCGGAGAAGCAGTCCGGCGCTCCCCTGGCGCTGCTGGCGGATCCGGGCGTCAAAGCCGCCCGCACGGACTTCCTGTCCACCACCTCGATCGGTAGCGATGCGCACATCATCCGCTATGTTTTCGCCCCCACTATCCCCAATGGTTTCGGCGTGAACTACACGCCGAAGGCCACCAGCATCGAGTACTGCCTGACCTTCAACCGTGACAAGGCGGAGCAGCCGGAGCAGTTCCAGGCCAACCTCACCCGCGCGGCGGAACTGCTGGCCGACTTCCTGCGCACGCTCTAGCGCGCTCTAGCGCAGCGCCTATCGCCGCGGCGCCAGCCCTAACCCTCCGCGACGTCGTTGATGACGATCGTCTGGTCGCGGCCCGGACCCACGCCGATGTAGGAGATCCGGCAACCGGACAGCTCCTCCAGGCGCTTGACGTAATCCTGCGCCTTCTCCGGCAGCTCCTCGAAGGTCTTGCAGTCGGTGATGTCCTCGTCCCACGCGGGCATGGTCTCGTAGATCGGGGTGGCGTGGTGGAATTCGGTCTGCGTCATCGGCATCTCGTCGTGGCGCACACCGTCCACGTCGTAGGCCACGCAGATCGGGATCTCGCCGATGCCGGTCAGCACGTCCAGCTTCGTCAGGAAGTAGTCGGTGAAGCCGTTTACGCGGGAGGCGTAGCGGGCGATCACGGAGTCGTACCAGCCGCAGCGGCGCTTGCGTCCGGTGTTCACGCCGACTTCGCCGCCGGTGGTCTGCAGGAACTCGCCCCACTTGTCGAACAGCTCCGTCGGGAACGGACCGGCACCCACTCGCGTGGTGTAGGCCTTGATGATGCCCAGCGATGCAGTAATGCGCGTCGGCCCAATTCCCGTACCCACGCACGCGCCGCCGGTGGTGGGGTTAGAGGAGGTCACGAAAGGATACGTGCCGTGGTCCACGTCTAGCATCGTGGCCTGGCCGCCCTCCATCAGCACAGACTTACCGGCGTCCAGAGCTTGGTTCAGCTCCGTCGTCGCATCGATCAGCATCGGCTTGAGGCGATCGGCGTAGGAGAGGAAGTAATCCACAACCTCGTCCACATCGACGGCGCGACGGTTGTAGATCTTCACCAGGATCTGGTTCTTCTGGTCCAGCGCGGATTCGATCTTCTGGCGCAGGATGGATTCGTCCAGCAGGTCCTGGGCGCGGATGCCCACGCGGGAGACCTTGTCTGCGTAGGTCGGGCCGATGCCGCGGCCGGTGGTGCCGATGGCGCGCTTGCCCAGGAAGCGCTCGGCCACGCGGTCGATGGCCACGTGGTAGGGCGCCACCAGCTGCGCGTTGGCGGAAACGCGCAGACGGGAGGCGTTTGCTCCGCGAGCTTCCAGCCCGTCAATCTCCTCGAACAGCGCCTCCAGGTTCACCACGCAACCGTTGCCGATGATGGGCGTGGCGTTTTCGGAAAGCACACCTGCGGGCAGCAGCTTGAGTTCGTACTTTTCGCCGCCGACGACGACGGTGTGGCCGGCGTTGTTGCCACCGTTGGGCTTGACGACGTAGTCGACCTTCCCGCCCAGAATGTCGGTAGCTTTGCCCTTACCTTCGTCGCCCCACTGGGCGCCTACGACGATGATCGCTGCCATGGAAACTAAAACACGTCCTCTGCGTTGGTACTTCTGTACTCATGGGTGTAGCCCCGCGCCATGCATTTACTGCATCTTCTGTCGCTGCTGTAGCTTCAGTTAGAAACCGGGCGGGGCACCTAGACGTTTCTCCATTCTAGTACCTCGCCGGTGCTTGTGGCACGGCTATGGTGGGTTTCTATGTTGTTTATGTTGCGTTGCGATGTTCCCGCCAGCGATCGGCTGCGCGATCCTGTACTGCCGGGCGAGGCCGTGGAGTGCCTCGATCTGTCCGCTGTGCCGAAGCGCAAGGAGCTGCGTTTCCTGGATGATCTGGAGCGGTTCGTGGTGGGTTCCACCCCGTCGCTGGAGGAGATGATGCAGCGCCCCGACGCTCCCCACTTGGGCGCCCCGCAGCCGGATCCGCACGAGTTCAGCGAGCGCGTGCGCGTGATCGTGCAAGGTAGCGACGCTGCCCTGGCCGCCGTTGTCTCTAAGTTGATGCGGATTGATGCCCTATGGGTCGAGGTCGGTTTTATCCCTTCTGGTTCTTCGGCGGTTGCTCTTTCGTGGGGTCTGGACGCCACCTTCTCCCCCGCCGAGCACCTCACCTTCGCGCTGGCTTCCCCGGCTGTGCCGACTCCGGTGATTCGCGACGACCATGGCGTGGTGACGTTGGGAGCGGCGGAGGTCACCGGGCCGGTTAGCTCGGCTGGCTCGGCGGATTCAGAAGGCATGGCAAGCTCGGCGAGTGCATCCGAAAATGCGACGGAGATGATCGGCGAGGTGATCGTCGATTCCGAGGTTCTGTACGAGCAGAACAAGGCGGGCACCAGCGATTTCAACAATGGTGTGCGATTGGTCCCCACACCGGATGCGCCGGGGTTGGCTGCGGTGCAGCGGCCTCCGCTACCCCGCAAGGGCTGGTTTGGGCGCATAAAGAAGCCCCGCAGTACCGTCTCTCCGACGGTGCTGCGGGGGCGGGCCTTACAGGCCGGTGGGGTGGATCTGGCGGTTACCCGTGATGGGGTGCGCCATCCCCGCCCGCTGAAGTCGGTGACGTTTTACCGCCACCTGCGGGATGGACAGTTCGTGCGCAATTAAACGCGCCCGCGGTTAGCGGACGTAGCCGTGGTCGCGGGCCCAGTTGTACAGGCCGAACAGCCCTGCGCCGATGGCAATCGTTCCGAACAGGGCCGCGAGGAACGTACCGAATGGGCTGGAACCGGTGATGTTGCTGGAGCCCTCCAAGGAGCCGAACAGGCCATCGCCGGAACCGGTGCTGCCGGTGTTGTCATTCTGCTTGTCCTGCTCCTTGATGGTCACCTTCAGCGTCGTGGTGGTGGTCGATCCATCCGGGTAGGTGATGACAACCGGGACGTCGTAGTCGCCCGGCTTAACATCCTTGCTCGGCTTCAGGGTGACGGTGCCGTCCGGGTTGACGGTGACCCACTCCGGAGCACCCTCGCCAGCCTCGAAGGTCGCACCCTCAGCCACATCAGTCGGAGCCGGAGCAGTCACTTCGTCACCCTGCTTCACCGTCACGTCCGAGTAGGTCGGATCGTGGATCTCGTTGATCGCGCGCTCCGTGACCGTGATCTTCAGCTCGGCATTGTCGATAGTGCCATCGGGGTAGGTGACGGTAACCGGGACCGTGTAGTCCTTCGCATCAACCTCGCCGCCCGGATTCAGTTGGACAGCGCCCTTGTCGTCGATGGACGCCCACTCCGGAGCGCCCTCAGCCAGGGCGAACTTCGTCCCCTCCGGCAGCCCCTCCGGGGCAGGGATGGTGGCGGCGCCTTCTTGCTCGACAGTGGTCTCGCCGAACTGCGGATCGTGCTGCTCCGCAAGAGACTTCTCCTTCTCCTTTACCGTCACGTTTACAACGGCGTTGTCGATAGAAGAGTCCGGGTAGGTGACAACGACCGGGACCTCGTACTCGCCGGGCTCCACATCCAGGCCAGGATTGACGGTGATGGTGCCGTCCTCAGCGACAGTTGCCCACTCCGGAGCGTTACCCTTCTTGGCGTAGGTGGTGCCAGCCGGCGCCTGCGCAGTGTTCTTCGAGGTAGCGGTATCCGTCTGCTTAACCTCGATGAGGTCATATTTGGGTTGATTGACTTCAGCGTCTTTGCCTACCTGAGCCACACCCAGCGTCTTGTATTCTTCCGTCCGGCAAGCGACGTAGAGACCGACCCCCTTTTTGCCGATGAACGGCAACGTAATCTCTCCGGCCGCCCCCTCACCGTAGAACATGTTGGTGGACTTCACACGATTCTTCGTGTCAAGTGTCTCGTCCGCCCTAGGAGTCTGAATCTCAACCTTGCCGGCTTTTTTCGCCTTCAGCTTGACCTTCAACGGAGTGAGGGCGAGTGTTACTGTGTCATCCGTTCGACTCGGCTGCATCATCTTCTCTGCGGTCAAGACACCATTCTTAAGCGTGGCAGGAAGGTTGGAGGCAACCAGCTCAACGTCACCCTTCACAGCGAAACGAACCTTGTTAGCCGTCGTTTTAGCAGCTTCGAACGTTGGAGCCCCTTCCAACCTACCAATATATGGGTCCTGCACTTGAAGCGAATCCATACTGATAGTTGCCTCGAAAACCTCGCCGGAATCAACCTTGCCCGGCATCTCTACCTGCATTTTTCCAGTGAAGTCCATGGTCTTTTTAACCCTGTTTCCTCCAGCATTGAGGCTACAATGCAGCGGCAGGTTCGTGTCCTGCGTCTTGTTGGCCGTGGCGGCCTGCGCAGCTACCGGGGAGAATGGGGAGTTAGGGACAGCCGTGGCGGTCAGCACCAGGCTAGATGCAGCCGCAACAGCAGTCATGGTGCGGCGGGAGCGAAGAAACATCATAAGAGATACCTCAAAGTAGAGCGAGACGACATTAAGTCGTTGTGGGGAACAATTCCCCTACTTCTCTAAGAATCTACTATCGCCCCTCTTAAGGTTCCACTCGTAGCCCCGCCTATTCCCCCAGCTCGTCCCACACCTCCGGCGGCTGCCACGGCCTGTCCACCGTCGGCCGCAGAAACGCCATAGCCGACTCACGCGAATAGCCGCAGACCTGCAGGGCGTCAACAATAATCGAGCGGCACTGCGCCAACACCACCGTGCCCGACAAACCTGTACCCTCCGCGATGGCCAGGTCCGCCTCCGCGGCGAGTTTCTGCAGGGCTCGCACGATCTCCGGGATCTCCACCGCCTCATCGCGGGTGCCGCGCGTACCGCCCTCGGCGAACAACGCACCCAGCTGGCCCAGCTCGTTAGAGATGCCGCGCATCAGCTCGATCATCTCCTCCGGCGGCTCGACCTCGTCCAGCATCATGATCTCCGCCCGGCGCGCCAACACGCGCGTATTGCGCATCACGTTATCCACGGGCACCAGGATGCGGTTCATCGACTTCGCATGCCGCCGGGCCGTCCAGTAAATCGGCGAGACGGCCACGACCTCTGACCCGCCGACGACGTTCGTCAGCATGGCATTCACGTAGGTCTGGGTGCCGCGGGCGATCTCCAGGGCCTTGGTGATCTTCGCCGCGTCGCGCTCCTCCATCCCCTGCGCCACGTCGTCCAGCACCAGCGAAGCCTTCGAGATCAGCGTGGAGACCTCCCGCCTAGCCGGGCGCAGCGGCGAGTTCGGCACCAGCGCCAGCACCAAGATGCCGATCACGCCACCGATCAGGGCATCGATCATGCGGTCCCACGAACCGGAAGACCCCGGCGGCAGGATCGTCGCCACCAGCACCGCGGAACTGGCGGCTTGGAAAGCCACGGAGACCGACTTGTCCACGAACGTCGCCACCATGATGGCGAACAGCACCACCACGGAGACCTGCCAGTATCCGCTACCAATGTTGCTGATCACCAGGTCGCCGATACCCACACCCACGGAGGCGCCCAGCACCAGCTCGAAGCCACGCCGCAATCGCTTGCCGGCGCTCACACCCAGGCTCAGCACCGCCGCGATGGGCGCGAAGAAAGCCTGCTGGTGGTCGAAAATCTGCTCCGCGATGAGCAGCGCCAGGCCCGCGCCGATAGCGCACTGGATGGCGAAGACTATCCCCTCGCGCACGCGGATTGCACCCTGCACCGGCGCGATGCGGCGCAGGTTCCGGGCTGCGGCGCGCACTCCGGGGCGCAGGCGGTTGGCCGGCTCGCCCCACATTTCTTTCGCGGTCCGGGGCCGCGGTTGTGGTTCTGCCATGCCCGCCAGTTTAGGTGGTTACGTCCGCCCACACGGCCAGATGGTCAGTACCCAGAATCCGCTTCGTACCACCACCCAGGCACTCGCCGGTGGTCATGATGTGATCCAGCCGAATCACCGGGAACACCGCCGGCCACGTTGGAGTGTGCGCCAGGTGCCCCGTGCAGTCGCTGAGCTCGAAGTCGCGATAGCGCGGGTGGCTGCGCGTTGCGTTGAAGTCGCCGGCCAGCACCAGGTGGCGCCGGGAGTTCGCCCACTCGCTAAGGTTCGCTAGGTCGCGCTCCCACGCCGGGCGGTCGTCCTTCGCCGGCGCTACCGCATGCACGCCCACGAACTCGCTGTTGCCGTGCAGCGGCGCATTCACGCGCGGAGTCTGGAAGCGAGTAAGCCCACGGACCATGTTGCCGTGCGCCCCTGTTTCTTCTTTATATGACGCCGACACGAGCGCCACAACATTATCCGCCCGATCGTTGCCAGGTCGCGGCTGGGTCATAGGGAGATAGCCGGTCTTGTCCGCCACGCTGGCGACTTCCTCCGCATTCGTCTCCAGGAGGAAGACGACATCCGGTTTGAGCTCGTCGATCGCACGCGCAATCCGCTTATCGTCGGCCTTGCCCCAGTAGGTGTTCAGGGAAAATACGCGGGTGGGGTTGGTGGCGTCCGAAAAATTGGGCGCCGGTACACGCGGGACGATCAAGACCGCTAGCAGGGCCAGCACCGCGCACAGGGCGGCGCGGCGTACTGAGCTGAGAATGCCAATACCTGCCGCGGCGAGCACCCCGGCAACCCAGGCACTGGCTTGTATCTCGGCCACGAAAGGCCAGCCGGCTGTCGGCTCTGCGGGCCAGAGGATGCTGGACATCCAAAATATCGCCACAACCAGCGTGGCGATACAGAGGTTCCGGTTCACCCCGCGGCTGGGGGCCGGCAGAGAGAAAGAACGGCGTTTGTTCATTTCCGTTCAGACACGGGTTAGCTCTCGGCGGGCGGGGTGGCGCCGGGTTCAGAAATTGGCTTGGAATCAGCCTTCTTGCCGGAGCCGTCGAGCCCCAGGGCTGGGGCTGCCGCCGGGTCGCAGTCGTGCAGCAGGTTCAGGCAGCGCACAACCTCATCGTCCTCGCCAAGCGCGCGAGCAGTCTGCACCAGCGCACCGATGGCGCGCAGCACACCCTGGTTCGGCTCGTGGTTCCATGGGACCGGGCCGGTGCCACGCCAACCATTGCCACGCAGGGCATCCAGGCCACGGTGGTAGCCGGTGCGGGCGCAAGCGTAGGCCTGCACGGACTGACCTTCGGCCAGCAGCACCTCGGCTAGGGCGGCCCATGCGCCGGAGTCCTTCAGGTTTCCCGAGACCGCAGCCTCTAACGACTCCCGCGACTGCGCCGCGCCGGCACCGGCAGCACCCTCCGCTGGAATAGAACTTGCCAGCTCCTGCGGTAGGCGCACCTCCGGGTGCTCCGCGCCGAAGAGGTCTCGACTGTGACGAATTTGTTCTGCCATCGTGCTAGCGGAACCTACTTAGCGACGGAAGTGCCAGCGGAGTGCAGGTCGTTGCAGGCCTCCACCACGCAAACGGACATGGCCTCCTCAGCCTTCTTCAGGTAGGAGCGCGGATCGTAAACCTTCTTGTTGCCGACCTCGCCGTCGATCTTCAGTACACCGTCGAAGTTGGTGAACATGTGGCGGGCAACCGGGTTGGTGAAGGCGTACTGGGTGTCCGTATCCACGTTCATCTTGATCACGCCGTAACGCAGGGCCTCCTCGATCTTCTCCTTCTCGGAGCCGGAGCCGCCGTGGAAGACGAAGTCGAACGGGTTGGAGCCCTCAGAAAGTCCCAGCTTCTTCTCTGCAACCTTCTGGCCCATGTCCAGAACCTCCGGGCGCAGCTTCACGTTGCCCGGCTTGTACACGCCGTGGACGTTGCCGAAGGTAGCGGCCAGCAGGTAGCGGCCGTGCTCGCCGGTGCCCAGAGCATCAACGGTCTTAGCGAAGTCCTCTTCGGTGGTGTACAGGTTAGCGCCGGCCTTGGCCTCCACGCCGTCTTCCTCGCCACCGACAACGCCGATCTCCACCTCGAGGATGATGTTGGCCTTCTGCGCGTCAGCCAGCAGATCCTTAGCGATCTCCAGGTTCTCGTCGATCGGGATAGCGGAGCCATCCCACATGTGGGACTGGAACAGCGGGTTCTCGCCGGCCTCCACGCGCTTGCGGGAGATCTCCATCAGCGGGCGAACGTACTCGTCCAGAACTTCCTTCTGGCAGTGGTCGGTGTGCAGAGCAACGTTCACGCCGTAGTGCTTAGCAGCCTGGTGAGCAAAAGCAGCCAGAGCCTCCGCACCTGCAACCATGTTCTTCACAGCCAGGCCGGAACCGAACTGGGCGCCACCGGTGGAGAACTGGATGATGCCGTCGGACTCCGCATCCGCAAAGCCCTTCAGAGCAGCATTGATGGTCTCGGAAGAGGTGCAGTTGATGGCGGGGTATGCGAAGCCGTTCTCCTTCGCATTATCCAGCATGTCGCGGTAGACGTCGGGGGTTGCAATAGGCATTTCGATGCTCCTTCAATTCCTTGAACTAGGGCAGGTAGGTCTCCGCCCACAATTATGCCCACAAATTCAACGCCGTGCAGTCACTCCGGCGAGCACTCCCCCTTATGCCCACGTGCCCTCTCTGCACGCTATCCCCCGCCGCTCGTCTACCCGTCTCTCGCTACTCACCCACCACTCGAGCGTCACTCCGCCGCGATGGTGCGCGCCGCCGCCTCCATCAGCATCCACCCGGAAAGCTGGACGGATAGATCCCGCTCCGCAATATCGGAGCTCGCTACCGCCCCCGCAATCGTCGCGCCCACCAGACCACCGGCCTGCGGCATCGTCGCATCCTTCGACCAATCGGCAGAGAACACCGGCAGCCCATCAACCTCCAGGCGGAAGCGCCACACCTGCTCGGCTGTCGCCAACACAATCCGCCGAGCTATGGCCACCGCCTCCGTGCCGTGCCGACCTGGCGTCGGCACGCACTCAACAACAAGAGAAAGATAGCGCGCAAGAATGCCATTAAACAGTCCGCCATCACCGCCCGCAGTGCGCGCATTGATCGCACCGTCGCGGTCGGTAAGGTGCACCTCGATCGCGCGGAGCAGGCCATGGATGCGGGTTATTTCTTTGACGCCCACATCTGAAACCGTGCGGTCCTCCACCCCAGCCGCACGCCTGCGCGCGAGGGCGAGCTCCACACAAGCGCCGAGCATCACACCCTGACAATAAGGATGCACCGCCGTGACGGGCTCCGGGCCGGCCATCCGCATGTGAATACCGTCCATAACCAGGCCGTCTTCGTTGATGAGGTTGTCGAAGGTCCAGTCGATCAGGCGCTCCGCCGTCTCGATATCGCCATTGCGGGCGGCCAGGATGGCGGCGGGGCCGTTGGTGGGGACGTTGTAGAACGTCTCCTGCGTGCGCCACGGCAGCACACCCGTGAGGCTATCCACGCCCTCGAAAATGTTCTCCACCAGGGGTTCCAGCTCGCGGGGCGTGCCGAGTTTTGCCTGGATCTTCGGAGTGTTCGCCACCCGCTGCAGGGCCAGAGCCAGCCACGCTTTGTCGTCGTAGTAGTGGTTGGCGGTCAGGGGGCGGAGATTGCGGATGCGCATGGCGCGGAGGTGCCGGCGGATGGCGAAAATCCGGGAGTGGGTGGGGCGGCGGATGGCGGCATCGATGAGGTTGTCGATGTAATGAGCTTGCCACCAGTAGTGCCAGCGGACGAACATGCGGTCGCGAGTGGTCGGCGGCCAGGCGATAACTCCCAGCGTGGTGCGCGGGATACCCCAGAGGCGGCTGGCGTGGCGCTCGTGAACCGCCTGGTAGGAGAGGTCCGCGCGGTGATCCCAGCGTTCGATGAGCTCCTGGTTGGGGTTGGGGGATTCTGCTGGCGAGGCTTCGGCTGCCTCAGCCTGCTCGGCGAACTCAGCCTGCTCAGCCGCCCCCTCCGCAGATTCCTGCGGCGCCGCAGAAATGTCTTCTACCTGCGACGACTTGCTACCCCGCTTCCTATTGCCGGGAAGATTAAACACTCTGCACACCTCACTCGGTTGTAGCGCTCTGCAAAACAGTCTAGCCCTCCCCCGGTCCCGCGCTGCCGGCCAGCCAAATCCTGCAGCCCAGCTCCCAAAACCTGCAGCCCAGCGACCAAAACCCGCGGCCCAGCTGGCAAATGCCGTTACCCAGCAGCCAAATGTCGTAAAACTTGCAATTTATTAATGGAGACGATTTCCACTTATGTAAACTTGCAGGTCAGAGCGTTTTTGTAGCTCGGAGCCCAGTCCCCGATTTCACGAATTACCACTTTTCCGACACTTACGGGAAAACACAGTCCATAGAACAGCAAAGCCGAGCCCCACCCTTCCAGGCCCATGGCATCCCCACCCTCCAGGCCTGGGGACGCCTCAACTACCAGGCCTGGGACAGGTCCGCGTGCTGGCGGATCCACGCATGCATCGCAATCCCCGCTGCTACACCCGCATTAATGGACCGCGTCGAACCGAACTGAGCAATGGAGACCGTCATCCGCGCAGCATCCTGCGCCTCCTGGGTCACACCCGGCCCTTCCTGGCCAAACAGCAGCAAACACCGCTCCGGCAGTTCCGCGGTTTCCAGTGGCACGCATCCCGGGGTGTTATCCACCGCCACCACAACTAGCCCTTCCCGGGCGGCGAATTCCAGCACCTCTCCCACCGTCGCATGGTGCTGTAAGTGCTGGTAGCGGTCAGTAACCATCGCCCCGCGCCGGTTCCAACGCCGCCGCCCAACAATGTGCACGGTATCCACCGCGAAGGCATTCGCAGTGCGCACGACGGTGCCAATGTTCGAGTCGTTTTCGAAGTTCTCAATGGCAATGTGCAGCGCATGCCGACGGGTATCAATATCCGCAATGATCGCAGACTGCTTCCAATATCGGTAAGCATCCACCACGTTGCGCCTATCCCCGGCATCCAGCAGCTCAGGGTCGAAGCGCGGATCCGTCGGGCGGGGCTGGTCGGGGTGTTCTTCTTCCCAGCTACGCACCCCACGGGGATGCTCCAGCCACTCCGTCGGTCCGGGTTTATCGTGTGATTCGGGGGAGGTGGGCGTCATCAAAAATACCTAGGAAAGACCCAGGTCGGACAGCCCCAACAGAGAGCGGTACTCGACTCCCTCGGCCTCAATAACATCCTTGGCGCCGGTCGCACGATCCACGACCGTGGCCACGCCAACGACAGTCGCGCCAGCCTCGCGGGCAGCGGCGACGGCGGTCAGCGGGGAGTTACCCGTGGTGGTCGTGTCCTCGACGATGAGCACCCGCTTGCCCTCAATATCCGGGCCTTCGATGCGGCGCTGCATGCCGTGCTTCTTGGCTTCCTTGCGCACTACAAAAGCGTCAATAGGGGTGCCGTCTGCATGCATAATCGCCGTCGCCACCGGGTCCGCGCCCAGGGTCAGCCCGCCGACGTGTGCATAGTCCCAGTCGGCGGTCAGCTCGCGCAGCAGTTCGCCGATCAGCGGCGATGCCTCGTGGTGCAGGGTCGCACGGCGCAGGTCGACGTAATAGTCGGCCTCCTTGCCGGAGGAAAGGGTCACTCGCCCGTGCACTACCGCCAGCTCCTTTACGAGCTCAGCGAGGCGTTGTTTCTTGGCTTCATCGATCATTGCGGTTGCTCCTTTTGTTATTGCTGGTCGTCTTCGACGACCTCGCCGTCGACGGTTTCGTACTCAATCGGTTCGATGGGTTCGGGGCGGGCGTGGCGTGCCTCTGGCGCACGATGACGCCCACCGCTCCGCCGACGCTGCGTCACAGGAGACAGACGCACTGCAGTGGACTTAGTCTCCTCGAATTCCTCGAAAATAGTGGCCTCTTCCGCCTCGACGCGGATGACCTGCGCATATTGCGAGTTGTGCGAGCTCATGTGCTCGGGATCCTCACCCAGGCGCGGGATGCCTCCGTCGCGGCGACGTCGCCGTCCCGCGTGGAGGTCGTCATCCTCCGCGGGGTCGTCGTAGTCGCCCACGGCGAAGCTTTCGAAGCTATCCGGGTCTCCGCCTTCCCAGCGTGTGTGCGTGCGAGAGGGGAAGGTCACCGGCTCGGCGGGGCGGGTGATGTCGGGCCGCTCCGGGTTCGGCACTTCCGCGTGCGCGGCAGCTTCTTCGGTGCGGACAGTGTTGTCTTGCGCGGGGTTGAACTCTGCGGCGGCTGAGGCGGTGTCGTCGCTACCTTCGGCATTAGTATCGGCAGCACCATCGGGCACGGCCCGCAGGTGTGCTGCGCGGCGGGAGGAGGTCTCGGCGGCTTGTTCCTCGATCTCCTCCTGGTTCACCGGGTCGGCGGTGTTCACCTGCAGCGGACCGCCCGGCAGGGGACGCAACTGGTCGGCAGACAGCATCTCCAACGGCGCGCTGGTCTGCGCCGGGGGCAGCACCATCGCTGCATCCACCAAGGAGCGCAGCCGCGGCAGAATCTTCTGCCACACGTGGAAGTCGAGCTTGCGGGAGATCCGCACGACCGTCCAGTTCTGCCCCCACGCAACGTCGCGCGCGACCTGCGAAAGCGCAGCCAGGGAGTCCTCCACGCGGGCGTCCAGCATGCGGTCCAACGCGCGGACGTCGGTGGTGTACGCGGCGAACGGAGGCTGGTCCAGAAGGTCGGTGCGGCGCATGCCAGCAGGCTGGGCAGCATCGACGGAATACAGTACTTGAACTGGTGATTCTTCCACTCGGCGCATGGCCATCAGAGTGGATGATCCCACGTCTCCGATGTGCACCTGGTGCCCGTCGACGAAGCCGCTGACAACCTCGCGCAGCGTCGGCACCCCGCGCCGCTGATCCCCCAGGATGGTGATGGGCCAGTCGCGCGCGACTTCGCTGTCTTCCTTCGTGTACTCAAAGCCGTTGTCGGCCGCCCATTGGCGACGCCGCCTGCGGGGAAAACCGAAAGCCGCCATTGCTGACGCGGGCCCGGACGCAGGCGCAGCCGCAGGCGTGGGGGAAACGGGGCTCTCCCCCTCTGCAGGCTCATCGTCGGACCAATCCTCCGACGGTTCCTCTGCCCAATCGTCTGCGGGACTTTCGCCTAGTCCATCGTCTGCACTATCGGCCTGGTAATCGTCCGCGTCATCCTCGTAGTCGTAGTCTTCGCCGGACTCGTCATCATCCCCGGACCACGAGTCAAACTGCGGGCCATCCCATCCTGCGGACCATTCTTCGTCGTCCAGCTCGGACCACTCGCCGCCCTCGCCCTCGGGCCATTCGTTGCCCTCAAGCTCCCCCTCGGGGTCGTCCTCGAAGCTGCCATCAACGTAGCCCTCATCCGTGGACCAATCCGCGGCCTCGTAGGAGTTCCCCCTGGCATACCCGTCGGTTCCCTCACCGGTGCTATCTTTTGCGCGCAGGAGTAACCACACGGCAAGGCCCAACAGGGCCAAGCCGAGGATTAATGCGAACATGGAACCGACCATAGGGTCTTGTTTTACTCGTTAGCCGCCTGGTAAGCCTCAGCCTCCATCAGCTCGCCGGCCTCGGTCACCTTGACCTCGTACAGCCAGCCCTCACCGTATGGATCCTCGTTGATCAGACCAGCGTTGTCTTCCAGCGCCTCGTTAACAGCCACAACCTCGCCAGAAACCGGTGCGTAGATGTCGGAAACGGACTTGGTGGACTCAACCTCGCCGAAAGCCTCGCCGGCCTCAACCTCGGAGCCGACCTCCGGCAGCTCGACGAACACGATGTCACCCAGCGCCTCAGCGGCGATGTGGGTAATGCCCACGCGCACGGTCTCGCCCTCAACAACAGCGGAGGTGTTAACCCACTCGTGCTCTTCGGAGTACAGGAAGTCAGTTGGCAGTGCAGTCATTGTTTTAAGCCTCTCTTGTGAAACCTTGTGTGGTTACTTCTGTGGTTGTCTGCCCAAACCTTACACCAGCGGGCAGACAACCCTTTTCGTTACTTCTTGCGTTACTTCTCGCGGGAGTAGAACGGCAGCGCCACGACCTTGTATTCGAAGCGCTTGCCACGGATGTCCACCTCCACGGTCGCACCCTCGGCGGCCGCGCCGGAAGACACTGCGGACTTCGCGACATATGCCAGTGCCACCGGGTGGCCCAGCGTCGGCGACAGCGCACCGGAGGTCACGGCACCGATGGCCTTCTCGCCCTCTCCTGCGAACACCTCGTATCCCCCACGGGCAGCGCGACGGCCTTCGCCGGCCAGCCCGATAAGTACCTGCTGGGTGCCCTTTTCCTTGGCGGAAACGATGGCGTCACGACCAACGAAAGAATCCTTCGACTTCGTCGCCGCGAGGATTCCCAGACCCGCATCGACCGGGGTGAGCTTCAGCGACAGCTCGTTGCCGTACAGCGGCATGCCGGCCTCCAGGCGCAGGGTGTCGCGGCAGGCCAGGCCACACGGCAGGCCACCCAGCTGCGCGGCCTGATCCATGGCCTTGGTCCACACGATCTCCGCACCGTCGTTAGCCACGATCAGCTCGAAGCCGTCCTCGCCGGTGTAGCCGGTGCGGGCCACCAGCACGGGCTGACCGGCAGCAACACCGCTGAATGCCGCGTAGTAGCCCAGCCCCTCGATGGCCTCGGCAACGGTCTCGCCCGCGCCGGATGCCTCGGGTGCGTCCACCACGTTCTCCACGATCTCCAGCATCGCCTGCGCGGCCTTCGGACCCTGCACGGCGATCATGGAGGTCTCGTCGGACTCGTTGTTAACCTCCACGTCGAAGCCCTCGGTGCGACTCTGCAGCGCAGAAACCACGTTGTCCACGTTGCCCGCGTTCGGCACGATCAGGAACTCGTTTTCGCCCAGGCGGTAGGTGATCAGGTCGTCGATGATGCCGCCGGATTCGGTGCAGATCATCGAGTACTTCGCCTTGCCGATCTTCACGGCCGACAGCTTGGAAATCAGCGCGTGGTCCAGGAACTCCGCCGCCTGCGGGCCGGTCACGCGAACCTCACCCATGTGGGATAGGTCAAAAACACCCACGGCGTTGCGTACAGCGTGGTGCTCGTCCAGCTCACTGCTGTACTTCAGAGGCATGTCCCAGCCGCCGAAGTCGGTAAATCGCGCGCCCAGCTTCTCGTGCACCAGGTGCAGCGCGGTCTTCTTTAGTTCGGTCATGTCTTGTTCTCCTTCTTCTCTTTGTGACGCCCTTAGCCTCAGCGGACCCTAGTCCTCGTTGATTGCGAAGTCTTCCAGGGGCGGGCAGGTGCACACGAGATTGCGGTCGCCATAGGCGTTGTCGATACGACGCACGGGGGTGAAGTACTTGGTGTGTCGCAGGCTGGCCACCGGGTATGCGGCCTTGGCACGGCTGAAGTGACCACCGGATACAGCTTCCTCGAAGTCGTCCCGCACAACAGAATAGGCGGTAAACGGCGCGTGGCGCAGAACGGACTGTTCGGCGGTGACCTTGCCGTCGATAACTTCCTGAATCTCCCCGTGGATGGTGATCATCGCTTCGATGAAGCGGTCCAGCTCTTCCTTGTCCTCCGACTCGGTGGGTTCCATCATCAGGGTACCGGCGACCGGGAAGGCCAGGGTCGGGGCGTGGAAGCCGAAGTCCATCAGGCGCTTGGAGACGTCCTCGGCGGTGATGCCGGAGTCCTTCGTCAGCTCGCGCAGGTCCAGGATGCACTCGTGGGCCACCAGGCCGGTGTCACCCTTGTAGAGCGTCGGGAAGTAGTCCTCCAGCTTGCGGGAAACGTAGTTGGCGTTCACCAGGGCCATACGGGAGGCCTCGGTCAGGCCCTCGTCACCCATCTGGGCGATGTAGGACCAGGTGATCGGCAGCACGCCAGCGGAGCCGTACTGTGCGCCGGAGACCGGCTGGCCGGTCTGCAGGGCAGCATCGCCCTCGACGACGTCGGCATTCGGGTCGGTGGGCAGGAACGGGATCAGGTGCTCTGCCACGCACACCGGGCCCACACCCGGGCCGCCACCGCCGTGCGGGATGGTGAAGGTCTTGTGCAGGTTCAGGTGGGAAACGTCGCCGCCGAACTCGCCCGGCTGGGCCAAGCCGACCAGGGCGTTCAGGTTAGCGCCGTCGACGTACACCTGGCCGCCAGCATCGTGGACCTTCTGGCAGACGTCGCGCACCTGCTCCTCGAACACGCCGTGGGTGGAGGGGTAGGTCAGCATGATGGCGGCGGTCTGCTCGCCGTACTTCTCCAGCTTGGCCTCCAGGTCCGGCACGTCGATGGAGCCGTCCTCGGCGTTCTTCACGGCCACAACCTTCAGGCCCGCCAGTGCTGCAGAGGCAGCGTTGGTGCCGTGCGCGGAGGCCGGGATCAGCACGATGTCGCGCTGGTCGTCGCCACGGGACTGGTGGTAGCGGTGGATCGCCAGCAGTCCGGCGAGCTCACCCTGGGAGCCCGCGTTCGGCTGGACGGAGACCTTGGCGTAGCCGGTGATCTTTGCCAGGCGCTCCTCCAGGTCCTCGATGAGCTCCAGCCAGCCCTGTGCCTGCTCGGCCGGGGCGTGCGGGTGGATTCCAGCAAAGCCCGGCCAGGTGATCGGCTCCATGGAGGAAGCCGCGTTCAGCTTCATGGTGCAGGAGCCCAGCGGGATCATCGTGCGATCCAACGCCAGGTCGCGGTCGGCCAGCTTGCGCATGTAGCGCATCATCTGGGTCTCGGAAGTGATGGCGGTGAAGATCGGGTGGGTCAGGATCTCCTCGTCCTCTGCGCGCAGCACGCCGGCCTCGCCCAGCGGGCCGGCGGTGACGTCGAAGCCCGCGGAGTTGACCTCGCCGGTGCGGGAGCCCAGCACCTCGATCAGCTTGGCGATGTCCTCATCCGTGGTGGACTCGCCGACAGAGATGCCGACGAAGGAATCGTTAACCTGGCGCAGGTTGTAGCCTGCCTCGGCTGCAGCGCGCAGAGCCGTGGGGGCGTCCCCAAGAGAAGAACCAGACACGTCAACGGTGACGGTGTCGAAGAAGGTATCGTGCGCCAGCGTCAGGCCAGCCTCGGACAGGGCAACGGCCAGGGCAGTCGCGCGGGCATGCACACCCTCGGCGATGGCGCGCAGGCCAGCCGGGCCGTGCCAGACCGCGTAGAAACCGGCGACGACGGCCAGCAGTGCCTGAGCGGTACAGATGTTACTGGTGGCCTTGTCGCGGCGAATGTGCTGCTCACGGGTCTGCAGGGCCAGGCGGTAGGCCGGGGTGCCCTCGGCGTCCACGGACACGCCCACGATGCGGCCCGGCAGCTTGCGCTGCAGAGCTTCGGTGCAGGAGATGAAGCCCGCGTGCGGGCCGCCGAAGAACAGCGGCACGCCGAAGCGCTGGGCGGAGCCGACGGCGATGTCCGCGCCCTGAGAGCCCGGGGAGGTCACCAGAACCTGAGCTAGCAGGTCACAGGCAACCGTCACCAAGGCGCCGGTCTCCTTCGCCGCGGAGATCAGGCCGGACAGGTCGCGCATGCGACCGGTAGAGCCGGGGTTGGAAAGCACCACGCCGACGAGGTTCTCGCGGCCCTCGAAAGCAGCGGCAGCGCTCTCACCGGCGCCGTCCTCGCCGTCCAGGTCCACGACCTCCACCGGGATGCCCGCAGCCTCAGCGCGAGCCAGGGTGACGGTGATGGACTGCTGGTGCAGGGAGGAATCCAGCAGCACCACGCCACCCTTCTTGGCGACCTTCGCATTGCCGCGAGCCATCAGCTGCACAGCCTCGGCCACGGCGGTGGCCTCGTCCAGCAACGAAGCACCAGCCACCGGCAGGCCGGTCAGGTCCTGCACCATCGTCTGGAAGTTCAGCAGGGCCTCAAGGCGACCCTGGGAGATCTCCGGCTGGTAGGGAGTGTAGGCGGTGTACCAGCCCGGATTCTCCACCACGTTGCGGCGGATCACGGCCGGGGTGATCGTGTCGAAGTAACCATTGCCGATCAGCTGCTGCTTCTGCACGTTCTTGTCAGCGTAAGCACGCAGGGCGGCCAGGGTGTCCGCTTCATCCAGCGCCTCCGGCAGGCCGATCGGACCAGCCTGGCAGATGGACTTCGGGAGGGCATCGTCGGCCAGCGCGACGGAAGATTCGTAGCCCAGGTAATCGAGGATCTCCTGGGTATCGGCCTGGTTCGGGCCGATGTGGCGCTGAACGAAGGGGGCTGAATTACGGCGAGTAGCTGCAGAAGACATAGCTTTATAGGGACTTTCCGGTCGTAAGTGCACGGTCGTTAAAAGGAGCCCTCCCCACTCTGTCGCTTGTGCCTGAGAGCTTCACCCGGTCAACCCGGCTTTTCTCCTTCGGCGCCCGCGTGCACACGACTGCGCGCAGGTCTTTCCAGAGTTGCCTCACTGTGACGGTACTTGGGGCCTGAGAGTGTCCCGGGGAGGAATTGCTCCGTCGGCGGCCGGCGCGTGACGAGCGCCGAGCCTCTCCCACCACAGCTAAAAGCGGCAAAAATGTATGCAGTTTTCTCCCACATCATAGCCGTAGTGCGACGGATCACTAAAGAATCCTGACAATGCGGAAAATCTCATTCCGCCCGCATCCCCCCATTCCAGCAGCCAAAATAATGAGCATGGCAAAACTTTCCAGCATCCTCCCCTTCCCTTCTCGCTCACTGCCCGCCGTCAACGGCGGAGTGGCCATAGTCACCGGCGCCTCCTCCGGCATCGGCCGGGCAACGGTCGCCGCCCTCGCGGAGCTCAAGGCCGACGCAACTACCGGCGACTCAAGCGGCACCGGCACGGGAACTTACGTCCCCGACCGCATCATCGGCACTAGCCGCAACCCCGACAGCATTACCGACCCCATCGACGGGGTGGATTACCTACCCCTCGACCTCGAAGACCCCGCCAGCATTGACGAGTTCGCCACCCGCGCCCTCACCCTCGGCCCACCGACCGTGCTGGTAAACAACGCAGGCGAAAGCCAATCTGGCCCCCTGGAAGAGCTCCCCGACGATGCCCTACATCGTCTATTTGAGATCAACGTTCTGGGACAAGTGGGCGTCACCAAGAAAATCCTTCCAACAATGCGGCAACAAGGGGCCGGGCGCATCGTGATGGTCGGCTCCATGCTGGGCAGCTTCCCGCTGGCCTACCGCAGCAGCTACGTCGCCTCGAAGGCCGCGATCAAGGGATTCGCCTTCGCCGCCCGGCGCGAAGTCCAGCCCTTCGGCGTAGGCATAACCGTGGTGGAACCCGGCTCCATCAACACCGGGCTTTCCACGCGGCGCACGAAGTACGTGGACTTGCAGGGACCCTACGGCGCGGAGTTCACCACCATGCTGACGAACCTGGACAACAACGAGGCCAACGGCATCTCCGCCGAGCGCGTGGCCGAGGAAATCCTGAAGCCCATCACCGCGGCCCGGCCCAAGCCTTTGTACGCAACCGGCTCGATGGCGCCGGTGGTCTTCCCGCTCTCGCGCGTGCTGCCGACCGCGACAATGCACTGGCTGATCAACCGGAAGCACGGGCTATAGGCACGCACCCAGCCAGTGCCGGCCCAGTGCCGGCCCAGTTCCCGCCCAGCGCCACTTAAGTCCGGAAGCTCTTGTCCCAGACGTCCTCCACGGGCTCGTCGTCGCGCAGGAAAAGCTCATCGTCGACATCGCGGCCCCGGCGGGTGGACCAGTCGTCCCACGGCGCGGCGAACAAAGCCAGTACCGCGGCGCCGACGATCCCCATGATCATCAGCATCCCCGCGACGACAATCAACCACAACGGCGAAGTCACATAGAAAACCATCGCCAGCAGCGCCGTCCCGACCAGCCCGATGCTGCTCATCAGCGTGTACAGGCGGTTCACGGGGTGCCGCCGGTGCCCATAACTATTGCGCTGAGTGGCCGCCAGTGGCCACACCTGCAGCACTGCCAACACCGCAAAATAAACCCCGGCGATGCTCTGCAACTGCTGCGGCGTGAAGATCTCCACCACCCGCGACAGCGCCAGAATCATGCCGACCACCGACAGGATGCTAAAAATCCTCCGTGTCATTGCCCAAGCACCCCCTTTACACCCAGAACAGGTTGTCGCCGTCCATCACAGGCTCACCGGAGAACACGTCTAGCTTTATTTCTGACGCCCCCATCTGCAACCCCAACACCATCACCACCGGATCGAACCCCATCCGGCCCAATTCCCGAGGAGCGCACGTGCACACGGGAGTTCCCTGACGCACCAGGTCTCCCTCCTGGACGTGCACGTCGAAGCCCTGGCCGTTGAGACGCCCGGTATCCACCCCCAACTGCATGAAGATCGACGGCTGGTCGGCCAGCGTCTCCGCGTGAGAACCGCCGGGCACCGACTGCGTCTGGATAACAAACATGTTCGGCGCCACGCGCTTCATCACTCCCCCGATGGGCGCGAGGATCTGCACAACCTCCACGCCCGCGTCGGGGATTACCGCCACACCGGCGCCAATGGTGCCGGTGGCGAGGATCGGGTCGGGGACGGAATCGAGGCTGACGGCTGTCCCCGCCAGCGGGGTCACAACGGGAAACTTCGCAGAGTGGTTCTGCGCAGCCACTTCGCGCTGCTGGCCAGGCCTACGGGGATCCAGGGAAAAGTTGGGATCCATACTCCTGCAGTTTAGTCGCGCTCGATGGGGCGCGAGGCGGAAGCGGACCATTGGGACCAACCTCCTACAAAGTTCTTCGCGCCTGGCAGGCCCGCGTATTCCATCGCGGCGATAAACAGGGAGGAGTGCAGGCCAGAGCCGGAGTACACGCACACGTCATCGCCACTGGTCACACCATTCTCGGCGAGGATCTTCCGGATTTCCTCCGGGGTCTTCACATGGCCGCTGGCGCTGCTGTCGCGCTCGCTGTGGTTGTTGAAGAGCTCCTTGACCGGGACGTTGATCGCCCCGGGGATGCGGCCCGCCTGGTGGTCGAAGCGTTCCTTTCTGCCGGAATAGCGGGAGGGCTCGCGGGCATCCACCAGGATGCGCTCCTCGCGCCACTGCTCTACTTCCTCGAGGTCGAGGGTCGGCATGCTGCCCGGGCGCACCGCCACGTTACCCCGGCCGCGCAGGGCTCCGATACCGCCGGCAACGTCGCCGCCCGCGGACTCCCAAGAGCTAGTGCCACCGTCCAGGATGCGGACGTTCTGCACACCTGCCCAACGGAAAATGAACCATGCGCGAGCCGCATAGAGGTTGGCGCCGGCGTCATAAATATAAACAGGACGACCATCCGTAATGCCCCAATCGTCAAAGCTTTTCTGCAGCCGCTCCGGCTCGGGCAGAGGGTTGCGGCCTTTGTGGCGGGACGGGATAGAGGCCAGGTGCATCAGGGGGTTACAGAACATGGCACCGGGGATGTGCTGCCCCACGTATGCCTCCCAGGCGCTGTTTTCGGTGCGCGCCCAGTGCGAGTCGATCACGGTCATGCGTTCGCCCCGCTGGAAAGCCTCCAGCATCTCCTCACCGGAGACGAAGGGGCTGGCGGGCTGCTGTTGGGCAGAAGAGTTGCTCATAGTTGCTTAGTGTAGAACCTCGCGCCCGCCGATGTTGCGCACGCTATCCCGCCGCGGCCGCCTTTCCGGAACGTTTACCCTTGCCCGGCCGTTTCCCTGTTCTCTCTGGGAACCAGCCCCGCACTGCAGCGAAGACGATAATGCCCACCGCCGCGACTGTCGCTATGCCTCCGATGCCCCAGGTCAGACCGGCTATCACCGCGATCGGGGCGAGGATGTTCATGCCAATTTCGATCGGCGCATAGCCCACGTAGGCAATGCCGTACTCGTTCATCGTGCCGGACTTCAGATCCGGGTCCACGATCTTCAGCAGCGCAATACCCGTAGCCACAGCGGCGGTGGCCCAGCCCCAGCCGAAGATGCCGCGCTCCAGCCACTTATCGCCGAAGAACATCGGCGCAATAACGAAGAAGAACAGGCTGCAGTACGCAATTCCCAGCACGAACAGGATCGCCAGCGGAACCAGGTAGTTCGCCACCGCGTCCGGCTTAATGGAGGCAATACCGAAGGCGATCATGAAGTCCGTCGACGCGCCGGAGATCGACTTCACCGTCTGCTGGTCCAGGTACTTCGGGCGTTTGATGACGTGCAGGAAGACCTTACCGCCAATGCCCACCACGAATGCCAGGGCAAACAGCGGCACCGATACCGCCGGGAAGAAGTGGCCGATGATCTGCTGGCCGATGTAGGCGAACATTACGGTCACTGCGATGAAGCCGGCATGCAGAGCCAGGGGCTCAATCGACGATGGGTTCGTGGTGGCCTTACCGATGGAAGGCTGCTTGGCTTCGTCCTCGATCTGGCCAGAGCGCAGCTCCCACGGCAGCTTCTCTGGCAGGGTGGACGTGCGCCCGGTGCGGATACCCCAGTTTGCGAAGATAATTCCACCGATGATCGCGGCCAACGTACCGACAGTCGCTGAGGTGAACCCCAGGGACATGGCGGCGTCCGCACCAATATCCCCAAACGCGCCACCGACGGCCGCGGCAGTGCCGAACCCACCGACGAAACCGACGGGCAGCATCATGCCGAACCACTCTGGAGCATCGAAGATCGGCGCGAAAACCAGCAGGCCAAGCAGCATGAAAATGCCCCACTGGCCGAGGAACATGGAGGTGGAAAAGCCCCACATGTTCTTCGCCTTCGAGGCATCGTTGGAGGCGAAGGTCATGCTGTACGGCATGGAGGCAAACACCACGGCGATCAGCAGGGTGGAGTAATCGCCCAGCGCGCCGGAGAACGGCAGCAGACCCAACACTTCGGGGCCGAGGAGCAGTGCAAGCAGGCCCGCAGTGATCGGCGCGGGGATCAGGAGGTTGCGGAACCATTCGAAGTGGCGCCTCATGAACGTGCCGATAATCAGCAGTACCGAAATCATGCCGACATCCATCAGCAGATCAAAGACCGTAAAGTCCATGGAGGCTCCCTCTTCTGTTCTCTATCTTTTCTCTTTGTGCTGTGTGTGCTCTGTTGCTCTGGGTATTTTATCGCACCCTCTTATTGACGCCTGCGTTTCCCGGACAAACATACTCAGCATCGGTTAAGTTCGAACTGTGCAGCGTGCTGCACGCTTGGAACATTTCGCCACGGGCGGCATTCCACACCCCGGATTCCTGATAGTTCCACCCCGGATTCCTGATGAGGCACAACAGCATGGCGCTAGCCGTCAACAGTCATCGCAAACGAGAGAAAGAGATTGCCCTACATGAAGAACACCCGCACTTCCGCTGACTCCGCCCGCTTCTCCAAGCGTCTCGGCGCAGCCTTTCTGACCGGCGCGTTGGCTGTCACCGGCCTGAGCGCCTGCTCGCTGCTAGGAGGAGAAGTAGCCCAAGAAGACGTGGAGAAGGGCATCTCCGATTCCCTGGAGAAGGAGATTGGCCGCAAGCCCGAGCGCATCGAATGCCCCAGTGGCCTGAAGGCCGAAGAGGGCGCGAAGATTGAGTGCAAGCTGCACGATTCCGGCGAGACGTACAGCGTTGACGTCACCGCAGACAAGGTCGATGGCAACGACGTTCACTACAACGTCGAGGTCGCTGACCAGCCAGAATAATTCCACAAGTACGACACACCCCGGACTCCCGCGCTGGCCACACAGCGCTGACACTCCGGCTACACAGCACTGGTGCCCTGAATACCCTTATGCATGCCCTATACATGCCCTAAATGTCGGAAATCTTGCAGAACGTTATTGGCACCATTTTCCACTACGGCAAATGTGCTGGTTAGAGGGTTTTTACAACTCACTCGCCAGAGCCCGTCAGAACGTTTTGCAACTTTTCCGACATTTAAGCCCTTTGGCACCTTTTCCACCTCCCACAAGCACCCCAAAGTGTGACCGAGACAGGACTCCACGCCCGCAGATGTCGCCAAACCGGGATCCCATAACCACAAATGTCGCTAGAACGAGAATGCTTTAGTGGGTACATTTTTCATTACCACATAAGTGCAGGTCAGAGGGTTTTGGATTTTTGAGAACCAGCACCGGCGCCGACGTATTCCCGTTCTAGCGACATTCCAAGCTTCACAAGGAGCCTGAGACGCCAAGCTTCACAAGGAGCCTGAGGCGCACATGAAGCGCAAACATGAAGAAACGCCCCCCCGGTGAACTGCTCCCCATTAGTTGGACTGAGAAATCAGTTACCGACTAGTGGGGAGCAGTTGTCATTGAGAGCACGAAGTTCGCTAAGTGAATATCAGCGCGAGCAGCTGGTGGAGTGTTTCGAGCAAGGCATGGGTTATACAGCCGCTGCCAATGCCCTTGGTGTCTCCAAGTATGCCGCCCGTATGCTCTGTCGTCGGTTTCAGCTGCATGGCAGGCTATGTCTTGTGGAGAAACCGACAAAGCAGCAGTACTCGTTCGAGGTCAAGAAGGAAGTTGTCCAACGTCACCTTGCCGGCGAGACAATGATGGATCTTGCCCGTGAGTTTGGCCTGTCGTCAGACCAACTCGTCAAAGATTGGTCCTGGAAATGGCGCAAAGGCGGCGATGAGGCGTTGAAACCGAAGCCGAAGGGCAGACCCAAAGGCTCGGCTGCACCGAAGCGGCTTACAGAAGAAGACAAGCTGCGCCGTCAGATCGCACGGTTGGAAGCGGAAAACGCGTAC
>NZ_JFCH01000053.1 GCF_000738175.1 Corynebacterium jeikeium | reverse complement strand
GCCCCCGAAAGTTGGACTGGTTTAATTCTAGGCGGTGAGGGGTTCAAGGGTCTGATTCCGATATTGCATCGGGGTCAGGCCCTTTAGTCGTTGTTGGATGCGTTCGGTGTTGTACCACCTGATGTACTCGTCGATCGCTTGATTGAACTCTGCGACCGTGTCGAAGACTTCACCGTGGTACATCTCTGTCTTCAAGTGTCCAAAGAAGTTTTCCATGACCGCGTTGTCGTAGCAGTTGGCTTTACGCGACATCGACTGCACACCACCGTTGTCGCCGATCAGGTCACGCCAGGAGGCATGCTGGTACTGGAAACCTTGATCTGTGTGCATCATCCACCCGGGTTCAGGCGCACACGCCGCGATCGCCTTGGACAAAGAATCGGTGGTCAACGCTGTCGACGGCGATGTAGCCACGCTGTGAGCGACGATGGAGCGGTCGAACAAGTCCATCACCGGTGACAAATACACCTTGCGGCCTGCAACCCTGAACTCGGTGACGTCGCTGACAAAAACGGTATTTGGCTGATCCGGAGTGAACTTGCGGTCGAGTGTGTTGTCAGCGATGTGGCTGATCGCCCCGCTGTAGGAAACATAGGGCCTGCGTTGGCGAATCTTGGCTCGAAGACCCATCTGGCACATGAGTTTGTAGACGAGTTTGTGGTTGACCACCCAGCCCTGGTTACGCAGGTCCAGCAGCACCCGCCGGTAGCCATAGCGATGCTTGTTACGTTCGAAGCACTCCCGGATCGCGTCTTTGAGCACTGCGTACTTATCCGGTTCGTTGAGTCGTTTCTGGTGGTAAAAGAACGTCGACCGTGGGATACCAGCGGCCTCTAGGAGGTACTCCAAGCGGTGGTGCGACTTGAGGATGACAATCGCCTGGACTTTCAGGCGTGTCCCTGGTTCCTCAAGTCCCGCAATTTTTTTAAGTACGCGTTTTCCGCTTCCAACCGTGCGATCTGACGGCGCAGCTTGTCTTCTTCTGTAAGCCGCTTCGGTGCAGCCGAGCCTTTGGGTCTGCCCTTCGGCTTCGGTTTCAACGCCTCATCGCCGCCTTTGCGCCATTTCCAGGACCAATCTTTGACGAGTTGGTCTGACGACAGGCCAAACTCACGGGCAAGATCCATCATTGTCTCGCCGGCAAGGTGACGTTGGACAACTTCCTTCTTGA
>NZ_JFCH01000052.1 GCF_000738175.1 Corynebacterium jeikeium | reverse complement strand
TGTGTGGATGCTTGCTAATGGGCGGATGATCACTTCTGTGTGGTTGTTTGTGTGTTGTGGGTGTTCAGTGTTGTTTGAGAACTGTATAGTGGACGCGAGTATCTTCTTTTTTGTGATTTTTGTTTGAAATCATTGTTGTTCACGCGCTGGCTGCATGGATGTTTTGTTTGTGTGGTTGGTGTGTGGGTGTCTTAGTATTTGTGTGTTGTCTGTGAAGGGCGCACGGTGGATGCCTTGGGCATGATAAGCCGATGAAGGACGTGGAAGGCCGCGATAGTCCTCGGGGAGTTGTCAATCGAGCGTTGATCCGAGGGTGTCCGAATGGGGAAACCTGGCCACAGTTGTGTGTGGTCGCTGCATGGATGAATTCATAGTTTGTGTGGTGGTAACGCGGGGAAGTGAAACATCTTAGTACCCGTAGGAGAAGAAAATAATAATGATTCTGCTAGTAGCGGCGAGCGAACGTGGATTTTGGCTAAACTGCATGCGTGTGATACCTGGCAGGGGTTGCGTGTGTGGGGTTGTGGGGTTGTGTTGTGCGGTGCTGCCATGCCGTGCCCTGGTGTCATGTGTTAGCGGAAGTGGTTTGGAATGGCCTGCCGTAGACGGTGAGAGTCCGGTACGTGAAAGCATGTGGTGTTGGGGTTGACATGATGTACCCGAGTAGCAGCGGGCTCGTGGAATCTGCTGTGAATCTGCCGGGACCGCCCGGTAAGCCTGAATACTTATTGTGACCGATAGTGTATGAGTACCGTGAGGGAATGGTGAAAAGTACCCCGGGAGGGGAGTGAAATAGTACCTGAAACCGTGTGCCTACAAGCCGTCAGAGCCTTTTAGAGGGTGATGGCGTGCCTTTTGAAGAATGAGCCTGCGAGTCAGCGGCATGTCGCGAGGTTAACCCGTGTTGTGGGGTAGCCGTAGGGAAACCGAATCCTAATGAGGGTGTTTTTAGTGGCGTGTCCTGGACCCGAAGCGGGGTGATCTACCCATGGCCAGTGTGAAGCAGCTGTAAGAGGCTGTGGAGGCGCGAACCCACTTAGGTTGAAAACTGAGGGGATGAGTTGTGGGTAGGGGTGAAAGGCCAATCAAACTCCGTGATAGCTGGTTCTCCCCGAAATGCATTTAGGTGCAGCGTCGTGTGTTTCTTGCCGGAGGTAGAGCTACTGGTTGGTTGAGCGGGACTATCATCTTAGCGACGTCAGCCAAACTCCGAATGCCGGTAAGTCAGAATGCGGCAGTGAGACTGCGGGGGATAAGCTTCGTTAGTCGAGAGGGAAACAGCCCAGATCGCCGGTTAAGGCCCCTAAGAGTGTGCTAAGTGGAAAAGGATGTGGGATCGCGAAGACAGCCAGGAGGTTGGCTTAGAAGCAGCCATCCTTGAAAGAGTGCGTAATAGCTCACTGGTCGAGTGGTTCTGCGCCGACAATGTAGTGGGGCTCAAGTACACCGCCGAAACCGCGGAACTCAATCTTTTGGTTGGGTTGGTAGGGGAGCGTCGTGTGATCGTGGAAGCTGCCGGGTGACCGTGTGGTGGAGGTTATGCGAGTGAGAATGCAGGCATGAGTAGCGAATGATGCGTGTGAAACGTATCCGCCGGATGACTAAGGGTTCCTGGGTCAAGCTAATCTTCCCAGGGTGAGTCGGGTCCTAAGGCGAGGCCGACAGGCGTAGTCGATGGTTAACGGGTTGATATTCCCGTACCCGTGTGTGTGCGACCAATGGTGAATCAGTGATACTAACCACCCTGAAGCGTGTCACATGCACTTTGTGTGTGTGGTGTGTGGATGCGTGGGACCTGATCTGGTAGTAGCCAAGCGATGGGGTGACGCAGGAAGGTAGCCAAGCCACTGATTGGATTGTGGTGTAAGCGTGTGGCCCGCAGGATTAGGTAAATCCGTCCTGCATGTGGGTGAGGCGTGATGCGTACCCGTTGTGGGGATGTTGGTGATCCTATGCTGTCGAGAAAAGCCTCTAGTGAGTGCATGTACGGCCCGTACCGTAAACCGACACAGGTGGTCAGGTAGAGAATACTAAGGCGTTCGGGTGAACTGTGGTTAAGGAATTCGGCAAAATGGCCCCGTAACTTCGGGAGAAGGGGTGCCACTGCTGGTGAACGACGTGTTGAGCTGGTGGTGGTCGCAGAGAATAGAGGGAAGCGACTGTTTACTAAAAACACAGGTCCGTGCGAAGACGGGTAAGTCGATGTATACGGACTGACGCCTGCCCGGTGCTGGAAGGTTAAGAGGACCTGTTAGGACTTTTGTCCGAAGCGGAGAATTTAAGCCCCAGTAAACGGCGGTGGTAACTATAACCATCCTAAGGTAGCGAAATTCCTTGTCGGGTAAGTTCCGACCTGCACGAATGGCGTAACGACTTCCCTGCTGTCTCAACCACAGGCCCGGTGAAATTGCAGTACGAGTAAAGATGCTCGTTACGCGCGGCAGGACGAAAAGACCCCGGGACCTTCACTATAGCTTGGTATTGGTGTTCGGTTCGGTTTGTGTAGGATAGGTGGGAGACTGTGAAGCGGCTACGCTAGTGGTTGTGGAGTCGTTGGTGAAATACCACTCTGATCGGATTGGGCATCTGAACCTCGGCCCGTGATCCGGGTTAGGGACAGTGCCTGGTGGGTAGTTTAACTGGGGCGGTTGCCTCCCAAAGTGTAACGGAGGCGCCCAAAGGTTCCCTCAGCCTGGTTGGCAATCAGGTGTTGAGTGTAAGTGCACAAGGGAGCTTGACTGTGAGACTGACAGGTCGAGCAGGTACGAAAGTAGGGACTAGTGATCCGGCACCGGCTTGTGGAAGCGGTGTCGCTCAACGGATAAAAGGTACCCCGGGGATAACAGGCTGATCTTCCCCAAGAGTCCATATCGACGGGATGGTTTGGCACCTCGATGTCGGCTCGTCGCATCCTGGGGCTGGAGTAGGTCCCAAGGGTTGGGCTGTTCGCCCATTAAAGCGGCACGCGAGCTGGGTTTAGAACGTCGTGAGACAGTTCGGTCTCTATCCGCCGTGCGCGTTGAAACTTGTAGAAGGCTGTCCCTAGTACGAGAGGACCGGGACGGACATACCTCTGGTGGGCCAGTTGTCACGCCCGTGGCATGGCTGGTTGGCTACGTATGGGAGGGATAACCGCTGAAAGCATCTAAGCGGGAAGCCTGTTCTGAGATGAGGTTTCTTTTGAGGTTCCCTGTAGATTATGGGGTTGATAGGCCGGATCTGGAAGTCATGTGAGTGATGGAGGTGACCGGTACTAATTAGCCGATGTTCAACACATTATTTGTGTGCTAGGGTTTTGATTTCTTGTCGCATTGTGAGTGTGCTCGCGTCTGTTATGCAGTGTCTGGAACGGCACGACACACCAGCAAACCGGTGGGTTTGGTTGGGTGTGTGTTTTGTTCTGATTATTGGTTTGTCGGTGGTTGTTAGCGGTGGGGTCACGCCCGGTCCCTTTCCGAACCCGGAAGCTAAGCCTACCTGCGCTGATGGTACTGCACCTGGGAGGGTGTGGGAGAGTAAGTCACCGCCGGCACTAAAACTAGATAATGAGGCTCGGAGCCTTTCCTTAGTTGGAAAGTGCTCCGAGCCTTTTTGCGTTCGCTCGCATAGTCTCCCGGGGTGAAACGCCGACGCATATAATTGGGTTGTCTAAATAGATGCTTAACGACGAACCATTTTGGCTATTAAACCCCACAAACAGTGGATAGCTACCGGACTACTTGGGAGCAACGCTGATGAAGCACTCTGAGAACAAACAATTGGACAGCGCCGCACGCGCCGTAGATGTACGGAAGATCTATGGTCACGGAGAGACCGAAGTAAAAGCGCTCGACGGTATCTCCATCGACTTCCACGACGGGCAGTTCACTGCGATCATGGGGCCTAGTGGTTCCGGCAAATCTACTCTCATGCACTGCATGGCAGGCCTCGATTCCATCACAAGTGGAAAGGCCTACATCGGAGACACCGACATCTCCACGCTTAACGACAAGCAGACCACGACCCTGCGGCGTGACCGCCTGGGCTTTATCTTCCAATCTTTCAACCTGGTTCCTACCCTCACTGCCAAAGAGAACATCACTCTGCCGTTGGACATCGCCGGCCGCAAAGTGAACCAAGAGTGGTTCGACGAGGTCGTCGTACGCCTCGGCCTCAAGGACCGCCTAGACCACCGACCGTCCGAACTCTCGGGTGGCCAACAACAGCGCGTCGCCTGCGCACGCGCCCTGGTCTCCCAGCCCGAGATCATCTTCGGCGACGAGCCGACCGGCAACTTGGATTCCAACAGCTCCGCAGAAGTCCTTAGCATCCTGCGCAACGCCGTGGACAAGGACAATCAGACTGTCGTCATCGTCACCCACGACCCGAAAGCTGCCTCGTATGCAGACAGGGTGGTTTTCCTCGCCGACGGACGAATCGCAGACGAGCTTGAAAAGCCGGACGTAGACGCCATCCTCGGGGTCATGGGCAAGCTGGAGGAGCACTAGTCATGCCCAACGCTACTCGTAGCCAGAAACATGGTGGCTCAACCGATGCCGGCAAGTCCAACAGCAGCCACGCACGTGCCGTCGCGAAGGTCTCCTACCGCAGCGTGCTGGCAAACAAGGTACGCTTCCTGCTGACCATCATCGCAGTGGTGTTGGGAACCGCGTTTATCTCCGGTTCCTCCATGTTCACCGACATGATGCAGAAGTCCTTCGACGGGGTATTCGAAAACGTTTATTCCGCTGTAGATGTCGAAGTAACGCAGAAGGATCCGACCAAGCCGATCACGCAGGAAACACGAAGCAAGTTAGAGGACAACGAGGATGTCAAAAGCGTTGCCATGGCATCCGAAACCATTGCCGTCATCGCCAAGGACGGTAAGCAGCTGAGTACCGGTGGTGCTCCCTCGGTGCTGTTTCCCAACGACACCGGCGAAAACGCACCCGGCCCCACCATCACCGTGGCCGATGGTCGCGAGCCGAAGGGCGAGAAAGAGGCGATGATCAACACCGATGCTGCCGAGAAGCACGGCGTGCATATCGGTGACACTCTGAAAGCCATCGACGTCCGCGACAGCCATGACTACAAGATCGTCGGAATCTACGACACTGACTTTTCCGTGGGCGGCTACCTCGGCCTGGCGCTTGACACTGATGTCTATATCGACCGCTATACCAACGGAACCTTCCCCGACGGTTTTTGGCTGTCCGCTATCGACGGCGTGACCGCGGAGCAGCTTAAGGACTCTGTCCAGGAAGAATTCCCGGAACTCAAGGTCGTCACCGGCGACTCGATCGTCGAGCAAGCCACCAAGGAGATCCAGGACGGCCTCAGCTTCGTCAACTACTTCCTGCTGGCCTTCGCCCTCGTCAGCCTGCTGGTGGGCGCGTTCATCATCGCCAATACTTTCTCCATGGTCGTCGCCCAGCGCATGCGGGAGTTCGCCCTGCTGCGCTCCCTGGGCGCCTCCCGCAGCCAGCTGACGACCTCGGTTGTCTTCGAGGCCGTTCTGGTTGGCCTCGTCGGTTCGGCGTTGGGCATCGTGGCCGGAATGGGCCTTGCCAAGGGCATCTTCGCAATCATGGACATGGCCGGGTTCGGCCTGCCGAGTACTGGGCTCAGCCTCACCCCGCAAGCGGTGATCCTGCCCCTCGTCATCGGTGTGCTCATCACCGTGGTTTCCGCATGGTCGCCGGCGCGCCGTGCCGGTCGCGTGCACCCGGTCGAGGCGATGCGTTCGGGCGATGTCTCAAGCTCGTCGCCCCTGAAGCTGCGCACCATCGCCGGCGCCATCGTCTTCCTACTTGGCGTCGTTGCCGCGATTGCCGCTCTTGTTCTTAAGGACGCCGATACGGGTGCTCGGGCGAGCATCTTGGGTGTCGGTTCGCTGTTGGTGATTGTCGGTACTTTCCTGGTCTCTCCAGCGCTATCCATTCCAATCGTCCCGGCACTGGGGCGCGTCTTGGGCGCTCCATTTGGGGCGATTGGAAAGTTGGCGTCCACAAACTCGCGCAGGAACCCGCGACGCACCGCAACAACAGCGTTTGCCCTGACCTTGGGCGTGGCGCTGGTGGCGGCGTTCGGCATGGTCGGCGCGACGATGAAGAACGCCATGGAGGACATGATTGGCGACACGGTGAAGTCCGACCTGGTGGTCAGTGGTCCGCAGAACCAGGGTTTCCCACTGCCGCAGGGCGTGGAGAAGGCCGTGGACGAAGCCAACGGTGTGAGCTCGCACTCCACCCTGGGGGTGGCGCCTGTCAGCGTGGGCAAGCCCATGGCCGAAAGCAACGTGACGTACGCGGGAATGTATGCGTTCTACTTCAAGGGGCCGCTCGGTAAGTCCATGGGGCTGAAGTCCCTGGGCGAGGAGCTGAAGTCCGACGAGCCGGGCTTCTACGCCTCCGAGGGTAAGGCCAAGGCCATGAAGTGGAAGGTCGGCGACGAGGTGCCGATGTACCGCGTTGGTCAGGGCGAAATGGGCAAGATCAAGCTGCTGGGTATCTACACCGAGCCGCTGCAGTCGCAGACGCTGCTCAACGAGGCCGCGCTGAAGCCCTATATGGGGCAGGGCAAGCCCCTCGACGAGACTGAGGACCTGAGCATCTTGCAGATTCTCGTCCACGGCGATGGGAACATCAGCGAAAAGGATCTGAAGGACAACGTGAGCAAAGCCGTGGAGCCGTTCATCGTGGCCGACGTGCTTACCCCCACCGAGTACGCGGGTACCGTCTCCAGCGGCATCGACCAGATGCTAATGATCCTCAACGCCATGCTGGCGCTGTCGATCCTGGTGGCGATCCTGGGCATCATCAATACCTTGGCACTGAACGTGATCGAACGTCGGCAGGAGATCGGCATGCTGCGCGCAGTGGGCATGTTCCGCAGGCAGGTACGCCGCATGATCACTCTCGAGGCTGTACAGATCGCAATCTATGGCGCGCTAGTGGGCGTGCTCATCGGCGTGGGGCTGGGTTGGGTCTTCGTGAAGGTGCTGGCCTCCGAAGGTTTGGATAGCGCGGTCCTGCCGTGGCAGCTGCTGGTTGGCATGATTGTGGGCTCCGGCATCGTGGGCGTGCTGGCCGCGTTGTGGCCGGCGCACAAGGCGGCGAAGACCTCCCCGCTGGAGGCGATTGCCGACTAAAGCGGGAACCTTGTCCGGCGTCGAAACTACAATGGCTAACCATGAGCGAGCAGACCCCGAACTCCGACATTGTTAACCTGCCCGGTACTGGCGTCGACGTGCAGGCTGGCGTGGAACCGCTGAGCGCCCAGCAGCAGCTGGAGCAGCTCAACAACTTCTTTGAGGATAATTATCCGGAGATCTTCAGCTCCCTCGTCAACGACGAGGGGATTCCCTACAAGGATCAGTCTTGCCCCGTCCCCGCGGAGCTGGTGGACGAGACGGAGCGCATGTGGGCACGTGTGCCCGACCTGCTGGCGCATAGCAGCTTGCTGGTCCTGGGCGCGGGGCTGGACCACCGCATGCCGCACGTCGCCTTTACCTCCCAGGTGCGGGCCGAACCTTGGACATCGCAGTACTCCGCGCTGCCGGATGGGGTTGTTGGAACGGTATTGACGCCCCCTGATCCCACCGGGGCCGTAGCCGTCAGCCTGCACGGGGGACCGGGCTGGTTCGGTGACGGTGCAAGCCATGACCAGTTCTGGCTTCCCCTCTTCGCTGCGCTCGCGGAGCGTTCCGGGGTGACCATTGTGGATCTGACGTATCCGCTGCCCGGCTACGGATCCTGGGACTTGACGCAGCAGGACGTGGCGGAAGCAGTCGCGCAGGTCAAGGCGGAGCTGGCGCCGAAGGCTTTCGGTCTGGTCGTATTCGGCAGTGGGCTGGTGGCCGCGGGGCAGGTAGTGGGGACGGTAACGAGTTCGGCTCTGGGGCTGGATTTTAAGCTGGATTTCCTGGCGGCGCTCAGCCCGCGAATCCCGGAGGGGTTCGCGGTGGATATTGCAGGGGTGCCCACGGCAGTCTCCCTTGCGAGATTCGACAGTCGGGGAACCGCGGGTGGCGTCATTAAGAAGTACTTCGAGGAAAGCGACCCCGAGGTGCAGTTTTATGAGTGCGACAGTGAGCACATCATTGCTGCTCCCGCGGTGTGGCGGCAGCGGGTGGACGACTTGGCGGATTGGCTGCGGAAGGTAGTTGCGGATTGTTGAACAACATTCTAAAGTGATACAAATCACTCATAGAAAGGCGCCGACATGTCGAATACAGACGAGTACGAGGGCGGCACGCCCGCAGCCAGCACACCCGCAGACAGCACGCCCGTAGGCGGCAAGCCCGAAGCTGCCCGCGCGGCTACATTCACAGCGTCGCTGGGCGCAATGTTCCTCATGGCCACCAGTGCCATTGGCCCGGGATTCATCACCCAAACCACCGTGTTCACGGTGGAGATGGGCGCGGCATTCGCGTTTGCAATCCTCGTTTCGATCCTGGTGGACATCGCCATTCAGCTGAACGTTTGGCGCGTGCTGGGTGTATCCGGCAAGCGTGCCAACGAGTTGGGCAATGAGGTTCTGCCGGGGCTCGGCTGGGTCATGGCAGCGTTCGTGTTCATCGGCGGGCTGATCTTCAACATTGGCAATATCGGCGGAACGGGCCTGGGTGTCAACGCGATGCTCGGCTGGGATCCACTGCTAGGCGGCGGGTTGTCCGCAGCGATCGCCATTTTTATCTTCCTGTCGAAGCGCGCGGGCATGGCACTGGACCGCATTGTCGTCGGCCTGGGTGCCATCATGATCCTGCTGATGATCTACGTCGCAGTCGTTTCCGCACCACCGCTGGGTGAGGCCTTGAAGAACACCGTGGCGCCGAGCGAGGTGGACTTCCTGGTGATCACCACCCTCATCGGCGGTACCGTCGGCGGCTACATCACCTTCGCGGGTGCGCACCGCATGATTGATTCCGGGCAGACTGGCGTGCAGAACGTCAACACGATCACCAAGGTTTCGGTCTCTGGCATCATCATGACCGGCATTATGCGCGCACTGCTGTTCCTGGCGATCCTGGGCGTGGTCGCTTCGGGCGTGACGCTGGCCGGAGACAACATGGCCGCAGACGCATTCCGTCACGCCGCCGGCGACATCGGCGTGCGCTTCTTCGGTGTGGTGCTATGGGCCGCAGGTCTGACCTCTGTGGTGGGTGCTTCCTACACCTCCCTGACCTTCGTTACCCCGCAGTCGATGAAGAAGTCCACCTTCAATTGGCTGGTCGTGGCCTTCATCGCCGTGTGTGCTGTGATCTACCTGATCCTGAACCAGGCTCCGCAGAAGCTGCTGATCTTCGCCGGTGCTTTCAATGGCCTGATCCTACCGATCGGCTTCGCTGTCGTTCTGTGGGTGGCCTGGCGCCGCCGCGACCTGCTGCAGAACTACAAGTACCCAACCTGGCTGCTCATCCTTGGCTTCGTGACCTGGCTGCTGACGCTGTACCTGGGCTGGAACTCTATGAGCAAGCTGCCGGGCATCTGGGCGTAAGAAGAATCAGGGCATAGGGCACAAGGCCCAAGAAAGGAAAGGGAGCCGCGGAGATGCCAGACAACATTGCACGACAGGAAGTTGTGGAGCAGGAGCACCAGGAGAACCCGGGCACGCTCTCGCCACAGCAGGCGCGTCAGATCTTCCGCGGCGGCACTGTGGCCCACACCTCGGGCTACTCGCGGGGTTATGCGCAGGCGAACCTGATCACCCTGCCCCAAGAGCAAGCATTCGACTTCCTGCTGTTTGCCCAGCGCAACCCGAAACCATGCCCGCTGCTCGGCGTGCTGGAAGCCGGACAGGTTTCCTCCGAGCTGCTGGCAGACGGGGACATCCGCAGCGATATTCCGCTGTACCGCGTGTACCGCAACGGCCAGCTGGACCGCGAGGTTCCGGACGTGCGCGACGTGTGGCGCGACGATCTAGTCAGCTTCATCATCGGCTGCTCCTTTACCTTCGAGACCGCGCTGCTGGATAACGGCGTGCCAGTGGAGCACATCGCCCAGGGTAAGAACGTGCCCATGTATCGCACGAACATCCCCACCCACCCCGCCGGGGTGTTCTCCGGCCCGATGGTCGTCTCCATGCGCCCCATCCCCGCCGCCCAAGTAGCCGATGCAGTGCGGATTACCTCCCGCTACCCGGCGGTGCATGGCGCCCCTGTGCACGTGGGCGATCCCGCGGCCATTGGCATCCAGGACGTGAACAGCCCCGATTTCGGCGAGGCCGTGGACATCCCCGCCGGCACGATCCCCGTGTTCTGGGCCTGCGGAGTGACCCCGCAATCGGTGGTGATGGAATCCAAGCCAGAATTTGCGATCTGCCACGCGCCAGGGCACATGCTGATCACCGACGCGCGCGACCTGCAGTACCAGGTGCCCTGAGTCCGCGCCTCTGATCCCGCACCCCGGGCGGGTCACGCTAGCCGAAGTAGCGCTCGATGTTATCGGTCGTGCGCTGCAGGAACCCGGCCAGCTGGTTAGCCGCCAACTCCCAGCGTTGCTCCGCGATTAGGTCCGTCACCGTGCGGTTCTGTGCAATGAACTCCACATGGAACTGGTGGTTTAGCCGGTTGGCGCGGGCGAAACCCAGGCGCATCTGCGCCAAAATGCGATCCATCGAGTGATTCAACCCCGCCGACCCAGCGCTGGCGACAATAGCGCGGTGAAAATCCTGATTCGCATCCGCAATCGCGCGGATGTCCTCCTCGCTGGCGTTCGAACCGGCGGAATCCCGCAGTTTTTCTGCGCTGGCGACGATCCCATCCAACTCGTCCAGCCCTTCCCGTCGGCCCCACAACAGAGCCCCCGGCTCTAACACCATGCGGGCGGCGTACATGTCGGCCAAGTCCTCGCGAGTGGGCTCCGCGATAAAAACACCCCGGTTGGGGATCCGCTCCAGCAGCCCCTCCGAAACCAAGGTGGCGAAAGCCTCCCGCAAAGTGTTGCGGGAGATCCCCAGCGACTGGGCCACGTTCACCTCATTGAGCTTCTCGCCCGGTAGATAGGCGCCGGAGGCGATGCCGTCAAGGAGAGCTGAATGCGCGATGGCCGACTGGGAGTGCATAGCAGTACAGCTTATTACGCAATGTGCCCCAGTGCGTCACCCTTCGACACATTGTCGCCCGGATTCAGCTGCGCCAGCGTGATGGTGCCGGCGGACTTGGCCTCCACCGTGGATTCCATCTTCATGGCCTCGATAGTGGCGATCGGCTGGCCGACCTCCACGGAATCGCCATCGGCGACCTGCCACTTCACCAGCACACCGGTGTACGGGCACACCACGGCGTTAGCGTCGGTGCTGCCACCGGCGGAGCTACCCGCCGAGGCGTCCGCGCCGGAGTTACCAGCGGCCGCGCTGGAACCGGTCGCGGGGGAGGCCGAGGTGGCGTCCGCACCAGAAGAACCAGCGGCGGCAACACCGAAGGAAGAAGGAAGGCTCACGCGGTGCAGGCGGCCGTCGATCTCCACGGTAAGAGTGGTGCGCTCGGTGTAGGCATCCTCGACGTCCTCCGGGGAAGAACCGGCATATCCTGCGCCAATGCCCGGCTCGTACTCCTTATCCACCCAGTCGGTGTAGACGTGCAGATCGTCGCCGCAGAAGGCGGGGTGGGTGACGATGTCCTTGTGGAACGGCAGTACGGTGCGCACACCCTGGATGCGCATCTCGGCGAGGGCAGCCTGGGCGCGGCGCAGGGCAACCTCGCGGTTCGGGCCCTTGACGATCAGCTTGGCCATCAGGGAATCGTAGAAACCGGGGATCGTAGAGCCAGAACGCACGCCCGCGTCCACACGGATGCCGGGGCCCGTCGGAACCTCGAACTGGGTGACGGTGCCAGGGGAGGGGACGAAGCCATTGGCGGCGTCCTCCGCGTTGATGCGGAACTCGAAGGCGTGGCCGTCGCTGACCGGATCCTCATCGAAGCTCAGCGGCAGGCAGGCGGCGATGCGGAACTGCTCACCGACGATGTCCACGCCCGTCACAGCCTCGGTGACCGGGTGCTCGACCTGCACGCGGGTGTTGACCTCCAGGAAGCTGACGGTGCCGTCCTCGGCGACGATGAACTCCACCGTGCCCGCGCCCGTATAGTTCGCAGCCTGGCAGATGGAGCGGGAGCCCTCGATGATGTCGGTGCGCTGCTTATCCGTCAGGAACGGCGCCGGGGCCTCCTCGACGAGCTTCTGGAAGCGGCGCTGCACCGAGCAATCGCGCGTGCCAACAACGCGTACGTTGCCGTGCGTATCGGCCAGCACCTGCGCCTCCACGTGGCGGGGCTTGGTCAGGAACTTCTCCACGTAGCACTCGCCACGGCCAAACGCTGCCTTGGCCTCGCGACCTGCGGACTCGAAGGCGGCCTCGATGTCGTTGTAGTCGTGCACGACCTTCAGGCCACGGCCGCCGCCGCCGAATGCAGCCTTGATGGCAATGGGCATACCGTGTTCGTCGGCGAAATCGCGGGCCTGCTCCCAGTTCGGAATCGGATCCGGGGTGCCGGGTGCTAGCGGGGCGCCGACCTCAGTGGCCAGGGCGCGGGCGGCAACCTTATTGCCCAGAGTCTCGATGGCTTCCGGCGCAGGGCCGACCCAGGTCAAGCCCGCCTCCGCGACAGCGCGGGCGAAGTCCGCATTCTCGGAAAGGAAGCCGTAGCCGGGGTGCACGCAGTCCGCGCCGGCGCGCAGGGCGATATCCAGCAGGGCCGGGATGTTCATGTATGTCTCGGCGGCGGTGTTGCCGGGCAGGGTGTAGGCCTCGTCGGCGATCTTCGCGTGCAGGTTGTCCACGTCCGCCTCGGAGACGACGGCGATGGAGCGGATGCCGAGGTCCCGGGCGGCGCGGGCGATGCGAATGGCGATCTCGCCGCGGTTGGCGATGAGGACGGTCTGTAGCGGGAAGTTCTCTTGGCTCATGGGTTCGTTCCTTGTTGGTCTTGTCGTCTTGTAGTCTTTGACGTCGTTGTTCTGGCCGTATTTAAGTGTTGTGTCGGGTTGTACTACTTAGCTTGGGGCGTGCCCGCTCGCGATGCATTGCCAGCGCTTGCCTGCTGTGCGAAGTCGATCAGCTCGAAGCGCACCGTGTCTCCCGGTGCCAGCTGGCCGGCCTTGTCTAGGTCTTTGTCGATGACGGTGGCGATCACGGGGTAGCCGCCGGTTACCGGGTGGTCTGCCAGGAACACCACGGGCAATCCATTCGGCGGAACCTGAATGCTGCCGCTGACCATGCCCTCACTTGCTAGCTCGCCGTCGTGGCTGCGCTGCAAAGGCTCAGGCGCTGTGTCTTCTGTGCCCTCGCTGCCGTCGGCGCTCTCCGCCAGCGCCAGCCGCAGCCCCACACGGTTCGACTGCCCAGTCACGGTCCATTCGATCTCGGTGAATCGCTGCACCTCTGCCTTGCCGAACCAGTCGTCGCGCGGTCCGGCCACACAGCGCAGCACGTTTGTGCCGTCAAAGGGGTTGGTGGTCGCGGTGCCGACGGAAGCTCGGGCGGTGCGGCGCCCGGCCTTCAACACGTCGCCGGTGGCCACGGGCTCTGGGCCCAGGCCTGAGAGGATGTCGGTGGAGTTGGAGCCCAGAACCTCGTCCGTCAACAGTCCGCCGCGCACGGCCACGTAGTTGCGTAGCCCGTTGCCCGCCCCGCCGACGGGTTCTACCTTCAGCGTCTGCCCAGCTTTCACTTCCACCGGTGCACCCAGTTCGAAGGTGCGCCGGCCGATCGATACGCTCGCCCGCGCGCCGGTCACGCACACTGCGGTATCCACCAGTGCCTCCAGTTCAATGCCGCCGATGCTCTCCAGCACAGTTGCACTCGAGGCGTTGCCGACTACGTCGTTCGCCGCCCAAGCGCTCGCTCGATCGATTGCGCCGGAACCGTTCACGCCGATGTCGCCGTGGCCGGCACGTCCCGTGTCCTGAAACAGGGTCTGCAGCCCTGCGTCCAAGACCTTTACGCTCGGCCGGACAGGGACGATAGGTTTCTTGTCTTGTGACGCCCCCACGCGCGCGCCGGCCGTGGCCTCCTCTGCGGAGCCAGCCTCAACGCTGATGGATTCGCGTACCTGGCGATAGCGCACAGTATCGCCCGGCTGCAGCAGCGCGGGCTGCTCAGCATTCGTATCCCACATTGGCTGCGTGGTGTGACCCAGCAGCTGCCAGCCGCCGGGAGAGGTGCGGGGATAGACGGCGGAGAACTGTCCGGCCAAGCCCACCGCACCGGCCGGAACGGCAGTGCGCGGAGAGCTGCGGCGGGCTACATCCCAGGTGTAGGACTGGTCGCCTGCAGCCGGCACGCAGTAGGTAAAGCCCGGGGCGAAGCCACCGAAGGCCGCCAACCACTGCTGCTGGGTGTGGCGGGTGATGAGCTCCTCGGTGGAGATGCCCATCAGCTCCGCGACATCCGCCAGATCCTCGCCGTCGTAGACGACGTCGATGGTGACTTCCCGCGGGTTGGCCTTCGTAGAGCTCTGCGGGTGGAATTCCCGCAGGGTGTTCAAGCCGGTGATGGCGGAGGTGTGGGCGTCAAAACAAACAAGTACAGTGCGCGCCGCGGCGATGGCCTCGACCTGACCGGGCAAGGGGCTGGCTACGAGCGAGGCGTGCCAGGACATCACTGTGTCCAGGTCGGGTAGGTCTACGATGACGGCGCGGGTGCCGACGGGGGAAACGGTGTGGCTCACAGGAAGCTCCCGATGGTGATGTTGTTGGACTGCAGTTCGGCGGCGATGCGCTCTGCCATGGCGACCGCGCCGGGGGAATCGCCGTGGACACACACGGAATCGGCGGCGGTGCGGATGGTGGAGCCGTCGATGGCTTCGATCGTGCCTTCCTCGGCCATGCGCACCACGCGGCGGGCAACGACCTCCGGGTCGTGCAGAACGGCACCGTTCTCGCGGCGGGAAACCAGCGTGCCGTCCGGGTTGTAAGCGCGGTCGGCGAAGACCTCGTTGATCACGCGCAGGCCGGCCTTCTCCGCGTAGTTGGCGGCAACCGCGCCGGGCAGCAGCATCACGGGTAGGTCCGCCCCGAAGGCTTTGATGCCCTCGATGACGGCCTTGGCCTGGGCCTCGTTGTGGACGATCGTGTTGTACATCGCGCCGTGGGGCTTGACGTAGCGCACCTGCGTGCCGCGCGCCTTAGCCAGCGCGTTGAGGGCGCCGATCTGGTAGAGAACTTCGTCTGCCAGCTCGGCGGGGGAGTAGTCGATGAAACGGCGGCCGAAACCAGCCTGGTCGTTGTAGCCGACGTGCGCGCCGACGGAGACGTTGTTCTCCGCTGCGGCGGCCAGGGTGTTGGAGATCGCGTGGGCATCGCCGGCGTGGAAGCCGCAGGCGACGTTTGCGCTGGAGACGATGGCTACCATTGCGGCGTCGTCGCTGACGGGGTTGCCGCCGGTCGTTTCTCCGAGGTCGGCGTTCAGGTCGATGGAAAGCGGACTGCGGGTGGTGGACATGCGATCGACTCCTTGCGTGGCCGGGGAGTGCGGGGAGCCGCACTTCCGGCCGGATTGTTCAACAATGTGCGTGCCAGTTTAGTGACCTACACAACCATTGTGAAATCAATCACCCACTTGTTGCAACGGTGACCTGCGTTATTTTTTATCCCGCTTGTCCCTGTTGTCCTGCTTAGCCTTCTTGGCGTCAGCCTTGCCCGCAGCCTTAGTGCCAGCCTGGGTGCCGTCTTCCAGGATGTACACGCTGCGGTTGGCCTGCTTGGCCTTGTCCACTTGGTCCAGCAGACCCTCCAGGCGATTCCACAGGTTCGTGCCGATCGCCCGCTCCGCGCGCTTCCACACCTTTGCATCCCCAGTGCCCCACGCCACCGGCATGGGAGAGATCTCCTCGTACACCTTCGGGCCGCGCGTCGGCCGGTAGCCGGTTACGGCCATGGACGGCACTCGCGCACCGACCTCGCGGGGAACACCCGGCACAGAGGTCACCGTGCGGTACGCCAGGGCGGGAACGGTCTTCGCTGGCTCGATAGAGGCGTCCACAAGCATCAGCAGCACCATGTCGCGCGCATTGACCTCCGCGATCATCGCCGGGGCCAGCTGGTACATGTCGAAGTACTGCTGCGGCGTGCCCATCTTGCGCGGCAGCACCGGAATCAGGATCAGGCACAGTAGCGCGAACACACCCAGCGCGAAGCTAATCGCTAGAGCCCACCACTGAAAGCCCGCGGTGATCAGCAGCACGGCCACGATCACTGCCAGGACGGCGGCCAGCACGCCCGCCGAAACCTGCATACGCTTCGCATCGCGCAGGAACTCGTTGTGCTTGCGGGCGTACTCCTCGTCGACGTCGAAGTGGAAGTCAACCTGCATCGGTTGCTGGGCGGCGGACATGGGGCTCCTTAAAACAGAGGATCGGTCTCAGAAGATTCTAAAGGTCGAAAGAGTCGACGATGCGGTAGCCGTAGCCCTGCTCAGCCAGGAAACGCTGGCGGTGCGCGGCATAATCTGCGTCTAGTGTGTCACGCGCGACGATGGAGTAGAAAAACGCCCCGCCTCCGTCCGGCTTCGGGCGCAGAATACGGCCCAGCCGCTGAGCCTCCTCCTGCCGCGAGCCGAACGTGCCGGAGATCTGGATGGCCACGGACGCGCCGGGCAGGTCGATGCTAAAGTTCGCCACCTTGGAAACCACCAGCGTCTTCAGTTCGCCATCGCGGAACTGCTGGTACAGCTTCTCGCGCTTGGCGTTGCCGGTCTTGCCGTCGATGACGGGCACGTCCAGCTCCTCGGCGATCTCCTCCAGCTGGTCGATGTACGCGCCGATGATGAGCGTCGGCTCGTCCGGGTGCATCTCCATGATCTTGCGCACTACCTTCGTTTTAGTCGGGGTGGTGGCGGCCAGTCGGTATTTGTCGGATTGCTCGGCGGTGGCGTAAACCATCCGCTCGGCCTCGGTTAGCTGCACGCGCACCTCGGTGCAGTCCGCCGGGGCGATCCAGCCCTGCGATTCGATGTCCTTCCATGGGGCGTCATAGCGCTTCGGCCCGATCAGGCTGAATACGTCGCCTTCGCGGCCGTCCTCGCGCACTAGGGTGGCGGTGAGCCCCAGACGGCGGCGAGACTGCAGGTCGGAGGTCATGCGGAACACCGGGGCAGGCAGCAGGTGAACCTCGTCGTAAATGATTAAGCCCCAGTCGCGGGAGTCGAACAGCTCCAGCGCCCGGTATTCGCCCTTCGACTTGCGCGTGACCACTTGGTAGGTGGCGATGGTCACGGGGCGGATCTCCTTCTTCTCTCCGGAGTATTCGCCGATTTCATCCTCCGTCAGGGAGGTGCGGCGCACTAGCTCGTCCTTCCACTGCCTGCCCGCGACGGTGTTCGTCACCAGGATCAGGGTGGTGGCCTTTGCCTTGGCCATCGAGGCCGCGCCGACCATCGTCTTTCCCGCACCACACGGCAGCACTACCACGCCCGAGCCGCCTTCCCAGAAGCTATCGGCCGCCATCTCCTGGTAGTCGCGCAGCTGCCATTCTTCGTGTTCCTGCGACAGCTCGATGGGGTG
>NZ_JFCH01000051.1 GCF_000738175.1 Corynebacterium jeikeium | reverse complement strand
CACCCCATCGAGCTGTCGCAGGAACACGAAGAATGGCAGCTGCGCGACTACCAGGAGATGGCGGCCGATAGCTTCTGGGAAGGCGGCTCGGGCGTGGTAGTGCTGCCGTGTGGTGCGGGAAAGACGATGGTCGGCGCGGCCTCGATGGCCAAGGCAAAGGCCACCACCCTGATCCTGGTGACGAACACCGTCGCGGGCAGGCAGTGGAAGGACGAGCTAGTGCGCCGCACCTCCCTGACGGAGGATGAAATCGGCGAATACTCCGGAGAGAAGAAGGAGATCCGCCCCGTGACCATCGCCACCTACCAAGTGGTCACGCGCAAGTCGAAGGGCGAATACCGGGCGCTGGAGCTGTTCGACTCCCGCGACTGGGGCTTAATCATTTACGACGAGGTTCACCTGCTGCCTGCCCCGGTGTTCCGCATGACCTCCGACCTGCAGTCTCGCCGCCGTCTGGGGCTCACCGCCACCCTGGTGCGCGAGGACGGCCGCGAAGGCGACGTATTCAGCCTGATCGGGCCGAAGCGCTATGACGCCCCATGGAAGGACATCGAGGCCTTCCTGGATCGCATGTCCCCCGGCGGTCTCTCGTCCGTTCCCCAGTCCCTGCGGTATTTGATTGACGACGCCACCAGGGCATTCCAGCAGGGCTCCGCCACCGAACCCCACTCGGCTCGTGTCCCGTCTCGCGTGGATACTCCCCAGCGCAACATCATGGACATCACTGGGGACTCCACCGAGATCGCCTCGGAGATCGACGGCGCCGTGGAGGGTTTTCGCCGCGCCCACGACCAGGCCATCGCCGTGGACCCGGCGGACGGCACGAAGGCCTCGGACACCCGGACCTTCCGCTCGCCGCGGGAGATCATGTCCGAGCTGCGCCGCGCCTATACCGCGGGCACACAGGTGCGCCTGCACTACGTGGACTATGCGGGTGCCACCAGCCATGACTGGATCTCCATCGTGATGATGACCCCCTCCACCATCTCCGCGGTGCTCGAATCCACCGGGGAGAGCCTCACGATCCAACCCCACCGCATCGCTGCGGTGGACGTGCCGTGCTAGAGGTTATGACGCAAGTTTATTGAATTCCAGAGAATTTCTGAACATCCGGCGAGCGAAGGAAACGCCCGGCCATTTCCACAGCTGGCTGAGAAGAATCTCCTTCGATTACAAGGGACGCAATCGCCAATTCCCCTGTCGTTCCAGCGAACCAGCCATTGGAAAGCTTGCCATCAATTTCTGCTGTACCAGTCTTTCCGCCAAGTGCACTAAGATCACTCAACGACCTAGCTGAACCGTGGTCAATTGTTGATTTCATCATCGTCCGGAGGCTTTGAATAGTTGTATCGCTGACATGCTGGTCTGCCTGTTTATTCACTACTGTCTGTTCGCCTTGAATGAGCTGTGGAGGAACAAGCAAGCCGCCGTTAGCGACAGTCGATTGCATGAGCGCAATCCCAAATGGACTAGCTAGAACCTCGCCCTGTCCAATAGAAGCCTCCACACGAGGAGGTCCAGCCGGTGTCCGCGGCACCGAACCAGTAAGTGTGGTCATCCCTGGTACGTCGAAGTCGGAGCCAATTCCGAGTTCTAAAGCAGTCCGTTGCAGATCATCTTCTCCCAAACGATCCGAAATGACCGCTTGGGTTGTGTTACATGATTGGGCGAAAGCTTCTTCCAGTCGAACGCTACCTAGATCGAAGTCATGATCGTTGGGAATCTTGCGTCCAGCGACGGTGATATTGCTAGGACAAGGTAGTTCCTCATCCATGCTGACTGCCCCTGCCTCTAGTGCCGCCGCTGTGGTCACAGTTTTGAACGTCGATCCCGGTGGGAATAGCCCGGTGAGTGCGATTGGCCCTTGGTTATTTGCCTTGTCATTTTGTGCAACGGCAAGGACACCTCCTGTTCTAGGATTGAGCACGACTAGAACTGCGGCACGTTGCTCACTGTCCACTGCTTGTTTTGCTGCGCTTTGCAGTGTGTTATCCAGAGTGGTTGCGATTGGCTGAACTCGGCGAGGCGGCTCAGAGGCTACCGTCGTCATACCTTGTGAACTCTCAGCGCGTATCGACCATCCTGAATTAGCATCGAGCACTGACTCCCAATATTTGTTCAATTCAGCATCCAGCGGAGAGTTAAGAGTTTTGGACACGCTTAAGAGACGCCCCTGCTCCACAGTGGAAATTCCCTCAAAGGTCCTAAGTTGCTCTTGTATCTTCCGGAATTCTTCCTGCCTCAAAGTGAGGAGCACGGTGTCTTCATCCTGAGACTCTCCCAAGGTCTGCTCGATCCACTCCTTAGTCGTTGTGGGAGACACTGGTGCAAAAATCTGGGCCAATTCCTGCGCTCTAGAGGCTATGTCTTTGCGACCTCGTACCTGAATAACTTTCGTCCAGGTCATATATTCATTGCCCAAGCGATCTTTAATTGGAAGATCGTACTGTTTATCTTCAGCAAAAAAGAGTGCGGAATCATCGCTCAACTGAGCTTCGAAGATCGAAGGCAACCATTGAGGCTTACCATCCTGTCCACTAAGGACGAGCCGACCATTGCTCTCCAACTCCACACCATCTTTGGACCAAGTCACATGAGTATTCTGCTTTCCATTGGAAATATCAGATTTTTCGATGTTGACCTTCACACCATGAAGTGACTGCCGAAATTCATGAAGGGCGCGCTCCGGGTCTGGATGATCCAGATACCGTGCAGCCTTGCTGTCATCTCCCGCGTTGAAAGCTTTGAGAAATACGTCTGAGTCTGATTCCCACGGTAGAGCTGAACAGCTGCTCAACATCACTGCGGAGAGCGAACAGAGTGCAATCACCGACTGACGGAAACGATTGTGCTTAGTCATCATGGGAGTGACGTTAAGTGAGACGCATTGGATGCCACCAATATCACATAATGCAATTGTCTCATTTCATTCACATATAGGCGATGGTAGAAGTGTGTATTCAAGTGGCAGAAATTCTAACGAAGAGCGTCCACGAGCAGTCTAGCCACTTCGCCAATAGCACCATCGTGAGTACTCATTGCTTGTTCTGGCACCACCTGTTTCAGCATGATGGACACCACAATGGGCTCCTCGCCCTCAACCTGGATAATCGAAGCTTCACCATGGAGAAGTCCTACAGTGCCCGTTTTTCCATAGATATCAACGCCGCTTGGAGGAAAGCCTGAAGGAACACGGTGACGCCACACCTGCAACCCCAAGAGTTCACACATAGATCGACGTACCGCTGCACTATCGTCTTTCCAAACCTGTTCCAAGTCATTAGTTATTTCCGCCAACGAAGAGACTGCAGAAAACGCTATATCTGTACTTCTCCCCCCTTGGGATTGAACATATTGACGCAATTGTTTCTCCGCCGTCACTAAGCTATTCCGATCTTGCAAGTCATAATGAGGTGGAAACCGTTTAAGAAATGCTTCTCGAGCCCACGCAGGCAGTAGACGCAAAATCTCGTGGGCGGCCACGTTATCTGACACCGATGCGACTTGTTTCATTAAGTCTCGGAGACTCACGTTCACTGCGTCATCAAAGGCAGCGAACCCATACCCTTCGTAAGTTCCTTTGGACGGTGCAACGTCAACACGAAGACGAGGATCCAGATCACCTCGTTGAATCGCTTCCAAAGTGAGGTGGAGGAGCCGGATTTTATATAAGGATGCCACCGTAATTTTCTCGTCTTGTTTGCGTCCGATAGTCACCCCATCGTGCAGTCGCGATGCACACCACCATCCCTCACACCCCGACCGCATCAACACGTTTTCCAGGGCCATCTCCATCCGTGCAGTCATTGGTTAATCCTTCGACAAATTCTTTCGGCGACCGCCATGGCCTCGGCGCCATTGTCCATCCCACCTCGGCGAACCACTACATCCACGGAAAAATCGAAACGGGAAGGAAGCTCAATAGCATTGTCAAACTGGTGAAAACCGCGAAATACCAAAGACATCCCCTCCCCTCTTCCAATCAATAAGCCCCTACCTAGAGCATCCTCTGAATCATTAATTTCGCAAGACACACCCGACCGAAATAGCTCTCTCGCCAAACCACTGGCTGCACTTGAATTGTCATTCAGGTTCTCCACCAGCAGATTCAATTGAGACAAGGTCTTATCCAACCTTGAATACCCCGGCGGCACCACTAGATCACGTGACAGAGAAAACTGCCTCGCACTGCGGTGAGTACCCAAGGGAACCGGAGCTTGAACAAGCCCCGCATGAATAGCGCCTTCTTCAACACGGGCAAGAATCTCAACAGAAGGCAGTGACGACAAAACTACTCCATCATGCTGCTGTGCCTTTGCTGCAATACGCGATCCTATCTCGCTTGGAAGCGCACTACTGATGGCCAAACGAAACCCGCTTTGCGCACCACTTCGGATACCGTCAATCATCGAATGCATAGTCTGAAGATCGCGATTAATCACCCGGGCATATGGAAGCAAGGTCAACCCTGCCTCGGTTAGTTTCACTTCCCCCGCCCCTCGGATAAATAGCGGTGTACCTACACCAGCTTCTAAGCGCTTAATGGCATTGGAGACAGGCGGCTGACTCACTCCCAGTCGCGCTGCCGCCGCTGTAAAACTACCGGTCTCCGCTAAAGCCACGAAATACTGCCATTGGCGCAGATTTCCCGTCTGAGCAATCATGGGTCTCAGCATAGTGGAGCACGAGTTCGCACCACTGCAGCGTAAAATGATGTCTTTGGCTTGAGCAACACCGTCGCGGTGGCGTCGATAAACAAAAAGGAAGTGACACACAGCGTGGGCATTGGAAACGGACCGCTCATTGTGCAGTCGGATAAGACCGTGCTGCTGGAAATCGACCACGAACAGGCGCAGGAGGCGCGCACCGCGCTGGCACCGTTCGCGGAGCTGGAGCGCGCGCCGGAGCACGTGCACACCTACCGCATCACCCCGCTGGCGCTGTGGAACGCCCGCGCGGCAGGGCACGACGCGGAGCAGATCATGGACGTGCTGGAAACCTACTCGCGGTTCCCCGTCCCGCAGCCGCTGCTCATCGACATTGCCGACACGATGGATCGCTACGGGCGGCTGAAGCTCATCAAGCACCCAGCGCACGGGCTCGTGCTAGAGACGACGGACAGGGCTGTGTTGACGGAGATCCGGCGTCACAAAAAGATCAAGCCCATGTTGGGCGCAGAGATCGACGAGGACTCGATCGTTGTGCACCCTTCCGAGCGCGGCAGGCTCAAGCAGGAACTGCTGAAGGTCGGCTGGCCTGCAGAGGACCTGGCGGGATACGTCGACGGCGAGGCGCACCCCATCGAGCTGTCGCAGGAACACGAAGAATGGCAGCTGCGCGACTACCAGGAGATGGCGGCCGATAGCTTCTGGGAAGGCGGCTCGGGCGTGGTAGTGCTGCCGTGTGGTGCGGGAAAGACGATGGTCGGCGCGGCCTCGATGGCCAAGGCAAAGGCCACCACCCTGATCCTGGTGACGAACACCGTCGCGGGCAGGCAGTGGAAGGACGAGCTAGTGCGCCGCACCTCCCTGACGGAGGATGAAATCGGCGAATACTCCGGAGAGAAGAAGGAGATCCGCCCCGTGACCATCGCCACCTACCAAGTGGTCACGCGCAAGTCGAAGGGCGAATACCGGGCGCTGGAGCTGTTCGACTCCCGCGACTGGGGCTTAATCATTTACGACGAGGTTCACCTGCTGCCTGCCCCGGTGTTCCGCATGACCTCCGACCTGCAGTCTCGCCGCCGTCTGGGGCTCACCGCCACCCT